>NZ_JBEZDU010000031.1:0-116792 GCF_040648495.1 Nonomuraea sp. NPDC049129 | reverse complement strand
GGGGGGGGGGGGCCGGGTGGGCGGGGCGCCCCACCCTGCGGTGCCGTGGGGGGGGGGGGGGCTGGGCGTGTTGTGGGGGGGGGCCCCGGCGCCCCCCCCCCGTCACAGCCGGTCGGGTTTCGGGGCGGCTACCGGAGCTCGCGCTTGAGGATCTTGCCCGTGGCGGTCATCGGCAGCGCGTCGCGGAACTCCACGACACGCGGGTACTTGTAGGCCGCCATGTTCTCCTTGGCCCAGGCGATCAGCTCGTCCTCGGTCGCGGTCGAGCCGGGCGTACGGATGATGTACGCCTTGATCTCCTCGCCGTGCGAGTCATGCGGTACGCCCACGACGGCGGCCAGCGAGACGGCCTCGTGGGTCATCAGGACCTCTTCGAGCTCGCGCGGGTAGACGTTGAACCCGCCACGGATGATCATGTCCTTGGACCGGTCGACGATCGAGTAGTAGCCGTCGGCGTCGCGGGTGGCGATGTCGCCGCTGCGGAACCAGCCGTCGCGCATCACCTCGGCCGTGGCCTCCGGACGGCCGTAGTAGCCCTTCATGATGTTGTGGCCGCGGATCGCGATCTCGCCCGGCCCCTCGCCCTCGACCGTCTTCCAGTCGCTGTCGATGAGCTTCATCTCCACGCCCCAGATCGGGGTGCCGACCGTGCCCGGCTTGGCGGGGTGGTCCGGCTGGTTGAAGCTGGCCACCGGCGAGGTCTCCGACAGGCCGTACCCCTCGAGGATGGCGACGCCGAAGGTCTTCTCGAAGTCCTTCAGCACCTCGAGCGGAGAGGCGGAGCCGCCCGCCACGGCGGTCTTCAGGCTCGCGGGCGGCGCGACGCCGTCCGCGTGGACCTTCGACAGCATCGCCCAGTACATGGTCGGCACGCCGGCGAAGAACGTGACGCCCTCCTTGGCCATGAGCGCCAGCGCGTCGCCCGGCTCGAAGCGCGGCATCAGCACGACCGTGGCCCGCCGCAGGAACCCCTGGTTCATCACGACCGTCTGCCCAAACGAGTGGAACAGCGGCAGCACCGCCATCATCACGTCGCCGCCCTCGGCGCTCGGGAACATCCGGTCGCAGACGATGGCGTTCATCAGCATGTTCTGGTGGCTGAGCTCGGCGCCCTTGGGCTGGCCCGTGGTGCCGGAGGTGTAGAGGATCACCGCCGTGTCCTCGGCCGCCGTCTGCACGGTCTCGAACACGCCGGACATGCCGTCGAGCGCCGCCCAGATCGACTCGCCGTACACGGACTCGGTCGCCAGCGGCGTGGCGGGCAGCACGAAGAAGTGCTCGCACCCCTCGGCCGCCTCGAAGCCGGCCTTGCCGCGCTCGCCCAGTGGCAGCTCGGGCGTGCCCTCGAAGCAGAACAGCGCCTTGGCGTCGCTGTCGTCGAGGTGGTAGGCGATCTCCCGCGACTGCAGCAGCACGTTGAGGGGCACCACCGTCGCCCCGGCCTTGAGGATGCCGTAGTAGACGAAGGGGAAGTACGGCAGGTTGGGGCAGGCCAGCGCGACCTTGTCACCCTTGCCGATGCCGCGCGAGACCAGCAGGTTGGCCACCTGTGCCGCCACGGTGTCGATCATTGAGTACGGCAGGCGCATGTCACCGAAGACGATGGCCGTGCCGTCCGGCGTGGCCCTGGCACTGTCCTCCAGGACGATCGACAGGTTGAGCATGAGCGCCTTCCTCCCTGTGTACGGCTTGCGGGCCATCATGGCAGGAAGGCATACCGGCCGGTAGGGCCAAAACCCGTACCCTACGGTCACCAGAGACGCCGTTACGGATGCGTATGGACGCGGTACATCGCCTGGAGTAAGCAAGTACCAGATTACTTACGCCTGGGAGGGGCCATGGAGTACGACTACGTGATCGTCGGGGCCGGGTCGGCGGGGTGTGTCCTGGCCAACAGGCTGTCGGCCGATCCCGGGGTGTCCGTGGCGCTGATCGAGGCGGGCGGCAAGGACGACAAGCTGGAGATCCGCATGCCCGCGGGCTTCGCCAAGCTGTTCAAGACCGACTACGACTGGAACTACACCACCGCCAAGCAGAGCGAGATGTCCGGCCGCGAGCTCTACTGGCCCAGGGGCAGGGTGCTCGGCGGCTCGTCCTCACTCAACGCGCAGATGTGGGTACGCGGCTGCGAGCGCGACTACGACCAGTGGGGGATCCCGGGCTGGACCTACGACGACGTCCTGCCGTACTTCATCAAGGCCGAGCACCGCGTCGGCAGCAACAACGGCGGTGTCTACGGCTCGTCCGGCCCGCTGTTCATCTCCGAGCTGCGTAGTCCCAACGTCACCACCGCGGCCTTCCTCAAAGCCTGCGACGAGCTCGGATTACAGCGGCTGGCCGAGCTCAACGGCCGCTCCAACGAGGGCTACAGCGCCACGCCCGTCACCCAGAACCGGGGCAGGAGGTGGAGCTCCGCCGACGCGTACCTGCGCCCGGCGTTGAAGCGGCCCAACCTGACGGTGATCACCGGCGCGACCGTGGACCGGGTGGTGTTCGACGGCACGCGGGCCGTCGGCGTCGAGCACGACGGCGGCGCGCAGATCAAGGCCAGGCGGGAGGTCATCCTGTCGGCGGGGGCGATCGGCTCCCCGTACCTGCTCATGCGCTCGGGGGTCGGCGCGGCCGACGAGCTGCGCGACGAGGACATCACGGTCGTGCGGGACCTGCCCGAGGTCGGCAAGAACCTGCAGGACCACCTGTCGACCGGCGTGTACGTGCAGTCCAAGCAGCCGGTCACGCTGACCAAGGCGGAGTCGATCGGCAACCTCCTGCGCTACATCGTGCTCCGCTCCGGCATGCTCACCACGAACGTGGGCGAGGCGGTGGCCTTCATCAGGACGTCGCCGGAGGAGCCCGCCCCCGACATCGAGCTGATCTTCGCGCCCGGCCCGTTCATCGACCACGGCCTCACGCCGCCGACCGGCCACGGGCTGACCGTCGGCGTGGTGCTGCTGCAGCCGGAGAGCCGCGGCCGGGTCGGGCTGAGCGGCCGCGAGGTGGTGATCGACCCCGGCTACCTGACCCGGGAGGCCGACGTCAAGCGGCTGGTCGCCGGGCTGAAGACGGCCAAGCAGGTCTTCGCCACCGCCGCGATGAGCAAGTACGCGGGCGGCCCGATGGCCCCCTACCAGGGGCCCGAGAGCGACACCGAGCTCGCTCAGTGGGTACGCGAGCGCGGCGAGACCCTCTACCACCCGGTCGGCACCTGCCGCATGGGCACCGACGCCGAGTCGGTCGTCGACCCGGAGCTCAAGGTACGCGGCCTCGACGGGCTCAGGGTCGTGGACGTGTCGATCATGCCGACCCTGAACCGTGGACACACGCACGCCCCGGCCATCATGATCGGCGAAAAGGGAGCCGAGCTCATCACCAAGCGCCCTTGACGTAAGTGACTACTTGCAGAAGGCTTGGTGTTCATGACGCTCTCCAGTGACCTGGACATCTCGCAACTGGTGTTCTGGGGGCTGCCCCAGGCCGAGCGCATGGCCGCCTTCCGCCGGTTGCGCCAGCTGGACGAGCCGGTGTTCCTGACGGAGCAGGCCGTGCCGTTCATCAAGGGCGGCCCCGGCTACTACGCCCTGGTGCGCCACGCGGACGTGACCGAGGCCAGCAGGAACGCGGCCGTGTTCAGCAGTGAGCCGTGTTCCAACAGCGTGCCCGACATGCCGCGCTGGCTGGCCGTGTACTTCGGGTCGATGATCAACATGGACGACCCGCGGCACGCCCGGCTGCGCCGGATCGTGTCCAGGGCGTTCACGCCGCGCATCCTGTCCAAGATGGAGGAGGACCTGGCCACGGCCGCCGCCGAGATCGTGGACCAGGCGATCGAGGAGGGGCCGGGCGACTTCGTGGCGCAGATCGCCGCCCGGCTCCCGGTCCGCGTCATCTGCGACATGATGGGCATTCCGGCGACATTTCATGACATGGTGCTTCGGCGGACCAACGTGATCCTCGGCAACGCCGACCCCGAGTACACCGGCATCGACCCCGAGTTCAGCCGCGTCAACGTGGCCCGCGGCCTGGCCAAACTGCTGCACGCCGGCTTCTCCCTGAACCGGCTCGCCGCCCGCCTGGGCGACGAGCGGCGCAAGAATCCCACGGGCGACCTGGTCAGCCTGCTGGTCAACGGTGAGGAGCGGCTCACCTCGCAGGAGCTGGGCTCCTTCTTCATCCTGCTGGTGGTGGCCGGCAGCGAGACCACCCGCAACGCGATCGCGTACGGGCTCAAGCTCTTCACCGACCACCCCGAGCAGCGGCGGCTGCTCCTGGAGGACTTCGACGGCCGCGTCACCAAGGCCTGCGACGAGATCGTGCGCTACGCCACGCCGGTGATCCAGTTCCGCCGCACGCTCACGCGGGACCATGAGATGAACGGCATGCGCTACAAGAAGGGGGACAAGGTCCTGCTCTTCTACAACTCGGCCAACCGTGACGAGACGGTGTTCAAGGACCCCGACACGTTCGACATCACCCGCGACCCGAACCCGCACGTCGGCTTCGGCGGTCCCGGCCCGCACTTCTGCCTGGGCGCCCACCTGGCGCGCAGGGAGATGACGGTGATGTTCCGCGAGCTGTTCACCCGGCTGCCGGGCATCAGGTCAGAGGGGGAGCCCGACTTCCTGCTGTCCAACTTCATCAACGGGATCAAGCACCTGAAGTACACCTTCTGAGGGCCTCGGCCAGGCCCTCCTCGCCGCGCCAGGCCACGAACCCGTCAGGCCGTACGAGGAGCGTCCCGTACGGCCAGCCGTCCACGACATGCACCGGAACGTCGGCCGCCACGCCGGGATCGGCCGTGAGCACACACCACTGGGATCCGACCAGGTCGAGCGTGGACACCCCGTCGGCCACCCACATGTGCGGCAGGCGGGATCCCGGCGACCCGTCGAGGTCGAGGGCGACGTCCTCGGTGGAGGGGAGCTCCGCGCCGCCGTACCGATAGCCCATGTGCACCACCGGCGCGTTGATCGCCCCCGCCGCCTTGCGCGCCTCCGCCATGTCCTGCCCCCAGTGCAGGGACGGATCGTTGAACCGCAGGAGCGCCTGTTCCATCGTCATGAGGGCCACCGGATGGCGCTCCGCGTGATAAGTCTCCAGCAGCTCGGGCTCGGCCTCACCGCGCAGCACGTGCGCGAGCTTCCACGCCAGATTGTGCGCGTCGGCGATGCCGGTATTCAGCCCGAACGCGCCCAGCGGGGGGATGGCGTGCGCCGCGTCGCCCACCAGGAAGACCCGCCCGACGGAGAGGCGATCGGCCACCTGGCCGCGCCCCCGGAACGTCAGCACGCTGCGGATCTCCACCTCGATCGACGGGTCGCCGAGCGCGGTGCGGATGTGCTCCGGAGTCGGCTCAGTGCCGAGGCGGGTGAGGAAGACCCACTCGCGTTGGCCGTCGACGGTCACCAGCAGGCCGGGCGCGTCCGGATGCTCGATGTCGCACATGGCGAACGGCTTGCGCGGGCGCAGATCAGCGCGGAACAGGACGCTCGTCGTCTCCTGACCGAGCACACCGGGACCGGTGAGGCCGACGCCGAGGATCTGCCGAACCCGGCTGCGCACACCGTCGGCCGCCACCAGATAGCGCGCCCGCACGACACGCCCGTCGGACAGGGTCGCCGTGACGCCGTCGGAGTCCTGTTCGAACGAGTCGAGCGCCACGCCGAACTCCACGTCGCCCGCCTTGGTGATCAGCACGCGGTCGAACCGGTTCTGCGCGCAGGTGCCGCGGATCCGGGCCGGCGTGTAGGTGAACTCGGCCTCGCCTCTCGTCTTCCACGCCACGCCTTCGGTGAAGTCGGCCTCGGCGAGCGTGCGCCCCCTGATCTTCCCCGCCCGCAGGTCGACCGCGGCCTCGTTGACCGCTTGTTCCAGGCCGACCTCGCGCAGGATCTCCACCGACCGCAGCCCGATGCCGTTGGCCCTGGGGTGGTGCGACAGCTCCGGCTTCTCCTCAACGACGAGGGGTTTGACGCCGTGGTGGCGCAACAGCACCGCGAGCATCAGCCCGACGGATCCGCCGCCGGCGATCAGAACATCTGTGGAAACAGTGTGCCCATTCATGGGAACACTGTACCCATATCTGTAGAATCCTGTCCATGCCGCTTATCTGGGAGCGCGAGCCGTACCAGCCGAAAAGGCAGGCCCTGAGCGTGGAGCGCATCGTGGACGCGTCCGTCGCCATCGCCGACGCCGAGGGGCTCGACGCGCTGTCGATGCGCCGCGTCGCCGCCGAGCTGTCGACCGGTACGACCTCGCTCTACCGTTACGTGGACAGCCGCGACGACCTGCTCGACCTCATGGCCGACGCGGTGCAGGACCACCACGTGCCGCTGACGGGAGACTGGCGCGCCGACCTCGAGGCGTACGCCCACCACGAGCGCGAGCTGTGGCTGCGGCACCCCTGGCTCGCCCCGCTGCTGGCGACCCGGCCATCGCTCGGCCCCAACTGGTTGCGCGGCCTGGAACACGCCCTCACCGCGGCCGCCCCGCTGACTTCCGACATCGCCGACGCGGGCTCGGCCGTCGGGCTGATCAGGGACTACGTGCGCGGCGCGGTCATGCGCGAGCTCGCCGAGAAGGAGACTCAGCGGCGCACCGGTCAGACCGAGGACGAGTGGCGCGCCGACGTCGCCCCCTACATGCGCAAGGTCATCGAGAGCGGTGCGTATCCCCGGGTCTCGCGCATGACCGAGTCCGCCGACCTGAGCCCGGCCGAACAGTTCTCGTACGGCTTGCACCGCATCCTCACCGGGATCGCGGCCGCTCAGCAGACGGCAAAGTGATCACGACCCGATCAGTTCGAGTTCGGACCGCGCTGCCCGCCGCGGGGGTCGAGGAGGGCAGCTGATTCCGGAGTGCTACTCCAGCGGAGAGCCGACTGCTAGGTTTCGCAGTCATGGAGATCAGAACCGTCCACGCCAACGGGGTGGAGTTCGCGTATCTGGCCGTAGGGGAGGGGCCGCTGGCCCTGTGCCTGCACGGCTTCCCTGACACGGCCCACACCTGGCGTCACCTGCTCCCGGCGCTGGCCGAGCGTGGCTACCGCGCGGTCGCGCCGTTCCTGCGCGGCTACGCGCCGACCGAGATCCCCGCCGACGGCGCCTACGAGGCCGGCGCGCTCGTCGCCGACGTACGGGCGCTGCACGAGGAGCTCGGCGGCGACTCCGCCGCGGTGCTCATCGGCCACGACTGGGGCGCGTTCCCCGTCTACGCGACCGCCGACCGCTTCCGCAGATCCGTGGCCATGGCCGTGCCGCCGGCCGCCGCCCTGGCGACCGGATTCCTGGACTACGAGCAGCTCAAGCGCTCGTTCTACGTCTTCCTCTTCCAGACCGCCCTGGCCGAGACGGCCGCCGCCGCCCCCGGCTTCCTCGAGGGCATCTGGCGCGACTGGTCGCCCGGCTACGACGCCGAGCAGGACCTGGAGTTCGTCCGGCAGAGCATCGGCGCACCGGCGAACCTGGCGGCGGCCATCGGCTACTACCGGGCGATGCTCGGCACCACCCCGCCCACCGGCCGCTACCCGGCACCGGAGCCCGCCACCACCGGACCGATCCTCTACCTGCACGGGACCCAGGACGGCTGCCTCTCGGCCGACCTGGCCAAGGACGCGCTGAGCCACCTGCCGGCCGGATCGCGGACCGAGCAGGTGGCCGGCGCGGGACACTTCCTCCACCTCGAAAAGCCGGCGGAGGTCAACCGGCTCATCCTCGACTGGCTGGCCTCCTGAGGGCGGCGGCCCACGGGCTCGTCCTCGACTGGCTGACGTCCTGAGGGCGGGGGTCAACTGGCTCGTCCTCGACCGGCTGACCTCCTCAGGACCGCCACGACCGGATGGCGGCCTGACAGGGTGAGACGAATCACCCTGTCCACCCCGAATCCGGGCGGCTGCCACGGCTCCGGAACGAGCGCCACCACGGTGCCGCCCACGGCCAGGACGCGGTGGATCTCCCGCCACAGGCGGCCGGGGTCCCGGCGGAGCCGCCCGCTCGGGGCGACCTGACGGTCCCAGGGCGGATTCACCAGCACCCGGTCCACGCTGCCGTCCGGCAGGGGAATCCGCCCCGCATCGGCCACCCCCCAGGCGATGGCGTCCGTCACGGGGCTCCGGCCCGCGTGGGCTGAGGTGAAGGCGCGGGTGGCGTTGGCGGCGGCGACGTGGACGGCGTGCGGGTCGTGGTCAAAGCCGATCAGCCGTGCGTGCGGCGCGAGCGCGCGAGCCTCGATGAGCGTGGTGCCGGCGCCACAACAGGGGTCGAGCACCGTGCCGGCGCGCTCGAGCCGCGCCAGCCCGGCCATGGCGGCGGCCACCGGCGGGTGCAGCGTGCCCGGGATCGACTCCGTCTTGTACGGCCTGCGGTGCAGCGGCCTGACGGGCACCCGCAGGGCGATGACCGCCTGCCCGCCCTCCACCGTGACCCGCCACGCCGTCGAGCCCTCGGGCGGCACTCGTCCGTCGCGGCGCGAGTGGTACGGCATGCCCAGCGGCCGGGCGAGCTCGGCACCGACGGCGTCCTCGATGTCGAACCGGTTGTAGTTCCGCCGCCCGACGAACGACGCCGACACCTCCACCCCACCGCCGCCCCGCCCGCCTGTCTGGAGGGCGAGTTTCGTCAGGCTTTCGGCGTCGAGCTCGCGAGCCGCCCGCGCCAGGCGTCCCAGCGCCTCCTTGTCGCGCCCGATCCCCTCCACGACGGCCGCCACCAGCAGCACGTCGTCGGCCGTCCGCAACCCCAGCAGCTCCGGCCCGGGTTCGGCCGTCTCGAACCACACCTCACGGTGGCGCACCCCGCGCACCACCCCAAGCCCGGCACGTCGGATCTCCGCGGCCACCAGGGGCTCGATGCCACGCACCGCCCTGGCCACGGCAAGCGTATGCACGTGTCCTTCTCCCACGTCGCGACCCGGGACGGCGGCCGGCCGTCCCGCATCACCGGCGGTGGGTCATCCACGGCCCGCCGGCGGGTCGCTAACGCAGGAAGAAGAAGAACTGCATGCGCCCACGCTATAGATCACCCGCCTCCAGAGGCCACCGATTTTCCGCGCGCGCCCGGCCACGGAGACGTACGGTGTACTTCGATCGCGTTGACGTGAATGGGCCGCTATCCGAATGATGGTGTTCATGGACGTGCTTGACTTCGACCTGTCGGACCGTGACTTCTGGGCCAAGCCGATGGCGGAGCGGAGGGCCGCCTTCGACCGGCTACGGGAGCGAGATACGCCGGCCTTCTTCGCCGAGCCCGTGGTCGACTTCGCCCCGCAGGGGCCCGGCTACTACGCGCTGGTCAAGCATGCCGACATCCTGGAGGCCAGCCGCACTCCCGAGGTCTTCTCCTCGGGCGACGGCGGGGCCACGAACATCCTCGACATGCCCGCCGAGTTCGCCGAATACTTCGGCTCGATGATCAACATGGACGACCCGCGGCACGCGCGCCTGCGCCGGATCGTCTCCCGGGCCTTCACCCCCAAGATGATCAAGCAGTTCGAGGCGGACGTGGACACCGCGGCCGCCAAGATCGTGGACGACCTGCTGGTCACGGGCTCCGGCTGCGACTTCGTCACCGAGGTCGCCGCCCGCCTGCCCTTGAAGATCATCTGCGACATGATGGGCATCCCCGAGCGCGACTACCAGTTCGTCTTCGAGCGCTCGAACGTCATCCTGGGCGGCTTCGACCCCGAATACACCGGCGACGACGTCACCCAGGTGGTCCCGCTCCTGCTCAACGCCGGGATGGAGCTGCAGCAGCTCGTCCAGGACCTGGCCGCCTACCGCATCGACCAGCCCACGAACGACCTGACGTCCTCCCTCGTCAACGCCAACATCGACGGCGAGCGGCTGACCTCGCAGGAGCTCGGGTCGTTCTTCATCCTGCTGGTGGTGGCGGGCAACGAGACCACCCGCAACGCCATCTCGTACGGCCTGCGCCTGCTCACCAACAACCCCGACCAGCGGGCGCTGTGGCTGGAGGACGTCCAGGGCCGGGCGGCCGGAGCCGTGGAGGAGATCGTCCGGATGGCCTCACCGGTGAACTTCATGCGCCGCAAGGTGACCAGGGACTACGAGATGAACGGCCACCTGTACCGGAAGGGCGACAAGGCGGTCCTGTACTACTGGGCGGCCAACCGTGACGAGGCCGTCTTCGAGGAGCCGGAGCGGTTCGACATCACCCGCTCACCCAACCCGCACGTGGGGTTCGGCGGACCGGGGCCGCACTTCTGCCTGGGGGCGCACCTGGCCCGGCGGGAGATCACGGTGATGTACCGGGAGCTGCTCCGCCGGGTGCCCGGCATCCAGGCGGGCAAGCCGGACCGACTGCACTCCAGCTTCATCAACGGCATCAAGCACCTGGAGTGCACCTTCTAGAGCCGCCTGCCCGGCCCCCGGGATGCCGGGGGCCGGGGACAGGGTCAGGAGGTGGGGGTGACCTTGATCTGCTTGATGACCGTGTTGACGTCCGGCAGAAGCTGCTTGCTGGTCGACGGGATCGACATGTAGACGATCGCCGGTACGTCCTTGCCGGTGTTGATGGCGGCCGTGACGATCGTGGCCTTCTCGGTGCCCGAGGTCAGGGCGTAGGCGATGACCCGGCCCGAGGACTGCCCGACCTTGATCGGCTGCTGGGCGATCTTCTTGACCGTGTTGCCCTCGGGGAAGAAGCGCTTGCGGGCGTTCAGCACCACCTGCTTGATCACCGGCTCCAGGTCGTCCTCGCTGGTGAACGAGGACGCCAGCTTGGCCGGGAGCGGGCCGGTGAGGATCTGGGCGGAGCTGTTGGTGCCCGTGATCACGTACTGGCGGGTGTCGAAGCCGTACGTGGACTTGACGGTGGCGCGCTGGTCCTGCTGCCAGGTGCCGCCGAGGCGCGGGATCGTGATGCCGGCCGAGGGGTTGGCGACTATGCCCGTCACGGGGGCGGCCTTGCCGGACCACCGCGGCAGACGGGGGATCGAGCTCGCCGCCTTGGTGGGGGCGGTGCTGGCCGACGTGCTCGGCTTGGCGGCCGCGGTGTTGGTGGCGGACGGCGTGTTGCTGGCCAGCGGTCCGGCCAGGAACGCCCAGAGGACGGCGCCGACCAGGGCGATGGCCACCGAGCCCGCCAGGGCGTAGATCCAGAGGGGCTTGCCGGGGTTGTCCAGCGACTCTGGCTCACCCATCGCCTGGTAGTCGTCGCCGAAGACGGTGTTCCAGAGCTCCTGCTGGCGCTCGGGCGGCGGGGTGCGGGAGCCGCTGATCTGACCGGCCGTCACGAACCTGTGGTCCGGGTCGGACGGGTCGCGGCTCAGGTTGGCGCCCGGCCTGCCCTGCTCGCCTTGCTGGTCCTCGCCGGTCGGCGGCTGCCCGCCCGGGGGCTGGCCGCCCGGACCGTGGCCACCTGGTCCTTGCCCACCCGGACCGTGGCCACCTGGCCCGTGGCCGATCGGCGGCTGGCCGGGCGGTGCTTGGCCGACCGGCGCCTGGCCGTACGCGACCAGGCGGTCGTCGGGGGAGGGCGCGGAACGCGGCACCGCACGCTCGTCGAGGGGAGTGCCACGGCGCCGGCTGTCCAGCGGAGTGACGTTTCGCGGGCCGTCCAGCGGAGAGCCGCCCTGCGGACCGTCCAGCGGCGAGCCGGACCGAGGGCCGTCCAGGGGGGAGCCGGAGCGGGGACCGTCCAGCGGGGAGCCGGACCGCGGGGAGCCGGACCGCGGCGCGCCTCGGTCGTCCGCGGGCGGGTACGCCAGCTCGCCGAGCGGATTCGGGAACTGGTGGTACGCCGTGGGCTGATTGTCCGGAGAGTTCTGGCCATAGGCGGCCGTGCGCTCCATCGGGTCACCCGGACGCGACTGAGGCCGGGCGTCGGGCTGGCCGAGGTTCGACCACGCGCTCGAGGACGGCGGAGCCTCCGACCAGGCGGGCCCGGAGTCCGGCCAGGACTGCTGCGACCCCTGCGAGGGCGCGGAGCCCTGCCGCGAGGGATCGGGCCACGAAGGCGAGGACTGTGATGGGTCCGGCCAGGACGGCGAGGATTGCGCCGGGTCCGGCCAAGATGGCGAGGACTGTGATGGGTCCGGCCAGGACGGCGAGGACTGCGCGGGATCGGGCCAGGACGGCGAGGACTGCGCGGGGTCCGGCCACGAGGGTGAGGATTGCGATGGGTCGGGCCACGACGGCGAGGACTGCGACGAGTCCGGCCATGACGACTGGGCGGCACCGCCCCGTGAAGAGTCAGGCCATGCCGCGTCCTGCCGGGGCGCCTCGGGCCAGGATGTCGGCACCTCCGGCTTAGGCGCCTCGGGCCAGGACGGTGGCAGATGGGGTGCTCCGGAATTCTCCGTTGCCATTGCTGCCGTACCTCCCGAGGTTATGTCCGGATTTGACGCATCCGGCATGATCTCACGCGAGACCAGGGGTTCCGCAGTAAAACGCGCGAAGCCGTGCGGATCCGTCGGTGGGTCCTGCATGGGCAGGCCACCATCTGGACGTTCTGGCTCTACTGGGTACACCACGGCGACGAGAGTATTCTAATGGGACATTAGAGGTCACAACGGATACATCACCATCAGATCTCACCAGACCTGAAGAGTCCATTGTGCCTACTGACCCGACTCGACGACCCGCATTCAGCCGAAGACGTGCGCTAGGCTTGACCTATGCGTTCCGCGACCCTGCTTCTTAGCGGGCCGCGACGGCTCTGATCAGCTCGCCGTCGCGGCTGCCCCTCGTCATGCGCACGAGGGGTTTTCTTATGGGTCCGAGTCAATCCAAAAGGACAACCGCCGTGAGTGAGTACAACCCGCAGGCGCTGCAGGCCAAGTGGCAGCAGCGATGGGAGGAGCAGGACCCGTTCCGGGCCAGCGATGACGCCGCCGACACGCGTGAGCGGCGCTACATGCTGGACATGTTCCCCTATCCTTCCGGTGACCTCCACATGGGCCATGCCGAGGTGTTCGCGATCGGTGACGTGGTCGCGCGCTACTGGTTCCAGAAGGGCTACAACGTCCTCCACCCGATCGGCTGGGACTCCTCCGGCCTGCCGGCCGAGAACGCCGCCATCAAGCGGAACGCACACCCCGCCGAGTGGACCTACGCCAACATCGAGACGCAGGCCAATTCGTTCAAGCGCTACGGCATCTCCTTCGACTGGTCGCGCCGCCTGCACACCAGCGACCCCGACTACTACCGCTGGAACCAGTGGCTGTTCATCCGCTTCTTCGAGCGCGGCCTGGCCTATCGCAAGGGCGGCCTGGTCAACTGGTGCCCCCAGGACCAGACCGTGCTGGCCAACGAGCAGGTCGTGGCGGGCAAGTGCGAGCGCTGCGGCGCCGATGTGATCCGCCGCGAGCTGACGCAGTGGTACTTCAAGATCACTGACTACGCGCAGCGGCTGCTGGACGACATGCAGCAGCTGGACGGCTGGCCGGAGCGGCTGCTGACCATGCAGCGCAACTGGATCGGCCGGTCCGAGGGCGCCGACGTGCTGTTCGAGATCGAGGGCCGCGAGGAGCCGGTCCACGTCTACACCACGCGGCCCGACACGTTGTTCGGCGCCACGTTCTTCGTGGTGGCCGTGGACGCGCCGCTGGCCGACGAGATCGTCACGGACGAGCAGCGCGCGGCCTTCGAGGCATACCGGGCCGAGTCGGCCAAGCTGAGCGACATCGAGCGGCTGTCCACCGACAAGGACAAGACCGGCGTCTTCCTGGGCCGCTACGCGATCAACCCGGTCAACGGCGAGCGCATCCAGGTCTGGGCGGCCGACTACGTGTTGTCCGACTACGGCCACGGCGCCATCATGGCCGTGCCCGCCCACGACCAGCGCGACCTGGACTTCGCGGTGAAGTTCGGGCTGCCGGTGAAGGTCGTCGTGCACACCGGCCTGGCCGACCCCGGCGAGACCGGCGAGGCCACGCCGGGCGAGGGCAAGCTGGTCAACTCCGGCCCGCTGGACGGGCTGTCCAAGACCGAGGCCATCTCCAAGATCATCGAAGTGCTGGAGACCCAGGGCAAGGGCACGGGCGCGATCAACTTCCGGCTGCGCGACTGGCTGCTGTCCCGCCAGCGCTACTGGGGCACGCCGATCCCGATCATCCACTGCGTCGACTGCGGCGAGGTGCCCGTCCCCGACGACCAGCTGCCGATCACGCTGCCCGACCTGCGCGGCGAGGCCCTGGCGCCGAAGGGCGTGTCCCCGCTGGCCAGTGCCACCGACTGGGTCAACGTCGAGTGCCCCAAGTGCGGTGGTCCCGCTCAGCGGGACACCGACACCATGGACACCTTCGTCGACTCGTCCTGGTATTTCCTGCGCTACACCTCGCCCGGCTACACCGACGGCCCGTTCGACGTCGAGGCGGTCCGCAAGTGGGGCCCGATCGACCAGTACGTCGGCGGCATCGAGCACGCGGTGCTGCACCTGCTCTACTCGCGCTTCTTCACCAAGGTCCTGCACGACATGGGCATGCTGGACTTCACCGAGCCGTTCCTGCGCATGCTCAACCAGGGCCAGGTGATCAACGGCGGCAAGGCCATGTCCAAGTCCCTGGGCAACGGCGTGGACCTGGGCAAGCAGATCGACGACTTCGGAGTCGACGCGGTCCGCCTGACCATGGTGTTCGCCGGTCCGCCCGAGGAGGACATCGACTGGGCCGACATGTCGCCGGCCGCGTCGCAGAAGTTCCTGGCCCGTGCCTTCCGTGTGATGGACGAGGTGGCCGCCGAGCCCGGCGTGTCGTTCGAGGGCGGCGACGTCGAACTGCGCAAGGCCACCCACCACGCCATCGACGAGGTCACCCGGCTGGTGGAGTCCCAGCGCTTCAACGTCGCGATCGCGCGCATGATGGAGCTGACCTCGGCGGCCCGCAAGGCCATCGACTCCGGTCCCGGCGCCGCCGACCCCGCGGTCCGCGAGGCGGCCGAGACCCTGGCGATCATGCTGTCGCTGGTGGCGCCCTACACCGCCGAGGAGGGCTGGGAGCGCCTGGGCCACGAGGGCGGCGTCGGCCGGGCCGGCTGGCCCACCGCCGACCCGGCGCTGCTGGTGCAGGAGTCGGTGACCTGCGTCGTCCAGGTGGCCGGCAAGGTGCGCGAGCGCCTGGAGGTGTCCCCCGACATCTCGGAGGCCGACCTGAAGGCGCTGGCCCTGGGCTCGGAGAAGGTCCGCTCCTACCTGACGGGCGAGCCGCGCAAGGTGATCGTGCGGGCGCCGAAGCTGGTCAACATCGTCCCCTGACGCCGACTTAGAGGCGGCGCAGCGCGGGCAGCAGCTCCTTCTCGGCCCAGCCGAAGAAGGGCTGCTGCTGGTCGTGGCCGATCTGGACGAGCGCGACGTGCGTGAACCCGGCGTCGGTGTACTTCCGGACCGCCTCGACCACCGCGTCCACGTCGTTGCCGCACGGCACGCTGCCGGCGACGTCCTCGGGCCGTACGTAGTCGGCGTAGGCGCCGAAGTTGACCGGCCCCGGCAGCTCGGCCATGACCTTCCACCCGGCCGCCGACCAGCGCCACAGCTCGTGGGCCCGCTCCTTGGCCGCCTCGGCGTCGGTGTCGTAGGAGATGGCCAGCTGGCCGTACACCGGCTTGCCCGACCCGCCGAGCGCGTTGAACTGCTCCACCACCTCCGGCATCGGCTCGTTGACGATCAGCAGGTCGCCGAACTCGGCGGCCAGGTCCGCCGACTGCCCACCGGAGGCGGCGACCCCGATCGGGATCCGGCGCTCGGGCAGGTCATAGAGCTTGGCCGAGTCCACGTCGTAGAACTCGCCCTGGTAGGTGACGTACTCGCCGGAGAACAGCTTCTTGATGATCTGGACGGCCTCGCGCAGCATCCGGTGCCGGGTGTTGACCGGTGGCCAGCCCTCGCCGATCACGTGCTCGTTCAGGTTCTCGCCGGAGCCCAGCCCCAGCGTGAACCGGCCCTGGCTGAGCACGCCCATCGTGGCCGCCTTCTGCGCGACCACGGCCGGGTGGTAGCGCATCAGCGGGCACGTCACGTACGTCATGAGGGGCAATCGCTCGGTGGCGTTCGCCGCCGCGCCCAGGACCGACCAGGCGTAGGGCGCGTGACCCTGCTCCTCGAGCCATGGGAAGTAGTGGTCGGAGATGACCGCGTAGTCGAATCCGGTCCGTTCGGCGGTGGCCGCGTCGTCCACCAGTTGCCGGGCCGGAGTCTGCTCGCACATCAAGGTGTAGCCGATTTCTGCCATGGTGTGCCGACTACCCGGGCTTGCACACATTAGTTACCAGGCGCCGGAGATCAACGTTGGGTCAGTTCCTCCACCACCAGGCCCAGCCCGATGCCCATCAGCCAGACGTCCTTGGCGACGGAGACCCCCTCTTGGGAGGGGCGCAGGGTGCCATCCTGGCGCAGCCCGGGGGTCTTGACGTAGAAGGCGAGCAGTCCGCCGGCGAACGCGGTGAGCGCCGCCCCCGCGAGCAGCGACGGCACCACCGGGAGCAGCAGCGCCGATCCGACCGCGATCTGCGACTTCGACAGCAGCCGCACGAACGTCTCGGGATCCTGCCGGCGAAGGAAGGGGAAGGCCGTGGCCGCCATGCCGTGCACGCCGGTGGCGGCTTCGCGGTCGGCCTGAGCCAGGGTGAGCCCGGAGTCCAGGATGTACGCTCCCGCCGCGATGCGGGGCGGCCATTGGTGGGGACGGGCGAGAATCCTCACGTTTCCTCCAGAAATGACGTCACGTACGGCTTCTGCCCCATCGCCGTCTGTCACACGCTGCCCGGCGGCGGCCTTGACCAAGACTTCAAGGGCGGACTTCGCGGCCGGACGCGCACTAGTGTGCAGCTGTGACAACTGGCGCATACCTGAGATTTCCACACCTGCACGGTGACCTGGTCACCTTCGTCGCCGACGACGATGTCTGGCTGGCTCCCGTGGCGGGCGGACGGGCCTGGCGGTTCACCGCCGACCGTACGCCCGTGTCGTACCCCAGGTTCTCGCCCGACGGCGCCCGCATAGCGTGGACCGGCCATCGGGAGGGACCGCCCGAAGTGTTCGCCGCCGAGCTCGACGGGGCCGAAGGCGAGCGGCTGACCCACTGGGGCAGCGCCACGACCGGCGCGCGCGGGTGGACCGCCGGCGGGGATGTGCTCGCGGTCAGCGCGACGGGCGAGGGCTCACGGTCCAGGACGTGGGCGTACGCGGTGCCGCTGGACGGCGGCCCGGCGGTGCGCCTGCCGTACGGGTGGGTGAGCGAGGCCGCCGTCAGCGGCGACCGGGTCGCGACCGTGTCGCCGGTCTACCGCGAGCCGTCACATTGGAAGCGCTACCGGGGAGGTACGGCCGGCAAGCTCTGGGTCGACGCCGAGGGGAACGGCGAGTTCGCCCGGCTGTTCGCCGACAGCCACGCGCAGTACTGGTCGGTCATGTGGGTGGGTGACCGTATCGCGTTCCTGGCCGACATCGACGGCACCGGCAACGTGTACTCGGCCCTGCCTGACGGCTCCGACCTGCGCAAGCACACCGGGCACGACGAGTTCTACGCCCGCCACGCCTCGACCGACGGGGAACGGGTGGTCTACAGCCACGCCGGCGACCTCTGGCTGCTGGAGAGCCTGGACGCAGAGCCGTACAAGCTGGAGGTCAAGCTCGGCGGGCCGCGCCCGGCTCGCGCGCGGCGACCGGCGCCGGCCCGCGTCGGCGGGTTCTCGCCGGACGAGACCGGGCGGGCGAGCGCGGTCGAGATCCGCGGCACCGCCCACTGGGTGACCCACCGAGACGGGCCCGCGGGCGCGTTGCGGGTGGAGCCGGGCGTCCGGGTACGGCTGCCGCGGGCGCTCGACGCCGACGGCCGGGCGGTCTGGGTCTCGGACGCCACCGGTGAGGACGGTCTGGAGATCGGTACGCCCGGCGGCGAGATCCGTACGCTGGCCGCGGGCGAGCTCGGCCGGGTGCTCCAGCTGGCCGCCGCGCCCAACGGCAAGCACGCGGCCGTGGCCACGCACGACGGGCGACTGCTGGTCATCGACCTCGAATCCGGAAATATCCGGGAGCTGGATCGCACGACGCAGGGGGACATCAGCGGGCTGACGTTCTCGCCCGACTCGTCCTGGCTGGCGTGGGTGCATCCGCATGACGAGCGGCTGTCGCAGATCAGGATGGGCCGCCTCGACGGGACCTCCGTCATCGACGTGACGCCGCTGCGGTTCGTCGACTTCGACCCGGTCTTCACCAGGGACGGAAAGCATCTGGCGTTCCTGTCGGTACGGACCTTCGACCCGATCTACGACGCGCACGTGTTCGACCTGTCGTTCCCGGCGGGCTGCCGGCCGTACCTGGTGCCGTTGCAGGCGACGACGCCCTCGCCGTTCGACCCGAGCCTGCAGGGGCGCGGGTTCAACGGCGAGGACGACAAGCCCGCCTCGTCCGCTGCTTCGGATGAGAAGAAGAACTCGGACAAGAAGGACGCCGAGCCGCCGCGTACCGAGGTGGACGTCGAGGGGCTGGCCTCGCGCGTGGTGCCGGTGCCCGTGCCCGCTGCGCACTACCGCAACCTGCGCACCGCCAAGGACGCGCTGCTCTGGCTGCGCCACCCGACGGCCGGGCTGCTCGGCGACGGCACCGAGCCGACCGGCGAGACCGTCCTCGAACGCTACGACCTCAAGAAGCGCGCCAAGGCCGAGCTCGGCAGGGAGACGCGCGCCTTCGAGGTGAGCGGCGACGGCAGCAGGCTCGTCCTCAACGGCAAGAACGGCCTGCAGACCCGCACCAGCGGCGAGGGCGACGAGGTCGTCACCATCGACCTCGACCGGATCACGGTCCAGATCGACCCGGTCGCCGAGTGGCGACAGGGCTTTGCCGAGGCCGGCCGGTTGATGCGCGACCACTTCTGGCGCGCGGACATGAACGGCGTCGACTGGCAGGGCGCCCTCGACCGCTACGCGCCGCTGGTCGACCGGATCGGCGCCTACTCCGAGCTCATCGACCTGCTCTGGGAGGTACAGGGCGAGCTGGGCACCTCGCACGCCTACGCCCGGCCCGTCGGCGGGGGCTACGACTCGCGGCGGCGCCAGGGCCTGCTCGGCGCCGACATCACCCGCGACGCGGAAGGCGTCTGGCGGGTCGAACGGATCCTGCCCGGCGAGTCGTCCGACCACGACGCGCGCTCGCCGCTGCTCGCGCCGGGCGTCGCCGTGCGCGCGGGCGACGCGATCGTGGCGGTGGGCGGACGACCCGTCGATCCCGTACGCGGCCCGCTCGCCTCTCTGTCCGGCACGGCCGGCCAGCCCATTGAGCTGACCGTACGACCGGCGTCGGGCGGCGAGACCCGCCGGGTGGTGGTCACCCCGATCTCGGACGAGACGCAGCTGCGCTACCACGACTGGGTGGAGGGCCGCCGGGCCTACGTCCGGCAGGCGTCGGACGGGCGGCTCGGCTACCTGCACGTGCCCGACATGGTGGCCTCGGGGTGGGCGCAGTTCCATCGCGACCTGCGTACGGAGATGGCCCGCGAGGGGCTGGTCGTGGACGTCCGTGAGAACGGCGGCGGGCACACCTCCGAGCTCGTGCTGGAGAAGCTGTCGCGCCGGGTCACCGGCTGGAACCACGCCCGCGGCTACGAGCCGATGCGCTACCCCGAGGACTCGCCGCGCGGCCCGATCGTGGCCGTCACCGACGAGTTCGCGGGCTCGGACGGCGACATCGTCAGCGCGGGCATCAAGAACCGGAAGATCGGTCCGCTGGTAGGCACCCGGACGTGGGGCGGGGTGATCGGCATCGACTCGCGCTACTCGCTGGTGGACGGGACGGTGGTGACCCAGCCCCGCTACTCGTTCTGGCTGGCCGGGCCGGGCTGGGGCGTGGAGAACTACGGCGTCGACCCCGACATCGAGGTGGTCATCACGCCGCAGGACCGGGTGGCGGGGCGCGATCCGCAGTTGGAGAAGGCGGTCGAACTCGCGCTCGCCGCCCTGGCCGAGCACCCGGCGGCCACCCCTCCGGACCTGCCGCCTCTCGCGACATGACGAGCCTCTCCGTCGCGGACCTGCCGCCTCTCGCGACATAACCGCGCGACGTAACCTCGCGACATAACGGACTCATCACGGGATCCGCTCCGATGACGATCGGAGCGGATCCTGTAGGCAGGCTTGATCCTATGAAGTCCCTTACGTATCGCCTTGGGCTGTCGCTCAAGGGCGTGGCCGCTGACTCCCTCTTTCAGAGGTAAGGCGGTGGAGCCTCTCGCCTATCGTCAGAGCGGTATCCGGGAAACCGGACTGAATGCCCGGGACATCAGGAAGGCCCTGGAAAAGCTCACCGTTCCAGGGCTCCCCCTGGGGACGTTCGGCATCGCGGGCGGTGCGGCGAGAGAACGCCACAACCAGGCCGGCGACGAGTTCAACAGCCGGGCGCGGCGCGGCGCGGAGTCGGCCGAGGGCATCTCGCACAATATGAAGCTCACCGCCGACGGGTACGTGCGGGCCTCCAACGACGTCATGCGCGCGGTTCTCGCCGTTGGCCGCGACCGGCAGCCTCTCGTACGCGGGAAGGCCCCTTCGCCGGAGTCGGAAGTCCGGAACGGCCTGGGATATGGCCTCACGTCGCTCGGTACCACGGGCGTGACCCTCATCCGGCTAGCGGAGGCCTCCTCCTACCTCCAGCGCGGCTCGGCCGCCGGGGTCGCGAACCTGTCGGCCGAGGCGGCGAAGATGGCGAACCTGAGCCAGCGCACGCTGTCCATGCTCAAGGTCGCCGCCACGATGTCGATCACGGCAGGGACCGGGCTCATGCTCTGGCTGGCCACCGTGACCTGGAACGACGACAAGGTCGACGAGGCCATCGCGGCTTGGCGCCACGCCGCCGACTCCCTGGGCGAGATCTTCGGGGCCGGGGACCCGATGAAGCTGGAGGCATTGGCGGCAGCATGGCACGGTGGCGCCAAGGACGTGGCCGACCAGAAGCTACGAGACTTCGTCACCGCGGGTGTCCAGCTCGCCGACTACGCCGCCGGCCGGGCTGTCGGGTTGCAGGACGCGGTGAAGCAGCTGAACCGGCTGCACTCGTACGCGTTCTGGACGACCATGGGCGAGCTGGGGGTGATCGCGGCGCTGCGCCTGGTCGCGGCCGTCAACCCGGCCGCCCGGCTGGCGACCATCACGGTGGGGTGGCGGTTGTCCCTCGCCCTTGTACTGATTCAGGGGGCTATCACCGCGCGGCTGGAGTACCTGGCGGGAGAGTCCTTGAAGAAGGACTCGGTGGGCGCCGGGCCGCCGGGGGCCGAGGAGACGGACTTCCCTCGCTTCTGACCTTCCCTTGCGGTCATGCGGTCATGCGGGCCTGCGGTCATTGGGGTCCGTGGTCATGCGGGTCGTCCTGGACTGCCGCCCGGCGGGGTGAGGCCACAGGCCGGTTGATGATGATGGTCATCCGGTCTGTGTGATGCGGTCCAGGATCTCAGCCAGGATCGGCTCGGTGGTGGCGAAGTTCAGCCGCACGCAGTGCGCGCCGCCGGGCCCGAACGTGGCGCCATCGCTCAGCATGACTTTCGCGTCACGTTCGAGCGCTTCCTGTACGCCTGGGCGGCCGTAGTCGAGCCAGGCCAGGTAAGTGGCCTCCGGGATGCGGTAGCCGACCTCCTCAGGCAGCCGGTCGGCGATCGTCCGGCGATTCCTGTCCAGCAGGGCACGGGTCTCCTCAAGCCAGGCGTCGCCGTGCCGCCAGGCCGCCACCGTCGCCTCTACCCCGAACAGATTGGCGGAGCCGAACACGAAGGGCGGCTGCGCGTCCAGAGCCTTACGCAGCTCCGGCGAGCCGATGTGGGCGACCGAGCACCGAATGCCGCCAAGATTGAACGCCTTGGTGGCAGAGGTGAGCGTGACGGTCCGCTCCGGCAGGATGGTGGCGAACGGGATGTGCTGGTTGGGGGCGTACGCGAGGTCGGCGTGGATCTCGTCGGAGATGACGAGCAGGTCATGACGCTCGACGTGCTCCGCCAGCTCGGTCAGCTCCTCGCGGGTGAAGACCCGGCCCGTGGGATTGTGCGGGTTGACCAGCAGCAGCACCTTGCACCGGGACAGATCAGGCACCTCAAACCGCCACGAGTCCCCGTCGGCGATCAGCTGGAGGGGATGCAGCGGCCGGTTCATGGTCTCCAGCGTGCCGAGGAACGGGGGATAGGCGGGGGTATGCACGGCCACGCCGTCGCCTGTGCGGGTCCATACGTGGAGGAGCACTTGGAGCGCTTGGTTGATGTCGGAATAACTCCGCACATACTCAAGCTCTGGCTCCCAGCCGTACCGACCGGCCATCCGCTCAACGAACGCCTCAGCCAGGGGACCACAGCGGGGACTGTCCAGCCAGGTGGGGTAGCCGAGGTCACCGTGGGCCCGCCGTTGAAGGGCGTTGACGACTTCGGGGGCGGTGGGGAGGTCCATGTCGGCGATCCAGGCGGGGATGACGCCGGGAGCGGCTTTGGCCCACTTGAATCCGTCGTGTGTTGCCTTGAGGTCTTCTGCCCGCTTTGTGTAGGTCACCCGGCCATTCTAAAAACCACCTTGATCCTGGCCACCCCGTCTCACGATCAGCCCGGTCTTACGGCCACCCCTGGCCTTGCGGCCGACCCTGTCTCACGGCCATCTCGTCTCACGGTCGGCCCGGTCCTGCGGCCAACCTGTCTCACGTCGGCCAGCCGGTCCCACGATCAGCCCGGCTCACTGATCAGCCCATCTCATCGTCGGCCCATATGGCCGATCAGACGATCGGTCCGTTCGCGCCGAAATGCTCGAAGACCCGTCGATGGCAGGCCCACAAGGTGGCTGGTGGCGAAACAGCACCAACCACTCGTGGATCACAGGAGCGGTGCCTTCCTGCCATATCCATCAGCCATCCGCGCGACTGATGCCCATTGGGCACCCGCACGGTCGATACCCGCTAGCCGTCTGTACGATCCGTACCCATTAGACGCCCGTACAGGAGATGCCCAGTAGCCACCCGATACGGTCCACGGCCACCCATCAGCCACCCGTATGGTCGTGGCCACTCGTAAGACACACGTACGGTGTTCCGGGCGCATGACCCTGTCATGCGCCCGGAAACCTGCGTGGAGTCAGAGGCGGCGGAGGACCGCCACGACCTTGCCCAGGACGCTGGCTTCGTCGCCGGGGATCGGGTCGTAGTTGGCGTTGTGCGGCACCAGCCAGACGTGGCCGTCCTTGCGCTTGAACGTCTTCACCGTAGCCTCGCCCTCGATCATGGCCGCCACGATGTCACCGCTCTCCGCGACCGGCTGCTGGCGGACGACGACCCAGTCGCCGTCGGCGATGGCGGCGTCGATCATCGAATCACCGGCGACCTGCAGGAGGAAGAGGGTGCCTTCACCGACCAGTTGCTTGGGCAGGGCGAAGACGTCTTCGACGCTCTCCTCGGCGAGGATCGGCCCACCTGCGGCGATCCGGCCGACCAGCGGCACGTAGGCGGCCGTGGGCCTGCTCACCGGAGAGTCGGACTCGTTGGCGGCGTCGGGATCGACCCAGAGCACGGGCTCGCCGGGCAGACGCACCTCGAGCGCACGCGGCCGGTGGGGGTCGCGTCTCAGGTAGCCCTTGCGCTGCAACGCCGTCAGCTGGTGCGACACGCTGGACGTGCTGGTCAGTTGCACGGCCTCGCCGATCTCGCGCATGGACGGCGGGTAGCCCCGCTGTTGGACCGAGTCGCGAATCACCTCGAGGATCTTGCGTTGCCTGGGCGTCAGGCCCAGGGAGTCACGCCGACGCACCGCGAGGTCACTGACCCCGTTGGTGTCATCCCGATCGCTCATGATCTGCCTCCTCGCCCGGCGGCCCGCCTCACCGGCGAATCTCCCGGTCCGTGGTCTTCGTGTCGCACACAGCGACCGTATCGCTGTTGAAGATCATCTTCAAACAATTGTTCGAGTCTTCCTCGAAATTGTTGGCAGCGTGGTGTACAACATCGTACGGGAGTTCGATCGACACCGTGTTCGATTTGCCGATCTTTATTGGGTCTTTTTTTCGGGCCGGGGCGGCTGGGAGGTCACACATGCGAACGACCACCATCACAGATGCGACCAGCGACGACGTCAAGCGACTCACCCTCCTGGCAGACGCCACCCGGCGACCGGTGGCAGGGGGCGGAAACACGGGTGACGACCGGGGGGACGGTTCTCGGGGCGGCGATTCCGCCATCCGGCCAGATTGCGAACGCCCGCATACCCGTGACAACTCTGACAACCGGGCTCCGGGGTCTGGCGGTTCGGGATCGGCCACTCCGGGGTCTGGCGGTTCGGCGTCGGTCGGCCCAGGGTCTGTTGGACTGACGTCTGGCGGTTCGGGGTCTGTTGGTCCGGGGCTCGTCGAGTCGGGATCGGCCGGTTTGGGGTCGGCCGGTTTGGGGTCTGGCAGTTCGGGGTCTGGCGGTCCGGGATCTGTCGCTTCGGGCTCCGCCGATCCGCGATCGGCCGGTTCGGGATCTGGCAGTTCGGGATCGGCCGGTTCGGGATCCGGCGGTCCGGGGTCCGCTGCCCCGGGACCAGAAGGCCGTCTTGGGGTAGCGGGCGGGGCTCGCTCCGGAAGTGGGAGTGCGGGTCGTCTGCGGGCTGGGGGCGGGAGCATTCGCGAGAGTGGAGACGGAGGCCGTTTCGGCAGGGAAGGCGGTACACGGCCTGTACGCGGGGGCGGGGGGCGTCCCGAATACGGCAGCGGTGGCCGTCCGGGGGGCGGCAGAGTACGTGCCGGAGGCGGATCGGCTGGCAGAGGGCCTCTCAGTCGTCGGGCTGCGGCACAGGGGAGACCGCTCCTGTGGCTGGTGCCCGCGCCGCGCCCTGACGCCGACGACACGCCGCCGCCTGATGGAAGTGTGCGACCCACGGACACGACCGGGCGCCCAGTGGAGCCCGCAGGCTCAGCGGAAGTTGGGCGGCGATCGGTGGAGTCCGGGAATTCGTCGCTTCGGGCGAGCGACGGCCGCGCGGAGGGACCTCTGCGCGATGCGGGCGTTCGGCCCGGTGAGGCAGGAAGCCGGCCCGGGGGCCGGTCCAGTGAAAAGAGTGGCCGGTCCGAGGGTCGGTCTCGTGAGGCGGAGGGCCGGTCCGAGCTTCGGTCTGGGGAGGCTGCGGTCCGGTCGGAGGGGCGGTCGCGTCGGGTGGGTGGCCGGTCCGAAGGCCGGTCTCAGGAATCGGGTGGCCGGTCCGAGCTTCGGTCTGGGGAGGCTGTGGTCCCCTCGGAGGGGCGGGCGCGCCGGGCGGGTGGTCGGTCCAGTGTGCGGTCTCGGGGTGTCGGTGGGCGTGTCGGGGGTCGGGCTCGGGAAACGGCTGGTCGTTCCGGTGGCCGGGCCCGTGAGGTGACGGGCTCGTACGCACGCCGTCCCCGGCGTAAGGGCGGCCTGCCCGCTGATCGGACCCGTCTCTCCAGGAGGCAGGCCGGCGTCACTCGACGGGGGCGGCGTAATCCTCCCGTACGGCTCACGCGACGGGGGCGGGCCGTACTGGTGATGGCCATGGCTTTGCTGTCCCTGGGCGGTTTCTGGCTCGGCACCCGTGCGGTCAGCCAGGCGTCCGCGGCACCCGCCGTACCGAGTCACGCGGGTCTGCCCTGGGTGACCGTCCACGAGGGGGACACGCTCTGGACGATCGCCGACGCGATGGCTCCCGACGAGGGCGACCCCGGAGCGGTCGTGACCGAGATCAAGCGGCTGAACGGCCTGCCCAGCTCGCTCATCCGCCCCGGCAGCCGCCTGTACGTCCCGAGCGCTCACGCCGTGCCGTAAGCCCCGAATACCCCTAATCCGTGCCGTGCCGCGCCGCGCCGTGCGATCCCGTGCCGTGCCGCGCCGCCCGGTGTCAGTGCCGTAACCGTGTGATGCTCTGTGATGTCGTTCCGTGTCGGGTGGTGCCGTTCCGTTGCGTGGCGTTTAGTCCCGAAACGGTCCGTCCCGACCGGTGGCCGTATAGCCGTACGGTCCGTCCTCCACCGGTGAGCGATACGGTCCGTCCCCAACCCGAAGCGCGGAGACGAGCGCGTACGGATGTGCCGTACGAGATGCCTGTGAGCCGTGTTCACCCACGTGAGACCGGCCAACCAACGTGACCAGCGAGGCGAGGAACACACCCCCGCCGGCCGGTGTTGACGACGACACGCCCGAGCCGGACCAAGGCGGCTGCGCTGATCAGCGACTTCGGCGGCAAGCCCCCGTCCAACTTGCGTTCATGGTCGCTCGCTTCTACGGTTGGACCACAACATCTAGTAGTTACACCGATGTAGTTCACCACAAATTGTGTTTCTCTGACCGCACCATGGCGAGCCGTGGGGCGTGCGCGAGCGTACGCAGAAGAGTGCTTTACGCCTGTGGTGACCACACGGTCGAGGAGGGCGAGCAAACGTGCACTGTCCGTTCTGTCGTCATCCCGACACGCGGGTCATCGACAGCCGCTCGACAGAGGACGGCGCGGCCATTCGGCGCCGCCGTACCTGTCCGGAATGCGGGCGCCGGTTCACCACGCAGGAGACCGTACTGCTGATGGTGAGCAAGCGCAGCGGAGTAACGGAGCCGTTTTCGCGGGACAAGGTCGTCGCGGGCGTGCGACGGGCCTGCCAGGGCAGGCCGGTGAGCGAGGATTCGCTGGCTCAATTGGGCCAGCGCGTCGAGGAGGCCATCCGGGCCAAGGGTGCCGCTGAGCTCCCCTCCAACGAGGTGGGGCTGGCGATCCTGGGCCCGTTGCGGGAGTTGGACGAGGTGGCCTACTTGCGATTCGCATCGGTATATCGCGGTTTCGAGAGCCTGGCGGACTTCGAGGCCGAGATCGAACAGTTGAAGGCGGAGAAGGGGGAGTCATGACGGAGACGGCCAGCGGTTCAGTCGCGCGCGGAGGTAAGCGTCCGCGTAAAGGGCTCAAGATGAAGCGCATCTTCACCAAGCCCGGTGTGCACCCATATGACGACATCAAGTGGGAGCGCCGCGACGTCGTCATGACCAATTGGCGCGACGGCTCGATCAATTTCGAGCAGCGGGGCGTCGAGTTTCCCGAATTCTGGTCGGTCAACGCCGCCAACATCGTCACGACCAAATACTTCCGCGGCGCCGTGGGCACCCCGCAGCGCGAGTGGAGCCTGAAGCAGCTGGTCGACCGGGTCGTCGGCGTCTACACCAAGACCGCGGTGGAGCACGGCTACTTCGCCACCGACGAGGATGCCGAGATCTTCGACCACGAGTTGAAGCACGCGCTGACGCACCAGGTGTTCGCGTTCAACTCGCCGGTGTGGTTCAACGTGGGCACCGCGAGCCCGCAGCAGGTGAGCGCCTGCTTCATCTTGGCCGTGGACGACACGATGGAGTCGATCCTCGACTGGTACAAGGAAGAGGGCGTGATCTTCAAGGGCGGCTCGGGCTCGGGGGTCAACCTGTCCCGCATCCGCTCCTCGAAGGAGCTCCTGTCCAGCGGCGGTACGGCCAGCGGGCCGGTCTCGTTCATGCGCGGCGCCGACGCGAGCGCGGGCACCATCAAGTCCGGCGGCGCCACCCGCCGGGCGGCCAAGATGGTCGTGCTCGACGTCGACCACCCCGACATCGTGGAGTTCGTCGAGACCAAGGCCCGCGAGGAGGACAAGGTCCGCGCGCTGCGCGACGCCGGGTTCGACATGGACCTGGGCGGCAAGGACATCGTCTCGGTCCAATACCAGAACGCCAACAACTCGGTGCGCGTCTCCGAGGAGTTCATGCACGCGGTCGAGAAGGGTGACGACTTCGCCCTGCGCGGCCGCCTGACCGGCGAGGTGATCGAGAAGGTCGACGCGCGGGAGCTGTTCCGCAAGATGGCCAAGGCCGCCTGGGAGTGCGCCGACCCCGGCGTCCAGTACGACGACACGATCAACGACTGGCACACCACCCCGGAGACCGGGCGCATCACCGCCAGCAACCCCTGCAGCGAGTACGTCCACCTCGACAACTCCTCCTGCAACCTGGCCAGCATCAACCTGCTGAAGTTCCTGAAGGACGACGACACCTTCGACGTCGCGAACTTCGTCAAGCTGACCGAGCTGATCATCACGGCCATGGACGTGTCGATCACGTTCGCCGACTTCCCGACCGAGAAGATCGGCGAGACCACCCGCGCCTACCGCCAGCTCGGCATCGGCTACGCGAACCTGGGCGCGCTGCTCATGGCCACCGGCCACGCGTACGACTCCGACGGCGGCCGCGCGGTCGCCGGGGCGATCACGTCGCTGATGACCGGTGTGTCCTACCGGCGCAGCGCCGAGCTGGCCGGCGTCGTCGGCCCGTACGACGGCTATGCCCGCAACGCCGAGCCGCACAAGCGGATCATGCGCAAGCACGCCGCCGCCAACGACGACCTGCGCACGGTCGGCTCGATGGACGCCAAGATCCACGCCGAGGCGTCCCGTCAGTGGTCGGAGTGCCTCAAGGTCGGCGAGAAGAACGGCTACCGCAACGCGCAGGCCAGCCTGCTCGCGCCCACCGGCACCATCGGCCTGATGATGGACTGCGACACCACCGGCATCGAGCCCGACCTGGCGCTGGTCAAGTTCAAGAAGCTCGTCGGCGGCGGCTCCATGCAGATCGTCAACCAGACGATCCCGCGCGCGCTCAAGCAGCTCAACTACCAGCAGGAGCAGATCGAGGCCATCGTCGAGTACATCGCCGAGCACGGCCACGTCGTCGACGCCCCCGGCCTGCGCAGGGAGCACTACGAGGTGTTCGACTGCGCGATGGGCGAGCGGGCCATCGCCCCGATGGGTCACGTCCGCATGATGGCCGCCGCGCAGCCGTTCCTGTCCGGCGCGATCTCCAAGACGGTCAACCTGCCGGAGTCGGCCACGATCGACGACATCGAGCAGGTCTACATGGAGGGCTGGAAGCTCGGCCTCAAGGCGCTGGCGGTCTACCGCGACAACTGCAAGGTCGGCCAGCCGCTGTCGGCCGGCGGCAGCAAGAAGGAAGCCGAGAAGGCCGACAAGGCGGCCGAGGTCGCCGAGCCTGAGGTCAGGGTCATCGAGGTCAACCGGCCCACCAGGCGCCGGATGCCCAACCAGCGGCCGAGCATGACCACCCGCTTCACGGTCGGCGGCGCCAAGGGCTACATGACCGCCTCGTCCTACCCCGACGACGGGCTCGGCGAGGTCTTCCTCAAGATGTCCAAGCAGGGTTCGACGCTGGCGGGCGTCATGGACGCCTTCTCGGTGGCGATCTCGATAGGGCTCCAGTACGGCGTGCCGCTCGAGACGTACATGAGCAAGTTCGTCAACATGCGCTTCGAGCCCGCCGGGATGACGGACGACCCCGACATCCGGATGGCCACCTCGGTGATGGACTACATCTTCCGCCGCCTGGCCCTCGACCACCTGCCCTACGACGAGCGGGCGGCGCTGGGCATCTTCTCGGCGGCCGAGCGCGCCGCGCAGCAGCGCGGTGAGGACCCGGCCGCGCTCCAGGAGGCGGTCGATCGTGAGGCGCTCGCCCAGTCGGCGCCGATCGAGGCGAAGCAGGAGGCCGAGCAGGAGGCGAAGCCGGAGCCGGTGCAGGAGTTCACGCTGGAGAACCACCAGCGCATCACCGCCGACGCCCCGCTCTGCATGACCTGCGGCACCAAGATGCGCCCGGCGGGCAGCTGCTACGTCTGCGAGGGCTGCGGCTCGACCAGCGGCTGCAGCTAGAAGAGTCGCGGCGGATGTGACAACTGGGCAAGCGCTCAGCTGGTTCCGTGTTGGTCGTCGGTATGGCGGCTGATATGGCGAGCGCCTGGCCTTGTGTAAGGCCAGGCGCTCGGCGTGATCAGGAAGCTGATGTTCCTGCTCGTGTCAGAACCTGCATGACCTCAGCTTCCGGGTCGCAACGCGAGCGACTCGGAGTGAGGTGAGGGTGCTGAAGAAGGGGTCAGGAAATCGTTCATGGCCCCCTTCGACGAGCTCAGGGATTTCCCTGTGCCTCAAGCGAGAGCTCCTGCCAGTCGGCCCAAGTCTTGAGCCTGTCGGCATAAGCCTGCTGGAGCATCGGATAGAAGCCCACCCCGAACATGACGCGCAGCGGCGGCTTCTCGGAATCGACCAGTTTGAGGAGCGCCTGGGCGGCGGCGGCAGGGTCGCCGGCCGGTTGCTTTCCGGCCATAGCGCCGAGTCGTTGACGGAGCTCCGTATAAGCCGGATCAGGCTGAGCCACGAAACCGTTGTTGAGCGGGTCAGGATTCTTACCGGCCCGGGTCGCGAAGCCGCCGGGCTCGATAATGGTCACCTTGATCCCGAATTCGGCGACTTCGCCGGCGAGGGCCTCGTTCAATCCCTCAAGGGCCCACTTGGACGCGTGGTAGGCCCCGCCGAGCGGCATGGCGATGACCCCGGCGGCCGAGGAGAGCTGGATGATGTGCCCTGAGCCCTGTTCGCGAAGGTAGGGCAGAGCGGCCTGGACGACCCAGACGGCGCCGAACAGGTTCGTCTCCATCTGGTTGCGCAGCTGCTGCTCGGTCAGTTCTTCGACCGCGCCGATCTGGGCGTAACCGGCGTTGTTCACGATGACGTCGAGCCGCCCGAAGTGCGCATGTGCCCGCTTGACGCTCTCGAAGACGGCGGCCCGATCGGTGACGTCGAGCTCCAGCGGAAGCAGCGCATCGCCGTAGGTGGTGATCAGGTCATCGAAGCCCGCGATGCTTCGGGCGGTCGCGACCACCTGGTCGCCCCGGGACAGAGCGGCCTCGACGAATTCACGGCCCAGGCCGCGGGAGGAACCGGTGATGAACCAAATCTTGCTCATGAGGTCTCTCCAAAGGCAGCTGCGTTGTCGCGGGCCCAGTCGGCGAAGGTGAGCGCCGACCGGCCGAGCAGATCGTCGACGGTCGTGGTGGTGGGGCCGGGGCGGTCGGCATAGTCAGCCAGTGAGCCCAGCAGGCGGGCGGGGACCTCCTCTGGCAGGCCCTGGGCGAGCATCGCCCGCCGTACCTGCCCGGCGGGGAGCTCGACGAAGGACAGCTCCCGGCCGAGAGCGGCGCCGAGCAGACGCACCTTCTCGAACTGGTTCAGTGACTGCGGGCCGGTCAACGTGTGGACAGCGCCGGCATGGAGGCCACGCAGAGCCTGTACGGCTACCGCGGCGATGTCGGATTCGTGGATCGGGGAGGTGACGGCGTGGCCATAGGCGCCGCACACCACGTCACCGTCCCGCAGCTGCGGAGCCCAGGCCAAGGCGTTGGCGGCGAAGTCGGCCAGGCGCAGGATGGTCCAGTCCAGGCCGGAACCGGTGACGAGGTCCTCGGCGAGCTTGAACTGGGCGGCGAAGCGGGCCTCACCCGCCGGATACCGCACAGTGGTGGCCGACAGGAGCACCGCTCGCCGTACACCCCGCTCGACCGCGAGCCTCAGCAGTTCGCCGAGGCCGGGGCCGGTGGCGCGCGGGCTGATCTGGATCGCTTCCACACCCTCCAACTCGGCCTCGATCCACTGGGGGTGGAACAGGTCGCCGCTGACGGGCCGCACGTCGTCGGGGAGCAGGGCCCCGCGCGTGGTGGCGGCGACGGTCGCGCCCTCCTGGAGCAGCAAGTTCATCACGGAGCGGCCGACGACGCCGTTGGCTCCGGTGAGCAGGATCATGGCTGGTCACCAGCCCACGACGCCGAGGCGGTCGATGAAGATCCCGGTCGGCCCGTCAGCGCCCAGCGTCGCGAGCCGGATGAACGGGTCGGTGCCCTCGGTGACGGTCAACTGGCCCATGTGATTGTTCATATCGGTGGCGGCGAACTTGTGGTTGGCGACCTCGCCCGGGGTGAGGGCGTTGAACTTGATGTCAGGATGCGCCTGGGCGTATCTGAGAGTGACCATGTTCAGGGCCGCCTTGGATGAGCTGTAGGCGAGCTCGTGGAGCTGTGTCCCTGGTTGCGCCGGGTCGCTCTGCACCGCGAAGGAGCCGATGGCGCTGGACACCATGACCACCCGCGGATTGTCCGACGCCCGTAGCAGGGGGAGGAAGGCGTTGGTGACCCTGATGGGCCCGTACACGTTGGTGTCATAGACGGAATGGATCTCCTCGATCGTGGTGTCGGCGGGCTTGGCCGCCTTGCCGGGCGCACCCGCGTTGTTGATCAGGACGTCCAACCGGTCGGTGTGCTCGCTGACGAGCCGGACGGCGTCCGCCACCGATGCGTCGCAGGTCACGTCGAGCGGGACCAGGACCACGTTCACGCCATCGATGGCCAGCTTCTCGGCCGCTGTCCGTCCACGACCCTCATCGCGCGAGCCGAGGAAGACCGTCCAACCCTGCTCGCCGAGCCGCCGGGCGGCTTCCAGGCCGAGGCCCTTGTTGGCTCCGGTGATAAGTGCTTTCGTCATGGATCCAGCATCGAGCCAGGTCAAAGGCGGAACAATGTAAGCTTCATTGGGCGATCAATAACATAGGGATTATTTGTGGAGCTAAGGGATATCGAGATCTTCTTGACGCTGGCTGAAGAGCTCCACTTCGGCCGCACCGCCGAACGACTCCACGTTTCCCAGGCCCGGGTCAGCCAGGCCATCAGCAAACAGGAACGGCGCCTGGGCGTGGCATTGTTCGACCGCACCAGCAGGCGCGTGGCCCTGACCTCGGTCGGCAGGCGCCTCGTTGAGGACCTGCAGCAGGCCCTCGACCTCCTCCGCGCAGGGCTCGCGCGCGCCGAGGCCGCGGGGCTGGGCGCGGGGCTGAGCCTACGTGTGGGCGTCTTCGGTTACGCCGGACATGTTCTCGAACCCCTCATCGCTGCGTTCCGCGCCCGTCATCCTGGCGTTGACGTCCAGTTCGGCGAGGTCAACGGCGTCGACCCGTTCAAGGCCGTACGTAGCGGAGACCACGATGTGAACGTGCTGTGGCTGCCCGTCATCGAAGCGGACCTCACCGTCGGACCCGTCCTGTACACCGGGCGCCGCGTGCTGGCGGTGGCGGCCGACCATCCGCTGGTCGAGCGCGGTCACGCGACCCTGGAGGACCTGGCCGACAACCACGTCATCGACTTCGGGGCGGACGCTCCCGAGTATTGGGTGGCGTCCATGATTCCGATGCGCACACCGTCGGGGCGCCGGATTCCGCGCGGGCCGATCGCGCGGACCTTCCACGAGATCGTCTCCCTGGTCTCTTCCGGGCGGTGCGTCCAGCCGATCGGCGAGATCGCTGCCCGCTATGGCAGCCCTCCGGGGATGGTCTTCTTGCCCATGCCCGACGCGCCCGTTCTCCAGTGGGCCATGACGTGGCGCACCACCGCCGACAGTCCCATCATCCGGGCGCTGGCCCAGACCGCCGCCGACCTCGGGCCGATCGTGTTGTGATCAGAGGCCGCCGTCGCGTCGGAGGGTGCCGACGGCGCCGGCCGAGCACCCAGGCCCGATCCCCGGCAAGATCCTGGGCGTGCACGTGGTCAAGGATCTGGACTTGGTTCCAGATCCCTCTCGACGAGTTCGGGCGGGCGGCGGGAACCTGCTGACCCGTCGCACCAACGACTCGGGCCGAGTACCTGACCGCCCACGATGCTATGGTCCGGCCATGGCTCAACAGCGATCAACGGGACCGACCGGCTTCAAGTAGCGCGCCAGGAAATACCTGGCGGTGCTACCCAGGGAGCCTCATGTCCCGCACTGCCCATCACATCGCTCGTCCGGTTCACGGCGGGGGAGCCCCATGGCGATCGGTGGCGATAGTTGATCTCCGTTACAGTGCCGCATGCCTGCGACAGGCACGGCAGGCCGGTCGTCGGCCACGTCCGATGTCCCTCCGCCACAAGGTCGACGTCTCCTCCTGGGCCAGGGCCGATCTCCGAGATCGGTGGGTATCAGAGTGGGCCGACATCGAGGAGCGCCGGGCACGCCAACGCCTGCGTCTCAGGCTCGAAGCCATCCGTCAGACGATCAACGCCACAAGCGGTGACTCCCTGGCCATCGATGATCTTGAAGTCCACCCGGCGCGACACCGTCGCAACGCCATCTGGCTGTACTGATCACGGAATACCGCACTCATCAGAGAGAGGCTTCGATGCGCCATGACCTATCCACCACCGACCTATGACGGTGACGCCGGCGAGCTGAGCGCGACGTACCGGCGCCCGGATGCCGTGCCGGAGCTGATCTACCCGAGCCGTAACACGGTGCACTACCTGGCGACCGGCGCGTCGACCAACGGACAGTTCGGGCTGTACCGCTGGGAAATGGGACCGGAGCCCAGTGGCCCCGCGGCGCACTTCCATCGGTCGATCTCCGAGTCGTTCTACATCCTGTCCGGCAGCGTGCGTATCTACGACGGGCGGCGCTGGATCGACACGACGCCGGGCGATTACGTGCATGTCCCGGAGGGTGGCGTACACGCCTTTCGTAATGAGTCGGGGGCGCCGGCGTCGATGCTGCTGCATTTCGCGCCGGGCGCGCCACGAGAGGGCTACTTCGAGGGGCTGCTGACCCTGGCGGGCAAGAGCGAGGAGGAGAGGGCGGAGTTCTTCCGCGAGCACGACACGTACTGGCTATGAATTCGACGAGCCCGACAACAGGCCCGCATTCAGCAGGTGTCACCCTGGGGGAGATCCTCGTCCTCGGCGTCCGGCTGGCCCAGCACCTGCGCGAGTGCGTCGCGCCCGGACACCCCGAGCTTGGCGTACACCCGGCCCAGATGGTTGTTGACGGTTCGGAGCGAGAGGCCGAGGCGGTCGGCGACGGCGCGGCTGGGCAATCCCGCCGCGGTCAGCTTCGCCACCTGCAGCTCTCGAGGAGTCAACGACACATCGAGAGTCCCCGTCAGGTCCGTCAGCGGTGTGCGGGCGCCGTCGCACTCGGTGAGCAGCTCACGGGCGAACACGAGCGCGGCCTTGGCCGCCGTACGCCGGCGCGCCCCGGCATGCAGCCGGTGGGCTGTCGCGGCCGCCTCCGCTGCGGGCAGCAGGTGGCCGAGGCGATGGAGCCGCTCGGCCGCCTCCGCGAGCAGGTGGGCGTCGTTCGTGGCCAGCGCGGTGGCCATCGTGGCGAAGGCCGCCGTCGCGGGTGCGGCGGTGTTCCTGGCGAGTTGGTGCAGCCTGTCGCACACCTCTTTCGCGGCGCCGAACCGCGCGGCGTCGAACAACGCCAGGGCCTCGATCATCGGCACTCCGGCCTTGCCCGCGGTCTTCGCGGCCCCGAGGGCGTGGCCGGCGGCGCTGGAGAGATCGAGCGCGGCGGCGGCGACCCAGGCGCGGTCGCGCTCGATCCAGGCGTCGAAGAGCGCACCTCGTGGTGGGGGGCTGGCGTCCGTTCGGCAGAGCCACGCGTCCGCCTGGACGGTGTCTCCCGCCATCGCGTACGCGCCGGCCAGCTCGGCCAGGTAGACAGCCGGTAATCGCAGCGGATCGTGTTCGCCGAGTAATACGATCGCCTCGCGCAGCGCCTGCTGGGCCGGCTTCACGCGTCCCTGAGCCTTCGCCACGAAGCCACGTACGATCGCCCACATGCCGACCATGGGTGCCGCCTGCCGCGTCTCGACGGCTTCTCGATAGGCGAGGTCCACGGCCTTGGCCGCGGTGGTGAGAGCGCCCGCGAGCGCCAGGGCGACGCATCTGGCGGCACCGACCTGAGCCTCTGTCCACGGCGAGGCGACCTCCAGACCGGTGGCGCTCGCTCGTTCGACGAGGCGGATGTCTCCCATGAGACCCGCGGCGAGCACGACCGCCGTGGCCGCCCGTGCCGTCGCCTCCGCCGGCAGCCGGGGTCCCGGCCGGGTGAGCAGCGCCGTACCGATGGCGAGAGATCCCGCGACGTGTCCCTCGATCAGCATCGTCCAGGCCCGCACTGCCTCCGCCGCCCGCTCGCCGGTCGGGTTCCCCTGGGCCGGTGCGGCTTCGTGCTGCCAGTATTCGATCTTCTCCCTGACTATCGCCCGCCGGTCGGCGCGTTCTTCGTTGTCGCATTCCCCCGGATCAGGGAGTACGCCGGCCGCGTCGGCGAAGCGGCCCTGCAACGCCAGCACCTCGGCCAGGGTCAGGTTCGCGTCCACCCCGCCGTCGGCGGCACCGGCCGCAGTGGCCAGCCGCTCGGCGACCTCGAGCTCCAACCGTTCGGCGGCGCGTTCGGCGGCGGCCAGCAACTCCTGGCCGGAGGAGCCGAGGCCCGCGGTGCGCCGCCACATGACCAGCTCGAACGCGTCGTCCGCGCGACGGCGTGGCGAGGCGGCCAGGGACCCGGCCAGTCGCGCCCAGATCTCGTGCGCTCGGGCGCGTGGCATGCGTGCCCGGATGACCTCCCCGTACGCGGGTATCGTGAGGCGCGCCTGGTGCCGCGCTCCGGAGGGTTCGACCACCACCAGCCCCTGCCGTTCGGCCCGCACCACGGCGGAGTGCCCGGTGAGCTCCTCGAGCACGGGCTGGCCGAGCGGCTCCTTACAGGCGAGCACCTCGAGTACGGCCAGTACGGCCGGATCGTCGACCTGCATCTGCGCCTCGATCAGATCACCGAGCCGGCCGGTTATCCGCAGCTCGCCACTCAGATGCCAGAGGCCGTCGCGGCGCAGCAGCGCGGATCCCTCCAGCGCGGACTGCGCGAGTTCGCGCAGCACGAGCGGGTTGCCGGCGGACAGCCGACGGAACGTGTGCCGCGTGACGGCGTCCAGCGGACCGCCCAGGCCGCGCTCAAGCAGGGTGTCCACCTCGCGGTCGCTCAGCGGTCGCAGCTCGACGCGGCGGGCCACCCCTTCCTTCCATAACGCCGTCATCACGTCGGGTGCCGTGTGCCCCTGCCGTACGGTGAGCAGCACGAAGGTCCGTGTGTGTACGGCGAGCTGGTACACCAGCGCGGCCGAGGCGTCGTCGAGCAGATGGGTGTCGTCCACGACGAACACGGGCCGTTTCCCGGTGGGAACGCTGAAACGTTCCACGATCTGGCCGAAGATGTGCGCGGTGACGGGCTCCGCGGCGTCGTGTGGGAGCGCGAGATGCAGCAATGATCCCAAGGGGATCGCCCCGGCGGCACGGGTCCCCGTCGCCCAGGCCGTCGGGTGACCCGCCGCCGCGAGCCGCGCGACCGCCTCCTTGGCCAGGCGCGTCCGGCCCACTCCCGGCGGTCCCACGATCACCACGCCGCCGACGTCCGCCTGCCTCGCCGCTGACAGGACCGTGCGCAGCGCGGCGGCGCGCCCGACGAGTGGCCAAAGGTTCCCGGGGCGTCCGTCGTGCGGATGGCTGTCTGCCATGTCGTCCCTTCCGGATGTCGTCACACTGCGACGTCGTGCCCTGACCGGAGATGCCCCCAGCGGCGACTCTCATGCCGCGTCCCCCGCCCGAAACTCAGGCAGGTCCTTGATCTTCTCCACGTGAAGCGTGCTCCCCTTTGGCGCCCTTCAAACAGGCTTGGCCGGGCGGTGACCGCGCGTCACGGTGTCCGGACGCGCCAATAGCCACCCGCTTGAGGCCGCTCAGTCCCAAAGGGCCTAAAGGGGTGGTCCGGAAGGCGCGGCGAGCGCCCGCGGAAGAGAACGGAACGGCGCCCCGCGACGGCGGAGGGGTCCGTTACGGTGCGAGGAGTTCGTCGGCGATGGCGAGCAGGCGTACGACTGCCGCGTCCGACGACCGGTCCCTGCCCCGCAGCCTCTCGCCGATCCGCCGCAGCAGCGCGTTCGGGTCGGCGAGAGGCTCCCGGCCATCACTCCGCCGGACGCGGAGCAGGAGTTCCAGGGCGCAGGCGGCCTGCGTGGCGAACATCCCCAGGAGCTCCATGTCGTCCAGATCGCTGCGGGAGGCCGTGCGATCCAGCACCTCCAGAACGCCCACGCATTCCTCGAACCGGATGAGCGGTGCCGCCATGATGGTCCGCGGGACGTAACCGGTGGATTCCGCGGCGTCCTGGGCGAACTGCGTCACGGCCGACACATCATCCGCGACCATCGGCTGCCCGCTCGCCGCGACCCAGCCGGCGATCCCGGTTCCTGCCGGAAAGTGGCTCCCGACCAGCTCTTTCTCGCCTTCGCCCGAGACGGCTTCGAAGACCAGGTCACCGGTGTCGGGGTCCACGAGGAAGATGGAGGCGGCGGCGGCGCCGAACATGTGGCGGGCCACCTCGACGATCGACTGCAGCAGCCTGCGTTCGGTGCCGTCCAGGGAATCGGGAGAGTCAGGGAAGTCAGCGGACATGGGGCTCTCCGTTCTGCGTCATGGTGTTGTCCGCGGCCAGGTAGAGGACCGTCTTGAGCTGGAACGGCGTCAGCCACGGATGCTTGCCCAGGATGAGCGCGCAGATGCCGGTGATGTGCGGCGCCGCGAAGCTGTTGCCGGTGCTGCGGATCTCCCGGCCGCCGGGCCAGGCGACCGGCACCCTGACCCCTCGCGCGAGGAACTCCGCGGGGGGCGCGGGGTTGTAGTAGTACGTCATCGGGTCCGCCTCGTCGTGGCTGGCCACCGAGACGACCGAGGAGAACGTCCACGGGTAGCTGAGCACCGGCATGTTGTGCGCCGCGGCGACCAGGAGGCAACGCCGGAAGTACGCGCGGTCGGCGAGCTCGTGCAGGGATTCGCGCAGACCCGACCTCGTGCTGGAAAGACTGAGATTGACCAGGTCATAACCCTGGTCGATGGCCCAGCGCAGCCCGGTCACCAGGGCGTCACCGGTGCCGGACTTCCCGTCGGTGAGCGCGCGTACGGAGGTGATCGCCGCTCCGGGAGCGACCGACCTGATCACTCCGGCGCAGGCCGTGCCGTGCCCGGCCGGGTCGACGGGAGCGCACTCGGCGACGGTCAGTCTGCCCTCGTCCCCGCTGACGACCTCGACCGACCGGTCAAGGCCGCCGATCTTGGGATGGTCGCCCGCCACGCCCGTGTCCACGACGCACACGCGTACTCCGGTGCCGTCGGACCCACCCCATGCCCACTCCCTGGTCACCCCCGCCAGCGGGCTGATTTGGAAGGGCTCCGGGGGCTGCCGCGTGGTGGCCAGACCCCACGCGGGCACACCGGGGAAGTGCGCGCGCTGGTTCCGGCGCCAGGGCGGCGTGCTCATCGCAGTCCCTTCATCCAGTCGCGGACGCGCCGCGCCGACAGGGTCGCGCCCTTGCTCAGGTACGCGTCGAGCGCGCGCCGGGCGGGTTCGGCCGGGTCGTGGCCGGCGGCCCGCCGGATCCGGGCGATCTCGACCAGGACGTCCCCTCGAAGACAAGGGTCGTCGGTCGATTCGAGCAGCGCCGCCGCACGGTCCGCGGCGCTCATCGCGTCCGCGTGCTCCCCGTCGAACGAGGCGATCGCGCCTCTCATCGCGAGGGCCGTGAGCTCGCCGCGCAGCTGCGGCGGCCCCGCGTCGCCGCGCGCCAGTTCCGCGGCCGCCTGCCGGACGTCTCCCTGCCGGAGGGTCTCCCGCGCCGCGTAGATCTCCAAGGTGACGGCGGGCCCCCCATGGCCTGCCGTACGAAGCGCGGCGGCGGCCCGGCTGAACAGCTCCCTCGCGTCCTGATGGTTGCCGTCCAGGGATTCCACCAGCCCCCGCACCTGGACGACGGCGACCGCCGAGAGGCCGAGGTGCAACTCCTCCGCGTACTGGCCGGCCGTGTCGAGCGACTCACGGGCGCCACCGAGGTCGCCGGCGAGGGCGAGCAGGCGGGCCCTGGTGACGAGCACCGGCACCAGCAGAGCGCGATCACCGGCGAACCGGGCCAGCAGGTCGGCGCAGAGCGCGAGCCCTTCGGGCACCGGGGTGGGCGACCATTGCACCAGTTCGCACAGCCCGCCGAGCAGCCGGTCCTCCTCGTAGCGGTCGCCCATCGGCCGGGCCAGCGCGAGCCCGTCACGCAGCGCGCGGTCGGCGGCGCCGAACCGGCCTTCCTGGATGTGAACCAGGGCTTGGAGCTGGTGGAAGCGGCACCAGCTCAGGTCGTCTCTGGGGTCGAGCGCCAGCCGTACGCGAAGGGGTTCGAGCTCCGGCGCGCGGGCGCCCGAGCGCAGGGCGAGGACCTCCCGCTGGATCACGCAGGTGAGCTGGGTTCGCGGGTCTTCCGGCAGCAGCTCCTCCGCACGGTCCAGGGCCGCGGCCGCCGCGGCGGCCTCTCCCCGTGCCAGCTCGGCATCGCTGATGCGGACGGCCAGCGACCGGTGCTCGTCCCTGCCCGGGGGCAGCATCTCCCGGCCCTGCTCCAGCAGTGCGATCGCCGCGGGCAGGTCTCTGCGGTGCAACGCCTGGCCGCCGTCCCTGATGAGCTGGTCCGCGGCCCGGCCGGTCAGCTCGGGCAGGAGCGGGTCGCCGGGGCGTACCTGCCGGGTGAGGCGGCAGGCCGCCAGGAGGTGCCGGCTGACGTCTCCGGACGCCGGTCCGAGGAAGGGAGCCTGCTCCGAGGCGTCGCCGGCCCGGTCGCCGAACCAGTCGGCCAGCCTTCGGTGCCAGTCCGCCCGCACCTCCTTGCTCGTCAGCGCGTACACGGTCTCCCGGGTGAGGGTCTGCGCGAACTCGTACGCTCCCGGCAGCGCGCCACGCCGGATGAGGCGCTCGCGCCGCAACCGGCTCAGCGGAGCGGCCGTCATGGCGGGCTCGCCGTCGAAGAGGACCTCCAGCTGTTCCACCGAGAAGGAGTGCCCGATGGTCGCGGCCCGTTCGAGCACCTGGCGCTCGGCCGCGTCCAGCCGATCCAGCCGGGCCCCGAGCAGCGCCTGGATGGTGGGCGGGAGGGAGGCGGCGCCCTCGGCGAGGGTCTCCAGCATCAGCTCGGCGAAGAGCGGGTTGCCGTCCGAGCCGTGGATCACCCGCTGGTACGTGCCGTCGTCGTCGTGGGCGACGACGTCCGCCCGCCCGGCGCGGAGCTCGGCGACGAGCCGGGCCATGTGCGGCGGGCTCATCGGGCCGAGCTCCAGCGCCATGGCGCAGGTCATGCCCCCTCCCCAGGAGGGGCGGGCCTCGTAGAGCTCGGGCCGGGCGACGCAGACGAGGAGGACGGGCACGTCGGCGAGCCACGCCGAGCAGTCCTCGATCAGGTCGAGGAGGGTCGGCTCGGCCCACTGCAGGTTGTCCAGCACCACCACGAGCGGCCGGCGCTGGGCGAGCACCTCGAACAGCGACCGTACGGCCTGCGCGATCTCCGCGACCCCGGGAGTGTCGTCCTGGTACTCCGCGTCACCGCGGCACGCCAGCCCGCGCAGCGCCCGCTCACCTTCCGTGCCCACGGCCTCGGCGATGGTGGGCCAGTCGCCGTTGAGGGCTTCGAGCATCTCCGTGATGGGCCGGTACGTGGCGCCGATGCCATAGGACGGGCACCGGCCGGCGAGCACGGTCACGTCCTCGGGCAGGTTCGTCAGAAACTCCCTGACGAGCCGGGACTTGCCGATGCCCGGAACACCGAGCAGGGTGGCCATGCAGCACTGCCGCCCGCGTACGACGCGGTCATGGAAGCGCGTCAGCTGCTGCAGCTCCTCGGTCCGGCCGATCAACGGGACCGTGTCGGTCTCCGGCGCGCCGCGATCGGGCTCCACGGTGATGAGCCGCCACGCCCGTACCGGATCTCTCTTGCCCTTGAGCATGAGCGGGGGGACGCCGTCCAGCAGCGCGTGCCGCCTGACCAGGCGGGCCACGTCGTCGCCCAGGAGGATCTCGCCGCCGCCCGCCGCGGACTGCAGCCGGCTCGCGGTGTTGACCGTGTCACCGATCACCCGCACGTTCGAGCCGGACCCGTCGGCGACCATCACCTCGCCGAAGGCGATGCCGCAATGGGCGTCCAGCCGGACTCCGTGGGTGGGGGCTATCTCGGCGCTGAGCCGGTGCACGGCCGTCATCGCCGCGTCCGCGGCCAGGACGGCCCGCAGCGCGTCGTCCTCCCGGCTGACCGGGACGCCGAACACCGCCATGATCGCGTCGCCGATGTACTTCTCCACGGCGCCGCCGTGCTCGAAGATCTCCGTCCGGCACGCCGCGTAGTAGCGGTCGAGGATGCGCAGGAGCAGCTCGGGGTCGAGACGCTCGGCGAGCTCCGTCGACCCCACGATGTCGATGAACAGGACCACGACGTTACGGCGGGTGGGTCGCGGGTCCCTGTCGCTCATACGAGCTTGAGCTCCTGTCCTTCCACCTCGCCGGCGTGGTCGTCCAGACGCTTCTTGATCGAGTTCAGTACGGCGACCTCGGTCTCCGTGAGCGAGGCGAACACGGTTCGCTGCCGCTCATCGAGCAGGTCGATGGGATGCCCGCCCGCCCGCAGCGTGGCCAGCGCGTCGAACCCGCCCGATCCGGTTGCGTTCATGAACCACAAGCCTGAAACGGCTCATCAAGGTTCGCAAGAGATCAGGACACCCACATTCGTGTGGTCTTCGCTCTGCCTGGTGAAAGGCGTTTAGCCCACATTTGTGGGGTTGTGTCGCCTCCGCATCGCCAGCCGATACTCGACCTGCAACGCGTCCCCCCTTAAGACGGAGAGGTGAAGGCATGGCCTTCGATCCGAAGGAAGCCCTGCGCGAAGCCGGCGTCCTGAACGACCCGATCGCCGCGGAAGTCGAGGCGGCGTTCGCCACCTTGACCAAAGAGGAAACCGACCTGCTCATCTCGCTGAAGGACAAGCTTCCCGCCGCACTGCCCGTCGTCATGGCGGGTGGCCAGTGGGCCACGCCCGAGGTCGAGGTGCACAACGAGTCCCCCGAAGCGTCGTGCCTGTGCGGAGCCTGGTCCGGATCCGGGTCCGGGTCCACCCCGACCAAGCCGAACCCCTAGTCCGACGGCCCACGGGTGCGGCCCCGGTCACCTGTCGCCGGACAAGGCCGGGGCCGCGCCTGCCGCTGAGAGCGTGAAGGGAACTGGATGTCTGGGAAGCTGGCCCGGAACCACGCGTTGTTCTACGTACCAGAAGACCTTACCTACTTCGTGCACGCCGGTAATCATCTGGTCGTCAACCCGCATTCCGGCGGTCGGTGTGTCCTCGATTCGCGTGAGTTCGGCGTCCTGCGAGCCTTGACCCGGCCCTACGCGCGGCTCGAAGAGACCGACGAGACCGATCGGGTCCTCGCCAAACTCATTCTGAGCTGGATCGTCTACTACAACGGCAACCATCCGCGGATCAAGCTGAAGGAGCCGCCGCTCCGCATGGCGTACTACGCCATCACCGACGGTTGCAACCTCCGCTGCCCCTACTGCTACGCGTCCTCGGAGAAGTGCCTGCCGGGTGAGCTCAACACCGAGGAGTCGCTCAGCCTGGTCTCCCAGATCGCCGACTTCGGCGCCTCCACCATAGTCTTCACCGGTGGCGAGCCCATGCTCAGGAAAGACCTGTTCCAGATCGTGGAGCATGCCAACCGCAGCGGCCTGACGTCGAACATCATCACCAACGCCACCATGATCAGGACGCCCGCCATGGCGGAGCGGTTCGCCGAGCTGTTCGGCAACGTCACGGTGAGCGTCGACGGCGGCACGGCCGAGACGCACGACCGCACGCGGGGCGCCGGCTCCTTCGCCAAGACCCACCAGGCCCTGCGACTGCTCAACGACGCGGGCGTCGTGCCGATGATCAACCATATCGTCACCTCGGAGAACGTCGAGGAGCTCGAAGGCTTCGCCTCGTTCATGGAGGGGATCGAGGTGAACAGCATCCGGCTGATGTACCACAACAACCTGGGCCGGGGAGAGAGCGACGAGTACGACTTCGGCTGGGACGACCATCTGAGGATCCAGCAGCTCACCTGGACCTCACCCGTCGCCGGCAAGCTGCTCCCGGACGGGCCGAAGACGCTGAAGCTGTGCTCGGTGAAGGCCAACTGCGGGATGGGCGGCAACGAGATCTACATCAACTCGCTGGGCGACGTCTACCCGTGCAAGCTCGTCACGGGACGCTCACACTTCGCGGGCAACGTGAGACGGCAATCCCTGGCGGAGATCTTCGGCAGCCCGGTCCTGTACGACATGCGGACGAGCTCCGTGTTCGGCGGCGACTACCACGCCGACTGCGCGAAGTGCTACATCAAGTCGTCCTGCGGCGGAGGCTGCCGCGCCTCTCACATGGCGGAGTCGGGGGACCTGCGGCGCAACAGTCGTCATCAGTGCAGGATCCTGCGGCACGGCATCGTCACCCAACTCTGGCTGGAATCCGGCGTCGACCCCGCGGAGCTCGCCGAGGATCCCGAAATGCAGACGCCCCGCCTGCTCGTCAACGACGACGTCCATCCGGTCTTCGACGACTGGAAGACCTACGTTCCCCCTTCAGCCGAGGCCGTCAAGGTCCGCGAGCTGCTTCCCATAACGCCGGTATAGAGGAGGTGGAGTGTGTCACTCCAGATCAGTGACTCGGTGATTTGGCAGGAGACCGCGGGGGGCATCTCGCTCTATCACGCCGAAACCGGGGATTTCCACACCCTGAACGAGACCGGTTCCCGGATATGGGAGCTCGTCGCGAGCGACGGGGAGCGGGAGCCGATCGTCGCGAAGCTGTCCCATGAGTTCGCCGGAGACAACCTCGCGATGAGCGTCCGCGTGCTGAAGGACGTGCAGGCGTTCCTCGGCAGCATGATCGAACGGGGTCTGATCGAAGAGCACCCTGCATGACCAGAGCGGTCGTCCTCGGCGGCGGCTTCGCGGGATCGCTGGCCGGCGCCGTGCTCGCCAGGCACGCGGACGACGTGATCGTGATCGAGGACGATCACTATCCGTCCGGTCCCCGTGCCCGGCGGGGACTACCCCAGTCACAGCACAGCCACGTCCTCGTGGCCGGTGGCGCGCGGGCGCTGCAGGAGCTGCTTCCGGGGACTCTCGAAGAGCTCTTCGCGCGCGGCGCGCATCACCGCCGCCTGCCCGGCGACGCGCTGATCCTCGCCGCGGCGGGGTGGTTCCGGCGGCTGGACACCGGGGCGTACCTCATCTCGTGCAGCCGGGGACTCCTGGACCAGGTGGTACGTCAGCGGGCGCTGGGCGCCGTCTCGACCTGGACGGGCACGCGCGCGCTCGGCCTGGTGGGGGACGCGAGCCGGGTCACCGGGGTCGCGGTCAGCCGCGAGGGCGCCGCGCCGGAGACGATCGAGGCGGATCTCGTCGTCGACGCGACCGGGCGCAGATCGAAGGCGCCACGGTGGCTGGCCGAGCTCGGCGGGGCGGAGATCGAGGAGACGACCGTCTCCTCCGGGCTGGCCTACTCCACCCGGGTCTATCAGGCGCCCGCCGAACTCGCCGGCGAGATTCCGGCCATCATGCTGCACCCGCGGCCGGTGGCGGGGCGGCCGGGCCAGGGGGCGACGCTGTTCCCGATCGAGGACGGCCGGTGGATCGTCACCCTGACCGGCACCCGGGGCGGCGAGCCGCCCGCGGACGAGCGGGGCTTCGCGGACTTCGCGCGCTCGCTGCGTGACCCGATCGTGGCGGACCTCATGGCGGCGGCCACACCGCTCGGCGGCATCCGGCCGTACCGTGACACCTCGAACCGGCGAAGGTACTTCGAACGAGCGCGCCTGCCTGTCGGCTTCGTCGCGATCGGTGACGCGGTCGTCGCGGTGAATCCCGTTCACTCGCATGGGATGTCGGTCGCCGCGCTGAGCACGCTCCGGCTGGACAGGGAGCTGACGCGGCGCGGGCTCGATCCGGCCGCCTCCGCCGATCTGCAGGCGGCCATGACGGCGGAGGCGGAATCGTCATGGCGGATGGCAGTCGCGCAGGACGCGGGACCCGCCGGGCGGATGGCGGTCGTAGAGGAGGCGGAACCGGCCGGGCGGCGGGAAGCGACCGCGTTCGAGCGCGAGATTCTCGCCCGCAGGACTCGGGCCCTGCTGAGCAGCCCGGAGCTGGCCGCCGAATTCTTCCGCGCTCAGACCTTGATGCCCGCACGGGCCGAGAAAGACGGATCGGCAGTGGCACGGGCGCTGAGAGGAGAACCGGATCCCCTGCTCACCACGCGGGAAGCCGTCATGCAGTACCCCGCGCTGCACGCATGGTGGGACGCGCTCAACCGCGTGCCCGGCGGCCGTGAGCCGAGCCTGCGGTGATGAAGCCGGATTCGTAGGCGATGCCGACCGCGTGCGCCCGGTTCGCCGCCGACAGCTTGGCGAGGATGCGCGCCAGGTGCGAACGGACGGTTCCGGTGCCGATGCCGAGCTTGTCGGCGATGCCGGCGTTCGACAGGCCGGCCGCGACGAGCGCCAGCACCTCGGCCTCGCGGCGGGTGAGCTCCGCGAGCCGGTGATCGACCCCGGTGGTCACGGCGGCGATGCGATCACGCAGCCGCGTGATCATCGAGCTGGAGATGAACGTGTGCCCGGCGGCGACCAGCCGGATCGCGGGCACGATCTCCTCCACCAGCGACGCCCGGTGCACGAAACCGCCCGCGCCCCCGCGTAGCGCCCGCCCGAGCAGCTCCTCGTCCAGCGCTTCGGAGACCACCACCACCCGCATCCCGTTCCTCGCCTGCGCCGCGACGATCCGGGCGAATTCCACGCCGTCCGCCTGCCGCAGCGCCGCGTTCACCACCGCCACCCTCGGCCGATGCCTGACGACCAGATCGCCCAGCCGGTCGGCGGCGCCGGCCTCGCCCACCACGTAGATGCCGTTGCCCATGTGGAGCACGCTCCTGAGCTTGGCGCGCACCACCCGGTCCGGCTCGCCCACGACGACCCGCAGAATGGGCATGGCCTCGCCGGCAGGGCTCGCGTCAATCGGTTGCGCCACCTGACCACCCGAGTTTGAGCCCGTTTGCTCGACCGGCACACTATGCGCGTCCGGTTCCCGGACAGCCAGAGCAGCGGGGTTACTCACGTCGGACAGCCGCATGTGAGAAGTACTCATGACTGTCTGTAGTCCGCGTTGTCGGGACCTCGGGACCTCGGGACCTCGGGACGTCGGGGCGGACAACCGGAGGATCGGCCCTCAGGACGGATCCGCGACGAGGATCCGGATCGCCGAACCCCGCAGCGGCGCCGTGACGTCGGCCAGGTCGAACCCGCCGGCCGCGAGCAGGGCGTGGAACTCGGCCCGGTCGCGTTCCCAGCCGCCGGTGTAGACGAGCATGGCGATGTCGCTCATGACGACGCCGGCCGCCTCCGGGGTGCCGAACCTGGCCGGCAGCACCGGTTCCAGCACCAGCAGGCGCCCGCCCGTCGCGATCGAGGCGCGGCAGTTACGCAGCAGCGCGGTGCACCGCTGGTCGTCCCAATCGTGCAGGACGCCTTTCAGCAGCATGAGGTCGCCTTCGGGCACGGACTCGAAGAAATCGCCCACCTGCCTGGTGCACCGATCCGACAGCCCCGCTCGCCCGAACGTTTCAGTGGCGGCCGCCCCGCCGTCGGCGGTGTCGTACAGGATGCCCTGGGCGCCGGGCGTGGCCGCCACTACCGCGGCGAGCAGCGCGCCGTTTCCGCCCCCGATGTCGACCACGGTGCGGACGCCGGTGAAGTCGTACGCCTGGGCGACCTCTGACGCGACGCGCTCGGTGCCCTCGCGCATGGCCGTGTTGAAGATCTCCGACAGGTCCGGATGGCCGGCGAGGTAGTCGAAGAGCGGCTGGTCGTGCACGTGGTCGAAGGCGGTCGCACCCGTTCGTACGCTGTGGGTCAACGCCCCCCATGCCTGCCAGGTCGCGGGGTCGCCGAGCAGCAGCACGCTGGAGCGCATCGACCATGGGTGGTCGGCACGCAGCGGCTGACCCAGCTCGGCCAGCGCGAGGTGTCCCGGCGCCACCTCATCGACCACGCCCAGGACCACCAGCGCCCGCGACAGCCGCTCCAGCGCCCGCGGGTCGGCCCCGATGGCGTGCGCCAGTTTCTCGACCGGCAGCGCACCGGCGGCAAGGGCCTCCGGAATGCCCAGGCGGACGGCCGCGTACAGGATCTGCGAGCCGGCGTAGCCGAACGCCATGCGGGACAGCTCCGCGTACCCCTTGATCATGGGCTCTTCTCCAACAGCAGCGGCAGGTGGCGTACACCGTGCAGGAACAGGTCCGGCGTCCACTCCAGCTCGGCCGGATCGACGGCCGGGGCCAGGCCGGGGAAGCGGCGCACCAGCGCGCCGATGGCGGCCCGGGCCTGCAGCCGGGCCAGCGCGGCGCCGAGGCAGAAGTGGATTCCGTGGCCGAAGCCCAGGTGCCGATTCGGGGTGCGGCCGATGTCGAAGACGTCCGGCCGGTCGAACACCGCCGGGTCGCGGTTGGCGGCCAGCAGCACCGGCACGACGATGTCACCCTGGGGGATCACCGATGACCCGATGTCCACGTCGGCCAGCGCGAACAGTGGCCGCGAGTGCCCGACCGGGCCGTTGAACCGCAGCACCTCCTCCACCGCGGAGTCGATCAGCTGTGGCCGGGCGCGGAGGCGTTCGAGCTGGTCAGGATGGCGCAGGAGTTCCAGCACTCCGTTGCCGATGAGGTTGACCGTCGTCTCGTCCCCGGCCAGCAGCAACTGGAACACGCTGGACACCAGCTCGGCGTGCGTGATCTCCGTTGACCGGACGAGCTGGGACAGCAGGTCCTCGCCCGGGTGGGCCCGGCGCTCGTCGAGCTGCTCGTTGACGTAGGCGACGAACGCGACTCCGGTGCGGCGTATCAGTGCCGCGTCCCGGCTGCGCAGCATGTCGTCGCTCCACCCGCGCAGCCGGCCCCGGTCGCCGATCGGGAAGCCGACCAGGTCCGCGACGATCAGGATCGGCAGCGGCAGGGCCAGAAGCTCGATCAGGTCGGCTCCGTCTCCGGCGGCCGCCAGGTCGTCGACCAGCTCGCCGACGACCTGGTCGATGCGCCGCTCCAGCGCCGCCACCGTCCGGGGGCCGAACGCGGGCGCCATCAGCCGCCGCAGCCGGGTGTGGTCGGGCGGGTCGAGGTTGAACATGTTCCGCCGCACCATCGCCAGCGGGTCGTTTTCCCACCGGCGGTGAAAGGCGGCCAGCTCGCCGGGCAGCCGGTCGAGTTGGCGTCCTATGTCCGGGTGGTGGAGCGCGCGCTGCACGTCGGCGTACCGGGTCAGGTACCAGGACACGCGACCGTTCGCCGGGGCGTGGCGGTAGACCGGCTCCTGCTCCCGCATGCGGTGGAAGAGCGGGTGCGGGTCCCGGCGGTGCCGCGAGGTGGTCGGGTCGAACGCCCGCTCAAGCTCGGTCGCGCTCATCGCCCCTTGGCCTTGTGCACGTCCAGGGCGAAGAACCTGGCGGCGGTCTGTCCCAGATCCGCCATGCTGAGGAACCCGCGCCGCGCCAGCTCGACCTCCGCGGTCGTTCCCGGGCCGTTCCAGTGGCGGGAGAAGATCCGTCCGCAGATCGCCGGCGCCGGGATGACCACCCTTCCGAGGCTCTGTTCCGCGATCTCGTCGGCACGGGCCACGATGTCGGACCACTCGGGCCAGCGGCTCGATTCCCGGATCCGGTCCAAGACGATCGGCCGCCAATCCTCCGACTGCCAGACCGGCCACACCCGCACCATGACCAACCGGAGTTGCTCGGCGACGGGCAAGGTGGCCCGCTCCGTCTCGGACAGCCACGGCGCGAGGACGTGCGGCAGGTCGGCGCGGCCATCGACGCCGAGCCTGGCGCGCGTGTACGCCTCCAGCTCCAGGCCCCGCGCGGCGGCGAAGTCCGTCAGGAGGCCGGTCAGGACCTCCTCGTGCAGCTTCGGGTAGTCCTGGCCGAACAGCCGCGCCGCGTCCAGGACATCGAGATCGGACATCCACCTGCCCGGCGCGTACTCCCGCATCGACCGCCAGGCCAGCGCCTCATAGTGGGTGATCCCCGTCAGGGCCAGCTCGGCCGCCCACGTGCTGGGCGTTTCGGTTTGGTGCCCGCCGACGGCTCCCAGTGCAGCCATCGCGTCCAGCCGCTTCAGGTCCCACTCACCCGTCCCGATCTTCCGCTCCAGCGTGCTCAGCGCGTCACCGGCGTCCGGGCCCAGGGCCTCTCCCAGCTCGCGCCAGGTCCGGTGGACGAAGGGCCTGGACCGCGCCGCTTCGACGATCCGCTCGGCGGTCGCCGCCGGAACCAGGCCGCTCTTGGCGCCCTCCTGGCAGCCGTAGCGGATGTTGACCATGGCCACCGTGTCAGTGGGGTATCCCCGCTCCGCGGGCCCGTGCAGGACCGCCACCTCGTCATCCCCGTCGACCTCGCCGCTCTCGTACATGCGGAAGACGGACCCGACGCCCCGCATGCCGTACGGGCTCAGCTCCGCGGCCCGCAGCGCCCCCATGCTGGCCGCCCCGATGACGTTCACGCCTTCGTTGAGCAGCCAGAGGATCTCCTTGTGGCCCACGGACAGCCGTTCCCGGTAATACCCGTCGATGATGACGGCGGTGTCGTCCCGGCTCCACTCCTCCCTGAGGAGATCGCCCCGGGCCACGGGCGGCCGCGCCTGTGCCTCGGGAAGCACGGCGCGGACCTCGTCGTGCGAGATCGTCGGCCCGGCGTAGACGACCGTCTTCTGGCGGCTCACTAGAACACCTCCGGGGTGACGCGGCTGCCCGGTGCCACCACTCTGACCACCGGGACGCCGATCTCGTCCCTCGTCAGATCGATGACGAGCGGGGCGGCGGAGAACGCGGCCGCGGCCCGCCCGACCACGTCCGCCAGGTCATCGACCAGGCTCTGGTGAGCCGTCAGCTTCGGGATCGCTTCGCCGGTGTCCGCCGCAGGTGCGGCCCGGTGCCGCGCGCCGTCGTGGACGCCCGGATGGAGGTCGTCTCTCGCGCCCGAGATGTAGCCGAGCCTGGCCTGCGCGGCCTCGGTGACGGCCCGGGTGAGCGCTATCTCCGAGCCGAGGTGGCAGCCGAATCCCATGAACGCCGGTGGATAGTCGTCGCAGGAGATCCGGGCGAGGAAGCACGGCAACCCGGTGGGCGACGGCAGGGACCTGACCTCGAGACCGACCCGGGCCCGCGTGAGCAGCCCGCACAGCTCGTCGACGACCGGCGACCCCAGCGTCCCCGGATCGACGAGGACGCCCTTGTCGCCGCCGGTCATCGCCGTGGTCACGGCGTCCCGCTCGATCACCTCGTAGAGCGCGTGCAGAACGGCCTCGACCAGCGTGTTCCCGCTCGCCAGGCCATTCGTCGACTCGAAGAACACCGGCGGGTTCCAGCCGGGCTTCCGCAGGAGGGAGAATCCCACCGATTCCCTGGGAACCAGCCGCTCCGAGCCGTCGACCAGCGACCGGCCGGCGACCCAGTCCAACGGCAGCCCGTCATGCAACACGGTCGGCGGGGAGAGCGGGAGATCGCGGACGTCGTAGCCCAGCTGCCCGCTGACGTCTCGCGGAGGCGCGGTCGTCACCGGCGTCATGGGCTGTTCGGCATGCCAGAGCTCGACGGCCTCCATCATCGCGGACAGCTTCGCCAACTCGGGCGTGATCCCTTTCCCCTGAGACACGGCGAGCGTCCGGGAAGTCGGTCTGATCGCCTGAAAAGTCGGGATGCCGATGGTGTCCAGCTTGGTGATGTCCGCGACCCTGGTGATCCCGACCATCCGGGCCGCCCGGCCGGCCATCTCCAGCGTGGCCGTCGGGTCGTGAGCTCTGTCCGTGCCCGGCAGCCGGACCTTGGACCGGTCGGACCGCGAGAGAAGCCGCGAGAGAGAGGAGCTGTCTGTCCGCATCGTCCCCTGCCCTTGACGAGATCAGATGTTGCGGGCGCGCTTGATCAGCGCGCGGCCGCCCACGGTGTAGCTGATGGCCGCCAGGACGGCCAGCACCAGGAGGTCCTGCCACGCGTCGGCGAAACCGAAGAACGCGGCGTTGCGCATACCGTCGATCGCGTACGTCAGCGGGTTGATCATCGCCACCCACTGCAGCACGGTGGGCATGCTGTCGATCGGGTAGAGCGACGGGGCGCTGAACACGAGAACGGGGATCGACACGTTCGACAGCAGCATGAAGACCTGGTAGTCGGTGATCAAGATGGCCGTCGCCAGATAAAGCCCGTTGAAGGCCAGGGCGGCCAGCGTGAGCGTCGACAGCAGGCCGACCCAGGCTTGCAGGTCGAACGGCAACGCGAAGATGAGCACCGCCACGCCCAGCGCCAGCAGCGCCTGACCCAGCACCAGCGACACGCCCGCGATCACCTTGCCGAGCAGGAACCGCGACCGGCGCAACGGGTAGGACCACAGCTGCGTCGCCGCGCCGCTCATCTCCTCCTGGAACACCGCCATGCCGGACGTTCCCGCCGCGCTGACGACCGACATCGCCAGCGTCATGGGCAGCAGGAAGATCGTGAACGGTACGTCGACGCCCTTGTAGTGGACGACCCTGAGGAGGTTGCCCAGCGAGGTGTTCACGAGCAGCAGGTAGATCAGCATCGGGGCCAGGCCGAGGATGAGATACACCCGGTTGCGGGCGAGCAGCGCGTACTCGCGGTAGAGCACCGCGGACAGGTCGGCCGCCTTCGGAGTCCCGGTCGGAGGAGTGTTGTCGAATGCCAGCTTGGCGGCCACATCTGCCCCTTTTGTCGACTTCAGTCCTCGGTATCCGTCATCCTGAGGAAGACCTGCTCCAGCGAGTCCGTGACGGTCGAGACGCCGGAGATCGCGACTCCGTGGTCCAGGCAGTGCCGCGACAGTTCCGGCAGCACCTCCCGCGCTCGCGCACCGTGGATGCGTACGTCCGACTCCTCGGTCGTGGCCCTGAGCCCGGCCAGCTCCGCCCAGGCCGCCACCACCAGGCCGGCCGCGGGGTCATCGAGGGTCACCAGCAAGTGGGTGCTGCCGAACTCCTCGACGAGTTCGCGCGGTTTGGCGAAGCGCAGCACCCGTCCGTGGTTGATGACCATCACCCGCTGGCTGTTGCGTTCCAGCTCGTCGATGTGGTGGCTGGTCCACAGCACGGTCACGCCGTGCTCCTCGCGCAGCCAGGTCACGAAACGCTCGATGTGCCGCCGCCCCACCACGTCCAGTCCCGCGGACGGCTCGTCGAGGATCAGCAGCCGCGGAATGGTGAGCAGCGCCCGTACCAGCTGCAACCGTTGCCGCTGACCGCCCGACAGCTGGAAGCAGAAGCGCGGCAGAGCCTCCGTCAAGCTGAGGAACTCCGCCAGCTCGAGCGCCCACGGCCGCACGGCACGCCACTTCAGGCCGCGGAAGCGGGCGGCGATCCGCAGGTTGTCGAGCGCCGGCAGCATCATGTCGAACGGGCCTGACTGGTGCATCGCCCCGATGCCGCTCTTGGCGGCGACCGGCTGGCGCACCGGATCGGCGTCGAAGACGCGGACCTGGCCGGAGGTAGGGGTGGTGACCCCGCAGATCATTTTGATCAGGGTCGTCTTCCCGGCGCCGTTGGGTCCCAGGAGCCCGATCGTCTCTCCCCGCGCGATCTCGAACGAGACATCGTCCACCGCCGGTCTCTCGCTGCGCCGATAGCGTTTGGTCAGCCCCGCGGCCGTCACCACATCGCTCGACACGGCACCACCCTTCACTTGCCACTTCACCAAACGTGCAGGTTGTCGGCTGCTGGAGATGTGTTGCAGGTTGAGTATGGACCGGCGATCAGCGGGTGACACAACCCCACAAACGTGGGCTATCCGGGACGTTATGCCGAACGACAGAGGGCACGTTGTGTGATCTCGCCACGTGTGATCATCATCGGCACATGGACCCGGTTCACTCGCGCATTCCGTACACCCTGCGCATGCCGGCCGGAAGTCCCGGCGTGACCTGGCAGCTCCCGGAGGAGACCGACCCGGCGGCCGCCCTGCCGTGCGTGGTCCTCGTGGACCGTGCGGGGATCAACGAGTTCGCCGTGCTCCAGCGCGGGCTGCGCACGTTCGGCGTGCCGAGCGTGCGGATCGACGCCGGGTCGATCGGCGACCTGCGGATCCTCACCCGGCTCGACGACGGCTCGCTGACGGTGAACGGGCGCCGCATCATCCCCACCGTCACCTGGGTACGGCACTTCTCACCGCGAGCCGTGCGAGGCGAGAACGGCTCGGCGGCGTCCCTGTTCCGGGCCGACTCGTGGGCCGCCCTCATCGACCAGCTGTCGTCGCTGTCAGCCGCCCGGCTGCCCGGTGGCAGTGATCTGGGGCGGCTGGTTCAGCTGGACGACGCGGCGGAGGCAGGGGTCCGTACCCCGCGAACGATCGCCACGACCGACCTGGGGGCGGCGAGCGCGGCGCTGGCCAGCGACCGGGTCATCGTCAAGGCCCTCGACCAGCATTTCGTCGAGACCGAACCGGGCACCCTGCACGGGGTCTTCCCGGAGATCGTGGCCGGTGTCGCGGCCAGGAAGCTGCCCGCGCGGGACGCGCCCATGATCGTCCAGGAGTACGTCGACCACTGGGCGGAGCTGCGCGTCTACTTCGTGGACGGCGAGATCCGGGCCTTCCGCGTCGGCAAACCGTCGCCGGAGGCGATCTGGCGCGACGAGGCGTCGGTCACGGTCTCTCCGGCGGCGGCGCCGGAGCCCGTGGTGGAGGCGGTGCACCGGCTCGCCGGGATCTGGGGCCTGCGCTACGGCGCCTTCGACTTCCTGCTGACCAGGCAAGGGCCGGTGTTCCTCGAGGTCAATCGCGACGGCGATTGGCGGTGGTTCGAAGCGAAGGCCGGTGTCGACGACGTCTCCATCGCCACGCTGTCCACGGTGCGTACGCTCCACCGTCAGGTGGCCAGGGCGGGTTCGGCGACGATCGATCTGGCCGGATTCCTGGCGCTGGGCACCGACCGGATCAAGCGGGCCAAAGCCGTGACCGCGCGCTTGGACGCGCGCGTGCTCGGCGCGCTCGAGGTGCGGGTGGACGGCACGATCGTGCACGTCAGCGCCAGAAAGGCGCGGCTGCTGGCCGCCATCCTGCTCTCCCGCCCGAACCAGGTGGTTCCGACCGACCAGCTGATCGATTCCTTGTGGGGAGAGCGACCACCTCCCACGGCACGCAAGAACCTGCAGGTCTACGTCTCGGCGTTGCGGCGGAGCTTCGGGGATCGGATCTCCTACCAGGGCTGGGGATACCGGCTGGACGCCGGGCCGGACGAACTCGACCTCCTCAGGTTCCGGCGGCTGGCCGGCGCCGGCCGCGACATGCGGCGCAGGGGCGACGCCGATGCCGCGTTGACCGTGCTCGATGACGCCCTGCGCCTGTGGGGCGGTCAGCCGCTCGCGGAGTTCTCGGGTGTCGCCTTGGTCGATGAGGCGGTCGGCAGATTCACCGACCTGTACCTCACGGTCAACGAGGACTGGGCGGAACTCGCGATCGAGCGGGGCGGCCACGTCGAGGTGCTGAACCGGCTCGACGACCTGGTGCCCTTCTTTCCCGCGCGCGAGCGGCTCGTGGCGGCCAGGATGACCGCTCTCGCCGGTTGCGGCCGTGCGCCGGAGGCGCTCTCGCAGTTCGAGACCGTACGCCGGCATCTCGTGGCCGAGCTCGGCATCGACCCCAGCCCCGTACTCAGGAATCTCTACGAGGAGATTTTCCAAGGGCAGCTGGCCAGGGCCGATCCTTAACCGGTCGCATGGTCCGGCCATACCGCTGATTAAGCAGACGCTTCTAGCTTGCACACAGAGGTGCTTTCACCAGAGGCGCCTCTGGCCAAGGCGATCCGAATCGGGACTTGCTATGGATCTTGTTTTCGACGATCTGATCAACGATCGCGACACGCGGCTGATCGTCCTGCTGGCCAGGGGATACACGACGACAAGAATCGCCCGCGAGCTGAAACTCAGCAGGTATACGGTGGCGGAGCGGATCAGCAAGCTCCTCGACCGATTCGCCTGCAGCAACCGGAGCCAGCTCGTGGCGTACTCCTATGCCCACAAGCTCCTGGACGTCGGCATCTGGCCACCGGGCGCCTCCGAGCCCCTTCCTTGAGGACCCCGGTGGCCCGCCGGTTAGGGGAGCCGTGTCAGAACATGCCGTGTGGGACCTGCGCCGGTTCGGGGACCGGCTGGACCACGTCCCAGTGCTCGGCGATCAGGCCGTCCTCGATCCTCCAGAAGTCCGCGACCGCCAGCCCGCGCCCGCCTTCCCGAGGGATCAGGTGATAGTGCATCACTACGAGATCGCCTTCCGCGACGACCCGCTTGAGCTCCAGCCGGGAGGTGGCCAGCGGGGAGTCCCTGATGAAGTCGATGAAGGCGCGCCTGCCTGACGGGTTGCCCGGGCTGTGCTCGATGAAGTCCTCGCTCAGGAGCGTCTGGAGCACCTCGATGTTGCCCGCGGCGAACTCCGCGAAGCCGGCCATGATCAGTTCTTTGCTGCTCGTCATGGGAGAACGCTGACAGCGGCCGCGGGGTGGTGTCGATTACCTGGGATGTAGTTTCCCCGGTGCTCAGGCGAAGGAGCAACTCTGGTTGACTAAGTGGAAATTGGTCAACTACGGTTTCCCGCCTGGTCACCCTCCAGGACGCTCGCATGCAGGGCATCTTCGGCCGCCTGCCGAACGCCTGCGTGGAGAACGCGGTGAACACCTACTTCGGCGACGGCACTCTGCCCGCCGCCGACATCACCTGCCACGCGCCGCGGCCGCCGGGGTGGACCGAGATCAGCGCCGTCTGCACCGCCCCCGAGGCACGCGGGCGAGGCCATGCCGCCCGCCTGGTCAGTGCGCTCGTCGCGCGGATCGTGGCTCGTGACGAACGGCCCTTCATCCACGTGGCCGAGGCGAACACCGGCGCGATCGCCCTCTACGAGCGGCTCGGCTTCGAGACCCGCAAGCCCGTGACCTTCCGGGGGTTCCGCACGCCGTGACGGCTTCCGTCACTGAGCCGGGGCGCTACCGGACCTTGATCCGCAGAGCCCCCGCCGTTGGCCGCAGGCCGGTGGTGAGCATGGCGGTCTTGCGTTGCTCGATGGAGAGCCGCACGCCCTTGGGGTCCGGCCGTACGGCGCCCGCGAACGAGTCCCTGCGCCAGTCGGAGAGCTTCTCCTCCTTGACCACGTCTCCGGTGTGCGGCGCGTGCACCATGTATCCGGGTCTCGAGATCATCCCCACGTGCCCGAGCCCGTGGAAGAAGACCAGGTCACCTGGCTTGAGGTGGTCCCAGGAGATCTTCTTGGAGAACGCGGAGTACTGCTCCGTCGTGGTGCGCGGCAACTCGATCCCGGCGTGCTCGTACGCCCTGAGCATGAGCCCGGAGCAGTCGTAGCCGCTGTCGCTGGTCCCGCCCCAGACGTACGGGATACCGCGCTTCTTCATGGCGAACTTGAGGGCGACCTTCCAGGCCGGAGTGGTCTGGCTCGTCTGCTGGACGGGCTTGCTCTCAGTGCTGGCAGGGGTGGTGGGGCCGGTAGGGGTGGTGGGCTCGGCGTGAGCCGGAGCGGCCAGAGTGAGCCCGGCGACGGCAGCCGCCAGGCAGATGGCGAGGGGAGCCACTGCTGTGTCCTTCCATACGGCCTACCGGGTTAGCTGACGGGCTCGGGCCTGGAAGTGGCCCTACGGCGATGCCGATTCGCCCCAGAGGGAACTTGGGTCCCCGGCTCCACGCAGGTGAGTGGATTAGGCGGGACGAACACTAACAAAACGGTCAAAGACTTGTAAACTGCCTAAAATCGGGCGTCAACCAGGCGGGCATGACATGACAGGTAATCGACACCACCCCGGCGGGCCAGGTAGAACCGGCCGGTATGAACATGGATCAGCCGATAGGGGAGTTGCTGCGGGACTGGCGGCACCGACGCGGGCTCACGCAGCTCGACCTGGCCCTCCAGACCGACGTGTCCGCGCGCCACGTCAGCTTCGTCGAGACCGGGCGGACGATCCCCAGCCGGTCCATGGTGCTGCGCCTGTCCGAACAGCTCGAGGTGCCGCTGCGCGCGCGCAACCGGCTGCTGCTCGCGGCCGGGTACGCGCCCATCTACCCCGAGCGCCCGCTTGACGACCCCGATCTGGGCAAGGCGCACGAGGCGCTCCAGCGGATCCTGCGCGGGCACGAGCCGTATCCGGCGATGGCCCTGGACCACCGGTGGAACCTGCTGCTGGCCAACGACGCCATGAACGTCTTCCTCGACGACGTGGCCCCGGCCCTCCTGGAGCCGCCGGTGAACATGATGCGGCTTGGCCTGCACCCGGACGGGTTCGCGCCGCGGGTGCGGAACCTGGCGCAGGTCCGCGGCTTCCTGCTGCCCCGGCTCGCCAGGCAGGTCGCCCGTGCGGGGGATCCGGAGCTGAGCGCGCTCTACGAGGAACTGCTGGCCTATGGAGACGATGGCGAGGCGCCGCTGCCCGACCCCGCCGACATCGCGCTGCCCGTACGGATCACGCATCGGGGGGACGAGCTCTGCTTCTTCAGTACGATCACGACGTTCGGCGCGGCATTCGACATCACGCTCGAAGGGGTTGCCGTCGAGGCGTACTTCCCCGCCGACGACGAGACCACCCGGCTGGTCGGGAACCGTTGACGCCGCCGCCGGGTGGCGTCAGTACGCGGCGGTGAACCTGACCCGGTGGTGCCCGGGCCGTTCCGCCTCGTCCAGCAGTACGACCGCGAGGTCCTCCATGGAGATCGCCGAGTTCCCCTCGGCGTCCAAGAGCAGCTCGTCGGCGCCCAGCCGGTAGACGCCGGTACGCTCGCCCGGCGCCAGCACCGCGGCCGGACTCAGGTACGCCCAGTCCACGCCGGTCTCCGCGCGGCAGGCTTCGAGCTGGGCGTTGCAGGCCAGCGCGATGTCGCGGTAGGCGTCGGACATGAAGCGCGGGTCGTCGAGCACGGTACGCCCGCCGGACCCGGGAACGGTCAGCCCGGCCGCCCCGCCGACGAGCAGCAGCCGGACGCCGGTCCCCGCGAGCCCCGCCAGCAGCGCCTTGGCGGTCGTGACGAGATCGTGCTCGCGGCCGGTGGGCGGGCGGGTCGCGCTGATCACGAGGTCCTGACCGGTGCCGAGCCTGGTCACGTCCTCGACATGGGCGGCGTCGCCGACCTGGGGATGGGCGCCGGGGTGCAGTGACGGGAAGCGGGCCGGGTCGCGTACGACGGCGGTGACCTCGTGGCCACGGGACAGCGCCTCGGCGACCACACGAGCGCCGACGCTGCCCGCCGCTCCGAACACGGTGATGCGCATGATTTCTCCTTGATCGGCAGTGAGGGATGAGAGGGATGAGAGGGTGCGGATCGGACGGTCAGGGCGTGGGGATCAGCCGGTCACGAGCGGGCGCGTCCGCCTGACCCGGCGGCTTCTGCTCTGGGCCGCGACGAGGGCGGCTGGTCTGGGCCGCGATGAGGGCCGCCACGACGACGAGCCCGCCCACGATCTGGGCAATGGTGAGCGACTGGCCGAGGGCGAGCCACCCCAGCGCGGTGGCGACCAACGGGCTGAGCAGGCCGAGGAAGGTGACGTGGGTGGGGGACAGGGCGCGGATCCCCCGGAACCACAGCGAGTAGGCGACGGCCGAGCCGATGACGGCGAGGTAGGCGTACCCGGTCAGGTTCGCCGGGGTCAGTGCGACGGGCGGCGGTCCTTCGACGAGGAGGGCCACTGGGAGCAGCAGCAGGCCGCCGGCCACCAGCTGCCAGCCGGTGGTCGCGAGTAGGGGCGCCGGTGAGGTCCACCGCTTGCTGAGGACGACTCCGGTGGCCATGACGATCGCGCCCCCGGCCGCAGCGGCGATGCCGACGGCGTCCAACCGGGCGTCGGCCCGCAGCACCAGGAGGCTGACACCGGCCACACCCGCCACGGCGGCGATCGCCGTACGCGCGGACAGGCGCTCGCCGAGCAGGCCGGAGGACAGGCCGGCGACCAGAAGGGGCTGCACCGCGCCGATGGTCGCGGCCACCCCGCCGGGCAGCCGGTACGCGCCGATGAACAGCAGCGCGAAGAACAACCCGATGTTGAGCGCGCCGAGCGCGAACGCGCGCCACCACCACACCCCTTGCGGCAGGCGCCGGGTGAGCAGGAGGAGCAGCAGCCCGGCGGGCAGGGCCCGGACGACCGCGGCCAGGAGCGGGCGGCCGGGCGGCAGCAGTTCGGTGGTGACGAGGTAGGTGGTCCCCCAGATGGCCGGGGCCAGCGCGGTCACCATGATCAGGGCAGGTCGATTTCTTAGCACTAAGACAATGTATCTCACCGCTAAGACATCCGATAGGGTGGGATGGTGACTGATCATGTTGACCGGGTGCTGGAGCAGTGGGCCGAGCAGCGGCCTGACCTGGACGTGTCGCCAATGGCGATCATCGGGCGGCTGTCACGGCTGTCGCGGCTGATCGGCACGGAGCTGACCCGTACGTTCAGCGCTCACGGGCTCGACTCGGCGTCGTTCGACGTGCTCGCCACGCTGCGGCGCAATGGGCGGTCGTTGACCCCGGCCGAGCTCATGAAGTCGGCCATGGTCACCTCGGGGGCGATCACCCAGCGCCTCGACCGCCTCCAGTCCCGGGGCCTGGTGTCCCGTACGCCCAGCGAGAAGGACGGCCGAGTCGTGTATGTCGCCCTCACCGAGGAGGGCCGGGAGCTGATCGACCGGGTGCTGCCCGATCACGTCGAGACCGAGCGCCGCCTGCTCGCCGCGCTCTCCGAGCCCCGGCGCGCCGCCCTCGCCGGCGAGCTCAAGGAGCTCCTGGAGTCACTGGGCGACAGCCTGGACTGAACGGCGTACACCGCCTGCCGGGGGATCGCTCGGACGGGCGGGGTGAGAGTGCCCAGAAGGGTGGGACGAGGGGCTCGGACGGGCGGGAGGAGAGTGCTCAGACGGGTGGGACGAGGGTGAAGTATCGGTCGAGCACGGCCCGGTCGCCGTGCACGTCGAGCCGCTCGTACGGGATGCGGTGCCACAGGAACAGCATGAGGTCCGACGCGGTCCCGACCACCTCCACGTCACAGCCGCCCGATTCCACAAGACTCACGTCGGCGCCTTCTATGAGACTCGCGTCGGCCTCTTCTACGAGGCTCGTGTCGGCCCCGTCGAAACGGATCGTCCACCGCCCCGGCCCGTCGCTCTGCCGGAAGCCGTACGTCTCTCCCACTCCGGGCGGCGCCGCCGTCAAGGCCCGCCGGGCCGGGGCCATCACCTCGAACGTCTGCCCCACCGCGTCGGCCGCCAGCTCCGCGTCCATCGGCCCGGCGATCCCCGCCACCATTTCGGCGTCCCAGCGGTGGATGGCCGCCTCGATCGTCTGCATCCGCAACCAGAAGCCGACGCTCTGCTCACCCGACCACGTCCACACCGGCACACCCGGATCCGTGGTGGCGAACGCGGCCTCCAGCTTGGCGGCGCCCTCCGCGAACCAGTCGAGCAGCCCGGCCGGCAGCGGCCCGGTCGCCGGTGCGTTCGCCGGATCCGGCCAGCCCACCGGATCGGCCGGCAGATCGAGGAAGGACAGGCCCGCGGGATCCGGCTTCTCGGTGAGACGGTCGCCGATGACCCACACCAGGTAGCGGTGCACACCGCCCAGATGCATGACCAGATCGGGCACGCCCCAGCCCGGACAGGACGGCACCAGACCGGAGTCAGCGGCCCGGCACGCCGCCTCGAACGCGCGGATCTCCCGGCCGAAGTGAGAAAGATGATCCATCCCTTCACTCTGCCCGCCCCACCCGCTCCCCGCCAGCGGCAAGGATCTGACGCGGCGCCCACGGACCCCTGCCGGACATCGCCCCCCGGAGGGGGCGTCCCTCCGTAAGGGCCTCTGCCGGGACGGGCTGTCCGCGATGGGGGTGTCCCTCCCCGGGGGCCTCTGCCACGACGGGCTGTCTTCGTCCACTCCCGCGACGGAGGGTGTCCCTCCCGGGGACCTCTGCCACGACGAGCCGCCTTCTTCCGCTCCTCCGGATGGGGTGTCCGCCCGGTATGTGGTGGCCGCGCACGGCGTGCGCGACCTGCTGCTGGTGTCCCCCGAGGGGGCCCAGCCACGACGGGCCGTTCGTCTTCCCCTCCGGACGGGGTATCCCTCCCGAGGGATCCCAGCCACGACGGGCCGATTCCTCTTCTTCCCCGGAGGGGGTATCTGTCCAAAAGGACCCCAGCCACAACAGACCGTCACACGGATCAAGAGGGTCGTGAGACGAACCCCCCGGGAAACCTACGGGGGGCCACCCCATTAGCGTGGTTGGAATGAGATTCGGCGGGACGCTGGCCGTGCTTCTGTCCGCCTGGTTCATGGCCCAGTTCGACTTCTTCGTGGTCAACGTCGCCGCGCCGTCCTTCGAACGCGAGCTGCACGCGAGCCCCGCCGCCCTGGAGCTCATCGTGGGCGGCTACGCCTTCACCTACGCGGCGGGCATGATCACCGGCGGGCGGCTCGGAGACCGGTACGGCTACCGGCGGATGTTCATCGGCGGCGTGGTCGCGTTCACGATCGCGTCGCTGCTGTGCGGCATCGCGCTGAACCCGGCCCAGCTCGTCGCCGCCCGCCTGCTGCAGGGGCTGGCCGGTGCGGCGATGGTGCCGCAGGTGCTCGCCATGATCTCCGCGGTCTTCCCGCCGCACGAGCGCCGCCGCGCCGTGGGCTGGTACGGCGCGGCCGGTGGTCTCGGCTCGATCGCCGGCCAGGTGCTGGGCGGGCTGCTGCTGTCGGCCGATCTGTTCGGGCTCGGCTGGCGGGTCATCTTCCTGATCAACCTGCCCGTCGGCCTGGTCGTGGTGCCGCTGGCCGCCTGGTTGCTGCCCAGGGTCGAGCCGGCCCGGCGCGCGCGGCTGGACCTGCTCGGCGCGGCGGGACTGGCCGCCGGGTTGGCGCTGGTCCTGGTGCCGCTCGGTCTCGGCAACGGCGCGGGCTGGCCCGCCTGGACGTGGATCTGCATCGGTGCGAGCCTGCCCCTCCTGGGCCTGACGCTGCGCTGGCAGTACGTGCTGGGCAGGCGCGGCGGTCAGCCGGTGCTGGACCTGGCGCTGCTCAAGGTGCATTCCTACCTGGCGGGTGTCGGCGCGATCACCGCGTTCATGGCCTACTTCGCCTCGTTCATGTTCACGCTGACGCTGCTGCTCCAGGGCGGGCTGCGGCTCACCGCGTTCCAGGCCGGGCTGGCGTTCGCGCCGATGGGCGTGCTGTTCACGATCAGCTCGCTGCTGGGGACCCGCCTGGTCGGGAGGTACGGCCTGATCGTCGTCATGATCGGCGGAATCGTGACCGCGTCGGGCCTGGCGCTGCTGCTGGGCACGGTGGGGGCCGGGCTGCCGTGGATCATGGCCGCGCTGGTGCTCGTGGGGCTCGGTAACGGCCTGGTGATCCCGCAGCTCATCGGGGCGGCGCTGGTAGAGGTCGCGCCGCACCAGGCGGGCATCGGCTCGGGCTTCCTCAGTACGGCCCAGCAGTTCGGCGGTTCGGGCGGGGTCGCGGTGATCGGGGCGGTCTTCTTCGCGGCCGCGAAGGGCGGCGACCACACCGGTGCCATGCGCTGGTCGGCCACCATAGATCTGGCACTCATCCTGGCCGTGGTCGCGGTGGTGGCCTACAACAGGCGCCGGGCTATTCGGCGGGCGGCGCCGGCAGCGACGTCCCGTACAGCCGGGACACCCGGAGCCTGATCACCAGCCGCCGGTCCGCGACCGCCTGACCCAGGAACGCGGCCGCGCCGACCGGGTCTTCGAGGCCCGCCGGCCGTCCCGACCGCATGGCCAGCAGCTCCCGTCCCACCTCGTCGCCCGGCTCGACGCTCACCGGCGACAGCTCGGCCAGGCCCTCGGCCACGGCGTACGACCAGAAGTCGTCGCTGGCCACGTACAGGGCGGCGCGCGGGTCCTTGTGCAGTTGGCGTACTTTGAGCCGGCCGTCGGCCGTCGCGACGCGCACCACCCGCTGGTCGGAGTCCCAGTCGTACACGACGGTCGACAGGTGCGGGCGGCCGTTGGCGCCCAGCGTCGCCAGCGCGCCGAAGCGCTGCCGGCTGAGCAGGTGGGACAGGTCCTCGTCCGGCAGGCTGCTGGGGCCGGGCTCGTAGGCGGCCTGATCCTCGGCCAATTCATTCTCCTTTGCCCTATTGCTGAAGGCCCCTATTGCCGAAACCCTACCCAAGCCCTGGTCAAGGAGCGAAGCGGCCGTACTGCTATATGCCGAAATATCTGTCACGGTAGGTTGCTGTTATGAATCTTGCGATCACCAGCGGATATGTCGTGCCGGTCGATGGTGACCCGATCGAGGGCGGCACCGTGCTGATCCAGGACGGGAAGATCACCGCGGTCGGCCGCGAGGTCGAGATACCGCCGGGGACCCCTGTCGTCGACGCGGCCGGTGGCTGGGTGCTGCCGGGCTTCGTCGAGGCTCACGGCCACCTGGGCGTGCACGAGGAGGCCGAGGGCTGGGCCGGCCAGGACACCAACGAGAAGACCGACCCCAACGGCGCCCGCCTGCGCGCCCTCGACGCCATCAACCCGGCCGACCTGGGCTTCGCCGACGCGCTCTCGGGCGGCGTCACCACCGCCGTGATCAAGCCGGGGTCGGCCAACCCGATCGGCGGCCAGACGGTGGCGGTCAAGTGCTGGGGCCGGACCGTCGACGAGATGCTGGTCCGGGAGCCGGTGAGCGTGAAGAGCGCCCTCGGCGAGAACCCCAAGCGCGTCTACGGCGACCAGAACCGGCTGCCCGCCACCCGCCAGGGCGTGGCGGCGGTGATCCGCGACGCGTTCATGAAGGCGCAGGACTACCGGGCCAGGCGGGCCGCGGCCGACGACGAGGGCAAGCCGTTCGAGCGCGACGCCACGCAGGAGATCCTCGTACGGGTCCTCGACGGCGAGCTGCCCTGGTGCCAGCACACGCACCGGGCCGACGACATCGCGACCGCGCTGCGGCTGGCGGACGAGTTCGGCTACCGGGTGGTGATCAACCACGGCACGGAGGGGCACCTGATCGCCGACGTACTGGCCGAGCGCGGCATTCCGGTCATCATCGGGCCGCTCTTCACCAGCCGTTCCAAGGTCGAGCTCCGGCACCGCTCGCTGCGCAATCCGGGCATCCTCGCGCGCGCCGGGGTCGAGCTGGCGATCACCACCGACCATCCGGTCGTGCCGATCCACTTCCTGGTCCACCAGGCGACGCTGGCGGTCAAGGAGGGGCTGGACCGGGACGTGGCGCTGCGGTCCATCACCGTCAACCCGGCCCGCATCATGGGCCTCGACGACCGGGTGGGTGCCCTGCGTCCGGGGCTCGACGGCGACGTGGTGATCTGGTCCGGCGACCCGCTGGACATCATGAGCCGGGCGCTGCGGGTCTTCGTCGACGGCCGCGAGGTGTACTCGTACGCGGACGGGGTCGCCGATCCCTACTACCGGGAAGCCGCACGGTGATCAAGCTCGGCAAGTAATCGTCAAGCGTCTGTCGACGGGCCCGATCCATAGTGGGAGCCCGTCCGAAAAGAGGTATGGCGATGACAGTACGGACCCGACCTTCCTCGCTCCCGCAGCGGCCCAGCAAGGCGCTGCTGATCTGCCTGGTGATCTCGAGCGCCCTGGCGGTGATCGTGCTGGTCGCCATGCTGCTGGACGGCGGCCCGATCGGGTTCGGCCTGTCGATGCTGCTGGCGCTGGCGCCCCTGCCGCTGCTGCTCGCGGCTGTGCTCTCGCTCGACCGGCTGGAGCCCGAGCCGGGGCTGCACCTGGGCTTCGCGTTCGCGTGGGGCGCGGGCGTGGCGATCGTGCTGGGCATCGTGCTGACCCTCGCCGGCCAGGCGATGTTCGCCAGGGCCGGCTATGGCGAGCAGGCCGTCGACGAGCTGGGGACGGCCTACCTGGCCCCGGTGATAGAGGAGGCGCTCAAGGGCTCGGCGCTGCTGCTGCTCCTGGTCAGAAGGCGGGAGATCGACGGGCTCACCGACGGCATCGTCTACGGCTCGATGGCCGGCCTGGGCTTCGCGACCGTCGAGAACGTGGGCTATTACGTGAACGCGTTCACCGAGGACGGTGCGGGCGGGACCGTACAGTTGTTCGTGATCAGAGGGCTGATCGACCCGCTCGGCCACCCCGTCTACACCGCGATGACCGGGCTCGGTGTCGCGTACGCGCTCACCCGCCGCGGCCCCGCGCGGTTCGCGGCCATCCCACTCGGCTACCTCGGCGCGGTCCTTCTGCACGGGCTCTGGAACGGCGCCGCCTTGCTCAAGTCGCTCGGCTGGCTGGGCGCGGCCTATCTGGTGATCATGGGAGCGCTCATCGGGCTCGTCCTGGTGACCGTACGCGAGCGCAGGCAGCTGGTGGCCAAGATAGGCACCTACCTGCCCGCGTACCAGCCCACCGGGCTCTTCACCCCACCGGACATCAAGATGCTGAGCACGCTGTCCGCCCGCCGGTCCGCGCGCAAGTGGGCCAAGGGCGCAGGGCTCGGTCGGGCGATGGGCGACTACCAGCAGGCGGCGACCGAGCTGACCATGCTGCACCTGCGCGCCGAACGCGAAGGCGTGGACCCGGCCGGGTTCGCCGCCGAGCGCGACGTGCTGCTCGACGCCTTGAGCCAGGCCCGGCGCTGGTAGCCACTGTCCTCCAAGGGGGCGTGGCTCAGTGGCGGGTGACGAGTGCGGCCACTGCCGTGACCGCCGTCAGCGCGATGCACGCCGCCACCGCGACCACCACCCCCTGCTGCGCCCCGAGCCCGCCGATGACCCCAGCCACCCCGGCCGCCCCCAGTGAGCTGCCCACGTACCGGGCGGTGTTGTTGGCGCCCGACCCCATGCCGACCCGATGCGACGGCACGCTCTCGATCGCCAGATGGGTGATCGAGGAGTTGATCACCCCGGCCCCGGCCCCGCTCACCGCCAGCCCGCCGACCACGAGCGCGGGCACGAACTCCCCGCCCAGGCCCAGCAGTCCGGCGAAGCCCAGCGCCGTCAGCGCCAGCCCGAGCGCCAGCCGCGCGGCCGTGGGCAGCCGCAGGTACCGCGACAGCAGCGAGGCCACGAACGACAGCCCGGACCACAGGACGAACAGCAGCGCGGTCCCGAGCGGTGTCATGCCGTGCGCCGTCTGCAGCACGGTCGGCAGGTAGGTGAGCAGCCCGACCACCGCCGCGCCGACCACCAGCGCCCCACCCGTCGCCACCAGGAACACCGGCCGCCGGAACAGCTCCAGGTCGATCAGCGGCTCCGCCCGCCGCCGCTCGGCCAGCACGAAGGCCGTCACCAGCAGGGCCGCCACCGCGAACGCCACCAGCACCACCGGCCGCGACCAGCCGAGACGGCCCTCGGTCACGCCCGCGAGCAGCGCGGCGACGCCCAGACTGAGCAGCACCACACCGGGCACGTCGAACCGCCTGGGCGTGGGGGAGCGCGACTCCTCCAGCGTGCGCGCCGACACCACGGCCAGGGCCAGCGCGCACGCCGCCATCAGCCAGTACGCCGCCCGCCAGCCGGCCACCTCGGCCAGCACCCCGGACAAAAGCGGCCCCACCATGGTGCCCAGCCCGATCATCGCGCCATAGCGGCCGGTGGCCCGCACCCGCTCCGTCCCCGAGGGGAAGGCGTGGCCCACGATGCCGAGGCTCGCCGCCAGCATCGCCGCGCTCGCGCCGCCCTGCACCAGCCGGGCCGCCACGAACACCACCACCGCCGTGCTCACCGCGGCCACCACACTGGCGACCGCGAGCACGGCCGTGCCCGCCACCAGCACCCGCTTGCGGCCGTAGTCGTCGGCCAGCCCACCGGAGACCAGCAGCAGCGCCGCCAGGCCGAGCGAGATCGAGCCCAGGATCCACACCGGTCCGGTCGGGCCCGCGCCGAGCTCGTGCGCGGTCAGGGGCAGCGTGACCGTCGGCACCGTGAAGTTCGTCAGCACGAGCAGGGGCGCCGACGAGGCCACGGCGAGCGTTCGCCGGAGGGGCGCGATCACCGGCCTTGGTTCAGTGATTGAACTCATGCCGGGCAAGCTACCATAGTTCAATGAACGAACCGATGGGGTCTCATGGCGCTGGGTAAGAACTACGACGCTCAGGACTGCTCGCTGGCCAGGGCGCTGGAGGTGATCGGCGAGCGCTGGACGCTGCTGGTGGTGCGCGACGCGATGTACGGCGTACGGCGCTTCGGCGACTTCCTCGCCCACCTGGACATCCCCCGCGCGGTGCTCTCGCAACGGCTGGCCACGCTCGTCGAGGCGGGCGTCCTCGACAAGCGCCGCTACCAGGACTCGCCGCCGCGCGAGGAGTACGTCCTGACCCCCGTGGGCCATGAGCTCTGGCCGCCGGTCCTGGCCCTGGCCGAGTGGGGCGAGCGCCACCTGTCCGGGACCGGCCCGCGCCGCGTCTTCCACCACTTGGCCTGCGGCTCCCGTATCGACGGCGCCGCCCGCTGCGCCGCCTGTGACGTGCAGGTGCCGATCGGGGAGACGGAGGTACGCCCCGGACCGGGTCTGAAGGGCATCAGGAACGATCCGGTCAGCGTTGCCTTGCGTACCCCTCATCGGATGCTCCACCCGATTCCCTGAGAGAATTGGCCAAACCCTCGGAGGGAGACGGCATGAGCTGGGTGGAGATCGAGTCGGAAGCGGAACTGCGCGAACTACTGGGCGAGGTAATGCCGCGCGCGGCCACCAAGGACCGGCCGAAGCTGCACGAGCGCGACAGACAGTGGCTGGCGAGCTCGCCGTTCTGCCTGATCGCCACCTCCGACGCCGACGGCACCTGTGACGTCTCGCCCAAGGGTGACCCGGCCGGGTTCACGTACGTCATCGACGACACCACGATCGCCATCCCCGACCGGCCGGGCAACCGCCGGGCGGACGGCTTCCGCAATGTCCTGAAAAATCCGCACGTGGGGTTGATTTACCTGATCCCTGGGCGCAACGAGACGCTGCGGATCAACGGCCGCGCCCGGCTGATCAGCGAGGCGCCGTTCTTCGACGACATGATCGTGAAGGGCCATCGCCCGCACCTGGCGCTCGTGGTGGAGATCGAGCAGATCTTCTTCCACTGCGCCAAGGCGTTCCTGCGCTCGGCGCTGTGGAAGCCCGACAGCTGGGAGTCCGACGCGCTGCCCTCGCACGCGACCCTGGTCAAGGACGTGCAGAAGGTCGAGGAGACGCTCGAGCAGCTGGAGAGCTACTACGGCGAGACCTACACCAAGAAGCTCTACGGCTGACCGTCGGGAATCAGGCGGCGGGGGTGGGGCCGTCGGGGAGCCGGATGACGTTGCGGCCACTGTAGGCTTGGAGATCGACGACCTTGGGGTCGTGCTCGCGCACGACGGGCCTGTGGCGCTCTCCCGACCGGATGTCGCGGATCTTGTGCCGGGCGACGTGTGGCGGCACCACCACTAGTCTCTTCATCGTGAGCCCCCCGTGACGTTCTTGTTACCTATGTTATCTACAGCTGCCTCGGTAAGATAGGTGTAAGTGGCGATTCAGTAAGGGAGTCGGCGGCCCGATGGGGACCGCAGGTCCAGGCCCGTGTTCCGGTCCTGTCGCCGCTTCGCCGACTTGACGATCCGCACGCGTCTCATGATCTGCCCCCTCTCGCGCTCGCCTTCGACAGCCTCTATGTGCACTGTGCGCGCCACCGCTTGACGGTGGCTTGGCGGCGAGTTGCAGCCGCCATGTGCCACAACCTAACCGGGGCCGTCCGGCCGTTCCATGCATTTCTACCGGGGGGAGGCGCCTCCCCCCGGCAGAATTACTCAGGCGCCGGGCGTGAGCCTGGCCGTGACGCCGATCCGGTTCCAGGCGTTGATCATCGCGATGGCCACGATCAGCGAGGCGAGCTGCTGCTCGTCGTAGTGTTCGGCCGCCTCCTGCCACACCTCGTCAGGGACGGCCGCCCGGTCGGCCAGCCTGGTCGCCTCCTCGGTCAGCGCGAGCGCGGCCTTCTCCGCCGGGGTGTAGACCGTCGCCTCGCGCCAGGTGGCCACGGACCAGAGCCGCTCGTCGCTCTCGCCCGCCTTCTTCATGGCCCGGCTGTGCATGTCGGCACAGTAGCCGCAGCCGTTGATCTGGCTGGCCCGCAGCTTGACCAGCTCAATCGTGCCGACCGGCAGCCCGCACGCGTGCAGATACTTCTCCACGGCGAAGAACGCCTGGTAGGCCTCGGGGGCGAGCTTCATGACGTTGAGCCGCTGTGACATGGGGACCTCCATCGGGTAGTCGTGACACGAGGAAGACGCGACAGGGCGCCGATGTGTGACAACTTCGGCATCGCCCGTACGCACGACATGTCGCTGACCAAGACCGGGGAGGTGGCGGGGACGCCCGGCTACATGCGCCCGAGGCGTTCACCGGAGGGCCGGGACGCCCGCAGACGGGCCCGTCCGCGCGGTCGGCGCGGACGGGCCGGTGGGGGTCAGCCGGCGCAGTTGCCCCAGGAGTTGCGGCCGCCGCGGGCCTCGACGCGGCCGCTGGGGTCGCGGGTCCAGCCCCAGTACTTCACGCACTTCCAGCTGCCGTCGACGTGACCGGTCTCGGCGTAGAAGCGGTACTTCTGCACGTCCTCGGACCGGCCGCCGCCCCGCACCTCGATGCTGGCGCCCGTGGTGGTCTTGGTGCTGAGGTAGGCCGTCTTGATGGCGGCCACGCAGTTCTTCCCGGAGCGCTTGTTATACATGAGGTACACGTGTCCGAACACCGCGCCCTCGCGCGTCCTCATCGCGCGGTGACCGTCCTTGACCCGGCGGAAGCCAGGGCCGCACACCCTCTCCGGCGAGTACGGGGCGGCGCTCGCGGAGGCGGCGGCGCTGACCGGAGCGGTGGGGGCGGCAGTGGCGGCTGCGGGGGTAGCGGCGATCCCGGCGGCGGCCAGACTGGCCGCGATGACCGTTCGCGTGAGCACGATAAACCCTTCGATGGAGGATATTTAGGACATTGACGATCTTTACTGGCACACAACCGTAATGCACGGCGAGGGGGGTTGGTGGGGGAACGCGGCATACCGCTGATCGCGGTCAGCGCGGCCTGGGGCGGGTTCTGGGGCTCCTGGTCGGCGCTGCTACCGGCGATCCAACTCGGCGCGTCCACGGCCGACCTCGGGCTGGCACTGAGCGCGGTGCCGGTGGGGGCGATTCCGGCCATGGCGGTTGCCGGGCGGCTGGCCGGCGGCAGGGAGCGTACGGCGCTGATCGCGGTCACCGTGGCCTTCGCGCTGAGCGTGGCGGCCATCGCGCCCGCCGGCTCGCCGGTGGCGCTCGGGCTGACGCTGCTGCTGGTCGGCATGGCCAGCGGGGCGCTCGACATCGCCCTGAACCTGGCCACCGGCCGGGCCGAGCGGGAGAGCGGGCGCCGGCTGTTCCAGGCGGTGCACGCCGCCTTCCCGGTCGCCGTGATCGTCGCCGCTCCCGCCACCGGGCTGGCCCGGTCGCTGGGCATGAGCACCGGCGCGGTGCTGGTGACGGCGGCGGTCATCGTCATCGCCTCGTCGCTGTCCTTGACCGCCCTGCGCATCGGCCGGGGACTGCCCGCCGCCGGGGGAGCGGGCGGCAGGCGGCGGTGGCGGGTCGCCCTCGTGCTCGGCGCGCTGGCCGCGTGCGTGCTGATCATCGAGAACTCGGTCGAACAGTGGTCGGTGTTGCTGCTCGAAGACCACCGGGGAGCCTCGGCACTGGTGGCGAGCGCGGCCCCGGCCGTCTACATGGCGGCGCTCACCCTGGGCCGGATCGTCGCGCACGCGCTGCCCCGGCTCACGCTGCGGACGTTCTACCTGGTGAGCGGGGTGGGTGGCGTCGCGGGCATGGCGCTGGCGGGGCTCGGCGGCTCGGTCCTGGCCTCGATGGCGGGGTTCGCGCTGACCGGGCTCGCGCTCGGGCCGCTGGTGCCCGCCGTGCTCAGCCGCGCGGCGGCCGACGACGCGAGCGGGGTGCTGGTGTCCACGGTCTCCGCGATCTCCTACACCGGGTTCGTCATCAGCCCGCTGCTCGTGGCCGCCCTGACGGCCCGGGTCGGCCTGCCGGGCGCGCTCGCCGCGCTGGGACTGCTGGCGGTGCCCCTGGTGGCCGGCTACCTCGGTGTACGGACGGAAAATTGCCGTCCGTTGAGGCAATGAGGAGGGGGAAGCGGGTATTCCCCGGCCATGGCCGTCTGCGAAGCGTGTGGCAACGATTACGACATGTCCTTCGAGGTGCACGCCCAGGGGGCGGTGCACACGTTCGACTCCTTCCAATGCGCCATCCAGTCCATGGCGCCCATCTGCGAGCACTGCGGCACCCGGGTGATCGGGCACGGAGTCCAGTCGGGCGATCACTGGTACTGCTGTGCCCACTGCGCCCGCCAGGAGGGCACCCAGGGAATCGTCGATCGTGTCATGGCGGGGATGTCCTGATAGGTGGACACTTGATGTGTGGCCCCTTTTGATTTTGATGTCCTCGTACTCGGGACCGGCCCCGGCGGGCAGAAGGCAGCGATCGCCGCGGCGAAGCTCGGCAAGCGGGTCGCGGTCGTAGAGAAGACGCACATGCTCGGCGGCGTGTGCATCAACACCGGGACGATCCCCTCCAAAACCCTGCGTGAGGCGGTCCTCTACCTCACGGGCCTCAACCAGCGGGAGCTGTACGGGGCGAGCTACCGGGTGAAGGAAGAGATCACGGTCGCCGACCTCGGCATGCGCACCCAGCATGTGATCGGCCGCGAGATCCAGGTGATCCGCAGCCAGCTCGGCCGCAACCACGTGACGATGCTGCAGGGCACCGGCCGGTTCCTCGACCCGCACACCATCGGGATCACCGGCGACGTTGAGGAGAAGAAGGTCACGGCCGACAAGATCGTGATCGCCACGGGCACCTCTCCGGCCCGTCCGTCCAGTGTGGAGTTCGACGACAAGACGGTCATCGACTCCGACGCGATCCTGCACCTCGACCGGGTGCCCGAGACTCTGGTCGTCGTCGGGGCGGGGGTCATCGGCATCGAGTACGCCTCGATGTTCGCGGCGCTGGGCACCAAGGTGACCGTGGTCGAGCGGCGCGACCGGATGCTGGAGTTCTGCGATCTGGAGATCGTGGAGGCGCTGAAGTACCACCTGCGTGACCTGGCCGTCACCTTCAGGTTCGGGGAGAACGTCGCCGCGGTCGAGCGGCGGCCCCGTGGGGCGCTGACCGTACTGGAGAGCGGGAAGAAGATCCCCGCCGACTGCGTCATGTACTCGGCCGGCCGTCAGGGAAAGACCGAGGAGCTGTGCCTGGAGGCGGCCGGGCTCGCCGCCGACGACCGGGGCCGGATCAAGGTGGACGAGAACTACGCCACGCCCGTCCCGCACATCTACGCCGTCGGCGACGTCATCGGCTTTCCCGCGCTGGCCGCCACCTCGATGGAGCAGGGCCGGCTGGCCGCGCAGCACGCCTGCGGCGAGCCGGTCGAGGAGACGAACGAGCTGCCGCCGATCGGCATCTACACCATCCCGGAGATCAGCTTCGTCGGGAAGTCCGAGGACGACCTGACCCGGGACAAGATCCCCTTCGAGGTGGGCATCTCGCGCTACCGGGAGCTGGCTCGCGGGCAGATCATCGGCGACTCCTACGGCATGCTCAAGCTGCTGGTCTCCTCCGAGGACCGGCGGCTGCTGGGCGTCCACGTGTTCGGCACGGGCGCCACTGAGCTCGTCCACATCGGGCAGACCGTCATGGGCTGCGGCGGCACGGTCGACTACCTGGTCAACGCCGTGTTCAACTATCCGACGCTCGCCGAGTCCTACAAGGTCGCCGCCCTGGACGCGATGAACAAGATGCGGGTGATCGCCCGGCTGACGGCCGAGCTGTGACCCGGTGACCGCCTCCCGGCGGGGGTCACTCGTCGGTGGTCGTGCGGCGGCCGCGGGCCGGGGGCTTCTTGCGCCCGGCCACGAGCGTGTCGCCCGACGCGGGCGAGGGAGTGGGCTCGTCCCCGGGCTCGCTCGACGGCCGGCGCGGCCGGGCGTGCGGTGCCGTGTCCTCCTGCGCGGAGCTCTCCGGCTCGCTCTCGGAGCGTGAACTCGACGACGACCGCGTTCCTGACGACTTGCCGCTCGACGAGCCACCAGAACTCGAGGACCCTGAGGACCCTGAGGACTTGGGCCGGGCGGGCGGGCGGAACCCGGGAGCGTCCGGGTCGCGCAGCGCCGCGATGACCTCGTCGGCCTCCGTCTCGGCGGCGAACTCGTTCGCCGCCGCCGATTCCCTGCGCCGGATCACCACCAGGTGGTCCACGGAGACCCGCCCGGCCCCCACCACGGCCAGCAGCAGCGCGGCCACGCCCAGCAGGATCAGCTCGTTCGTGGTGATCGGGTTGAGCGGCGGCGCGATCAGGAAGACGGCCAGGGACTCGGCGAAGAGGATCAGCCCCATCACCGACACGATCAGTCCGGCGATCAGCAGTGCCCCGCCGATCAGCTCGGTGAGCATGGTGACCGTGGCCCAGGCGCGCGGCGCGGGCGCGCCCTGCGCGAGGAATTTCGCCCCCGTGGCGTTCAGGCCGTCTTCGAGCTTGGTCCAGCCGTTGGCGAAGCAGATGCCGCCCACGCCGATGCGGGCGACCAGGGAAGCGAGATCATGGAGGGACTGTCTCACGGTTGTTGTCTGCCCTAAGCGGGACATCACACACCTCAATCACGGCGCAGCAGCGTGGCCACGGCGATGGCGGTCAGGCTGAGCAGAACGACGCTCACGACGACGGTCGTGTGCAGGGCATTGACGAAGGCCCACCGGGCGGCGTCGAGCAGCGCACCGCCGGCGCCACCGCCGACCTTGTCGGCGACGTGCGCGGCGCTGGCGAGAGACTGCCTGGCCTCGTCCATGCCACCGCCGGACACTCCGGGAACGGCGGGCAACGCGGGCGCGTAGGCGATCGTGGTGATCGTGCCGAGCACGGCGACCCCGAGCCCGGCGCCGAGCTCGTAGGCGGTCTCCTCGATGGCCGCCGCCCCGCCCGCCTGGGCCTCGGGGGCCGAGGACATGATCGTGTCAGAGGCGGCGAGCAGCGCCACCTGTACGCCGAACCCGACGCCCACGAAGCAGACCGAGAGCATCACGGGATGCGCCTCGACGCCCCAGGTGAGCGTGGGGGTGAGGGCGAGCGCGACGAGGCCGAGCCCGCCGCTCATGGTGGCGCGCAGGCCGATCCGGGGCAGCAGGTGCGCCGCGGCCAGCCCGCCGCAGATCGCCGAGATCACCAGCGGCAGCATCCGTACGGCGGCCAGCAGCGGGGTGTCGCCGAGCACGAGCTGCAGGTATTGCGCCAGCATCAGCTGCAGCCCCACCAGCGCGAACACACCCAGCAGCACCCCGGCGACCCCGGTGCCGAACTCACGCCGCCGGAACAGCCCGACCTCCAGCAGCGGCGAGGCCAGCCGCAGCTGCCGCCGGACGAACCAGACGAGCAGCCCCACCCCGGCGAGGAAGACCAGGACGGAGGCCCCGAACGGGATCAGGCTGCCCGCTCCCGCCTCCTTCAGCCCGAACGCCACCGCCAGGATGCCGAACACGGACAGCGCGGCGCTGAGACGGTCCCACGGCTGCCCGCCACGGTGCCGCGACTCCGGCAGCAGCCGGGCGGCGGCGGGCAGCAGCACGAGCAGGATGGGCACGTTGATCAGGAAGACCGCGCCCCACCAGATGCCGACGAGCACCCCGCCGATCAGCGGCCCCACGGCGGCTCCCGCCGCGGCGACCGCGCTCCAGACGCCCAGCGCGATGGCCCGCTCACGCCGGTCGGGGAAGACCTGGCGGATCAGCGACAGCGTGGCCGGCATGATCATTGCGCCGCCCACCCCGAGCAGCGCCCTGGCCAGGATCAGGACCAGCGGCGTGGGAGAGAAGGCGGCGACGGCCGAGGCCACGCCGAACAGCACGTAACCCGCCAGCACCAGCCGCTTGCGCCCGTAGCGGTCGCCGAGCGTGCCGAACAGGAGCAGCAGTGGCGCCACGACCAGCGAGTAGATGTCGATGATCCAGAGCAACTGCACCGCCGTCGGCTCCAGCGCCGCGGTGAGAGTGGGCACGGCGATGTGCAGGACGGTCGCGTCCACGGTGATCAGGAGCAGACTCAGGCAGAGCAGCACCAGGATGGACCAGCGGTTGTCCCGATTTTGCTGAACCGCGCGCCGGAGGACCGGGGCGGCCTGAGTGACGGTCATGGGGCCTCCTTGCAGGCCGATCCGATCTCACGCAAGGCCCACATGAACTTGCGTGGCAGCTTAGGCCATGCCATCCACTCGGGACAGCGGTATCGGCCGATCCACGGCCTGAGGCACCTCTCTAGAGAGACACAGCCATATGTCCCGGCCTATCCATCTCTGTCCGGTCAGCCGATCATGGGGTCCGTGGGGACCGCCGAAAGTGCCGACAGGACCGACAGATCCCCCCGCGAATGGTGTGAAGAGGCGGTCACCAGACTCCAGGCGGGCCGCCCCGAGGCCGCGCTGGAGGCCGCTCGCACGGCCGCCGACATGGACCCGGCCAACGAGTGGGCCTACCGCCTGATCAGCCTCGCGCTGGAACGCCAGGGCCGCGACGCCGACGCGGTCGCGCCCGCGGAGCAGGCGGTGCGCCTCGCTCTGGGCTCCTGGCCGGCCCGGCTGCGGCTGGGCACCGCGCTGCGCCGCGTCCCCGGCCACTGGGACGAGTCCGTCGAGCAGGCGGCGCTGGCCCGCGCGTACGCCCCCGAGGAGGCCGCCCCTCACGTGCTGCGCGGCGACCAGGCGCTGCTCCGCGCCGAGCACGCGCCCGCCCGGCGCGCCTACCTGACCGCGCTCGACCGGGATCCCGCCCATCCGCAGGCCCGCGTCAACCTCGGATTGACGCTGCTGCGCTGGGACCGCCTCCCCGCCCACCGCGACCCCGCCTGGCCGATCGACCCGCGCGAGAGCGGCCGGGCCAGACGGGCGCTGGAGGTCTGGTCGCGCCAGTCCCGCCTGCTGGTCGCGCTCGCGACGATCGCCATCGTCGTGGCCGCCCTGGGCTTCGACCGAGGCGGCGAGGGCCGGCTCGGCGGCCTCCTGGTGCTGGTCCTGCTCGTCCCGATCACGCTCAGGCAGGTGCGCAGAGTAGGGGTGTGGTCCTACGTCCCCGCCATGCTCGGCCGTGACCCCTGGCTGGGCGCCGCCCTGGCCTCGGCCGTCGCGTCGGTGGCCGCGTTCGCGGGCTGGCTGACGATGGGCGCGCTGCCGGACCTGCCGACGGCGTTCGACCCGGTCTGGGCTGCTCTGGCGGGCGTGGTGGTGCTCGGCTGGCCGGTGACGGCGGGCATGCGCGCGCTGGCCGAGCTCTGGCGCGGCAGCCCGATGCGGGCCCTGGCCCAGTTCGCCCGGGTGCCCGCCGAGCGCACGGCCAGGCGTAACACGGGGGTCACGCTCTGGATCATGCTCGGCAGGACGTGGTCGGTGCTGGTGCCCCTGGTGTGCGGGGCGCTGGCCGTGGAGCCACGGGCCGCCGTGCTCGCGGTGGCGGTGCCGTACCCGCTGCTGGTCTCCTACCGGCGGGTCCGCCATCGCGAGGACAGATGGCTGCCGGTCGCGACCGGCCTGGTCGTGCTGGCGTCCGTGGCCTGCGCGGCGGGCGGCCTGCTGGGGCTGGTCTGGGCCTGGCGGGCCGGGCTCGGCGCGCTCTGCGCGGCGGTGGCGGTGTTCGCGCTGCGCGCCGCGCGCGCCTGGTGGCGCGGCGGGCCCGGGCCATGGCGCGCGTCACTGATCATGTGCGACCTGCCCACCGGCGACGCCCCGTCCGTCGCGCTCACTCCGGAGGTACGCCAGGCGTTCACGTACGCCAGGAGCGTCGTGCTGTCCTTCGGCGACTCCCTCGGCCCGCGCGTCGTGGGCACGGCGGCGACCGTCACCCCGTCGGGAGAGCTCAGACTGGTCGCCGAGACGCAGGCGCGGGCGGCCGTCGAGGCGGATCCACGGGTGGCGGTCTTCGCCGCCGACCCGCTGCAGCGCAGGTATTGGGTGGAGGTGCGCGGCATCGCCGTGGCCGATTCGGACCTGCTGCGGGTCACTCCCAAGCAGGTGCTCATGGGGGAGTTTCCCGGGCGGCACCAGCGGCGCTAGCTAGAATATCGTTCTATGCGGACCCTCCGTACCCCCGAAGAGCGTTTCGCCGACCTGCCCGACTTCCCCTACGAGCCGCGCTACGCCGAGGTGGCCGACGGCCTGCGCATGGCCTACGTCGAGACGGGCCGCGCCGACGGGGCGCCGGTGGTGCTGCTGCACGGCGAGCCGACCTGGTCCTTCCTCTACCGGCACGTCATGCGCGAGCTGGCGGCGGCCGGGCTGCGGGCCATCGCCGTCGACCTGGTGGGCTTCGGCCGCTCCGACAAGCCGGCCGAACGGGCCGACCACACCTACGCCAGGCACGTCGAGTGGACCCGCGCGCTGCTGTTCGACGCGCTCGGGCTGACCGGCGTCACCATGGTCGGGCAGGACTGGGGCGGCCTGATCGGGCTGCGGATCGCCGGTGAGCATCCGGAGCGCATCGCCAGGATCGTCGCGGCCAACACGGGCTTGCCGACGGGTGACATTCCCATGCCCGAGTTGTGGCATCGCTTCAAAGACGCGGTGATGAACGCTCCCGCGCTGGACATCGCCAGATTCGTCCAGTCGGGCTGCAAGACCGAACTTTCCGCGGCCGTGCGCGCCGCCTACGACGCCCCCTTCCCTGACGAGTCGTACAAAGCCGCCGCGAAGGCCATGCCGGGGCTCGTGCCGATCACCCCCGACGACCCCGCCGCGCCCGCCAACCGCGCCGCCTGGCAGGTCCTCACCACGCTCGATCGCCCCTTTTTGGTGGCCTTCTCCGACGGAGATCCGATAACGGGGGGTATGGCGCCGATCCTCATGAAGTCGATGGCGGGCGCGGCGGGACGCGCTCATCCGGTGATCACGGGCGCCGGACACTTCCTCCAGGAGGACGCGGGCGGCGAACTCGGCCGCCACATCGCACGATTCGTCACCGGCACCTAGCGTGTCAGGTCCGCCCAATCGTCGGTCTGGTGCGGTATAACCAGGGGCGGACCGGGGAGGCGTGATGCGTGAGTCCGGCAGGGCCCAGACCGCAGGGCGGACCGCGGCGCGGGATCTGTTTGAACAGGTGCGGCTGCGCTATTTCCATCTTCCCCCGGCCATGCGCCGGGTGATGCACGTGGTCGTGCTCATCGCCACCGTCGGCGTGGCCGCCGCGCTCGGCTGGGACCTGTTCAAGACCTTTCTCATCACCCTGCTGGTGCTCGCGTTCCTCGCGCTGACGCTGCGCTTCCCGCGTGCCGCCGCGACCGTGCTGGTGCTCATCGGCTGGTGCGCGCTGCTGCCGGTGTTCTACGCGCTCCTCCCGCCGCCCTCACTGGCCCCCACGCTGTTGATGATGCTGGCCGTGCCCGTCGCCGCCGCCGCGCACCTGATCCGCTGGGTGACGCCGTGGCTGAGCGTGCTGATGGCGCTCGTCCCCGCCGGGGTGCTCGCCGCGGCCATTTCCTTCGTCTCCGACGCCGCCGCGGTCTGGGTCGCCTACGTCGCGGCCACCGCCGTCCTCGTCCAGCGCTTCATCGCCGCCCGCCGGGCCAGGAACGCGCTCAGCGCCGAGGAGCAGGTCCGGGTCAGGGCCCGCGACGGCCGGCCGGAGGCGCCGCCCGAGAAGGCCGGCGGGCTGCCCGACATCTCGGTGGAGGAGGCGCTGGCCGAGCTGGAGGGCATGATCGGGCTCGCCCCGGTCAAGGAGCAGGTCCGCTCGATCGCCGCCTCCATCGAGGCGTCCCGCCTGCGGGCCGAGGCCGGCTACAAGGCCGGCCGCCCGACCAGGCACCTGGTCTTCCTCGGCCCGCCCGGCACGGGCAAGACCAGCGTGGCCCGCACGGTGGCGAAGATCTTCTACGCGTTCGGCCTGCTCGAGACGCCCTTCGTGGTCGAGGCGCAGCGGGCCGACCTGGTGGGGGAGTTTCTGGGCGCGACCGCGATCAAGACCAACGAGCTGGTCGACCGGGCACTGGGCGGCGTGCTGTTCATCGACGAGGCGTACGGACTGATCAACTCCTCCGACGGCCAGCCCGACAGGTTCGGCGCCGAGGCCGTGCAGACGCTGCTCAAGCGGGCCGAGGACGACCGCGACCGGCTGATCATCATCCTGGCCGGCTACGAGCAGGAGATGACCTCGTTCCTGTCCAGCAACCCCGGCCTGGCCAGCAGGTTCGCCACCCGGGTGCGCTTTCCGAGCTACTCGCCCGGTGAGCTGGCGGAGATCACCGAGCTGCTCCAGCGGCACCGGGGCGACACGATGGCGCCCGACGCGCGCGCCGCGCTGCTCGGCCTGTTCGAGGACGTCCAGCGGCGCGGGCTGGTCGACGAGCTGGGCAACGCCAGGTTCGTCCGCAGCCTCGTCGAGGCCGCCGCGACGGCCCGTGACGTGCGCGTCGTGGGCGCGGGCGGGACGCCGACCACCGAGGACCTCGTCACCACCACGACCGCCGACGTGACCAAGGCGTTCGACGAGCTGACCGCCCGCTTCCGCGGCTATGAGGACACCCCCACCATCGAGGAGGCGCTGGCCGACCTCGACCGGATGGCCGGGCTCGAGCCGGTCAAGCGACAGGTGCACGCCATCGCCGCCCAGCTCCAGGTCGCCCGGATGCGCCAGGAGCGCGGGCTGCCCACGCCGCCGCAGACGCGCCACTTCGTGTTCGCGGGCCCGCCGGGCACCGGCAAGACCACAGTGGCCAGGGTCATCGGCCGCATCTTCGCCGCGCTCGGGCTGCTGGCCAGGCCCGACGTGGTCGAGGCACAGCGGGCCGACCTGGTCGGCCAGCACCTCGGCGCCACCGCGATCAAGACCAACGAGCTGGTCGACCGGGCGCTGGGCGGCGTGCTGTTCATCGACGAGGCCTACAGCCTGGTCAACCCGGGCTACTCCGGCGGCGACGCGTTCGGCGCCGAGGCCGTGCAGACGCTGCTCAAGCGGGCCGAGGACGACCGCGACCGGCTCGTCATCGTGCTGGCCGGCTACCAGCGCGAGATGGACACCTTCCTGGCCACCAACCCCGGCCTGGCCAGCCGGTTCAACCAGCGGGTCGCCTTCCCCAGCTACTCCGCCCGGGAGCTGTCCGAGATCGCCGTGCTGCTGGCCGACAAATCGGGCGACCGCTTCGACGAGGCGGCGCTGCGCGACCTCGACGAGGTCTTCGCCTGGGTCTGCGACGAGCGGCTGATCGACGGGCTCGGCAACGGGCGCTTCGCCAGGTCGCTGTTCGAGCGCGCGGCCATGCGCCGCGACGTACGGCTCGCCGCTCTGGCGGGGGGTGGCGGGTCGGCCAGCTCGGCGGAGCTGACGACCATCACCAGCGACGATGTCCGCATGGCCGTGGACGAACTTTCCGGACGTTAGACAGCGAACTTTCCGGACGTTAAGCAGACTGCAGTTTGGTAGTTCCGTGCGCCCCGATGCTCGCATGGTGTAGCAATATGACTACACATCGTGCGCGCCGAAGGGGAGGGCGATGGCGGGGTTCCTGGCCCGCAGGCTGCTCAACTATCTCGTGCTCGTGGCCGTCGCAGCCAGCCTCGCCTACATGCTCGCGGCCAGCGCCCTCGATCCGCGCTCCAACTACGCCGACCGGACCCCCAAGCCGCCGCCGGCCGTCGTGGACGCCCAGCTCACCGCGCTCAACCTCAACGACCACACGCCGCTGCTCCAGCGCTACGCGACGTGGGCGGGCGGCGTGGTGCAGGGCGACTTCGGCCGTACGGTCACCGGCTCGCCGGTCAACGAGGACCTCAAACGACGCATGGGCGTCACCTTCCGGCTGGTCATGCTCGGGCTGATCTTCGGCAGCCTGCTGGGGGTGGTCGTCGGGGCCGCCGCCGCGGTCAAGCAGTACGGGTGGTTCGACCGGTTGTCGACAGGGATGTCGTTCCTGGTGCTCGCGATGCCGGTGGTCGTGCTGGCCAACATGCTGATCCTGCTCGGCACCCTGGCCAACGATCGGCTCTTCGGGCACCGGCTCTTCCTGGTCAGCGGCGAATACAGCGACGGGCTCGACACCGGCTTCTGGGGGACCGTGAGCGACCGGCTGCGGCACCTGATCCTGCCGACGATCTCCCTGTCGCTGGGGCTGACCGCGGTCTTCAGCCGCTACCAGCGCAACACCATGCTCGACGTGCTCGGCGCCGACTTCGTCCGCACCGCCATGGCCAAGGGGCTGAGCAGGAGCCAGGCGCTCATCCACCACGCCCTGCGCACCGCCCTGATCCCCGTCGCGACCTACTTCGCGTTCACCTTCGGCGCCCTGCTGACCGGCGCGACGTTCACCGAGAAGATCTTCGGCTGGCACGGGCTGGGCGAACAACTGATCAACTCCATCTTCACCAACGACGTCAACACCGTGGCGGCCATCGCCTTCATCGCCGCGATCGCGGTGCTGTGCGCGTCCCTGGCGGCCGATCTGCTGCACGCCGCCCTCGACCCCCGGGTGAGGGCCGGATGACGGCGCTGCTCGTCGGTAGACGGGCTCCCTCGCGGCTGCGGGTGGTCGCCTGGAGGTTCTTCCAGTCCACGCAAGGGCGGATCGGCTTCGGCGTGCTCGTGCTGCTGTTCCTGCTGGCCTTCGCCGGGCCGGCGCTCAGCCCGTGGTCCTACACCGACAAGGACTTCACCGCCTTCCTCAGCCCGCCGTCGGCCGAGCACTGGTTCGGCACGCTGCAGACCGGCGCCGACGTCTACGCGGTGACGCTGCGCGGCATGCGCAAGTCGCTGATCGTCGGGCTGCTGGCCGCGCTGGTGTCCACCGCGCTGGCCGCCGTCGTCGGGGCGTTCGCCGGCTACTTCCCCGGCTGGACCGACCGGACGCTCACCTGGGGCGCCGACCTGCTCCTGGTGCTGCCCGCGTTCCTGATCCTGGCCGTCATGTCGCCGCTGTTCGGGGCGGGGCAGTGGGTGCTGTTCGTGATCATGCTGGCGTTGTTCCTCTGGATGGTCACCTCGAAGATCGTCAGGGGGATGACGATCTCGCTGAAGCAGCGGGAGTTCATCCAGGCCGCCCGGTTCATGGGCGTCTCGCCGGTGCGCATCATCTTCCGGCACATCATCCCCAACCTGTCGTCGCTGCTGATCGTCGACGCCACCCTCAACGTCAGCGCGGCCATCCTCACCGAGACCTCGCTGTCCTACTTCGGTTTCGGCATCCAGCCGCCCGATGTCTCCTTCGGCACGCTCATCGCCGACGGCTCCCGGACCGCCCTCTACGCGCCGTGGACGTTCTGGTTCGTCGCCGGGCTGTTGGTGGTCACCGTGCTCGCGGTCAACCTCATCGGCGACGCGCTGCGCGACGCCTTCGATCCTGCCTCCCGGAGGCCACGGTGACCCCCGTCCTTGAGGTCACCGACCTCAACGTCTCCTTCGGCGACGTGGCGGCCGTACGCGGCGTCAGCTATGCCGTACGCCAGGGCGAGGTGCTCGGCATCGTCGGCGAATCGGGCTCCGGCAAGTCCGTCACCTCGGCCGCGGTCATGGGCCTGCTGCCGCCGGGCGCCACGGTCACCGGCTCGGTGCGGCTGCACGGCAAGGAGCTGATCGGCGCCCGGCAGCGCGAACTGACCGCCTTCCGCGGCAAGACCATGTCGATGGTCTTCCAGGACCCCCTGTCCGCGCTGACCCCCGTCTACCGCGTCGGCGACCAGATCGCCGAGGCCGTGCGCGTCCACCAGAAGGTGACCAAGAAGCAGGCCGCGGCCATGGCCGTCGAGCTGCTCGACCTGGTCGGCATCCCCAACCCCGCCGAGCGGGCCCTGGCCTTCCCCCACGAGTTCTCCGGCGGGATGCGGCAGCGCGCGGTGATCGCGATGGCCATCGCCAACGACCCCGACGTGATCATCTGCGACGAGCCGACCACCGCGCTCGACGTCACCATCCAGGCGCAGGTGCTCGAAGTGCTGAAGAAGGCCCAGCGGGAGACGGGCGCCGCGATCCTCATGATCACGCACGATCTCGGGGTGGTGGCCGGGTTCGCCGATCGGGTGCTGGTGATGTACGCGGGCCGGCCGGTCGAGGTGGGCAGCGTGGACGACATCTACTACGGGCCGCGCATGCCCTACACCGTCGGACTGCTCAGCTCCATCCCGCGCGTCGACACCGACGGACGGCACCCGCTCGTGCCCATCGAGGGCGCGCCGCCGTCGCCCGCGGCGCTGCCGCCGGGCTGCCCGTTCGCGCCGCGCTGCCCGATGCGCATCGACGCCTGCGAGGCCGCCGAGCCGCCGCTGGTCGACGTCGGCCCGGCGCACCAGGCCGCGTGCATCCGCTGGGCGGACGTACGCCCCCGCGTGGCGGCCAAGCACGCGGTCCCCGTCGAGCCGCGCGAGGCACGGCCGCGCCAGGACCGGCAGCCGGTGCTGAAGGTCGACGGGCTGGTCAAGCGCTACCCGCTGCTGCGCGGATCGGTGTTCAAGCACAGGGTCGGCACCGTGCACGCGGTGGAGGGGGTCAGCTTCGACGTACGCGAGGGCGAGACGCTCGGCCTCGTCGGCGAGTCGGGCTGCGGCAAGACCACGACGCTGATGGAGATCCTGGAGCTGGCCGAGCCGCAGGAGGGCCGCATCGTCGTGCTCGGGCACGACACCGCCCGCCTCGGCGGCGCCGAACGGATGGCGATCAGGCGCGACATGCAGGTCGTCTTCCAGGACCCGCTCGCCTCCCTCGACCCGCGCATGACCGTCTACGACATCCTGGCCGAGCCGCTGCGCACCCACGGCAAGGGCGATCCGGGCGGCCGGGTGGCCGAGCTGCTCGACCTGGTCGGGCTCGACCCCTCCCACGCGGCCCGCTACCCGCAGGACTTCTCCGGCGGACAGCGGCAGCGCATCGGCATCGCCCGCGCGCTGGCGCTCGAACCCAGGTTCCTGGCGCTCGACGAGCCGGTCTCCGCGCTGGACGTGTCGATCCAGGCCGGTGTGATCAACCTGCTCGACGCGCTGAAGGCCGAGCTCGGGCTGTCCTACCTGTTCGTCGCGCACGACCTGGCCGTGGTGCGCTACATCGCCGACCGGGTGGCCGTCATGTATCTGGGCAGGATCGCCGAGATCGGGCAGGTGGACGCCGTCTATGACGCTCCCGCGCACCCGTACACACAGGCGTTGCTGTCCGCGATCCCGCTGCCCGACCCGGTCCGCGAGCGCTCGCGCCGGCGGATCCTGCTCGAAGGCGATCTCCCCAGTCCGGCCGACCCCCCGTCGGGCTGCCGCTTCCGTACCCGGTGCCCGAAGTTCAGGGCCGAGCTGACCGATGACGAACGCGCCGTGTGCGTGGCCGTCGAGCCTTCGGTGCACCTGCTCGACAAGGACCAGGGCGCCGCCTGTCACTACGCCGAGAAGCTCGAAGTCACCTAAGCTAAGCGGGAGGATTCGCTCGATGAAAGCATCACGCCTGATCGTGGTCGCCCTGGCCGGCTCGCTGTGCCTGGCGGGTTGCGGGCGGGGCCCTGGCGGCAGCGATGGCCTCGCGGGCGGCCCGCGGGGGGACGAGCGGAACGTCAAGGCGTACGACATCAACCCGCAGCCGCGTGAGAAGGTCAAGGACGGCGGCACGCTGCGCTGGGGCATCAACGAGTTCCCCACCCAGTGGAACAGGAACCACGTCGACGGCAACCTCGCCGTGGCCGCGGTGGTCAGCAACGCGCTGCTGCCCGCGCCGTTCAGATCCGACGAGAAGGCGGACATCACCGCGAACCCCGACTACCTGATCAGCGCCGAGGTCACCTCCCGCGATCCGCACCAGGTCGTCACCTACACGCTCAACCCCAAGGCCAAGTGGTCCGACGGCAAGCCGATCGACTGGGCCGACTACCAGGCCCAGTGGAAGGCGCTCAACGGCACCAACCCCGCCTTCCACATCGTCTCGTCCACCGGTTACCAGGACATCTCCGACGTACGGCGGGGGCGCGACGACTACACGGTCGTCGTGACGTTCGCCCGGCCCTTCGGCGACTGGAAGTCGCTGTTCAGTCCCTTGATGCCGGCCTCCACCAACAGCACCCCCGAGGCCTACAACACCGCCTGGCTGAACAAGATCCCGGTGACGGCCGGGCCGTTCAAGTTCAAGGGCTTCGACCAGACGGCGAAGACGATCACGCTCGTCCGCGACGACACCTGGTGGGGCGACCGGGCCAAGCTCGACCAGATCATCTACCGCGCCTCCGAGCAGGACTCCCTGATCGGCGCGTTCAGCAACGGCGAACTCGACATCACCGACGTCGGCCCGTCGGCGCCCGACTACGCGCGCGCCAAGACCACCCCGGGCGCGACCGTACGTCAGGCGGCGGGCCCCGACTTCCGCCACATCACCTTCAACGGCTCCAGCGACCTGCTGAAGGACCAGCGGGTCCGGCAGGCCATCCAGCTCGGCATCAACCGCCAGGCGATCGCCCAGTCCGACCTGCAGGGCCTCGACTGGCCGATCGCGCTGCTGAACAACCACTTCTTCATGAACACCCAGGAGGGCTACCAGGACAACGCCGGCGCCCTGGGCGTCTACGACCCGGCCCAGGCCAGGCGCCTGCTCGACGCGGCGGGCTGGCCGCTGGGCGGCGGTGGCGTCCGCCAGAAGGACGGCAAGTCGCTCGACCTGCGCTTCGTGGTGCCGTCGGGCGTGCAGACCGGCAAGTCGGAGGGCGAGCTCGCACAGAGCATGCTCGCGCAGATCGGGGTCAAGCTCACCATCCAGGCCGTGCCCAGCGATGACTTCTTCACCAAGTACGTCATCCCCGGCAACTTTGATATGACGCCGTTCGCGTACATTGGCACGCCTTTTCCGGTTTCGAGCAGTTTTGGGATCTACGCCAATTCGCCGAACGGGCAGACGTGGAACGCCAACTTCGGTCGCGTGGGCTCGCCCGAGATCGACGCGGCGATGAACCAGGCCGGCCAGAGCCTCGACCTGAAGCAGGCGCACGCGGACACCAACGCGGCCGACAAGCTGATCTGGCAGGAGGTCAACGTGCTGCCGCTGTACCAGAGGCCGCAGAACGTGGCGGTCAGCGAGACGCTGGCCAACGTGGGGGCCCGCGGCTTCTACGACCTCCGCTACCAGGACATCGGCTTCACCCGCTGAGGTCGGCGCTCGCCTGAACCCCACTCGGTCAGCCGTGCCAGATCCGCTCGTAGGCCGCGCGATAGCCCGGCGGGTCCCACGAGGTGGCGTCGTCGACGTTGCGTTGCGTGGTCAGATGCACCGGCGCGACGTACCCGCTCGGGGGCCGCCCGGCGAACGCGCGGTTGAACTCGTCGACGATCTGGCTGCCCTGCGCGTTCAACGGCTCGGGAACGGTGGCCTGCTGGAACTGGCGGTCCCGGACGCGCTGGAACGCCGACGGGTCGCCGTCACCCGCGCCGATCGCGTACGGGGGCCCATCGCCAGCCTTGCCCGCGGCGCGCAGGGGCGCCGCCGCGTCGGCGAAGTAGAGGTCGTTGATGGCGACCGAGTAGGTCCATCGATCGCCGAAGCGCGACAGGAGCGAGGAGACCGCCTGAGGCGTGCGGCTGCCCGTGTCGGGAAGCGGGATGTTCTGGTACGACAGCAGCGTGACACCGGAGCAGCTCAGCAGCGTTTTCTTGATCAGCTGTGCCTTGTTCTCCGCGAAGGGGATCGACGAGTCGGTGAAGATGACGACTCCCGCGTGCCCCTTCGACCTGGCGATGATCCAGAACGCGCTGATTCTCGCGACCTCCTCCACCCGGGTGGTGATGTTGGTGAAGAGCCTCGGGTTCGCGCCGGGCCCGGGCCGGCTCGCCGCGTGCCACCCGACGAGCGGGATGCGCATGTCACCGGCCCGCTCGATCTGCTCGGCGGCGGAGTTCGGGTCGAAACCGCCGATGACGATCCCCGACGGGCGCAGGGCGACGGCCTGGCCGAGGGCCTCCCGTACCCCGGCCGGAGTGCCCTGCCCGTCGATCACCCGGACGTTCCAGCCGATGGACTCCCCGGCCTCCCGCACCGCGTTGGCCGTGCCCGCGACGCCGGGGTTGGTCATGGTCGCCGCGACGAACACGAGGTTCTTGCCGCGGACCGCTCGCGGACCGCTCGTGGGACCGTTCCAGGGGACGATCCCCTCGGCCCGCGCGACGGCCGGCCCGGCCACGGACAGGACACCGGGACACGAGCTCGCCGACGGGCCCGGTGCGGGGCCGGGAGCCGAGCCGGCGGAGCCCCGGGAGCAGCCGCTGGCGAGCGCGCAGGCCACCGCCAGCGCCGTCGCGATGCGTGAGAAGCGGTTCACGCTCGGATCCTTACCCCGCAGGTGGGACGGTTCGCGGTGGCGATGGGTCACGGGACGGTGTGGCGGCGGACTCGTACGGAGGCGCGGGCGGTGGCGTGCGGCGTGCCGCGGCCGGTCCCGCGCGCAGCCGGCGCCGGGCCGCGTAGCCGACGAGCCCGACCGCGATGAGCAGGGTGACCCCGTTGAACAGCGGCGTCACCCAGAAGTCCGCCCCCAGCTGACCGATGCCCGACAGGCCGATCGCGAGCACGGCGACGGCGACGACGGTACCCAGAGGGTTGGCCCGTCCGGGTCTGATCGCGGTGGAGCCGAGCAGGGCCGAGACGAACGCCGGCAGCAGATAGTCGATCCCGACGCTCGGATTGCCGATCTGCTGCTGAGCGGCGAGCAGGACGCCCGCGAAGCCGGTGACCAGTCCGGAGCCCACGAAGGCGTAGACGACGTACCGGTGGGTCGGGATGCCGATCAGGTCGGCGGCCCGCGGGTTCGAGCCGATGACGTACAGGTAGCGGCCGACGGGGAGGCGTTCGAGCACGAGCCAGAGCACCGCGGCGAGGACGAGCACGTAGAACGCGGGGACGGGCAGGCCCAGGAACGTCGAGTCGGATATGCCGGTGAAGGCGGGCGGAAGACCTTGCGGGCCGGGCACGATCCTGGCGCCCTTGGTCGTCCAGCCCGTGATGGCGTACAGCACGCTGCCGGTGCCCAGGGTGGCGATGAACGAGTCGATCCTGGCGAACTCGACGAGGAGACCGTTGATCACGCCGACGAGCGCGCCGCCGATGAGCACGCCGAGACAGGCCAGGGGCCATGGCCGGCCGCCGGCGATGATGAGTTGCAAGGTCACGACGTGTCCGAGCCCGAGGCCATAGCCGATGGACAGGTCGAACTTCCCCGTGACGATGGGGATCATCGCGCCCAGCGCCAGGATCGCGGTGATCGAATGAGCCGAGAGGATCGACGTCAGGTTGGCCATCGTGGGAAAGGTGTCCGGCAGGGCGAGTGTGAACACCACGAACAGGACGACCGTCAGAGCGAGCAGTCCATAGCTGCCGACGAAGTGGCCGGCGGTGCGCCGCCGGCGCGGGGCTCTCGTGGTCATCGGGGATTCGCACCTGTGACAGCGGGCGCGACCGACGCGGCGTGGGTGAGGGCGGTGACCGTGAGGGCCGCACCGGCCACCTCGGTGGTCACCGTCCCCCGGACGAACATGAGGGCGCGATCACATACGTTCACGACTTCCTCGAAGTCGGCGGAGACGAGGATGACCGCCAGCCCGCCGGCGAGGGCTTCGTCGAGGAGCCGGTAGATCTCGGGTTTGGCGCCGACATCGACACTGGCCGTCGGCTCCTCGAGGATCAGGAGGTGGCGGTTCGTACCGAGCCAACGGCCGATCATGACCTTCTGCTGGTTTCCGCCGGACAGGGTGGCAAGAGGCGCCTCGGCATCGGCGGGGTGGACGCCGAAGCAGGCGACGAGCGCCGCCGCCTCGGCGCGCTCCACACGGGGCCGGATCCAGCTCAGTGGTGATCGGCCGTGTGCCCTGGGGTTCGCCAGGAAGTTCTCGCGGACGCTGAGGCCCGGGGCGGCGCCTTCCTCCTGCCGGTCGCTCGCCACCAGGCCGACACCCGCGTCGACGGCCGCCGACACCGACCGTGGACCATAGGGCCGCCCGTCGAGCAGCATGTGGCCGGCGAGGATGGGGTGCGCGCCGGCCAGAGCGCGGCCGAGATCCACGTGCCCGGCACCGGTGAGGCCGACGAGACCGATGGCCTCACCGGCCCGCAGGTCGAGGCTGATCGGGCCGGCCTGCCCGGTGCGTACGCCGGTGAGGCTCAGCACCACCTCTCCGAGGTCGCGGTTCGGGCGCCGGTGGGGCGTCGGTTCGCGCCCGACGATGTCACGTACGAGGGTGGTGGAATGGCCGCCGGTGAGGGTCCCCTGGCTGACGAGGCGCCCGTTGCGAAGGACCGCGACCCTGTCGGCGATCTCACGCACCTCGTCGAGCCGGTGGCTCACGTAGACGATCCCGTGACCTCGGTCACGTAGGGCGCACAAAGCGCCGAACAGGCGGGCGCGGTCGGGCGCGGGCAGGCTCGCGGTCGGCTCGTCGAGGACGACGATCTCGGTTTCGGCGGCCAGCGCGCGGGCGATGGCGACGAGCGACCGCTCGGCGCGGGTGAGGTCGGCCATCCGCTCATCGGGGTCGAGGTGGATCGCGACGGATCGGAGGGCCGCCACGCAGCGCTCGCGCACCCCGCGCCAGGAGATGAGACCGCCGCGCCGGCGATAGCCGGTGCCCAGGGCGATGTTCTCGGCGACGGACATCCAATCGACGAGGCCGAGGTCCTGGTGGACGAACGACATGCGGCGGGAGGCGGCCTGGCTGCCCAGCGGATGGCCGGCCACCTCAACCTCCCCTTCGTCGGCGCGATAGACCCCGGCAAGGATCTTGATCAGCGTCGACTTTCCGGCGCCGTTCTGTCCGAGCAGGGCGAGAATGTCGCCGTGGTGGAGGTCGAGATCCACCCTTTCCAGCGCGGTGGTGCCGCCGAATCGCTTGCTCACTCCACGGATGCGGATGAGTGGCTCCGAGGCGGTCCGTGACGCCGGATCCGCGAGAACGGTCACGGTCTACCGGCCTGCTGCCGCGAGCTCCAGGCTTTGGCCACCTGCGACCTGGAGGTGAAGCTCAGCTTGCGCAGGATGTTCTCGACATGGCCTTCGGCGGTGCGCTGGGCGATCACCAGAGTCTCCGCGATCTCCTTGTTGCTCAGCCCTTGTGCGACCAGTTCGGCGATCTCCCGCTCTCTGCGGGTCAGGACGGACGCGACATCGGATTCGGGCGGGGGGCTCGCGGTGTCGCTGGCCGGCTTCTCCTCCAGCGCATAGGCGACGGCCTGGTCGAGCGTGAAATCCGAGCCGCGCGTGAAGGCCGCGGTGAACCCTTCGTTCTTGAGGCTCCGTCGTAGCCGGGCCTCGCATCGGCTGTGGAGACCCGCCAGATGTCCGAGTCCGGAGAGCGACGTCCCGATCGACCGCCAGACCATGTGCGCGGCGCCCAGCAGTTGAGCGGCGCGGCCGTCCTGATGCTGGTCGGCGATGATCCAGGCGAGTCCTTCCAGGCCTTCGGCGATGCCGAAATGGTCGTTGCACCGCAGCTTGAACCGCAGCGCGTCGCGCATCATGGCGACGGCGGTGCCCGGATCACCGTGCCGCCACCGGTCCAGGGCCGTGATCCACAACGCGTAGGACACGGACCAGTCCGCGTGCGCCTTCTGGGATGCCTCCAAGGCCTCCTGGCAGAGCGCCGTCGAGCGGGGATCGTTCATGACCACGGCGACCATGCTCAGCTGGAAGAGGGCGACCCACGAATGACCCCGGTGGCCGAGGGCGCGGCGGCGGACCAGGGCCTCTTCCAGGAGAGCGAACGATCGGGCGAAGTCTCCGGCCAGCAGCGCGGAAAATCCGGTGATGTGCAGTGCGCCGGCGAGTTGCGCCTCATCACCCAGCCGCTCGGCCAGAGCGCGGCACTCCAGCAACAGGGGCTGTGCGGCCAAGAGGTCGCCCTGCAGCAGCAGGAGCCACGCGTCGACCCACAGGGCCTTGGCCCGCGCGGCGATGGGGCGGGGCTCCTGGGCCAGCGCCTGCTCCAGCCAGTGGTGTCCTTCGCTGGGGGAGCTCCACGAAAGCCGGTGGCTCCACATCGCGGCGGCGATCTCGAGGGCGGCCCAGGCCTGACTCGGCTCGGTCAAGCAGAATTCCAGCGCCCCCCGTACGTTGGCCTGCTCCTGACGGATCCGGACGAGCCATTCCATCTGGCTCTCGCCGAACCACTCGGCCTCCGCCCGCGCGGCCAGCTCGCGGCACCAGTCGCGATGACGCAGCCGAAGCGTCGTCTCCTGGCGGGAATCGGTGAGCCGTTCCCATCCGTACTGGCGCAGCGTCTCCAGCATCTCGAAACGTACGCCGGTGTCCTGCGTCCTCCGCAGCAGGATCGACTTGTCGACCAGCTCTATCAGGAGACTGGGGATGTCTTCCCGGGCGATCCCGTCGCCCGAGCACACCTCTTCGACCGCTTCCAGATCGCAGCCGCCGGAGAAGACCGACAAGCGTTCCCACAGCAGTCGTTCCTCGGGCGAGCACAGGTCATGACTCCAGTCCACCAGCGCCCGCAGCGTCTTCTGGCGGGGCACCGCGACCGAGCGTTCCGTCGCCAGCAACCGGAACCGGTTGTTCAGCCGTTCGAGGATCTGGTCGACGGACAATGCCCGCATGCGTACCGCCGCGAGCTCGATGGCCAGCGGAATCCCGTCGAGCCGCTGGCACAGCCGCGTCACCGCCACGCTGTTGGCGGCATCGACGGTGAAACCGGGCACGACGGCCGCCGCACGGTCCTCGAACAGTCTCACCGCCTCGTAGCGCGCGTCGGCGGTCGCGACCATCGCCTCGCCCGTCCCGTATACGGTCAACGGCGGCACTTCCAGGAGGTGCTCACTCGGCACCTGGAGCGACTGCCGGCTGGTCGCGAGAATGTGCAGCTCAGTCGTCGCGGAGAGCAGCTTGCCGGACAGGATGGCGCATTCGTTCAGCACGTGCTCGCAGTTGTCCAGCACCAACAGCAAACGCTTGTTGAGCAGATGCTCGGACAACGCGGCCACGGTCGGCTGGCGGCAGCCGACCGTGTCGGCGATGGTCTCCGCGAGCAGCTCTTCGGCCACCAGCGGCGCCAGGTCGATGAACCACGCCCCGTCGGGGAAGGCCCGTGACATCTCCGCGGCGACCCTCAGCGCCAGCCGCGTCTTGCCCACTCCGCCGACGCCGGTCAACGTCACCATCCGGCCAGCGGAAAGCAGACGCTTGGTCTCGGTTAGCTCATGCCGACGACCAACGAAACTCGTCAATTCGGCCGGCAGGTTCCCCGCTTGCCGCCGTGTCATCGTCCCCATGACAATTTCAGGCTAACTCATCTCTGCCGCGCGAGTCCGGTGCGCCCGGGTGTGAGCGGTCACTCAGCTGATGGCGTCCTGACCTGCGATGATAGCCGCCCCGTAGCTACGTGCTCCTTACCTACGTAGGTAGGAACAGGTAATTATCCGGGCATTTATCCCGTCCTACTTCCACGGTCCGCATGCGCATGCTGGTGTGGTCAGCCAAGAACGTCGTGACAGCAGCGACCGAACCAAGGAATGATCATGTGTCAGCACCAGCCTCGGTGCCCATCCGCATACGCCGGCGACCGCGAGGCCGCGCGCCTGGTGGCCTTCCATCCCGAGCAGGGGTGGGGTCTGCTGTGCAACGGCGTGGTGGTCTTCGAGGACAACGGTGAGATCCTGCCCGACGGGCGTAGCGTTCCCGCCCACCACAGCCACCTCGGACGGGCGGCATGAACCAGTACTCCGGATCCGCGCTCATGGCCGAGAGCACACTCCGGCAGGACGACCCGGGGGACAGGGCCATGCCCTGGGACGGCCACACGCCGCTCTGGGACCGCCTCAAGGCGGGCATCCGGCGCCTCGGGGAGCTGGTCACCGGCTCCGGCCACCTCCGCGGTATGGAGGTCGCCTCCTGGTCGCTTTCCCCGGGCATGTCCTCGGTGCCGGAGGCGCGACGTCTCACCCGTGCCCGTCTCGCCGCATGGGGGCTCGATGAGCTGGCCGAGGTCGCCGAGCTCCTGGTCAGCGAGCTCGTCACCAACGCGTTGCGCCACGCGCCGGGACCGCACCGGCTCACCCTCTACAGCAGCGACGGCCTGCTGCGCGGCGAGGTCGAGGACGCGGGCACCGCGCCGCTCTGTCTCCAGCAGGCCACACCGGGCGACGAGCACGGCCGCGGACTGGACCTGATCGACCTGCTGGCCTGCTGCTGGGGCAGTGAGTCGACATCCAGGGGGAAGACAGTCTGGTTCGAACTCTCCGCCGCCTGCGCCGCGAAGTCGGACGGGTTCAGTCCTTCACCGCACAAGTCGGCATATCACAGGTGAGCACGCCTTCCACGCCGAGTCGCGTCCCGTCTCGGAAGCTCGCCGCGAACGCTCGGTTCCCCAGCGTCTCGCGGGCCTGCTCCACGCAGCGCTCGTGCCATCTCGCGTGGTACCACAGCCGGGTGGGTGAGGCGTCCGCCGCCTGCCACAGCGAGTGCGCCGCCCCCAGCATCCGGGCGGCCCGTTCATGCTCCCCACGCGCACCGGCGATCCACGCCAGCACCTCCAGGCACTGCGTGAGGCACCAGCGGTCGTTGACCTCTTCGGTCAACTCGGCGGCCGCCCTCACCAGCGCGTCGGCTCGTGGGTAGTCACCCAGGTTCCACACGGCGATGCCGAGTGCCAGCTGGGCGTACCCGCGGGACACCACCATGTGATGGGTCTCGCACAGCGCCAAGAGCTCCTCGCCCAGCCGGACGGCTCGCTCCGGGTTCTCGATCGAGCCGTACGCCGCCGCGTAGTACAGGTTGAGCACGACGCCGTGAACGTCTCCGGCGGCCCTGAAGAGGGCGAGCGACTCCTCCAGGAGCGCGAGGCCACGCTGGGTGTCACCCGTGGAGAACGCGGCGACACCGGAGGTCCGGATGGCGAACGGCAGGACAGCCTCGTTCCCCGGCTGCCGGGCGATGAGATGGCATTCCCGCAGTCTCGGCACCGCCGCCGCCAGGTCGCCCTGGCGCAGGGCGAGCATGCTGTCCACCCAGAGCGCCGTCGCCCGCGCGCTGTCGGGCGTACGCGTCAGCTCCAGGGCGCGCTCCAGCCAGTAGCGGCCCTCGGTGAGGGCGCCGGCCAGGAGCCAGAAGCACCACAGCCTCGACGCCGTCTCGAGTCCCACGTGAGCCAGGCGCGGCTCACTGAGGCAGAGCTCGAGTGCGACGCGCACGTTGGGCAGCTCCTGCCGCAGGAGCAGGTATCGCTCGGCCTGGTCCGGGACGATCTCGTCGATCTGGTGCCGGTCGACCAGATCCCGGTAGTGGTCGATGTAGCGTCGGCACAGTACGCGCTTCTCCGCGGGCGACAACTGCTCGCACCCGTACGCGCGGATGCTCTCCAGCATGCGATACCTGAGCCCGGCCTCCCACCGCTCGCAGACCAGGATCGACTTGTCCACCAACCCGGCCACCAGATCGATCACCTCGGCGGGGGAGATCCCCTCACCCGAGCACACCGCCTCGGCCGCATCCAGGTCGACCCCGCCCGGGAACATCGACAGCCGGGTCCACAACCGCCGCTCCGCCGGTGAGCACAGGCGGAAGCTCCAGTCCATGGTCGCGCGCAGCGTCTGATGGCGGGGCAGCGCGGCGGGGCTCCCCGTCGCCAGCACCTCGAAGCGCTCGTCCAGCTCGCGCGCCAGCTGTTCCAGGGGCAAGGCGCGCAGTTGCACCGCGGCCAGCTCGATCGCCAGCGGGATCCCCTCCAGACGCCGGGCCAGCCGTGCCACGGTCGCCGCGTTGCCCGTGTCCAGGGAGAAGCCGGGCGCCGCACTCGCCGCCCGCTCCACGAAGAGGCGCACCGAATCCTGCCGGGCGATGTGGCTGAGGGGGCGGCTGGAGCCCGGCACGGACAGGGACGAGATCTGCAGCACCTGCTCGCCGTACACACTCAGCGTCTGCCTGCTGGTCGCCAGGATCCGCACCCGGGGAGCGCCCCGCAGCAGCCGGGCCACGAAGCGGGCGCAGTCGTCGAGCAGGTGCTCGCAGTTGTCCAGGACCAGCAGCATCCGCTTGTCCGACAGGTGGTCCACCAGCGCGGTCATGGGGTCGGGTCCCGCCTCGCGCAGTCCCAGCGCCCCGGCGACGACCGGCTCCAGCAGGTGGCCGGCCTCCAGCGTGGCCAGCTCGACGACCTCCACGCCGTCCTTGTAGGTGCCCTGAAGGGTTTCCGCGACCCGGTGCGCGAGCCGGGTCTTGCCGACCCCGCCGGTGCCGGTCAGGGTCAGCAAGCGGGCCTGAGACAGCCCCCTCCTGGCCGCGGCCAGCTCGTGCCTGCGCCCGACGAAGCTGGACCCTTCCACGCGAGGACGGGCCCGGATCGTACGACCGCGCGCTGCCTGGATCATGATGCGTTCTGGTCGTCCGAGGCGTGCTGACGCTCGCCGACGTGCGATGCCACCTCAGTCATGACTGCTCCAGCGGCTCAGGCTTTCACTGCCGTCAGGTCTTAGCCGTCATCAATCAGATTATGCCCGGACCGTTTCCGCCGCACCCGGTGGCCTCTCTGGGGGGCTTGGGGGAACTGTCGTAGCTCCGGTGTAGAAGTGATGCCGTGACGATCCAGCTGACCTGGCCGAAGATCCTCGCCTGGCGCCTGCGCAGGCAGTTCGTCAGCGCTGCCGACGGGAGCGACGCGGTGGCGATCACGCGCCGACTGTGCGGCGTGCAGACCCAGGTGGCCTCCTCGGCGCAGCTGGCCGTGGCGGTGCGGAGCGCGCGGCCCGACCCGGGCGGGATCGGCCGGGCGCTGTGGGAGGAGCGCACGCTGGTCAAGACGTGGATCATGCGCGGCACCCTGCACCTGCTGCCCGCCGACGAGCTGGCCGACTACTGCGCGGCGCTGGCCACGCTGCGGACCTGGGAGAAAGGCTCCTGGCAACGCGGCCACGGCGTCACGGCGGCGGAGATCGCCGCGATCATCGAGGCGGTCCCCGAAGCGCTGCGAACGTCCCGTCCCGCGTCCCCCGCCCTGACCCGGGACGCCTCCCCGGTGCTGATTCGAGACGCATCTCCAAGGCCCGCGCTGCCCCAGGACGCATCCCCAAGCTCGGCGCTGACTCGGGAGGAGCTGGTCGAGGCCGTCGTCGAGGTCACCGGTGACGAGCACCTGCGTGCGGCGCTCACCTCGGGCTGGGGCGCCCTGCTCAAGCCGCTCGCCCGCCTCGGCGAGCTCTGCTACGGCCCGCCCCGCGACGGCAGGGTGACCTTCACCGCCCCGCGCGCCTGGCTGCCCGGCTGGCCGTCGGAGCTCCCGCCGTACGAGGAGGCAGGCGTGCGGCTGGCCCGGGCCTTCCTCGGCGCGCATGGACCGGCGACGCCGGAAATGTTCGACACGTGGCTGTTCGGGGGCGTGGCCAGGAAGGCGGTGCTCAAGGGCTGGTTCCGCGACCTGGCTCCGGAGCTGACCAAGGTCGAGACCGATGACGGGCACACGCTGCTCGCCCTGACCGAGCAGCTGGACGAGCTCGCCGCCACCAAGCCGTCCGAGGGTGTGCACCTGTTGCCGGGCTTCGACCAGTACATCCTGGCTGCCCCCCGCACCCTCACACCGCTGCTGCCCACCGCCGCCAAACCCAAAGTCAGCCGCCAGGCGGGCTGGATCTCGCCGGTCATCGTCCACCGGGGGCGAGTAACCGGGGTGTGGGAGGCCAAAAACGGGCGAATCACGACCGACCTGTTCGAGCCCGTCCCCGAGAGCCTGCTCGACGACGCGATCTCCCACGTCCGTTCCCTCCTCGCCACCGCCCCACCTGAGGCCTGATGACGGATGTGGGAGCGATCTCTCGCGCCCGCTCCCTCCTCCTCGCCACCGCCCCGCTTGAGGACTGATGGCGGATGTGGGAGCGATCTCCCGCGCCCGCCCCCTCCTCTTCACCACCACCCGCCCGAGGACTAATGGCGGATGTGGGCCTGGAACACCGGCCGTTCGTGAGTGCGGGTTGGGATCGCTGGCCGTCGAGCCGCACCGCCTGGGCCGGGTAGGCGGTAGGCGGCGAATGCTGCGTGATCAGGACGTTCGGTGTCTTGAGGGGATACTTGACGCATGTTGCGCACCTTCCGCCAAGTCGACGTCTTCACCGCCACGCCGTACCAGGGAAACCCGCTCGCGGTGGTCCTCGACGGCGACGGCCTGAGCACCGAGGAGATGCAGCGGTTCGCCCACTGGACGAACCTGTCCGAAACCACCTTCGTCCTGCCCCCCACCGTTCCCGGTGCCGACTACCGGGTGCGGATCTTCACCCCGACGAGCGAGCTGCCCTTCGCCGGACACCCCACGCTGGGCACCTGTCACGCCTGGCTGGAGAACCGAGGAACGCCGAAGGAGCCGGAGACGGTCGTGCAGGAGTGCGGCGCCGGGCTGGTGACGTTGCGCAGGACGGACGGCGGGCTGGCGTTCGCCGCGCCCGCGCTGCTGCGGTCGGGGCCGGTGGACGAGCCGCTCGTCGAGCGCATCGCGGGCATGCTGGGCATCGGCCGCGACGAGATCGTCGACGCCGAGTGGGCCGACAATGGGCCAGGCTGGGTGGCGGTGCTGCTGCGGAGCGCGGACGAGGTGCTCGCACTGCGCCCCGGCCCGATCGACATCGACCTGGGCGTGGTGGGCCCCTATCCGCCGGGGTCGCCGCTCGCGATCGAGCTGCGGGCGTTCTTCCCGGTCAACGGCAGTACGGTCGAGGATCCGGTGACCGGCAGCCTGAACGCCTCGGTCGCCCAGTGGCTGCTGCGCACCGGCCGCCTCACGGCCCCCTACGTGGCCGGCCAGGGCACCATGCTGGGCCGCGCCGGACGCGTCCACATCACCACCGGCCAGAGCCCCGAGGACGGTCAGGAGCCCGTGGTGTGGGTGGGCGGCTCCAGCGTCACGTGCGTCGTCGGCCAGGTCGAACTGTGAACCGTACGCTGTCACCCGGCCGGAGCTGGGCGGCGATCGGCAGGTCCGCCGATCGCACCACGCCGATCACCGGGTAGCCGCCGGTCGGTGGGTGGTCGGTGAGGAAGACGATCGGCTGCCCGCTCGGCGGCACCTGCACCGCCCCCGTCACCATGCCCTCACTGGGCAACTCGCCCTCACGCGCCCGCGACAGCTCTCGGCCGCGCAGGCGTACTCCCACGCGGTTGCTGTCCTGGCTCACCTCGTACGGCTCGGCGCAGAGCTCGGCGAGCGCGTCCGGCGCGAACCAGTCGTCGCGCGGCCCCGGCACGATCCGCAGTACGGCGGGCGGCGGCTCCCCGGCGGGCGCCAGATCCACCGAGATCTCCACCAGGCCCCTGGAGCCGCCCACCGGGAGTACGGTCCCCTGGCGCAGCGGCGCCGGGCCGAGCCCCGACAGCGAATCCGTGGAACGGCTGCCGAGCACCGGCTCTACGGCGATCCCGCCCCGCACTGCCAGGTAGGTCCGCAACCCCCATTCGGGCGCCCCGAACCGCAACTCACTCCCGGCCGGAACCCAGAACGGCACATTCATCCCGGCCCCGAGGGTGGGCGAGCGCCGGGCCTCCTCGGGAACAGACGCGCGCCCGGCCTCACCGGTGATGGGCGACCGCCCGGCCTCCACTGGGCCGGGCCTTCGCCTAGCCTCGACGGGAACGGGCCTTCGCTCAGGCTCGACGGGAAAGGGCCTTCGCTCAGGCTCGACGGGACCGGGTGAAGGCCCGGATCCCACGGCGTCCGGCGGAGGCTCGGACCCCACGGCGGCCGGTGAAGGTCCGGCTCCCACGGGGATAGGGGAAGGCCCGGATAGCGGGCAGGGGGCGCCCGTGACCGCGACCCAGGCGCCCGAGTGGAACGCCAGCCGCGCCCCTCCGTACGTCAGCTCGATCCCCGCCGCGTCCGCGGGGTTGCCGACGAGCCGGTTGCCCAGCCGCAGGCTCGCCTCGTCGGCCGCGCCGGAGCGGGGCACGCCCAGGTGCGCGTAGCCGGGGCGGCCCAGGTCCTGGATGGTCGCGTACGGGCCCGGCGTGAGCACTTCGATCATGCCGGCTCGAACCGTACGCGGGTTCCGGGCCGGAACAGTGACGGCGGCTCGGCGTCGACGTCCCAGATCCGCGTCGTCGTACGGCCCAGCAGCCGCCACCCGCCCGGCGAGGCGGTGGGGTAGATCGCGGAGTAGGGACCGGCGATCGCCACCGAACCGGCGGGCACCGACGTGCGCGGCGTCGCCAGCCGTGGCAGGTGGAGCGCCGGATCCAGCCCGATCAGATACGCGAACCCCGGCGCGAAACCCAGCCAGCCCACCACCAGCTCCCGCCCGGTGTGCCGCGCGATCACATCGTCCACCGACATCCCGGCCAACTCGGCCACGGAATCGAGGTCCTCCCCGTCATAGACAACGGGAATGGCTACGACCCCCTGCCCGGTCCCGGACAGGGCCCCGCCAGGCTCCCGGGACTCAAGCGCCTCGCCAGGCTCTCCGGGCTTGAGCGCCTCGCCGAGCAGTTCGTCGAGCCGCGACCGCAGCAGGCCCTGGTCCGCCCCCGGCGCCACCACCAGCACCGTCTCGGGCCCCGGTACGATCTCCACCACCCCAGCGGGCCGCGCGGCACGCAGCACCGCGTCGAGCCGGTGCGACACGGCCAGCGACCCCGTCTCCACGAGCAGCCCGTGCTCCCCGGCCATCCGGATCATGCGAAGGCCTGCAGGACCACTCCCGCCTCCAGCAGCCCATCGCGTACGGCCTGCGCCAGTCGTACCGCGTCAGGTGTGTCGCCGTGCACGCAGATGGACCGGGCGGAGACCGACACCGGGCTGCCGTCCACGGCGGTCACCCGGCCCTCGACGGCCATCCGCACGGCGCGGGCCGAGACCGTGGCGACATCGTGGATCACCGCTCCGGGCTCGCGCCGCGAGACCAGCGTCCCGGCGGCCGTGTAGGCACGGTCGGCGAACGCCTCGGTGATCGTCGGCACGCCCTCGGCGGCGGCCGCCCCGTGCACCACCGAGCCGGGCAGCGTGAGCACCGGCAGGGAGGTGTCGTAGTCGGCCACGGCCTCGATCACCGCGGCGGCCTGCTCCTCGTCGCGGCAGATGCGGTTGTAGAGCGCGCCGTGCGGCTTGACGTAGGAGACCCGGCCGCCCATGGTCCGCGCGATGCCGTCGACGGCCGCGAGCTGGTAGAGCACCTCGGCGCAGAGCTCCTCCGGCTCGACGTCCATCTCCCTGCGCCCGAAGTGGGCCAGGTCGCGATAGGACACCTGCGCCCCGATCGCCACACCCCGGTCCACGGCGGCCGCGCAGGTGCGCCTGATCGTCACCGGGTCGCCGGCGTGGAACCCGCAGGCGACGTTCGCGCTCGTGACGATGTCGAGCAGCGCCAGGTCGTCGCCCAGCCGCCAGACGCCGAAGCCCTCGCCCAGATCCGCGTTGAGGTCGATCACCATGCTCCCATCATGGCGGTAGCGGCCACCTCAGCGCGACGACGGGGTCACAGACGCCGACCCGCGGCGAGATGGGCGTACACCGGGCTAGAGGGCAGAGCGGGCGCGGCGGGCGTACATCGCGCTAGATCTCGTCAGGGATGTCGGCGATGTCGTCGAGGGCGGAGGCGAGTTCGTCCGGGTCGCCGCCGATTCGCTCGGCGATCTCGATGAGCACGTGCAGCACGTCGTGGCGGTCGTGGCCGAGGTCGAGCAGCCGCTGGGCCGCCTCCCACAGCTGCGGCGGGTCCCCGTCCCACAGCCGCGCGGCGATCTCCTCGTGCCAGGCCAGGTGCTCCTCGTCGATGGCGCCGACGTGGTCGATCTCCAGGAGCGTGCGCCGGTCGGCCTCGTCGGCCGGGTTGAGCGCGTCCAGGTCGATGCCGCCGTGCACGCCCTGCAGGAACGGGAACGCGAAGGCCCGCCTGGCCAGCGCCGACAGGTCGCCGTCCGGCAGCAGCCGCTCCAGCAGCGGCCGGTCCAGGCCGAACGAGGTCGGATCCCGGTACGCCTCCGGGAACTTGCCGGTCGCCTCCCACACGGCGTCCAGCGTGTCCTTGAGCCCCGTGTCGGGCAGGCCGGTGCGGCGGGCGGCGAAGCGGATCCACGCCGACAGTACGTGCGGCATGGCCTCCTGTTCGGCCACGCTTAACATCACCTTGCGCGGCAGCCAGTCGAGCAGGAACGTCTCGCACTTGGTCGGGCTCACCCGCAGCGGCCGGTTGAAGTCCTGCTCGCAGCCGTAGTCGATGATGTGGTCGGCGCACCGCGAGGCCGCCGACGGGTCGGACAGGTGCTCGGCCGCGTCGGAGGCGAGGAACTCCGCGGCCAGCATCGCCCGCCGCTCGCGGCTGTAGGGAGCCTCGATGTGCAGGGGGGCGGGGCGCTTGCGGCCCGGCGGGAGGGCCTTGAGCCGGGCGCGGGCGAAGGCGTGGTAGGCGCTGTAGCTGTCGCTGACCGGCGGCGGGGTCTTCGGCTCCCTGGTGGCCTTCATGGCCGACTCCAGCAGCGCCCTGGCCTGCTGGGGCTCGATCTCCTCGAACAGCAGCATCGGGTTGCCGGCCGCCTCGACCCGTGCCTTGTCCAGCAGTGTGTCGACCTGGGAGGAGACCCAGGCGTCGCGCGCCATGCCCGACATGTTGTGGTCGACGACCATGACCAGCGCGTGCCGGTCCTGCTCGCGCTCGAAGGTCACCGGCGTCTCGCCGCCCGCCTGCTCGTCGCGGGGGCCCTCGCTCCAGCGGTAGCCGAACGTGCAGATCACGGTGTCCTGGTCGCCGTAGGCGTCGCGGGAGACGTAGCAGCCGGTCGGCTTGACCGCGCCCACCCGGTCGGCCCAGCCGGGCCGGGCCACGCCCGATTCCATCATCGCCAGCGCCGCGCCCTCCGCCTTGGCACCCTGGCGGGCCGTGCCGAGATAGGCCAGGCAGATGAGCAGCGTCAGCGACGCCGGAGTGCCGGCCTTGGCGGCGTAGTCGACCAGACCCTCGCCGAGTACCTGTTCGACATCACCACCCCTGACGCGCCTGCCCCACCAGGCTCCGATCATGTCGGAGACCATCAGCTCCGCGTCAAGAGGGCTGCGCACGGCCAGAAGCTCGCGAGCCGCCTGCACCATCTCCTTGAACACATCGTCTGGTGGGGTGCTCTCCCGGGGATCTCGTCGGTGTCGGCGCACGCCCTCACTCTCTCGCATTCCAGGCCGAAACGGTGCGTAGAACGCGGCCTGGTGACCCCGATGTTATCGGGGAGTCCGGGGCGGCGGTGCGGAGTTCACGATCGCCAGTAGATGTTCGCGGGCGATGCGTTCGATGACATCGGGCGTCGGGGAGATGCCGAGGTGCTGCGCGCAGGCGCAGACGTCGGACACGCAACGGTCGATGGTGTCCACGGGTATGGTCAGGAACTCTTCGGCCAGCCTGAGACTGACCGGCTCCCGTAGGAAGCGTGTGGCCAGAGCGAGCATAGATGTGAGATTCCTCTGGAGCCCCTGGGGCAAACCCCCAGGGAATGGATGCAGGGCGACTTGCGCTCCCATTTCATCTTTTCTCGGCTGAGTGTCAAGCCTCCACAACGCTTGTGTTCGCTTCTTCGGAACCGCATTCGTGCGAAGCTGTTCCCATGCGCATCCAGCTCGCCCAGCGGACGGAGGCCGACGATCTCCTCGGCCGAAGTCCGCTCGCCCTGCTCGTCGGCATGCTGCTCGATCAGCAGATCCCGATGGAATGGGCGTTCACGGGGCCTCACACCATCTCCGAACGCCTCGGGCACGACCTCACCGCGGAGGAGATCGCGGCTCGTGATCCCGAGGAGTTCGCCGCGCTGCTGGCCGCCAAGCCGGCCGTGCACCGCTACCCCAAGGCGATGGCGGACCGGGTCCAGCAGCTGGCCGCCTACCTTGTGGAGCACTACGACGGCAATCCCGAGCGGGTCTGGAGTGACGTCGCCGACGGCAAAGAGTTGCTCAACCGGCTCCTGGGACTTCCCGGCTTCGGCAAGCAGAAGGCTCAGATATTTTTGGCATTGCTCGGCAAGCAAATGGGGGTTCAACCGCCAGGATGGCGCGAGGCGGCTGGACCTTATGGCGAGGAGGGGTCGTTGCGTTCGGTAGCGGATGTGGTCGACGCCGACACACTGGGTCGCGTTCGGGCCGCCAAGCAGGAGGCCAAGCGCGCGGCCAAGGCCAAGTAGCCTGATCTTGCTGCGCAACGTGGAGCGATTTTGACAGGATGCGTTGACCGTATGGCGGCCGGGGCTTCCGTCCGCGCCTGCCCATCGCCGATGATGTACTGCAGAATCCGGTCGCCCGGAGCTGCGCTACGCCGATACACAGTTATGGAGATGTGCCGCGTGGGAGACCCTGGCACGCGACGGAGGTGCCGACCATGAGCGCCGAGACCTCCGTTCCCCGTCCCCGGGAGTCGGATGTGGACATCTCAGACTCCGCCCTCTTCAAGGGCATGCTGTCGGAGGCGGAGTTCGCCTTCGCGTTCTTCGACGCCGCCGGCCACGTACAACTGGTCAACGACGTGTTCACCGAGGTCGTCGGCGTACCCGCCGAGCGGCTGGTCGGCCGCGCGCCCGCCGAGACGCTGACGGCCGACCTCAGCCAGCTCATCACCCATGCGGTCCAGGCCGTCACCGAGAGCGATTCTCCGGTCACCGAGAGCCGCGTACGCGTGCGCTCGTCCGAGGGGGAGACCAGGCACTGGTCGCTGTCGTTCTCGCCGGTCCACGACGACGCGGGCGAGTTGCGGGCGATCGCGCTCATCGGCCTCGACGTGACCGAGAGCCGCCAGGTCGAAGAGGACCTGCGCCGCAGCGAGGAGCGCTACCGCTCGCTGGTCGAGGCGCAGTCACAGCTCGTCTGGATCACCTCGCCGACCGGTACGGTGGTGGAGGACGCGCCGCAGTGGCGCGCCATCACCGGCCAGGGGCTGGAGGAATACCTCGCCCTGGGCTGGCTGGAGGCCGTGCATCCGGAGGAGCGCCAGCAGACCGAGGAAGCCTGGAAGGAGGCGCTGCGCGGCCGCACCATGTTCGAGTGGAACTACCGCGTGCGCACCCGGGCCAGCGGTTACCGCCACTTCGAGGTGCGGGCCGTGCCCATCATCAGGCACGGCAGGGTCGTGGAGTGGGTCGGCGCCAACACCGACGTGACGCCGCAGCGCGAGGCCGAGGAGATGCGCGGCAGGCTGACCGACCAGCTCGGCGCCGCGGCCCTGCGCACCGCGCGGCTGCAGGGCGCCACCGCCCAGCTGGCCGAGGCGCTCACCGTCGAGCAGGTGGTGCAGGTCATCATCGACGTCGGCCGCACCGCCCTGGCCGCCGACCGTTCCGCGGTCGCGCTGCTCGACCCCGACCGTGCCGCGCTCAAGCTGATCAACGGCGAGGGCGTTCCCGAGGCGTCCGACACGCTCGGCGAGGAGATCCCGCTCTCCTCCTCCAGCGTGATGACGATGGCGGTCAACAGCCGCCGTCCGGTCTTCGCCGAGTCGCCCGACAGGCTGAAATCCCAGCTTCTCGAAGCCGGTGGCGACGAGCAGGTGCTGACCAATTATCTCACGCACAGTGACGAGCGGGCCTGGGTCGGCCTGCCGTTGCTGGCGGCCGGGCGGGCGCTGGGCGCGTTGCGCTTCTCCTTCACCAGACCGCAGAAGATCTCCCAGGAGGACGGCGTCTTCCTGGAGGCGCTCGCCGGGCAGTGCGCGCTCGCCGTGGAGCGGGCCACGCTGTTCGAACGCGAGCACCGCACCGCCGAGACGCTCCAGCGCAGCCTGCTGCCCGACCGCCTGCCGGTGGTCAAGGGCCTGGTGCTGGCCCAGCGGTTCCGCTCGGGCAGCCGTCACGTGCAGGTCGGCGGCGACTGGTACGACGCGTTCGTGCTGCAGGACGGCCGGGTCGCGGCGGTCGTGGGCGACGTCATGGGCAAGGGCGTCAAGGCCGCGGCGGGCATGGGCCGCATCCGCAACGCCATGCGCGCCCTGGCGCTGACCAACCCGCCGCCCGCGGCCGTGCTCACCGGCCTCGACCGGGTCTTCGACGCCACCGAGGAAGAAGAGCAGGTCACGACCCTCGCCTACATGGTGGTCGAGCCCGTCACCGGCGAGGGCACGCTGGCCCTGGCGGGCCATCCGCCGCCCGTCCTGGTCTCCCCGCAGGGCACCGCGGTCCTGGGCGACGTGGAGCCGGGCACGCCGCTGGGCTGGCCGACCAGCCGCCGGCAGTTCCGGTTCGTGGTGCCGCCGGGACACACCGCCGTGCTCTACTCAGACGGCTTGGTGGAGAACCGGAAACGCGGTTTGGACGCAGGACTCGCAGAGCTTTGCAGTGTTGTGACCGAAGCGCCGCCTGAGGTGGTCAGTAGTCCGCACATGTTGCTGGATTTCCTGGTTGACCGGATGTTGTCTGGATATGAACAGGATGATGACGTTACCGCCCTGGCTATCCATGTGCCGCCCGCCACGAAGAGTGACTGAATGAATCAGTCATAAGGGTTGCTTTCGGGTATCAGTGCCGCGCTTACGTACGCACTACTGTCTGGGTCGGCCTAGGGTGGAGGTCAACCGCCGGGAGGTGGCCGTATGGAGTGCGTGGTCGTGCCAGAATGCTGGACAGGTCCGTCGCGATCCGCACGGCCGCACCGTTCTCCGAGAGAGGCAACAGCCCCCCAGCGGGTATCTGGGTCCATAGTCGCCACGCGTTCGTTCGAGAGGTGTTCGTGTCGCCTGCAAGTTCGACTCGCTCGAAGCCACAAGAGCTGAACGAGCCCGTCATTCAGCGACTGCTCGAGCGTGGGCGCTCGCAGGGTTTCCTCGAGTCTGAGGATGTCCGTCAGGCCTTCGAGGAGGCGGACATCCCCATGTCGCACGCCGCCGCATTTTTGCGGAACCTCAGTAAAGAGGGCGTGACCGTGGTGGTGACCGCCGCGGATTCGGCTGCGCCGAAAAAGTCTCGTGGTCCAGCAAAGCGCCGTACCGCTGCCCCCGTCAAGACCAAGGCCGCAGCGGCCGCCAAAGAGCAGCAGCCTGAGACCGTGACCGCGGTCGTGGGCGCCGTTGAAGCCGAGCCCGCCCCCAAGAAGGCGGCTCCCGCCAAGAAGGCCGCTCCGGCGGCGAAGAAGGCGGCCGTGCCCGCCAAGAAGGCCGAGCCGAAGAGCGCTGGGCCTGCCGAGACCAAGCCGAAGAGCCCTGAGGGCGTCGACGACGACGAGGACATCGAGCTCGAGGGAGACGTCGAGCTCGAGGACCTCGAAGACATCGAGGTCGAGGACGAGGAGATCGTCGCCGCGGACGACTCCGACTCCGAGGGCGACTCCGACGACGACACCGAGGACGAGCCCAAGGCCGCCGACGTGGCAGCCGTCGCCGCCACGGAGAAGACCGAGGACGAAGTCCTCATCCTCTCCGACGACGACGATGACGCGCCGGTCGCGCAGGTGGCCGCCGCCGGCGCCACCGCCGACCCGGTCAAGGACTACCTCAAGCAGATCGGCAAGGTCCCCCTGCTCAACGCCGAGCAGGAGGTCGAGCTGGCCAAGCGCATCGAGGCGGGACTGTTCGCCGAGGAGCAGCTGGGCGGCGGCGAGACCGAGGGTCTGCCGGTCGACGTCCGGGCCGAGCTCGAGTGGATCGCCGAGGACGGCCGCCGGGCCAAGAACCACCTGCTGGAGGCCAACCTCCGTCTGGTGGTCTCGCTGGCCAAGCGCTACACCGGACGCGGCATGCTGTTCCTGGACCTGATCCAGGAGGGCAACCTCGGCCTGATCCGCGCGGTCGAGAAGTTCGACTACACCAAGGGCTACAAGTTCTCCACCTACGCCACGTGGTGGATCCGGCAGGCGATCACCCGCGCCATGGCCGACCAGGCGCGGACCATCCGCATCCCGGTCCACATGGTCGAAGTGATCAACAAGCTGGCCCGGGTTCAGCGGCAGATGCTGCAGGACCTCGGCCGGGAGCCCACGCCGGAAGAGCTGGCCCGCGAGCTGGACATGACCCCCGAGAAGGTGGTCGAGGTCCAGAAATACGGTCGCGAGCCCATCTCGCTGCACACCCCCCTCGGTGAGGAGGGCGACAGCGAGTTCGGTGACCTCATCGAGGACTCCGAGGCCATCGTGCCGGCCGACGCCGTCAGCTTCACGCTGCTCCAGGAGCAGCTGCACTCCGTTCTCGACACGTTGTCGGAGCGGGAAGCGGGCGTCGTGTCGATGCGGTTCGGCCTCACGGACGGGCAGCCGAAGACACTCGACGAGATCGGCAAGGTCTACGGGGTGACGCGTGAGCGCATCCGGCAGATCGAGTCGAAGACGATGTCCAAGCTGCGTCACCCGTCCCGGTCCCAGGTGCTGCGCGACTACCTGGACTAACGGAAGATCGTTTCACCCCTGGCCCCGCACAGCTCCGGCTGTGCGGGGCCAGGGGCGTTCATGCCCCTTTGTTGAGGCGTTCCGCCTGGGCGCGGCCGACCGCGCTGGCCCGGCGCAGGTAGTCGGCGATCACGGCCAGCTCCGCGTCTGTGAACGTCTCCATCATCTCGGCGAACGCCTTGCCCGGCGTCTCCCAGGCATCCCCGATCCTGGCCTCGGCCGAGGGCGCGAGGGCGACCAGCGCCCGCCTGCGGTCCGCCGGATCGGTGTGCCGTACGACGAGACCGGCCTTCTCCAGCCGGTCCACCAGGCGGGTGGCGGAGCCGGGCGTCAGCCCCGTCAGCCGGGCGATCTCCCCGGTGCTCACCGGTCCGGTCTCCAGGTCCAGCAGCGCCACGCACTGCAGGTCTGTCGGGTGAATGCCCAGATGGTCGGCCAGCGCCTGATTGAACAGCACATATGCCGCATAGTGCCGCTGGCTCTCATCGATGATCCGCTTCAGCGTTTCCGCTCGGTTTGACACCAGGTTGCTCCGTACCTCATATTTATGTGCGTCACACAATCTTTGTGTGACGCACTCTTTGTGTCACGTACGCATTCTATCGAGGGGGTCCGCATGTCCGCACTCATCCGCGCCTCACCCGTCCAGGTTGACCGGCGGTGGGCCGTCCTGGGCGTCATCATCGCCGCCGCCGTCCTGGACCTGCTCGACGCGACGATCACCAACGTCGCCGCCCCCACCATCGCGGCCGACCTCGGCGGGGGAGCGGCCCTCATCCAGTGGCTCGGCGCCGCGTACGCGCTGGCGCTCGGGGTCCTGCTGGTGGTCGGCGGGCGGCTCGGTGACCGCTACGGCCGCCGCCGCCTCTTCCTTCTCGGCATCACCGGATTCACGCTCGCGTCCGTCGCCTGCGGGCTCGCGGTCAGTCCCGGTGTGCTCATCAGTGCCCGGCTGGTGCAGGGCGGGTTCGGGGCGCTGATGATCCCCCAGGGCTTCGGGATTCTGGGGGCCGTCTTTCCCCGTGATCAGCTTGGCAAGGCCTTCAGCGTGTTCGCCCCCGCGCTTGGCGTCTCGTCGGTCGCAGGGCCGGTGGTGGCGGGCTTTCTGATCGAGGCCGATCTGTTCGGGCTGGGGTGGCGGGCGATGTTCCTGATCAACATCGTGCTCGGGGGCGCCGCGCTCGTCGCCGCCACCCGGCTCCTGCCCGCCGATGCTCCCGGTGATCGCTCCAGCGGATCCGGGGTGGACGGCGTTGGTGCCGGGGTGCTGGCGGTGACCATGGTGGGTCTCCTGTACGGCCTGATCGACGGCTCGGCCCATGGGTGGACGCTCGTCCCGATCCTGTGCCTGGCCGGTGGGCTGGTGTTCTTCGGCCTGTTCTGCGTACGCCAGCGCACCGCCACCAACCCGCTGATCGAGCCGTCGCTCCTGCGCAACCGCGGCTTCACCGCCGGCCTGGTCCTGGGCATGGTCTTCTTCGCGGCCGTGTCTGGCCTGCTGTACGTGCTCGTGCTGTTCATGCAGTACGGCCTGCGCTTCACGCCCGTACAGGCGGCGCTCGGCCTGGCCCCGGTGGCGGTGGGCATCGTCATCGCCTCGGTGGCCTGCCACCGGCTCATCGACCGGCTCGGCCGCACGCTGATCACCATCGGCCTGACCATCGCGCTGATCGGCACCAGCTGGCTGCTGGCCGTCGTCTCCGGAGTCGTGGACGGCGCCTGGGCGCTCGTCCTCGCGGCGCTGGTCATCGGGCTGGGCATGGGCACCTGCTTCGGCACCATCTATGACGTCACCCTGGGTGACATCGACCCGCGCGAGGCCGGCAGCGCCAGCGGGTCGCTCTCCGCGGTCCAGCAGCTGGCCAACGCCATCGGCGCCGCGGCCGTGACCACCGTCTACTTCCGTACCGGCGATCAGATGGAGGCCGCGACCGGCAGCCTGCTCGTCGTGGTCGTCGCCGTGATCGCCTGCTGCGGCCTGGTGTGGCTCCTGCCGCGCAAGGCCCAGCCGCGCCGCCACTGAGAACGCCATACAGAGCTCAGCCGCAGCATGACCCAAGCGGCCTGCATACATAGCCCAAAATCATCACCCAGAAAGGCATTTCCCGATATGACCACCCTTGTTACCGGCGCTCGTGGCGCCGTCGCCACTGAGCTCATCGCCATCCTGCGCCGACGCGGCCTGCCCGTTCGCCCGGCCTCCCGCCAGCCCGGTGACTCGTCGATCATCACGTGCGACCTCAGCGACCCCGCGACGTTCCCCGCCGCGCTGGCCGGCGTCACCTCGGTCTTCCTGTACGCCGAACCGTCGCACATCGACGCCTTCGTCAAGGAGGCGACCGAGGCCGGAGTCGAGCACATCGTGCTGCTGTCGTCCTCCTCCGTGCTCGGCCCGAACCCCGAGGCCAGCCCCCTGGCCAAGTCCCACCTGGACGTGGAGCGCGCCCTGACCGCCGCGCCCGTCCGCAGCACGCTGCTGCGTCCGGGCTCGTTCGCCGGCAACGCGCTGGCCTGGTCCTGGCCCGTCAAGGCCGGCGAGCCGGTGAGCCTGCCGTACCCCAACTCGCACAACGACAGTATCCACGAGGCCGACATCGCCGAGGCGGTCGCCGCTGTGCTCGCCGACCCGGCCCTGGGCGGCCGGCCGTACCTGCTGACCGGGCCCGAATCGATCACCTTCGCCGAGCAGATCCGCATCCTCGGCCACGTGACCGGCAGGGACATCCCCATCAGGAACGTCACGCGGGAGGAGTGGAAGGCGGAGATGGCCGACTACATCCCCGAGCAGTTCGCTGAGCCGTTGCTGGACTGGTGGCAGTCCAACGACGGCGTGCCGGTCGAGATCACCACGGATGTCGAGCGGTTGATCGGCCGCCCCGGCCGTACGTTCGCGGCCTGGGCGGCGGACCACCTGGGCGACTTCACAGGCTGACGTCGAGGGTCCAGGGGCGGTTGGGCCGGGTGGGCTCGATCAGGTGGACCGTGTGGCCGTGGCCGGTGAGGAGCGCGGCCAGTTCGCCGGGTGTGGCGGGATCCGCCCCGGTCTCCAGCAGGGTGCGGGCGATCTCACCGCGGGTCGCCTTCGCCATGTGGCTGACCACCTTGCCATCGCGGAACACCCGTACCGCCACAGACCGCTCCCCGGGCTGCCAGGCTCCCGCGTAGGTGGCCGAACGCAGATCGACCACCAGCCCGTCCAGGCGCTCCAGCTCCTTGGACACCGTTGGCCGCCAGAACGCGGCCAGCCCGCCCAGCACCGGCAGAGTCACTCCCATCGACAGCCGGTACGGAGGTACGCGGTCGGTGATCCGCAACACGCCCCAGAGGCCGGAGAAGATGAGCACCGACTCCTCGGCCCGCTTCCTGGCCTCGTCCGTCAGGGTGCCGAGACCGAGCTTCTCGTACAGGACGCCGGTATAGAGATCGGCCGCCGGGAGGGCCGGAGCGGTTTGGAGCTCCAGGTTTTTGGCCAGTTCGCCTGCCAGGCCGGGCGACAGACCGAGGACGTCGAGGGCGTCACGCCGTCTGGACGCTCTCATGAGCGCGGTCAGTACGCGTTTGCGCGGTCTGTCCAGGGCGGGGAACGAAAGATCCCCTAGAGGAGGACCGCTGCCTTCACCGGCCTTCCCCTCCGAGGGCGGCAACAAAATCAGCACGCCACAGCATAGTCAATGCTCGCCACCCACCGCCCACAGCCTGCCGCCCGCCGCTCACTGCTTGTGTCTGGGTTGCCCTGCCGGCCGGAATGCGGCCGCCGAGGTTTGGCCGCTTCGCGGGAGGTCTGCGCTGGTTGGGTAGGGTGCGCGAGTGGATTTCGACTTGCTGGTTCATGAAGCCTGGCCTGCCTATGAGCAGCGGACGTACGACGGCTGGATCCTTCGCTACGCCGGTGGCGTGACCAAGCGCGCGAACTCCGTGCTCGCCCTGGGACGGCCCGCCGATCTCGCCGGTGCGATCGAGGCGGCCGAGGCCTTCTACGCCGAGAAGGGGCAGCGGAGCGTGTTCTCCGTTGGGGTGGGGGCGATGCCGGGGATCGACGACGAATTGGCCGCCCGGGGATATGGGGTCGTCGATCCAACCGTGATCATGGTGGGGGACGGCGTGCCGGAGCCTGTTCGTCAGGTGCGGGTCGAGGAGAGCCCCTGGCCGGGATGGCTGGAGACCTGGTGGGCCGTGGACGGGCGCTACGCCGAGGGTGTCGAGGTGGCTGAGCGGATCTGCCGAGGGGTGCCCGCCTTGTACGCCGCGGTCGAGGAGGACGGTCGAGCCGTCGCAGTGGGCCGGGGTGTGCCGCAGGGGGAGACGATCGGGATCTACTGCATGGCCACGTTGCCCCAGGCTCGCCGCCGTGGGCTGGCCAGGAGCGTGTTGCGTGCTCTCGTACGGCGTAACGGGGCGCGTACGGCCTATTTGGTGACCACCGCGCCGAACGAGGCGGCTCAGGCCCTGTACCGAAGCGAGGGCTTCGAGGCGCGGGCCCGCTATCACTACAGAGTGAGATGAGACGGCCCGAGACATGACGAAACGGCGGTCCCGGGCCTGCCGGGATCGCCGTTCCGCTCCGTGCAATATGTTGTTATCTCATCACGACCAGCGCCGGTTAGCGCTCGTCGTTGGGGGCCACTGTTGGGGTTTCGCTGAGCCGAGCAGACTCGTCCAGGATGTCGGCGCCCTTATCGCGGAGCGCTGCTATGTGCTGACGCCCGTGATGAGCGCAGAACAGCAGCTCCCCACCCACGGGCAGGGTCGCGCGAATGTAGGCCTGGGCGCCGCAACGGTCGCAACGGTCGAGGGCCGTCAGCGGCTTAACGGGGGCGAGAGCTCCAGTCACGTATCGCCTTTCGGGTCACCCCCGCCGAAGCGAGGATCTGGCGTCAGTCACTTGGACAACATCTAACCGGACGTGGACGTTCCCAATCACTGCCCCGCTACGCCGAGAGCAGAATGTGGCCGGAAGTGATGGAGAGCCGTCGCCTGGTAACACCAAACCTGCCGTCATGGCAAGCTTGTACGCGTGCGTAGGGGAAGAACGATAGGCTACGCACACATGTTCGATGCTCAGTTCGACGCTTAGACGTTCGACGCTTAAACGCAGGGGAGCCGGAGTGACGCTAGTGGAGGCGGGTTACACGGCTCGTCACCTGTCGGTGCTTGAGGGGCTGGAAGCGGTCCGCAAGCGCCCTGGCATGTATATCGGGTCAACCGACAGCCGCGGGCTCATGCACTGCCTCTGGGAGATCGTCGACAACGGCGTCGACGAGGCGCTCGCCGGGCACTGCACCCGCATCGAGGTGGAGCTCTATCCAGACGGCTCCATCGAGGTGCGCGACGACGGCCGCGGCATCCCCGTCGACATCGAGCCCAAGAGCGGTCTGGCCGGAGTCGAGCTCGTTTACACCAAGCTCCACGCGGGCGGAAAGTTCGGCGGCGGCTCCTACGGCGCGTCCGGCGGCCTGCACGGCGTGGGCGCCTCCGTGGTTAACGCCCTGTCCGAGCGCCTCGACGTAGAGGTTGACCGTGACGGCCAGATCCATGAGATCAGCTTCCGCCGCGGCGTGCCCGGCATCTTCGACGGCGACGGTCCGAAGGCCAAGTTCAAGAAGAAGTCCGGCCTGCGTGACGGCGGCAAGCTGCCCAAGCGGACCACCGGCACCCGGGTTCGGTTCTGGGCCGACAAGCAGATCTTCCTGCCCGACGCCGAGGTCTCGCTCGACGAGATCCACGTACGCCTGCGCCAGACCGCCTTCCTGGTGCCCGGCCTGACCCTGACCGTGATCGACAGCAGGCACGAGGAGCGGGTCGAGGAGGAGTTCCGCTTCGACGGGGGAATCTCCGAGTTCACCGAGTTCCTGGCCCGCGACGAGGCCGTCTGCGACGTGCTGCGCCTGCAGGGGGTCGGCCACTTCCACGAGACCGTCCCGGTGCTCGACGACCAGGGCCACATGACGGCCACCGAGGTGCAGCGCGAGCTCACCGTCGACGTGGCCGTGCGCTGGGGCAAGGGCTACGACTCGACCATCCGCTCGTTCGTCAACGTCATCGCCACCCCCAAGGGCGGCACCCACCTCACCGGCTTCGAACGCGGCCTGGTCCGCACGATCAACGAGCTGCTGCGCGAGACCCGCCTGCTGAAGAACGGCGACGACCCGGTCAGGGGGGAGGACATCTCCGAGGGCCTGACCGGCGTTGTCACGGTCCGGGTGCCGGAGCCGCAGTTCGAGGGCCAGACCAAGGAGGTGCTGGGCACCTCGGCGGCCACCCGCATCGTCTCCCACGTGGTCTCCCGCGAGCTCAAGGAGCTGTTCGCCAACCCGCCGCGCGGCTACAAGCAGCCCCTGCGCGCCGTGCTGGAGAAGATCGTCGCCGCGGCCAAGGCCCGCATCGCGGCCCGCGAGCACCGCGACAACCAGCGCCGCAAGAGCGCCCTGGAGAACTCCGCGCTCCCCGCCAAGCTCGTCGACTGCCGCAGCGACGACATCGACCGCAGCGAGCTGTTCATCGTCGAGGGCGACTCCGCGCTGGGCACCGCCAAGCTGGCCCGCGACTCGGAGTTCCAGGCCCTCCTTCCGATCCGCGGCAAGATCCTCAACGTGCAGAAGGCGTCCGTGAGCGACATGCTCAAGAACGCCGAGTGCGCCGCGATCATCCAGGTGGTCGGCGCGGGCTCCGGCCGCTCCTTCGACATCGAGGCGGCCCGCTACGGCAAGGTCATCCTGATGGCCGACGCCGACGTCGACGGCGCCCACATCCGCTGCCTGCTGCTGACCCTCTTCCACCGCTACATGCGGCCCATGGTCGAGGCGGGCCGGGTGTTCGCCGCGGTCCCGCCGCTGCACCGCATCGAGCTCACCAACCCCGGCCGCGGCAAGGAGAAGTACATCTACTGCTACTCCGACGCCGAGCTGCAGAAGGTGCTGCGCGACCTGGAGCGACGCGGCCGGCGCTGGAAGGACCCGGTGCAGCGCTACAAGGGTCTGGGCGAGATGGACGCCGACCAGCTCGCGGAGACCACGATGGACCCGCGCCACCGCATCCTGCGTCGCGTCCGCATCGAGGACGCGGAGACGGCGGAGGGGATCTTCAGCCTGCTGATGGGCAGCGACGTGGCTCCGCGCCGCGAGTTCATCGTCAGCAGCGCCGCCGAAGTCGACCGCGACCATATCGACGCCTAGAACACCCCTTTTCGTCTGCTCGGTTTTGCCTGCTCGGCGCCGTTTTCGCGGGCTTTTCTTTTACGGGCCTTCTTTTACGGGCTTTCTTTTACGGCAGGCACGGTGAGCCCCAGACGCCGTAGCGGGCTGGGGTCTGTCCAGGGGCACGCTCCTCCGGTGGAGCGGGTCGGGCGCCGTGACGTGCGCATGATTGACCGCGGCTTCCGTGTGGTTGGGCCCGTGGTGCCCGAGAGTCCGCCAGGGCCCGCGTTTCAGGCCGCTCTAACAGGACTTGGCGCCTCAGGCCCGTCTTGAGGCACGCCTGGACCTGGTTAGCACGCTCCAGGGCCGCTCAGGCCCGTTCCAGAGCGCACCAGGACCTGCTCAGCACGCCCAGGGCCGTTTCAGTCCTCAGGCTCTTCGCCCAGGCTCGTTTCGGCTCGCGGCGTTCTCGGCTGTCTGCGCCCATCCCTCAGGGCAGGCGCCGGGGCCGTCAAGACGAGCGGCGTGGGGTTGGGCTCACCGGCCGTGAGCTTGGCCAGGCCCGTGCGTGCGACATCGAGTACGCGGTCGACCAGGGGAAGTAGCGCTTCGGTAGCGGTGTCGCAGTGGCGGGCCTCGTGGGTCATGTACAGCTCGCGCAGGCCGCCCACCACGGTGTACGCGGTCAGGCGCGGCGCCAGCGCGTCGGACGGCAGGCCCACGTCCTTGCCGACGGCGGCGGCGATCAGGCGTTCCAGCTCGTAGTAGCTCGCGCGGGCACGGGCGCGGAGATCCTCGTCCTCGGCTATCAGGGTGGCGCGCTTGATGCGCAGGGACCAGGTCTCGCCCGGCTTGCGGCCCTGGTCGGCGTCGCGTTCGTCGAGGGCGTGCATCGTGTCGCGCATCCACTCACCGACGCCGTCGAGCGCGGCGCCGGGCCGGGTGTCCAGGCGCGCTGCCAGCGATTCCGCGGCGAACGGGTCATCCGCGAACAGCAGGTCTTCCTTGGTGGCGAAGTGCAGTGTGACGGTCCGCGTCGCGACGTCCGCGTGTTCGGCGATCGCCGCGATGGTCGTGTTGCGGTAGCCGTGCGACGTGAACAGCTCCAGTGCCGAGGCCTGGATCCGCTCGCGGGTCTGCCGCTTCTTCCGATCTCGTCGCCCCTCCATGCGGCAACGATACTACACACACAATTAATACAGTCCATGCTACTGTTATCATGAGACGTATCGACTAGAGGAAGGTGAAGGCGTTGTCCAAGACGTGGTTCATCACCGGCACGTCGAAGGGGTTCGGCCGTGAGTGGGCGGAGGCCGCCCTCGAGCGGGGCGACCGGGTCGTCGCCACCGCGCGCGACCTTGACCACCTGCGTCCCCTGGCCGAGCGGTACGGCGAGGCCGTACTGCCGCTGCGGCTCGACATCACCGACCGCGCGGCCGTCTTCGCCGCCGTGCGGCAGGCGGCCGAGCACTTCGGCGCGCTGGACGTGGTGGTCAACAACGCGGGCTACGGTCACTTCGGCATGGTCGAGGAGCTGACCGAAGCCGAGATCCGCGCCGAGATGGAGACCAACTTCTTCGGCACGCTGTGGGTGACGCAGGCGGTTCTGCCTGTGCTGCGCGCGCAGGGCCATGGCCGGATCATTCAGGTCACCAGCGAGGGCGGCGTCCGGGCGTTCCCCGGCATCGGCGGCTACCACGCGTCGAAGTGGGCGGTGGAAGGGCTGTCGGAATCGCTCCGGCAGGAGGTCGAGCACTTCGGCATCGACGTCATCTGCCTGGAGCCCGGCCCGTACTCGACCGACTTCGGCGGCGGCAGCGTCCGCACTAGGGCCTGTATGGAGTTGAGATCAATGGGATTGGCTGCGCTGCGGTCTGTGGTCCTGGTAGGCCATCGCCATGGCGCGTGGAGACCTCAC
>NZ_JBEZDU010000030.1:0-123403 GCF_040648495.1 Nonomuraea sp. NPDC049129 | reverse complement strand
CAACCACGATGCCCGGTACGTGGATGCCGTCCTCGCGCACGCACGCCAGATCAAGCGCGACTCGCGTAGCTTCTACGCGTACTACAACTGGCAGGTCTTCGTCCTGTCCGCGCAGGGCGACGTCCGCCTCACCGGCCCCCGCTGACCTTTGCCGAGCACGCCCGGCTCGGCCGCGTGTGGTGGGCCCGTTTCATCCGTTCTCCCGACATGAGGTTCGGGGAGCCGTCCAACAGCGGCACGCTACGGGCAGCCGTTCGCCAAGGAGATGGAACACGACGCGGACATCGTCCCCCTCTTCCTCCAAGTCGGCCCGCGGTGTTTGACGATCAGGTGGGCCTGCTCGGAGAGGCCGCCGTGCGCCACCGACAGAGTGGCGAGTATCGACATGTACACCGAGGCCGTGCCTGAACGCAGCTTTCTGGTACGTGCCTCGAAGACGAGAGGCGACACATTCGCCCCCCGTCTCCTCAGCGATCAAGACCGAGCAGCAAGGCTGTCCACTGCGCATCCGCCTGCCCGCCATTCCATCGGTCGCTTTCGTCGACGATCCGCTTGTTCGGCCCGTTTCGGGTGCGTTGGATGAACTGCTGCCCGCCCTGACCGCCTCCGGGCTCGGCGCCTCTGCGAGCTACGGGGCGCGTACCAAGCCCACGCCGCGGTCGGCGACGTCCACTCCCGCGGCCAGCGGGCTGACGACGGCCTCCGCGAGCAAGCGTGCGGTGACGGTGGAGGCCGTCGCGGGCAGCGGCGACTTCAGCACCTCCTCCCACCACAGCGCCGCCACACCGGCGACGTGCGGCGTGGCCATGCTGGTGCCGCTCAGAGTGCGGAGGCCGCCGCCGGCCCGGGCAGAGACCACGCCGACACCAGGAGCGCTGATCTGCGGGAAGGTGTTGGAGAAGGGCGCGATGACCAGGCCGTTGCCGGTGACAGTCGACTGAGCCAGCGCACCGACCGCGATGACGCCCTGCGCGGCGCCGGGCAGCGACACGGCGATCTCGAAGTCGGGGCCGGTCTCGCGCTGGCTCTCGTTCCCCGCGGCGGCGACGACGATCGTGCCGGTGCCGATGGCCTGGCGGGCGGCGACCATCTGCATGAGAGCGTCAAAGAGCCGCAGGTTGGCCCGGTACGCCTCGAGGGCGAGCGAGGTGGCGAAATTCGGCTGCCGTCCCAGGTCGACCAGCCGCTGGACCATGCCGGGGAAGTCGAACCCCAGGGACATCGAGATCACCTGGGCGCCCTGCTGCAGCGCCCACTCAAGCCCTCGCAGCAGCCCTTCGGTGTCGCCGCTCCCGTCGTCGGCCAGGACCTTGCCGATCAGGGCCCGCGTCACACCAGGCGCGACACCGATCCGCGTGCCGTCGATCGGACGGCCGAAGATCGTGCCCGCGCAATGGGTACCGTGGCCGGCCTTGTCGCCGAGGCCCGAGCCGCTGAAGTCCTCCTGAATGAGCGTCACCCCGGCGAAAGCGGGATGAGTGGCGTCAATGCCAGTGTCCAACACCGCCACGATCACGTCCGCCCCCGTACGCGTCGAGACGTCGGCCCCCACCGCCTTGACACCCCACGTGGCCGCTGCCGCACGCGCCTCAGCCTCCGCCTGCTCACCGGTGGCGTCCTCGATCGGACGGATGAGCGACGTCGGCATCACGCGCGCCACCCCCCGCACCTCGGGATCGCGGACCATGTCGCGTACCTCGCGCTTGCTGAGCTCGACGGCCTCCACGTGCGGCTCCGCACCGACGGCGAACCCTCGGGCCGCCCCGAGCTCCGCCGGCAGCGCCATCTCGAACGGACTCGCCGTACGCGCGCCGCTCAGATCTCGCAGCACGCTGTATCTCTCACCCATGGCAGCACTCCTGATCTCCACCGCCCCGGATGGGCCGGCTCCCACGGAACGATGCCCATGCGTGTCTCGGCTCGCCCCCAAGCCAGGATGAAATGAGGTCAATGAACGGGCCGCTCCTCCTTTCTGGACGCCGTGTGCCGCCAGTCCGCGAGATGCTGCTGCAGATCGATGCGCCGGAACTGGTAGTACGGTCCCCTGGTGCGCAGCGCCTGCGATCGACGGGGTTCGCGCGGACCCAGGCTCTGAAGCCCAGATGCCCCAGGCCGTGAGTCCGACCATGAGCCCGCCCACGATGCGGATGAAGGTCGGGGTCTTGCGGGTCCGGCTTGAGGTTATAGCCGGTCACATCTTCGATCGCCAGTTCGGCCACCAGCTTGTTAATCGAGATGGAAAATCGATTCACTCTTTAATCGCGCGATGTTTTTCGCCATTGTAAGCCGGGCATCTAAAGCCTGTTTTTGCTGGGCGGCCTGGAAGGCTTCATAGCGATGAAACCCATAATGGATATGCCGGGAGAGGACGCGGGCTCATGGCGGCAGCGCGCCCTGGCGCACATCACCGAGTTGCGGAGCCAGCTTGACGGGCTGGACGGAGAATCTCCGGTCGCTCTTGGTGCACAAAGGCACCTCAAAGCGGCTGAAGAGGCTGCGGCGCGCAAGCCGAGTCTGGCTGGAGCCTGGTCGGGATTCGCCGTGGATCGCACCTGGGCGAATATCAACGAGGCTGAAGTCGCTCTTTTGAGACTGATGCCGCCTGAAGAACTCCCGTGGTGGGGCAGTGATGTCCTCGCGCGCGCACTGCAGCACCTGGGGAAGCAGGACCCGCGAAGGGCCAAGCTGGAACAACTTCTCCGTCATCAGGACGGAAAGCTGGCCCCGGAGGATCGAACATTGGCGGTGATCACCATGCAGGCGGCCAACATATCCGCCCAGCAGGAGAGGGCGCGGCTCCGCAGCTTTCGTAACACGATATTGGCGTCCACCGTCATCATGGCGGTCATCGCCGTGGTCCTGGCCGTAGTGGGTCTCATATATCCGGCGGTGATAAAGCTCTGCTTCAATGATTCGTCGACCGGGCCCGCGTGCCCGATCGGCCCCAATCCGAGCAAGTGGGACGTGCCCGTCGTGGAGCTCATCGGGCTGGCCTCGGCATCGCTGGTGGGCGCTTTCGGGCTTCGTCGAATTTACGGGACTTCGGCGCCTTATATGCTTCCAATCGTGTTGTCACTCCTGAAGCTTCCGGCCGGAGCCGTGTCCGCGGTCATCGGTCTGATGCTGATTCAAGGACGCTTTATCCCGGGACTAAGCAATCTCGACACCAGTGCGCAGATCATCGCCTGGGCGGCGGTTTTCGGAGCCGCGCAGCAAATTATCACAGGACTGGTGGATGAGCAGGGGCAAAATGTTCTCAGAAGTGTCCGGGACAGTTCGCGTGGGGTAGGAAAAGAAGCGGGTGATGATGACTCTCCACCGGGGTCGGCGCCACCAAGGGAAAAGCAGCTGTGATTAAGCGGCTCAATCATCTGACAGGGAGGCTGGACCGCATCGTGGCTGTTCATCGCCCCATGAGAGGATCGGCATCCCAGATGCTGTACTGAGCGAATAATTTGCCTGTTCAGGAGCTTCGCCCGGCGGTCAGAGCGTCTCCGTGGGCAGGCTGACGGCCGGGCTCGGGCTGGGGTGGCTGCGGGAGGAGTTCGAGGCGGCGGGGGTCGGTTTCGAGCATCGGGGGCGCAGGGATGAGGAGTTCGTTCAGGTCTTGCGCAAGGCGTGGCAGGACGAGGTGGTGGAGCACCATGGGGAGTTCTATCAGGTGCCGCGCTCGCACATCGATCCCAAGCCGGCGCCGAGCAGATCGGGGCGGACGTCGGCGAACTGGCGGCGCAGGGCGTGACGGAGGTCTTCCACGACCTGAACTTCGATCCGGAGATCGTCACCTGCGACGCCAAGGAGGCGATGCGCCGCGCGGAGGAGGCCCTGGAAGCCCTGGCACCCTCCGCCTAGGCGCGCGGCCGGGTGTGCAGGTGGAGGTCGCGGAGCAGGCATACCTCGGCCAGATGGTGGATCAGCTCGCGGTTGATGTGCAGCACCAGCGCGGACAGCGGATACTTGGCATACGGTCCCTCCGCCTTCCCACACGGGCGGGCGAGGCCGGCTTCGCCGAGGGACTCGACCCCGGCCAGCCACGTGGCGTACTCCGCGTCGAGCTGGGCCAGCGCCGCGTCCGCGCTCGCGGCGTACTCGAACGACTGGTAGTCGATGGGCGCGCGACCGAAATGGGAGGCGTTGCGCATCGCGAGCACGCCGACGATCACGTGCCCGAGCCGCCAGGCGATCGTCGTGAACGGTGGCGGATCGGGCATCGGCATCGCGAAGTCGATGGTCATCGCGCCGGACCCGGCCCGCACCGGCGCGTCGCCGGTGCCGCGCGGGCGCACGCTCCAGCTGCCGGGCGCGGGCTCCCAGAAGTACTCGTCGTCGGTGAGCCCGTCGAGGCGTTCGCGCACCTGATGGGTCCAGTGCCAGTGGGTCTGATCTCGGAGCAGGGTGTTCCAGGTCTGGTCGGTCATGGGTCCAGCCTGCCGCAACGGACAGGATCGGATTGCCGTCTTCAGTAGAGTGCGATGCCGCCGAGTGCCGAGAGGTAAGGATCATCATGGATGAGCGGGAAGTGGCCGAGCCGTGGGAAGGCGTCCTGATCACTCCTGACGTCATCGGCCACACGGGCGTTCTTGTTCTGGCGGGGTCGAGCGGACGCATCGACCGGGAGCGGGCTCGTATCCTCGCCCAGGAGGGCATGACCGCGATGTCGATCCGATGGTTCGGCGGTCCCGGACAATCACCGGGCATCTGCGAGATCCCCTTGGAGACTTTCGTGTCCGCCATCGACCTGCTCGAATCCACCGGCGTACACCGCATCTGCCTGCTGGGCTCCTCCAAAGGGGCGGAAGCCGCCCTGCTCACCTCCGTCCATGACCCGCGTGTCGACGGCGTCGTGGCGATGTCGCCTACCTCCGTGGTGTGGGGCAATGTCGGCTCAGGGCGAGACGGACGGGACCGCCCTTACCGGTCGTCCTGGACGTGGAAGGGGCAACCGCTGCCTTTCATCCCGTACGACGACAACTGGACTGCTCCTGAACCGGCGGACGGCCCGGTGGCCATTCGCGGCTGGTACGAGCGCAGTGAGCGGACCTTCGCCGGCCTGCTCCCCGCCGCCGAGATCCCCATCGAGGAGAGCAGGGCTGACGTGCTGCTGGTGGCGGGAGGGGACGATGCGATGTGGCCGTCCCTCCCGTTCGCCGAGCGACTCCTGGCCCGTCGCGGCACCGCTCGTCTGATCAGCCGGGCCGACGCCGGTCATCGCCCGCGTCTTCCAGGTGAAGGCCCGGCCCCTGAATCGCCGCGCTTCCTTTACGGGGGTGACGCCGCCGCCGACGCCGAGCTTGGAGCGGCCGCCTGGCCGCACATCCTCGATCTGCTTCGCGGCTGACCCGAGCGATCACTGCCACTTCAGCGAGCTTCGGGTCGTCCAGTAGGTCTGGGGGTCCTCGGTCAGCATGGCCAGGCGCTCGTCCAGTTCCGTATCCCAGCCGACCCGGGTCGCGGTCAGATTGCTGTGGAACTGGTCCACCGAGGCGGCCCCGCTGAGCACCACGCCGGTCCACGGTTGCGCGAGGACGGCGGCCAAGGCCAGCGCGTCCGGTGTGACACCGCGTTCCCGGGCGGCGCCGGCCAGCGCCGGAGGGGCGGCGTGGGAGGTCAGGCGGCCGTTCGCCACGCCCTCCTTGACGATCACGCCCAGGCCGGACCGGTGCGCCCGGGCCAAGGCGGGGCCGGCGGATCGCTCCAGCAGGTTCCAGGTGGCCTGGATCGTGTCGAACAGGCCGATCTCGATCGCCCGGTCGATGGTGTCCGCCTGGTGCGGGCCGGTCGTGGACAGGCCGACCGAGACACCCCCGGCGCGCAACTCGCGCAGTTCGGCCAGGATGTCTTCGTCGCCGAGCACGCCGCTTTCGACGGTGGCCGAGTGGATCTGGTAGAGCGAAAGGTGCTCGCCCAATAGCGCTCGGGTCTGGTCCAGTTGGTGGCGCAGCCGGTCGGCGGACAGTTCCTTCACCTCGTGCCGGTCGGCGTCCATCCGCCAGTCGCCGACGTAGGCGTATCCCCATTTCGACCCCACGGTCACGGCCCCGGGCGCGATGGCGCGCTCATGTAGCCAGCCGCCGAGGAACTCCTCGGCTCTGCCGTAGGAGCGGGCCACGTCGAAGTACCGTACGCCGGCCGCCAGCGCCGCATCCAGCACCGCCCAGGTCCGCGCCCGCATCGCGGCGACGCTGCGATCATCGCCGAGATCCTCCTCCCGGCCGAGCGTGATGTACGCCGGTCGGCCCAGCGCGGCCAGCCCGATCCCCACCGGCGTGACCGGCAACCCGCTCCGCCCCATCGGCCGCACAGTCAGCTCATCACGCATCTCGGCGCCTCTGCTTTCATAGTCGGTATACCGCTCGGGATGATGCCACACCAGCGCTTTGACCAGGAGCGATGGGGTCCGGTGTCAGGACGCCGCGAGCCGGAGCGCCTCTCCGGCGACCGCGTGACGCAGGCCGCGGATGCCGTCGCGGCCCCGCACCGGGTGTACGGCGTTCGTCAGCAGCACCACGGTCAACCGGCGGGCCGGGTCGACGACCAGCGAGGTGCCGGTGAACCCGGAATGGCCGAAGGCGGCGTCCAGCGGTCCCACGATGGCCGGGTCGCCGATCCGTACGCCGAGGCCGTGGCGGAACGCCGCGCCCTCCGCTCCCTGGTCGCGGACCATCTCGGCCACGGTCTCCGGGCGCAGCAGCGCGCCACCGCCCAGCCGCAGTGTCTCGCCGAATGTCAGCAGGTCGTCGGCCGTCGCGAACACGCCCGCGTGTCCAGCCACGCCGCCCAGGCCGTACGCGGTCTCGTCGTGCACCTCGCCGCGCACGCAGCCGGGTTCCTGTCGCTCGGGCTTCCACTCGGTGGCGGCGATGCGCGGGAGCGTCGCCGGGCCCGGGCGGTAGCCGGTGTCGGTCAGGCCGAGCACGCCGGTGACCCGTTCGCCGACCAGTGCGTCCAGTGGCGCGCCGCCCGCCAGTTCGGCGACGCGGCCCACCATGACCATGCCCACGTCGCTGTAGAGGTACGGCCCGCCGACCGGGCCGGTGACCGGGGTGCCGACCATCGCCGCCATGCGCGCGGCCGGATCGGCGTCGGGTAGTTCGAGGTCTATGCGGCGCGTGGGCCGCAGGCCGGCCGTGTGCGTGAGCAGGCGTCGCAGGGTGACCCGGGGGTCGGCGCCCGGCAGCCAGGCCGCCACCGGCTCGTCGAGGTCCAGGCGGCCCTCCTCGGCCAGCGACAGCACCACGGCCGTGGTGAACAGCTTGCTGATCGAGGCCAGATCGAAGACCGAGTCGCGGGCCGCCGCCGGCCGGTCGGCCATCAGGGTGCCCTCGAGGTCGGCATAGCGGACGAGCTCCCCGGCGACGGCCGAGGCCGCCACCGAGCCGTCCACGGAGATCACCGCCACCGCCGCCGAGCACACGCGCGGCACGCCGTCCGCCAGGATCGCGTCCAGCCGATCGGACATCGTTCAGCCTCCCCGTAAGTCCGCCGGCTCGTGGGTTCACCGCGCCCACGAGCAGTTCCGGGCCGTACAGGAATCCGGTCCGTCAAGCAGTCCGGCCCGTGATACAGCCCCGTCCCGTCAGTCGCTCAGCACGTCGCTCAGTCGCTCAGCGCGTCGCTCTCAGCTGCTCAGCGCGTCGCTGAGCCGCTCGCCGTGCGATTCCAGCAGGGCGCGGGCCCCTCCGGCGTCGAGCCCGTGCTGGATCATCAGCACCGCTATCTTCGCCTGTCCGCCCGCCGCGTCCAGCGCCTTGCCCGCCGTGTCGTTGTCGGCGCCGGTGATGTCGCGCACCATGCGGAGCGCCCGGTCGGCCAGCTTGCTGTTCATCGCCGACATCTCGATCATCTTGTTGCCGTACGTACGGCCGAGCCGGACCATGGAGATGGTGGAGATCATGTTGAGCACCAGCTTCTGAGCCGTGCCCGCCTTGAGCCGGGTGGAGCCGGTCACCACCTCGGGACCCACCACCACCTCGATCGCGTGCTCGGCGGCGGCCGACAGGGGCGCGCCGTCGTTGCACGAAAGGCTGACGGTCAGCGCGTCCCGCCGGGACGCCTCCGCCAGTGCGCCGAGCACGAAAGGCGCCCGTCCGCTGGCCGACACGCCCACCACCGAGTCGAGCGGGCCCACCTCCAGCTCCGCGAGCGAGGCGGCGCCCGCTTCGGCGTCGTCCTCCGCACCCTCGACCGAGCGGGTGAGCGCGTCCGGACCGCCCGCGATGATGCCCTGGACGAGCGACGGATCGGTGCCGAACGTCGGCGGGCACTCGGAGGCGTCGAGCACGGCCAGCCGCCCCGACGTACCGGCGCCGACGTACAGCAGCCGCCCGCCCTCCGCCATGCGCGCGGCGATCGCGTCGATGGCGGCGGAGATGACCGGGATCGCGACGGCGACCGCGGCGGGCACGGCGGCGTCGGCCTGGTTCATCAGCCGGGCGACCTGCTCTGTCGGCAGCCGGTCGATCTGGCTGTAGCGGGGATCGCTCTGTTCGGTGGGCAGCTCGGGGAGCGGATCAATCATGACGCTAATTTCCACCCTCTACTTCTCTCTTGTAAATATCTTTCAGACAATGGGTTCATGACGTACGTACGCACTGGCGCTGAACGGCTGGCCACGGATCCCACCCTGGCGGGCGGCGACCGGCTCGGCCTGATCACCAACCCCACAGGAGTCCTGCCTGATCTGACCCCCACGACGGACGCCCTCATCGCGGCCGGGGTGCCGCTGACGGCGCTGTTCGGTCCGGAGCACGGCATGCGGGGCACCGCTCAGGCGAACGGCAGCGAGTCCGACACGATCGACCCCAGAACCGGCCTGCCCGTCTTCGACACGCACAAGGTCTCCGGCGCGGCGCTGGACGAGGTGGTGGCCGGCTCCGGGGTCGACACGCTGGTGTTCGACATCGCCGACGTCGGCACGCGCTTCTACACCTACATCTGGACCATGTACGACCTGATGGCCGCGGCGAGCAGGCTGGGCCTGCGGTTCGTGGTGCTGGACCGGCCCAACCCGCTCGGCGGGACCCTTGAGGAGGGACCGCCGCTCGACCCGGAGTTCGCCAGCTTCGTCGGCAGGTTCCCGCTGCCGGTACGCCACGGCAGGACCGCCGGGGAGCTGGCCACGCTGTTCGGCTTCGACCTGGACCTGCGCGTGGTCACCATGGACGGGTGGCGGCGCGGCATGAGCTTCGCCGAGACCGGGCTGCCCTGGGTGATGCCGTCGGTCAACATGCCGACCGTCGAGACCGCGTACGCCTACCCGGCCACCGGGCTGTTCGAGGGCACGAACTTCTCCGAGGGACGTGGCACCACCCGGCCGTTCGAGCTGGTCGGCGCCCCGTACGTCGACGACCGGTTCGCGCCCGCGCTCAACGCGCTCGGCCTGCCGGGGGTGCGGTTCAGGGAGACCTGGTTCACGCCGACGTTCCACAAGCACGCGGGCACGACCGTGCACGGAGTCCAGCTGCACGTGCACGACCGGGAGGCGTACCGGCCGGTGCTGACCGGCCTGTCGATGCTGCACGTGGCTCGCACGCTGTACCCGGGCGAACTGGCCTGGTGGGGGCCCGAGCTGTTCATGGACCACCTGTGGGGCTCCGACACGCTCACGAGGTGCCTGGACGCCGGGGAGGACCCACGCGCCCTCTGCCCCGACCCCGTCCACCCCGAAGGACGGCTCCTCTACTAGCGGCGCACCGCAGGTTGCGGAGTGCGCACCTGCGGTGGCCGCGTGAAGCGGCGCACCGAAGGTGGCGGAAACCGTACCGGCGTGTGACATCACGCCAGATCGCGTCGGTAGAGCCAGAAGACGCGTTCGGCCCGCGCGCCCACGGCGTGCGAGTAGAACCGCAGCGGCCCGACCCAGCCGATCTGCGCGCTGGACAGTCCGGCGGCGCGCATCTCGGCCAGGCAGCGGCGCAGCAGCACGCCGCCCACGCCGAGCCCGCGCGCCTCGGGCGCCGTCCCCATCGGCCCGAACCACGCGGGCCGCGCCCCCCAGGCGGCGAACCCCAGGATCCGCCCGTCGCGCTCGGCGTAGTGCAGCCCGGCGGCGTTGGCGGCCTCCCAGGCCCAGTTCTCGTTCCAGTGCTCACGCACAAAGGCGGCGACCCGCTCCCGATCCGTCACGGCCGCGTGCACGCTCACTCCGGCCTCGGCCAGCCGTGCCGGCTCCTCTTCGACGGACAGGTCCGCACCGAGGTCGGCGGTCATGTTCCAGGCCACGTGATAGCGCTCATAGCCGAGGCGCTCCGCCAGGCACGCGGCGGCGGTGTAGCGCACGTCGATGCCCGGCCAGGCGTAGCAGGGCGGGTTCCCGGCGAAGCGCGCCTGCCTCGCCCCCTCCGACCGCAGCCACTCCTCGGCCGCGCCGACCAGCGCCCGGCCGTGCCCCCGGCCCCGCGCGTCAGGGTGTACGGCCAGCAGATCGAGGTGCCCGACGGCCGGATCCTTGGCGGACACCGAGGCCATGACGACCCCGCCGTCCATCACCAGGGCGGCCCAGCGCCGACCGGCGGGAGGACGCGCCAGCCGCTCGACCAGGGCCGCCCCTTCACCGCCGTCCAGCGTCAGCGCCGCCCGCGCCACCTGCGCGGCGACCGCGAGGTCGGCTGCGTCGGCGTGCCGGATCACCTCCGCGGCGCCCGCGAGGTCGGCGGAGTCGGCCTGCCCGGTCACCGGGGTCACACCTCGCTCATCGGGCGCGCGATGACGCTGCGCCGCCGCGGGTAGTAGCAGGCGTGCTCCTGAGGTACACCGTCCGTCACCTGAAGCAGCGGCCGCTCGCTCGTGCACCCGTCGCCCCGGAACGGGCACCGGGGCGCGAACAGGCACCCGCTGTCGGACTGGTCGGCGGCGAGCGGCTCCAGCGGCACCACCGGCTCCTCACCGGGCCGCTCCAGCCCGTGCAGGACGGGGATGGCCGACAGCAGCGACTGTGTGTACGGATGCACCGGGTCGGCGATGATCGTGTCCACCGGCCCGCGCTCCACGACCTGGCCGCGGTAGATCACGTACAGCTCGCCGTCGCCGCCGATGTAGCGCGCGGTGGCCACGTCGTGCGTGATGAACAGCACGCTGACGCCCAGCCGCTCGCGCAGGTCCTTCAGCAGCGCCAGAATGCCGAGCCGCAGCGACACGTCGATCATCGAGACCGCCTCGTCGGCGACGAGCATCTCGGGGTCGACGGTCAGCGCGCGGGCGATCACGACGCGCTGCCGCATGCCGCCCGAGAGCTGGTGCGGGTAGCGCGACAGGACCGTTCCGGGGTCGAGGCCGACCAGCGACAGCACCTCGGCGGCCCGCTCGTCGATCCAGCCCTTGGGCCGGCCGGTCTGCCCGGCCCGCAGCGCCAGCGGCGCCTGGAGGGTCTGGTAGATCGTCCGGGTCGGGTTCAGCGCCGAGTAGGGGTCCTGGTGGATCATCTGGATCTTGCGGAAGTGCGGCTGCCGCTGCTTGACCTTCAGCGGCGACATGGGCGTCCCGTCGATCGCGATCTCGCCCGCGTCGTAGGACTCCAGCCCGGCGATGATGCGCCCGAGCGTGGTCTTGCCGCAGCCCGACTCGCCGATGAACGAGGCGGACCCGCCCTTGGCGATCGCGAAGTCCACACCGCGCAGCGCCGGGACCTCCCGCTTGCCGAGCATGTTGCCGCGCTGCTTGAACGTCTTGGTGATGCCCGTCCCGGTAATCACGAAGCGTGCTCCTTCACCGTCACCGCGTGGCAGGCCACGAACCTCGCCCCGTCCGCCACCACCGAGGGATCGACGGTGTCGCACACGTCCATCCGCAGCGCGCAGCGCTCCCTGAACACGCAGCCCTCCTTGGGCACCGTCGCCAGCGTCGGCGGCCGTCCCGGCAGTGCGCGGGCCTCGTCGATGTCGCCGACCAGCCGGGGGATCGCGTTGATCAGGCCCCTGGTGTAGGGATGGCGGGGCGCGCCCAGCACCTCCCTGGTGGGCCCCTGCTCCACCAGGCGTCCGCCGTACATGACCGCGAGCCGGTCGGCCACCTCGGCCACCACGCCGATGTCGTGCGTGATCACCAGGGTGGTCAGGCCGCGCTCGGCGTGCACCTCGCGGACGATCTTCAGGATGTTCGCCTGGGTGATCATGTCCAGCGCGGTCGTCGGCTCGTCCAGCACCACCAGGTGCGCGTTGAGCACCAGCGCCAGCATGATGCCGACCCGCTGCCGCATGCCGCCGGACAGCTCGTGCTGGTGCGAGTCCAGCACCCTGGCCCCGTCGAGGCCCATCCGGCCCAGCAGTTCCCTGGCCTCGCGGACCAGGCCGGGCAGGTCCTGGACACCGTGCGAGCGGCCCAGGTCGAGCAGCTGCTTGCCGACCGTCTTGAGCGGGTTGAGGGAGTTCTGGGCGGCCTGGAAGACGTACCCGATGTGGGCGCCCCTGGCCTTGCGCAGCTCCTCGCCCGCGAGCCCGACCACGTCGCCGAGCCCGTCGATCTCCACGCTGCCCGCCGCGATCCTGCCCGGCGGCTGCACCGCGTTGAGCAGCGACAGGGCCAGCGTCGACTTGCCGGACCCCGACTCGCCGACGATGCCGGTGATCGTGCCGGGCTCCAGGGTCAGGCTGATGCCGCGTACGGCGGGCAACTCGCCCGCCGGCGTCTTGTAGACGACCGTGAGGCCGTCGATGCGCACTCCCGGCGCTTGGTCCGCCACTGCTACTCCTCACGCAGCCGGGGGTTGAAGATCTCGTCCATGGCGTCGACCACGAGCACGATGCCAAGGGTGAGCAGCAGGATCGCCAGCAGCGGCCCCAGCAGGTAACCGAGCGCGTTCGGCGTGATCATGGCGCCCGCCTGGAACACGGCCAGGTTGAGCATCACGCCCCAGTTGTTCGCCTCGTACGGCAGCACGCCCAGGAAGAACAGGCCCACCTGCGCGTAGACGGCGCCGGTGACCGCGATGAGCATGTTCATCGCGATGTACGGAGCCATGCTGGGCAGCAGTTCCTTGCTGATGATGTGCCTCGTGGACAGGCCCAGCCCGCGCGCGGCCTCGATGAAGCCGCGTTCGCGCAGGGAGAGCGTCTGGGCGCGGACGGCCCGCGCCACCCCGCCCCAGCCGAGCAGGCCGAGCACCAGGCCCATCTGGATCGGGCTGCCGAACTTCCAGACCATCGCCAGGACCAGCAGCAGCGGCAGGCCGGGGATGGTGAGCTTCATGTCGGTGATCCGCATGAGCACGCTGTCCCAGCGGCCCCGCTTGAACCCGGAGAACAGGCCGAGCGTGGTGCCGAAGACCACTGTGATGACCGCGGTCACCGCGGCGCTGAGCAGGACGTAGCGGGAGCCGGTGATGACCAGCGCGAGCACGTCCCTGCCCTGGGGATCGGTGCCGAACCAGTGCGCCCAGCTCGGCGCCTGGGTGATGGCGTTGGTGTCGCCCGGCAGCTGGTCCGGATAGAACATCGGCCCGAAGGCGCCCATGAACGCGAAGCCGGCGATGATGATCACCCCGGCCAGCCGGCTGGGCTTGCGCTTCATCACGCGCCAGACGCCGAGCCAGAAGTTACGGCGCATGGTCGCGGCGGCGGACGCCGTCTCAGGGATCAGCACGGTGCTCATGTCGAGTCCTCTCCGCTGCGCACCCGCGGGTCGATCACCGTGTAGAACAGGTCGGCCACGATGTTCGCCACGATGACGGCGGCGGTGATCAGCAGGAACGCCCCGCCCATCAGCGCGTAGTCGCGGGTGTTGATGCTCTCGATGAGCAGCCACCCGAGTCCCGGATAGTTGAAGATCTTCTCGATGAATACCGCGCCGCCGAGGAGCAGCCCCAGAGACAGGGCGAGGATGGTGAACAGCGGCAGGATCGCGTTACGCGCGATGTAGCGGAAGATGATCGAGCGCTTCATGCCGCGCAGCTCGGCGGCCAGGATGAAGTCGTCGCCGAGCACGGTGACCACGCTCGACTTCATCGCCAGCACCCAGCCGCCGTAGGCCGACAGCGCGTAGGTGGCGATCGGCAGCACCGCGTGCTCGGCCAGCGAGCCGAGGTAGCCGGCGTTGAAGCCCGGCTCGAACATGATGTCCACCGGCCCGTCGGCGGGCAGGATGGGGATGAGCGTGGCGAAGATGACCACGAGCAGCATCGCCAGCACATACTGCGGGATGCCGTGCAGCAGCGAGCCGGAGATGGCCAGGGCGTCGCCCAGCTTGCTCTTGCGCTTGATGGCCGCGTAGACGCCGAGGATGACGCCGACGAGGAAGCTGAGCAGCGTGCCCCCCAGCACCGGCAGGATGGTCCACTTGGCCGCCTCGCCGAGCACGCCGAGCACGGGCTGGCCCGGGCGGCTGACCGAGGTGCCGAGGTCGAAGTGGAGCAGCCCGCCGATGTAGTCGGTGTACTGCTGCCACAGCGAGCCCGTCGGCTGGAACCCGTACAGCACCTTGACGGCCTGTGTGGCCGCCTCCGGAGACATGCCGCTCTGGAGCAGCTTGTCGTACTGGGCCGCCATGGGGTCGCCCGGGATGTTGTTGATGATGAAGAAGCTGATCGTGGCTACCACGATGATCATGACGAAACCGCGGGCCAGGTGGCCCGCGAGTCGCCGTGCGATAAGCGTCATAAGTTACTGCTTCGACTTGACCATGCCGAGCTGGATCCACACACCGGAGGCGAGCACGCCGGTGCCGAGACGAAGGATCTCGTCGTCGTGGGGCCAGCCGGTGAATCGGCTGTTGTTGACGAACTGGTTGTTGACGTAGTCCCAGAGCTGGATGACCGGCAGGTCCTGGTTGGCCGCCGTCGCCAGCTGCGCCATGATCGGCTTGGCCGCCTCCTCGTTGGCCGAGTTCAGCTTGCCGGTCAGCTCACCCGGGTCGATCTTGGTGCCGTTGACGTCGATCTGCTCGGGGCCGCCCATCCAGTTGCCGTTCTTGCCCGCCGGGGAGTGCTCGATCTTGCCCGCGACGTTGGTCCAGCCGTTGGAGGCACCGTAGAGGCGCTGGAAGATGTCGTACGGCGCCGGGCCGAGCGCCATGAGCCAGAAGCCCACGTCGTACTTGCCGGCCGACAGCTCCTCAAGGTAGACGGGGTAGTCGGGGGTGGTCTGGATCTCCGCGTCGATGCCGGCCTTGATCAGCTGGCTCTTGATGTTCTCCTGCGCCGACAGCCAGTCGGAGAAGCCGGCCGGCGCGTGCATGGACACCTTCCACGGCTTGCCGTCGGCCAGCGTCCACTTGCCGTCCTTCTTCGTCAGCCCGGCCGACTTGAACTCCGCCTCGGCCTTCGCCGCGTCGGGCTTGTACGGGTCGAGCTTCGGCAGCGTGTCGGGGATCCAGGCCTGCGCGGCCTTCTGGTGGATGCCGCTGGTCGTGACGGCCGGCGTGCCGCCCTCGGGCGAGGCGACCTTGGTGACCTGGTCGCGGTCGATGAGGTAGGCGAGGCCCCTGCGCACGTGCACGTTGTCATAGGGCTTCTTGGACTGGTTGAAGGCCATGCTCACGGCCACCGGCGAGTAGCCCTTGATGACCTCGTTGCCCGGGCCCTGCTTGATCCGGTTCATCACGTCCGTGGGAGCGGCGACGAACCCGGACTGGTCGAGCTTGCCGGCGGTGAGGTAGTTCCAGATCTGCTCGTTGCCGGTGTAGTTGAGGAACTTCACCTGCGCCGGAGCCACGTTGGCGGCGTTGTAGAAGTTCTTGTTCTTGACCAGCAGGGCTTCTCCGGGGTTGACCCGCTCCAGCACGAACGGACCGGCGGAGACGTCCTTGGGCGGGGCGAAGGCGATCACCTTCTGGCCGATGGCGGTGATCTCCGTGCGAGCCGCCTCCGCCGCCGCGCCGTCACCCCGGGCGGCCTTGAGCTTGTCCCAGAAGTCCGCGGGAAGAACGCTGCTCCACACGTGGGCGGGCAGGACGGCCGTGTCGAGCACGCCGCGAGCGAACTTCGGACTGGGGTTCGCCATGTCCTGCGTGATCTTCAAGGTCTGGGGGTCGACGACCGTGACCTCCGCGGCGGTGCCCGCCGCGCCCGGGGTGACCGAGAAGGCGGTGCTCCCCTGCGTGTAGGCGATGCCGATGGACATCTTGACGTCCTCGGCGGTGACCGGCTTGCCGTCGGACCACTTGGCGTTCGGCTGGAGCTTCAGCGTGATCGCGGAGTTGTCCGGCGCGATCTCCCAGCTCGCCGCGATGCCGGGCAGGGCCTGGTTCGGGTCCGTCAGGTGGTTCTTGACCCACGCGATCCGCATCGCGTTGAAGCCCGAGAAGGAGTTGCCCTTGGGGTTGTACGGGTTGGCCGGCGCCGAGGCGTCGAGGCCGGGCCGGTTGACGTCGATCGTGGTGAAGAGCCCGCCACCACCGCCCGAGCTGGACTTGTTGGTGGAGCCACTGCTGCACGCTGTGGCAGTGGCCAGGCCCAGCAACGCTACTACCGCTGCTAGTCGCTTCATGTACCGCTCCGGGGAGTGTCGGACCTGCTTGAGGATCGCGTGGGATTAGCCGGACCCTACGGTCACGCACAGGTCACGTCAATAATCTCCAGGTGTTGTGAGGCTAATGTAACTTTCCTTCATGCCCCATGTCGATGGCGCTCGGCGCCATTAGCCCAGCATAAGCACCGCAGCCCCGTTGACCTGCCCGTCTGCCAGATCGCGGAGCGCGGAGGCGGCCCTGCCGAAGGGATAGGGCGTCGTCATCACGTGCGGCGGACGCCCGAGTGACAGGTCGAGATAGGCCCGTCCGTCGGCCCTGGTGTTGGCGGTCACGCTCCGTAGCGTCCGTTCCTGGAAGAGGTGGCGCTCGTAGTTCAGCGTGGGGATGTCGGTGAGGTGGATCCCGGCCACGGCGAGCGTGCCGCCCCGGTCGAGCGCCGCCAGCGCCACGGGCACCAGATCGCCCACGGGCGCGAACAGGATGGCCGCGTCCAGCGGCTCGGGCGGCCGGTCTCCGGCGGAGGCGGCGCCCAGCTCCAGGGCCAGTTCCCTGGCGGCGCTTGACCTGGTGACCACGTGGACGACGGCCCCATGGGCGATGGCCGCCTGCGCGGTCAGGTGGGCGGACGCGCCGAACCCGTAGACCCCGAGCCGGCCGCCTTCCGGCAGGTCGGCTCGGAGCAGCGCCCGATAGCCCACGATCCCGGCGCACAGCAGGGGCGCCAGCTTCTCGGCGGGCGCCCCCTCGGGCAGGGCGTAGACGTAGGCGGCGGGCACCGTCAGATACTCCGCGTAACCGCCGTCGGCATCCCACCCGGTATAAGCGGACGAAAGGCAAAGATTTTCTTTACCGTCCAGGCAGTAGCGACAGGCCCCGCAGGTCCATCGGAGCCAGGCGACCCCGACCCGCTGCCCGACGTCCCCGTCCCCGCCGACCACGTGCCCGACGACCTGGTGGCCGGGCGAGATCGCGGGGTGACGGGGCGGCAGGTCCCCTTCGACCAGGTGCAGGTCGGTCCGGCACACACCGCAGGCCTCGACCTGGACCAGCACCTCCCCGACGCCCGGCTCCGGCATGGGCTTGTCCACCATGACCAGCAGCCGGTCCGGATCCGGAATCCATGCCTTCATCGGGCCCCCTTCAGCTCAGGACGCCAGCCGGGACAGCGCCAGGGAGGCGTACAGGGCGGCGCCGTCCGGCAGCACGGAGTCGTCGAATTGCGCCTCGGGGGAGTGGTTGTACGGCGCCGTGGCCGGATCGCGGTCGGGCGGGCACGCCCCCAGGAAGACGAATGCCCCGGGGATGGCCTGCAGCACGTACGAGAAGTCCTCCGAGCCCATGACCGGCTGCGGCGAGACGAAGTAGCGTCCGGGCCCGAACAGCTCCTCGGCGGTCCTGGAGACGAAGTCCGCCTCGGTGGGATCGTTCACGGTGACCGGGTAGCCCATCCCGAACGATGCCTCGACCGACAGCCCGTGCGCGGCCGCGACGCCCTCGACCACCTCCACCAGCCGCCGCTTCACCAGCTCCCGGTTGCCCGGCGAGAACGTGCGCACCGTCGCCTCGAAGCGCGCCTCGTCCGGGATCACGTTGTCGGCCGTGCCCCCGTGGAAGGACCCGACCGTGACCACGACCGGATCGAACACGTCGAACGTCCTGGTCACCATCGCCTGCAGCGACGTCACCATCTCGCAGCCCGCCTGGATGGGGTCGAGCGCGCGGTGCGGGCTGGAGCCGTGCCCGCCGCGCCCCTTCACCGTCACCTCGAACACGTCGGCCGCGGCCATGAGCGGCCCGGGCCGGGAGGCGAACAGGCCCGGGGGCAGCATCGAGGAGACGACGTGCATCCCGTACGCGGCGACGGGCCGCGCGCCCGCCGCGTCCAGCACGCCCTCCTCGATCATGTGCTTGGCGCCCTCATGACCCTCCTCGCCCGGCTGGAACATGAAGATGACGTCCCCGGCCAGCTCCGCCCGCCGCGCGCTGAGCAGGTGCGCGGCGCCGGCGAGCATGGCGGTGTGCAGGTCGTGGCCGCACGCGTGCATCTGCCCGTCGATCTGCGACCGGTAGGGCAGATCATTGCGCTCGGTGACCGGCAGCGCGTCCATGTCGCCGCGCAGCAGCACCGCCGGACCCGGCCGGCCGCCCCTGAGCACGGCGGTGATCGAGCTGAGCGCCTTCCCGGTGGTGATCTCCAGGGGCAGCCCGTCGAGCGCCGTCAGGACTTTCTCCTGGGTACGCGGCAGCGCGAGGCCGATCTCGGGAGTGGTGTGCAGTGACTGACGCAGCCGGACGAGCTCGTCCCGCAGGTCCCGCGCGGATTCAATGAACGACATGAACAACATTCTTCATGTGCTGGTCGGGAAGTCGATAAGGGACACTCTGTACGATGGGCCGCGTGACTCAGCGTAAGCGGATCAACTCCTGGCTTTCCGACATGGACGGCGTTCTCGTACACGAGGGCCGGCCCGTCCCGGGTGCGGATGTGTTCATCAAGCGGCTCAGCGAGTCCGGCAAGAAATTCCGGGTGCTGACGAACAACTCCATCTACACCCAGCGGGATCTTTCGGTACGCCTGGCGAACGCCGGTCTGGAGGTGCCCGCCGAGTCGATCTGGACCTCGGCGCTGGCCACCGCCCAGTTCCTCGACGACCAGCGGCCGGGCGGCTCCGCCTACGTGATCGGCGAGGCCGGGCTGACCACCGCGCTGCACGAGGTCGGCTACGTGCTGACCGACCTCGACCCCGACTACGTGGTGCTCGGCGAGACGCGTACCTACAGCTTCACGCAGATCACCCGGGCGATCCGCCTCATCGAGGGCGGCGCCCGCTTCATCGCCACGAACCCGGACCCGGTCGGCCCGTCCACCGAGGGCTCGCTGCCCGCCTGCGGCGCGGTCGCCGCCATGATCACCAAGGCCACCGACGTCGAGCCCTACTTCGTCGGCAAGCCCAACCCGCGGATGATGCGCAGCGCGCTCAACGAGATCGAGGCGCACAGCGAGACCACCGCGATGATCGGCGACCGGATGGACACCGACATCGTGTGCGGGATGGAGGCCGGGCTCTACACGATCCTGGTGCTCACCGGCGTCACCCAGCGCGAGCAGATCGACCGCTTCCCCTTCCGGCCGTCGCTGGTCGTCGACTCGGTGGCGGATCTCATCGACCTGATCTGAACCTGACACTGGTTGGCAGGTAAGCCTGGCAAGGTGCCCCGTATGACGCATATCTACCTGGAGGTCGGCCCCAAGAAGGTCTTCGCCTGCTCGCTGGAGTGGCCCGGCTGGTGCCGCGTGGCCAAGGGCGAGGAGGCGGCCATAGACCTGCTCGTGGACTACGCGCCGCGTTACCGGGTGATCGCCGAGCGGGCCGGGCTGCCGTTCGAGCCGGGCGATCCCGTGGTGGTCGCCCGCGAGCCGGGCAGCGAGATGACCGACTTCGGCGCGCCGTTCGCGATCCCCGAGCTCGACCAGGAGCCGATCGACGCCGAGACCGCGGGCCGCCGGGTGGCGCTGCTGCGCGCCGCCTGGGAGCTGTTCGACGAGGTCGCCGCCGAGTCGCCGGAGGAGCTGCGCAAGGGGCCGCGGGGCGGCGGGCGCGACCTGTCGAAGGTCATGGCGCACGTCGCGGAGGCGGAGCGTGCCTACGCCCGGAAGGTGGACGTACGGCACAAGCCCTACAAGAGCCCGGCGGACCGCGACGCCATGCGCGAGGAACTGGCCGAGGTGCTGTCACGCCCCTGGCAGCCGCCGCAGACCACCGGCTGGCCGCCCGCCTACGCCGTGCGGCGGACCGCCTGGCACGTCATCGACCATCTGTGGGAGATCGAGGACCGCCGATGAGACGCGGCAGCGCGCTGATGTTGCGCGACAGGTAGGCGGCCACGGCCTCGGGGACGACGTGCCGGGAGGTGATCTCCGCCTCCCGCAGCGGCAGCCGTACGACCTCGTAGACGCCGCGCGACGGGTCCTCGAACTCGGGCCCGTGCCGCAGGGCCGGGTCCATGTCGACCAGGCGGCAGCCATATACGTGCTGAGTCTTGACCTCGCCCTGCCACGGATAGGTGACCGTGGTCAGCGGGGTCACGCCCGAGACCGTCGCGCCCAGCTCCTCCAGCAGCTCCCGGTGCAGCGTGTGCTCCAGGGTCGCGTCCTCGGGCTCGACATGGCCGCCGGGCACGGACCAGTAGACCTGGCGGCCCGGGACCGTCCGGCGGAAGATCACTAATTGCTCGTCATGGTCAAGGAGGACGCCACGGACACTCGGTCGCATACGACCACCCTATTTGGCCGGTATGACCTTCGGGTAGCCTAACTTACGGTACCGTAACCTACAGGGAGACGATCTTGAAGGCGATGACGCAGACGCAACTTCTGCACGAGCTGGAGCCCGTGGTCGCCGGGGAGCTCGACCGCCATAACGCGATGGCGAAAGAGTGGTTCCCGCACGAGTACATTCCGTGGAGCGAAGGCCGCGATTTCGACGGCGTCTACGGCGGCGAGGCCTGGCAGGACAGCGACTCGAAACTTCCCGAGGCCGCCCGGGTCTCGCTCATCGTCAACCTCCTCACCGAGGACAACCTGCCCAGCTACCACCACGAGATCGCCACGACGTTCGGCCGTGACGGCGCGTGGGGCACCTGGGTGCAGCGCTGGACCGCCGAGGAGGGCCGGCACGGCGTCGCGATCCGCGACTACCTCACGGTGACGCGCGCGGTCGACCCGGTCGCGCTGGAGCGCGCCCGCATGACGCACATGGAGGCGGGCTTCGCCACCGAGTACGGCACCATGCTGGAGCAGCTGGCCTACGTCTCCTTCCAGGAGCTGGCCACCCGCATCGCCCACCGCAACACCGGCCGGGCCTCCGGCGACGAAGGCTGCGAGCGGCTGCTGGCCAGGATCGCCGCCGACGAGAACCTGCACATGCTCTTCTACCGCAACCTGCTCAAGGCCGCCTTCGAGCTGGACCCCAACCAGACCATGCGCGCCGTGACCGACGTCGTGAAGACCTTCCAGATGCCCGGCTCCAGCATCGAGGGCTTCACCCGCAAGGCGATGATCATCGCCCACGAGGGCATCTACGACCTGCGCCTGCACCTCGACGACGTGCTCATGCCGGTGCTGAAGCAGTGGTCGGTGTTCGACAAGACCGGCCTCGACGCGGGCGGGGAGCAGGCCCGGGAGGAGCTGGCCGAGTTCCTGGCCAAGACCGAGGCGACGGCGGCCAGGTTCGTCGAGCGCCGGGCCGAACGCAAGGCTCGCGCCGCCCAGCGCTGATCGAGAGTCCGGGCCCTTTGCCGATCACCAGCCGTAGCCGAAGGGTTCGCGCGGCCGGTAAGGGGCCTCCAGGCGGGCGACCTCGTCAGGGGTGAGGACGAGGTCCACGGCGGCGAGCGCGTCGTCGAGGTGGCCGGGGCGCGTCGCCCCCACGATCGGCGCGGCGACGGCGCTCGCCGCGTGCCCGACCGCCGTGCCGTTGCCGGGCTTCTTGCCGAGCAGCCAGGCCAGGGCCACCCGCGCGGGCGGCACGCCGCGCTCCCCGGCGACGGCCCGCAGCGCCGCCACGACGCCGTCGTTCTCGGGCGCACGGTCCTCGTGGGCCGCCCTGGTGGTGGCCCGCCCTTCCCCGCCGGCCAGCAGGCCGCGGGCGAGCGGACTGTACGGCAGCACGCCCAGCCCCTGGTCGGCACAGTAGGGAAGCACCTCGCGCTCCTCCTCCCGGTAGGCGAGGTTGTAGCGGGTCTGCATCGCCACGAACCTGGTCAACCCCGCCGCCTTCGCCACGTGCTGCGCCTTGGCCAGCTGCCAGCCGTACATGAGTGAAGCCCCGATGTAGCGGGCCTTGCCCGCCCTGACCACGTCATCCAGCGCCCGCATGGTCTCCTCGACGGGCGTCTCGTCGTCCCAGCGGTGGATCTGGTAGAGATCCACGTGATCGGTGCCGAGCCGCCGCAGTGACGCGTCGATCGAGTCCAGGATGTGCTTGCGCGACAACCCGCGATCGTTGACCCCCTTGCCCATGGGGTAACCGACCTTGGTCGCCAGTACGTAGTCCTCGCGGCGGTCGAAGAGCCGGCGCAGCAGGCTGCCGGTGATCTCCTCGCTGACGCCCCCGGAGTACATGTCGGCGGTGTCGAAGAAGGTCACCCCGCCCTCCACCGCCCGGCGCACGATCGGCTCGGCGGCCTCCTCGGGCAGGAACCAGGGCGAGGCCGCCGGGTCGCCGTAGCTCATCATGCCCAGGCCGATCCGCGACACCTTCAGGCCCGACGTTCCCACGCGTACGTATTCCATCGGCCCATCATCGGGTAAGCCCGTGCCCCCTCTTGACCCGGAGATGGTCTTGGACATCCGCGACATCGGGAAGGTTCAGGACTACGGGCCACACATCAACATCCCTGGGAGTGAAGGGTGAGAATCTTCGGGATCGCCGCGAGCCTCCAGGCGGGATCGTTCATCACCAAGTTGCTGGAGGCGATGGAGGGTGAGCTGCCCCGGGGGGCGCGCCTGGAGTGCTGGCGGGGGCTCGGCACGGTCCCGCCCCACTCCCTCGGTCCCGTACCGGAGCAGGTCGCTGGCCTGCTGCGCAAGCTGGACGAGTCCGACGCGGTGCTGATCACCGCGCCCGAGCACAGCCTGCTCCCGGCTGAGCTGGGCCACGCGCTGCGCTGGATGTCGACCGGCGGGCGCCTGGCGGGCAAGCATGTCGCCGTGATGAGCGCCAGCGTGCGCGCCTGCGGCGCCATGTGGGCGCAGGCCGAGCTGTTCAAGGAGCTCACCGGCGCCGGCGCGGTCGTGATGGGCACGGAGCTGGTGCTCTCGCCCACCTGCCCGCACTTCGACGACCAGGGCCGTCTGACGGCACTCTACCTGCGCGACCAGGTACGGGAACTGGTCGGCCAGCTCTGCCCCGTTCCGCACAGGACGCGGCCCGTGTTCACGCCCCGGCTCGTCCTGGCGGGCCCTTCGGCATAGTCCCGGCTACGGGTCAGGGGCTGCGGCGCAGGCGTTTCACGTCGGAGCGGAGCTTCTTGGTGGCGATGCGGCGCTCGACCGAGCCCCGGCTGGGCTTGGTGGCGCGGCGGCGCTTGGGCGGGGGCGCGATGGCCTCGCGGATGCGCTGGGCCAGGCGCTGTTCGGCGGCCTCGCGGTTGCGCAGCTGGGAGCGGTATTCAGAGGCGGCGATGGTGATCGTGGGGGAGCCGAGCCGGTCGAGGGCGCGGGCCTTGAGCTCCGGCGGCAACGCCGTGGTGGCCGACACGTCGAAGACGAGCTCCACCCGGCTGTCCGTGGTGTTGACACCCTGGCCGCCCGGGCCTGAAGAGCGGGAGAAACGCCAGACGAGCTCGGCGTCCGGGATGACGACCGAGTCGTTGACGACCAGCGGGCCGGGCATGGCGGGGTGCTCCTGTTCTCCGAAGTGGAATGTCACCGTACCTGAGCGACATATGCCCAAAGCAATGGGATTTCCAATCACAGACGCCGCTGCGACTATGGAATGAACGATCTGTGGGGGAGGCCGATTCCGTGGTGCACGTGACGGCGGTGCAGCTGGCCCTGGTGCACGTGACGGCGACGCAGATAGCCCTGACAGTGCCCTTGGCCATCGCCTCCGCCACCGGATTCCTCTTACTCCGCTGCCAGGGCAAGGGCCGGCCGTTCGGGCCCGGCGGCTGGTGGCTGGCGATCGTCATCATCCTGCTGACCGGGCTGGTCTCCTCGGCCGTGGCGCTGGTGGGCGGCGAGCTGCTGAACAACTACCTGTCCACGGTGCTGGGCGCGGTCGCGCCGGGCGGCCTGTGGCTGAGTCAGGTGCGCTCCCGCGAGGACGACCGGCGCTCGCTGGCCAAGGAGGCGGCGACGTTCTGGCTGGTGTCGTTGCTGGCCAAGCTCGACCAGGCGATGGCAGAGGACCAGCGGGTCTGGTGCGAGAAGCGGGTCGACGACTCGTGGAGCGTCTACGAGCTGAGCCTGGCCGCCAACCGCTACCACGAACGCATCGGCGAGCGGCTCTCGGTGGAGGAGCGCAGGAAGGAGCGGGTGCACGCCAGGCTCGACGCGATCGAGCGGCGGCTGGACGTGGCCGCGCTGGTCGAGGACGGGGCGTCGCGGTCCAAGGTGATCACCGCACTGCGCGGCTCCCGGCACACGCGGCTGGCCAGGTATGAGCGCTACATCAATGATCTGACCCGGTTACACGGCATCCTTCGGCATGACGCCGAGAACGACGTGCTGCGGCTGCTGGCCTCGGCCTATCGGAGCGGGTATCGGTCACTGCCCAGGTTCGTACCGCCGACGCGGTCGCGAATCGCCACGTCGCTCAGACCGCACCCATGAGACGCGCTGCTCACGCCGCCCCTATGAGACGGGCCGCTCAGGCTTCACCCACGAGAGCCGCGAGTCTCCTCGGCGAGCAGGATGGACTCCTCCTCGGCCTCGCTCAGCGTGAACTCGATGCGGGCGCCGAGCGCCTTGACCACGGCGCCGAGAGTGCGGAGCGTGAGGTTCTCGTCCCCCGACAGGATCTGGCTCACCCGGCCCGGCGACACGCCCATCGAGGCGGCCAGATCGGCCCGCGAGACCTTGTGTTCACGCATATACCACGTGATCTCGTCGACGGCGTCCTGGGCGAGACCGCCCGGGCTCACCTCGTCAGGCATGCTCCGGCGAAAGGCCATCTCGGTCTCGCTCTCAGCGGTCGGTTCCTGGTGACTCAACTTTAGCTCTACCTAAACCTTTAGGCAAGACTAAACCGGCAAACGATCTGCAAGTGAGGTGTGTCACCATCTCCGGGAATCACGGGGAAACAGGGAGGGCGCTGTGGCGGGCATCGTCGGCGTGCACGGGATCGGCAAGTACAACTACTACGTAGCGGCGGGCAACTCCGCGACCGGGGCGGCCGAGGCGATGCGCCGCAAATGGGACCGCTACCTACAGGCGGCGCTCGGGGGAGAGCACCGGGCGTACTTCAGCGAGGTGGCCTACTTCTCCCATCTGCTGCACGACGGCCGGCCCAAGGAGGGCCCGCAGGCGTTCGCGGCCATGCAGGGCTCCGCCCACCAGGTGCTCGTCGACTGGGCCAGGAACATGGGCCTGGGGGAGCGCTTCACCGGAGCGCTCAAGTTGTTCACCGGGTGGCTGCTGGCCCGGCTCGACAGCAGGTCGGCGGCGTTCGCGTCGCTGTTCGCGCCGGAGGTGGCGGCCTACCTGACCGACCCGGCCCGGCGTGAGAGGTGCCAGGAGGCCGTCCGCGACACGATCAGGAAGCACAGCCCCCGGGTGGTGATCGCCCATTCGCTGGGCAGCGTCGTGGCCTACGAGACGCTCTGGGCCAACCCCGACCTCGAGGTCGACCTGCTCATCACTCTCGGCAGCCCGCTGGGCATGCGCAACGTGATCTTCGAGCGCCTCCTGCCCGCCCCGATCAACGGCCTCGGCTCCCGGCCCGCCGGCGTCAAGCGCTGGGTGAACATCGCCGACAAAGACGACATCGCGGCCATCCCACCCGATCTGTGCGGCAGCTTCACCGGAGTGGACGTCGAAGAGCTGGTCAATCTCGACTGGATCGACTTCCACACCGCCGAGAAATACCTGGGTTGCCCGGCACTCGACCCGCATCTGCGACCATTCCTGCCATGACGTGGATTGTCTTCGACTACGGCAACGTGCTGTCCCTGCCCCAGTCCGAGTCCGACGCCGACGAGATGGCCCAGGCGGTGAACGCCGATCCCGAGGCGTTCAAGCGGGCCTACTGGGAGCACCGCCTGGAGTTCGACCGGGCGGCGCTGTCTCCGGCCGCCTACTGGTCGGCGGTGCTCGGCCGGCCCGCCTCCATCGCCGAGATCGCCCGGCTGGTCGCGATGGACGTAGCCAGCTGGGCCTACCCGGACGAGGGGACGGTCGCCATCCTGAACGATCTCCTGGACGACGGCGGCAACGTGGCCCTGCTGTCCAACGCGCCCGCCTGCCTGGCCGACGGCCTGGACGGGCTGCCGTGGATCGCGAACATCAAGCACCGCTTCTACAGCGGCCGGATGGGCCTGGTGAAGCCGGACCGGGAGATCTTCGACCGGATGGCGGCCGACCTCGACGCCGACCCGGCCGAGATCGTGTTCATCGACGACCGGGCGGAGAACGTGGCCGGGGCCGAGCGCGCGGGCATGACGGGCGTCCACTTCACCTCCGCCGAGGCGCTGCGGGAGGCGCTCAAGGCGTGAGGCGTTCAAGGCGCTCAAGGTGTGAGGCGTTCAAGGCGTTCAAGGTGTGAGGAGCGTTAATCGAGCGGCGGGTTATGTCTTGTGTGATTTATGGTGTTTCAAATGGAGAGCGCGTTTAATGTCGATCTGCGCGGCGTGGTCGACCTGCTCAGCCGCCACCTGTACTCGAGCCCCCGCGTGTACGTACGCGAGCTCCTCCAGAACGCGGCTGACGCGATCACCGCACGCCGGGCGGCCGACCCGGAGGCGCCCGCCACGGTGACCATCGAGGTGGCCGATGGGCGGCTCAGCGTGCACGACACCGGCATCGGCCTCACCGAGGACGAGGTCCACGTGCTCCTGGCCACCATCGGCCGCTCTTCCAAGCGCGACGAGCTCGGTTTCGCCCGGCACGAGTTCCTCGGCCAGTTCGGCATCGGCCTGCTGTCCGGCTTCCTGGTGGCCGATGAGATCAGCGTGCGGACCAGGTCGGCGACGGGCGGCCCGACCGTGCTCTGGACCGGACGCTCCGACGGCCGCTACGAGGTGGCGCCGGCGGGGGAGGAGCGGGACGAGCCGGGCACCACGGTCACCCTCGCGGCGCGGCCGGACGCCGCCGAGTGGGTGACGGAGCGGACGATCACCGAACTGGCGGAGCTGTACGGCTCGCTCCTGCCGATCGACGTCACCGTGAACGGCCGCCGCACCACCGTCGGTGCCCCGCCCTGGCAGACAAAGCACGCTTCTCCCGCGATAAGACGGAATTTCCTGCAAAAGCATTGCGCGGAGCTGTTCGGGTTCACGCCGCTCGACGTCGTCGACCTCCACGTCCCCGAAGCCGGGCTCACCGGCGTGGCCTACATCCTGCCCACTCCGGCGAACCCGGCCATCCGCGGTGGCCACCGCGTCTACCTCAAGCGCATGCTCCTCACCGAGAGCGCCGACGGCCTGCTGCCCGACTGGGCGTTCTTCGCCCGCGGCGTCGTCGACGCGGCCGAGCTGCGGCCCACCGCCAGCCGCGAGGCGCTCTACGAGGACGACCTCCTCGAACACACCCGCCTGGAGCTCGGCCGCCAGCTGCGTGCCTGGCTGGTCCGGCTGGCCGAGACCGACCCCGACGGCCTGCGCGCCTTCCTGGGCCTGCACCACCTGGGCGTCAAGGCCCTGGCCCTGCACGACGACGAGATGCTCAGGCTGGTCGATCAATGGCTGGAGTATGAGACCAGCGCCGGGCGGATGACGCTCGCCCAGTTCAGGTCGAGGCACCCGAACGGCCGCTACACCACCAGCGTCGACGAGTTCCGCCAGCTCGCGGCCGTTTCCGGCGCGCAGGGCGTCGGCCTGGTCAACGGCGGCTACGTCTACGACAGCGAGATCCTGCCCCGCCTCACCCGCATCGACCCGGACGCCCGGCTGGCCCGCCTCGACCCCGGCGAGCTGGTCACGCACCTGGGCCCGGCGGACCTCGAGGCGGAACTACGCGCCCGCCCCTTCCTCGGCGCCGCCGCGCGGGTGCTCGACCCGCTCGGCTGCGAGGTGGTGCTGCGCGACTTCGACCCGGCCTCGCTGCCCGCCCTCTACCTGACCAGCCGCGCGGCCCAGCACCACGCGGAGCTGCGCGAGGCCCGCGACCTGGGGGACGAGCTCTGGGCCGACGTGCTCGGCGCGATGGAGCGCACGCTGGCGGTGGACCGGCCGAGGCTGGTGCTCAATCACCGCAACCCGCTGGTCCGCCGCGTCACCGGGCTGCCGGACCTGACGCTGGCCGCCACCGCCGTCGAGGCGCTGTACGGCATGGCGCTGCTCCACGGGCATCACCCGCTGCGGCCCGCCGACACCGCGGCGCTCAACCGTTCGTTCCTCGGCCTGCTCGACTGGGCCGTGCAAGGGGGCACGCATGGCTGACCAGGTCGAGACGCTGCTGGCGGAGGCGGCGCGCCTGCCGTACGGGGAGGCCAGGACCGTGCTGGCCGAGCGGGCGCTGCGCGAGGCCGAGGCGCTGCGCGAGCCGGAGCCGGCGATCGCGGCGCGGCTCGCGCTCACCCAGGCGTACCAGTACGGCGGCGAGCCCGCGAAGTCGTTCGCCACCTTCTCCCGGACCGTGGCCGCCTACGACGCCGAGCCCGGCCGGTTCACCGAGTGGCAGGCGCGCAGGGTGCTCTGGCAGTTCAAGTGGATCATGAGCGACATGCGCAGGTTCCCGGAGATCCCGCTGCGGCGGGCGCTGGACGCGCTGGACGACATGGAGCGGCGCTACCGCGAGGCCGGGGCGCCCCAGGCCGTGTACGCGCAGCGCTGCCGCGTCGCGCTCCACCTCGGCGACGAGCCGGGTGTCGAGGAGTGGCTGCACCGCTGGGAGACCGCGCCGCGCGACGACCTGTCCGACTGCCGCGCCTGCGACCTGGGCGGCCGGGCGTACGTGCTGGCGTCGCTGGGCCGGTACGAGGAGGCCGTGGCCGTCGGCGGGCCCGTCGTCGCGGGCGAGTTCTCCTGCGGAGTGCAGCCGCAGAGCATCCTGTGCACCCTGCTCACGCCGTACCTCAAGACCGGGCATCTGGACGAGGCCGCGGAGGCGCACCGCCGGGCGTACCGCATCGTGCAGGGACAACTCGGATATCTGGACGACATCGGCGACCACCTGGAATTCTGCGCGCTGACCGGAAACGAGACGCGCGGGCTGGAGATCCTGGAGCGGGAGCTGCCGCTGCTGGAGCGGCCGCCGTCGCCGGCGCAGGCCCGCTCGTTCATGACGGGCGCCGCGCTGGTGCTGCGCCGCCTGATGGAGACGGGCCACGACGGTCTCACCGTACGGCGGGCCGGCCGTGACGTGCCGGTGCCGGAGCTGCACGCGGAGCTGGCGGCCGGGGCGCGGGAGATCGCCGCCCGCTTCGACGTCCGAAACGGCGACGACGTCCACACGCGTCGCGTGGCGGCCACCCTGGCGGCCGAGCCGCTGGTCGCCCACCTCCCGCTCGTCTCGCCCGCCCGCCGCGGCGAGCCGGCCGGACGGATCAACCCGGCGGACACCGACAGCCGTACGGCGATCCGCGAGCTGTTCGAGCTGGGCGAACACGACGCCGGGCTGGCCGCCCTGCGCGCGGCGGGCGACCCGGCCGCGGCCATGGAGACGGCCAAGGAGCTGGCCGACCTCGATCTGGACGTGGAGGCGGCACAGGCGTACGCGGCGGCGGCGGACCTCTACCGGAACGCCGGCGAGCTCCTCGCCGCAGGCTGCGCCATGAGGCAGCGCGCGAAGTGCGTCTACTTCGCCAGCGACGACTTCGCCGAGATCAGCGAGGCGTACGCCCAAGCCAGAGCCGCCCTGACCGCGGCGTCGGAGGCGGGGGAGCGGGACGCGGGGGAGCCGGGCACAGGACCGTCGGACACGGGGCAGTCGGACACGGGGCAGTCGGACGCAGGGCGACGGCGGGAGGCGGTCTGGGAGCTCGCCGGGCTCGGCTACGACGAGGCCGTCGCCCTCGAGTGGGCCAAGTGCCACGAGGCCGCGGCCGAACGCTGCCAGGAAGCCCTCGACGCCTATCTGGCCCTCGACGATCAGATCGGCGCCATGCGAGCCCGCGAACTTCTGGAAGGACTGCGACAAGAGACGGAGCAGGAGGACTGACGCTGTTCATCCAGCCTTGACTCCATTGTCACAACCCTGTCAGTCGAGGTGGACATACCTGGACCGTGGACCGCAGATCCTTCCTCGCCGCGGCGGCAGTGACGTTCCTCGCGCCATCCCAGCAGGCAGCAGCAGCCTCTTTCCAGCAGACCAGAACCCTCAAATCCGACCCGTTCAACCTAGGCGTCGCCTCCGGAGATCCGTCCACCGACGGCTTCGTCCTCTGGACCCGCCTCGCCCCGAACCCCCTCGCCGGAGACGGTCGCGGCGGCATGCCCTCCCGTGATGTGGACGTCGACTGGCAGGTCTCCACCGACGAGCGCTTCTCGAAGATCGTCAAGTCCGGTACGGCCGAGGCCCGGCCGGGCGCCGCTCACAGCGTCCACGTCGAGGTCGCCGGCCTGGAGCCGGGGCGCGACTACTTCTACCGGTTCAAGAGCGAGGGCAGGCTCTCGCCCGCCGGCCGTACCAGGACCACGCCCACGGGAGAGGTGCCGCTCACGTTCGCGGTCGCCGCGTGCGCGCACTACGAGCACGGCTACTACACCGCCTACCGGAGGCTGGCCGAGCAGGAGCCCGAGCTGGTGGTCTTCCTCGGGGACTACATGTACGAGTACGGCCCCAGCGGCTACACCGCGCTGGCCGGCCGGGTGCGTACGCACACGCCGGGCAAGTGCGAGACGCTGGCCGACTACCGGCTGCGGCACGCCCAGTACAAGAGCGACCACGACCTCCAGCGGGCGCACGCGGTGGCGCCGTGGCTGGTGGCCTTCGACGACCACGAGGTGGAGAACAACTGGGCCGGGTCCGTCTCCAGCACCGACGCTCCCCACTTCACCCGGCGCCGGGCGGACGCCTTCCGGGCGTACTACGAGAACATGCCGCTGCGCCGGGCGAGCCTGCAGGGCGCGGTGCTGCGGGTGAACCGGCGCGTCTCCTGGGGGTCGCTGGCCCGCTTCCACCTGCTCGACACACGGCAGTTCCGTGACGACCAGGCGTGCCTGGACGGGGTACGCGCGGGGTGCGACGAGCGGCTGTCGGCCGGGCGTACGCTGCTGGGCGCCGACCAGTGGCGCTGGCTGGAGGACGGCCTGCGCGGCTCCGGCACCCGGTGGAACCTCCTCGGGCAGCAGATCCTGATGGCGCAGCGCGACTACAAGGTCGGGCCGGGCCGCGAGGTGAACCTCGACGCGTGGGACGGGTACGCCGCCGAGCGGACCCGGCTGCTGGGCTCGCTGTCCGGCACCTCGAACCCGGTCGTGCTGACCGGCGACGCCCACATGCACCACCTGGCCGACCTCAAGACCGACTTCGACGACCCCGATTCGCCCGTGGTGGCCAAGGAGCTGGTGACGTCGTCGATCGCCAGCGACGGGGACGGGTACCGGGACCGGACGTGGATCGCCGAGTCGCTGCAGGAGAACCCGCACATCTCCTACATCGACCAGCGGCGGGGCTACCTGATGGCCAAGGTCACTCGTGACGATATTTCGGTAGATTTCCGGACGTTGGATTACATCTCGCGCAAGGGCGCCCCGGCCAAGACCGCCCACAGCCTCACCATCCCGGCCACCACCCGAGCCCGAGCCTGAGCCCGTCCGCGCGTTCGTACCTGAACGTTCGCTGTCAAACGGCTGAGGGTTCGCTCAACGGAAACGCGGCCGAGCCACCCCATGTGGCCCGGCCGGTGGGTGGTCAGCTCTCCGGCCAGCTGTCGTCCGGGAACTCGCCCGTGCTGCTGTCCGCCATGACCACCTGGTCGCTCTCGCTCAGGCCCGAGGTGATCTCCACATATTGGTCCCCGCGCACCCCGGTGCGCACCGCCCGTACCGCGTCGCGTCCGCCCGAGCGTACGGTGACCACGCTCGTACCGTCGGCCCGGCTCTTCACCGCCTCGGCGGGTACGTAGATCCCGTCATTGGCCGTGCCTGTCGTCACCGACACCGAGGCGGTCTGCCCGAGCATCAGCCCGCGCGGCGGCTGGTCGAAGGCGAGCGTCACCGAGTAGCGGACGAGCTGGTCGCTCACGGTCGCGGTCGGCGCGATGCGGGTGACCGTGCCCGGGTACTTCTGCGCGCCCCGCGTGGCCAGGGTGATGCTCGCCTGCTGGCCGAGCTTGAGCTTGTTCACGTCGGACTCGGTGACCAGCGCGTCGACCTGGAGCTCGTTCAGGTCGCCGAGGCTGATGAACGTACTGGTGCCCGCCGTGTCGCCGACCGATCCCGCCACCGACAGAACCGTGCCGGACGCGGGGGCCACGATCCGGGTGCCGCGCACCGCGTCGGCGGCCTGTTCAAGGGCGGCCTGGGCGCGGTCGACGTTCGCGCTGGCCTGGTCTTCGCTGATGCCGCCCTTGCCGTTCGTGCCGGCGCAGGGGCTGCCGCCCTGGGACTGGCGGGTTCCGGGCGTGGCCTTCCCGGTCGGCCGGCCCGAGGCGCCGGTCGACGGCTTTCCCGTGGGCCTCCCGGTGGCCTTACCTGTGGGCTTGCCGGTGGCCTTGCCCGTGGGTTTCCCCGTGGGTTTGGCGGACGGCTTGCCGGTGGAGGTGCCGGTCGGCGAGGCTGACGGCCGGCCGCCCTCCGGCGTGGCCGTGACGGTCGCGGTGACGGTCGCCGTGGCCGTGACGGTCACCGTGACGGTGGGCTGCGGCTCGGGGCCGCTCGGCGTGGGCTCCGGCGTCGGCGTCCATGTGGGCCGCGGGGTCGGCGTCGTGCCCGGAGTGAGCGTGGTGGTGGGGCCGGCGTCCACGACAGGAACCGCGGAAGGCCCGAAGGCGCCCCTCCCGGTGCCTGTCGAAGGCCCGAAGGCACCCCCGCCGGTGCCTGTCGAAGGCCCGAAGGCACCCCCGCCGGTGCCTGTCGAAGGCCCGAAGGCACCCCCGCCGGTGCCCGTAGAAGGTCCGAAGGCGCCCTTGGCGGCGACCGCCCCGGCGACGGAGGCGGACGTGCCGCCGCTGCTCGGCGCGCACGAGGCCGTGCTGGTGGCGGCGGCCGAGGCGGTGTCGAGGGCTTCCTCGGCGGCGGCCAGGTCGGCGGTGGCGGCCGTGTAGCCCTCGCGGGCCGCCCGGCTGTCCACCCGGGCCAGCACCTGCCCCTTCTTGACCTTGGCGCCGACCTTGACGTAGACCTTGGTCACCGTTCCGGAGCCGCCGAAGCCCAGGTCACGCCGCGAGCCGTCCACGGTGTTGCCCGCGGCCGTGACCGAGGCGGTGACGACGCCCCGCTTGGCCGCCGCCAGCCGTACCTGGGCGGCGGGCTCCGAATCGTCACGGAGCGCCAGCACCAGGCCGGAGCCGGCCACCAGGACGGCCAGGGCGAGCCCGCCGAGTTTGAGCGCCTTCGGCGGGATAGTCGATCTCATGAAGGCCCATCATGGCGTGAACAGGTGGGTACGAGGCTGCGAGCGGGCTCAGAGTTGTCTGTGTGTCTCCGTATGCTCCGGTTTTGTCAGCGAACCTTCAGCTAGCTCCCGGCTCCAGCGCAGACTGGTGTGCAAGGGTCACCGCCTGTGAAGGTGTCGACAAGGCGCAGAGCGCTGATGACCAACGGAGCCCTGAGCGTGCTCCTGCTGGGCGGGGTCGCGTTCGCGTACGCCCAGCTCGGCACGGGCGAGGTGGCGAGTGAGACGGTCACTCGCACGGTGACCGCCGGGCGCGGCACCGTGACCGCCTCGGTGTCCGCCTCGGGGGCGGTGGAGAGCTCCAAGAGCAGAGCGCTCGCGTTCGGCACGAGCGGCACGGTCGAGCGCATCTACGTCAAGGCCGGTGACAAGGTTCGCAAGGACGACATCCTGGCCAGGCTCGACGACGCGGCGGCGCAGGAGAGCCTGTCGGCCGCCCGCGCCACATACAACAGCGCCGTCGACGACGGGACCTCGACCGCCCAGCTCTACGCCGCCTACATCAAGGCGCGCAACGCCTACCGCGAGGCTCAGCGGACGGCCGCGGCGACGGTGCTGCGAGCGCCGTTCGGCGGCACGGTCACGGCCGTCAATGGCACCGTCGGCGGTTCCTCCAACGGGTCCGGCACGTCCACCACTCAGAGCACCGGCCAAAGCACCGGCCAGAGCGGGCAGGGCGGCAGCCAGTCGGGCAGCGGATCGGGATCCGGGTTCATCGATCTGGCCGACACCGGCAAACTCCAGCTGGTCGGTACCTTCACCGAGTCGGACGTCAGCAAGCTCAAGGTCGGCCAGGCGGCCACTGTCACGTTCGACGCGCTGCCGGGCGTCACGGCCACCGGCAAGGTCACCCAGATCGAGCCGGTCGCCGCCACCAGCAACAACGTCGTGCAGTATCCGGTGACGATCTCCTTCACCAAGGTTCCCAAACAGGTGCGACTCGGGCAGACCACCACCGTGGAGGTGGTGACCGGCGAGGCGGAGAACGTCATCTCCGTACCTTCCACCGCGATCTCCACCAGCGGCGGACAGAACACGGTCACCCTGCTCAAGAACGGCCAGCAGATCAGAACCCCGGTAGAGGTGGGCGTACAGGGCGCCTCGCTGACCGAGATCAAGTCCGGCGTCTCCGAAGGCGACCAGATCGTCCCGCCGGCCACCACGACCACGGGCACCGGCAACAACCAGCGGCAGGGCGGCTTCGGCGGCGGCTTCCCCGGTGGCGGCGGCGTGCCGGGAGGCGGGCGATGACCGCTCCCGTCCTGCGCGTGCAGAACCTGGTCAAGGAGTACGGCGAGGGCGACGCCAGGGTACGGGCGCTGCGCGGGGTGAACCTCGACGTCGAGCAGGGAGACTACGTCGCCATCATGGGCGCCTCCGGCTCCGGCAAGTCGACGCTGATGAACATCCTCGGCTGCCTGGACGTGCCCACCACCGGCCGCTATCTGATCGACGGCGCCGACGTCGGGCAGCTCGACGAACACCAGCTGGCCAAGCTGCGCAACCGCCGGGTCGGCTTCGTCTTCCAGTCCTTCAACCTGATCCCGCGCATGAGCGCGCTGGCCAACGTCGAGCTGCCGCTGGTCTACGGCGGCATCGGCCAGGCCGAGCGGCGCAGGCGCGCGCTGGCCGCGCTGGAGCAGGTCGGCCTGTCGGACCGCGTCCACCACGAGCCCAACCAGCTGTCCGGCGGCCAGCAGCAACGCGTGGCCGTGGCCAGGGCGCTCATCACCGCCCCCGCCCTGCTGCTGGCCGACGAGCCCACCGGCAACCTCGACACCGCCTCCACGCAGGACGTACTGGAGATCATGGACAGGCTCAGCGACTCGGGCCGCACCATCGTGCTCATCACGCACGAGAACGACGTGGCCGCGCACGCCAAGCGGGTGATCAGGCTGGTGGACGGCGAGATCGTGGAAGACGTCCGGCAGGGCCCCATCGACGGGCCACCGCCGCGGATGGCGGAGGTCGCTCGATGAACCAGTTCGAGGTCCTGCGCTTCGCCCTGCGCGGGCTGCTGGCCAACAAGATGCGCAGCTCGCTGACCACGCTCGGCATCCTCATCGGCGTCGCCGCGGTCATCATGCTGGTCGCCGTCGGCGAGGGCTCCTCGCAGAGCATCCAGAAGAACATTCAGCGGCTCGGCGCCAACACGCTGACGATCTCCCAGTCCTTCGCGGGCGGTGGCGGTGGTGGCGGCGGCTTCGGGCGGGCCGGCGGTGGCGGACCCGGCGGCGGGCAGCAGAACACCGGCCCGCGTACCCAGGCCAGGCCGCTCACCCTCGCCGACGCCAAGGCCCTGACCGACAAGACGGTGGCCCCGTCGGTCAAGTCGGTCTCGCCGGTCGTGACCGCCTCCTCGGCCGCCACCACCTACGGGGCGGCCAGCCACTCGATCGCCCAGCTCGTCGGCACCTACCCGAGCTACTTCGAGGCCACGAACAAGCCGGTGACCAAGGGCACGTACTTCTTCAACGACGACGTCCTGGCCGCCAGGAAGGTCGTTGTGCTCGGGCAGACCGTGGTCGAGGAGCTGTTCGGCACGCTCGACCCGATCGGCAAGCAGGTGACGGTCTCCGGGGTGCCGTTCACGGTGGTCGGCGTGCTGAAGGAGACCGGGTCGACGGGCGGTCAGGACGCCGACGACGTGGCCATCGCGCCGCTGCCGGCCGTACAGCAGAGCCTGACCGGGTTCGGCTCGCTCAACTCGATCGTCGTGCAGGCCGGCGGCTCGACGGCGACGGAGTCGGCGCAGTCGGAGGTCACGGCCATCCTCAACCAGCGGCACGGCATCACCGGCACCGCCTCGGCCGACTTCCGGATCCTCAACCAGGCCACCCTGCAGGAGACCGTCAGCGCGGCGACCGGCACGTTCACCGTGCTGCTCGGCGCGGTCGCGGCGATCTCGCTGCTGGTCGGCGGCATCGGCATCACCAACATCATGCTGGTGACCGTCACGGAGCGGACCAGGGAGATCGGCATCCGCAAAGCCATCGGCGCGCCCAGGAGCGCGATCCTGGGCCAGTTCCTGATGGAGGCCACGCTGCTCAGCCTGGTCGGCGGGCTCTCCGGGGTGCTGGTGGCCTTCCTGGGCACCCGCTTCACCGTCGCGGGCATCCAGCCGGTGCTCGTACCGTCGTCGGTCGCGCTCGCGCTGGGCGTCTCCGTCGGCATCGGATTGTTCTTCGGCAGCTATCCCGCCAACAGGGCGGCCAAGTTGAGGCCGATCCAGGCCCTGCGCCATGAGTGACGGACCCCCGAAGGAGACAGAAATGGCCAAACTCGACGGCTCGCCGTATCCGGACGATCTGGACAGCGAGCTGGCCGTCCAGTCGCGCAAGCCGATGTCGAAGGTGACGCTCGGACTGATCGCGGGCGTGGTGCTGGTGGCCGGGGTGGTGATCGGCATCCAGGCGCAGAAGGCGCTGGGCGCCCCCGACACGACCGCCGCCATGCAGCCGGGCGGCCGGCAGCTGCCCGGCGGGTACGGCCAGCAGGGCAGACAGCCCGGCGGGTACGGCCAGCAGGGCAGGCAGCCGGGCGGGTACGGTCAGAGGATGGGCGGCGCGGGCGGCGGCACCGTGGGCACGGTCGAGAAGGTCGAGGGCGGCAAGATCTACGTCAAGACCATGGACGGCTCCACGGTCACGGTCACCACCACCGACGCGACCACGGTCCAGGTGACCAAGCCGGGCAAGCTGGCCGACCTGCGGACCGGCACCAACGTCGTGGTCCGCGGCGAGAAGGGCGGGGACGGCTCGGTGGCCGCCACCTCGATCAGCCAGGGGGGAGTCGGCAGATGACCGAGCCGGAGGCCAGGCTGCTGGTGGTGGACGACGAGCCCAACATCAGGGAGCTGTTCTCCGCCAGCCTGCGGATGGCCGGGTTCGAGGTGCTGACGGCGGCCGACGGCAAGGAGGCCCTGCGGGTGGCCGAGCAGAGCACGCCCGACCTGGTCATGCTGGACGTCATGCTGCCCGACCTGGACGGCCTGGCGGTCGCGGGCAGGCTGCGGTCCCGCGGCCGCCGGGTCCCGGTGCTGTTCGTGACGGCCAAGGACACGCCGGAGGACCGGCTCGCCGGGCTGGGGCTCGGCGAGGACTACGTGACCAAGCCGTTCAGCCTGGAGGAGGTCATCGCCCGCATCCGCGCGGTGCTGCGCCGTACCCGGCGGGGCGCGCCGCCGCCGAACCGGCTGCGCATCGCCGACCTGGAGTTGGACGAGGAGACGCACGAGGTGTGGCGCGACGGCGTCCAGGTGCGGCTGTCGCCCACCGAATACCGGCTGCTGCTCTACTTCATGCTCAACGCGGGCCGGGTGCTGTCCAAGACGCAGATCCTCGACCACGTCTGGAACGGCGACTGGCGCACCGACGTGGGGCTCGTCGAGTCGTACGTCTCCTATCTGCGCCGCAAGATCGACACCGGCGAGCGGAGATACCTGCACACCCTGCGTGGCGTCGGCTACATCCTGCGCCCGCCCAAGGATTGACCGCGGCTTCCCGAATGGCTTCCCGAATGGCAGGACTGAGGAGGTATCTCGCGCGGACGCCGCTGTGGCTGCGGCTCGTCTCGGCGACCTTGCTGATGGTCACGCTGGCCATCACGCTGACCGGGCTGTTCGCCGTACGGCTGCTGCGCGGCTATCTCGTCGAGCGCGTCGACCAGCAGTTGCGTGCCGCCAGCGTGCCGTGGCGGGGCGCGCCGCCGCCTCCTGAGCCGCAGCCGGGCCCACGCCCGCAGCGTTTCTTCGGCCTGTTCCACTCGGTGCTCGTGGACTCCACCGGCGTCAAGATCCGGACCATGACCGAGTCGACCGAGACGCACATCCCCAAGCTGCCCAGGCTCACCAGCACCGACGTCGCGCTCATGGCCGGGCAGCCGTTCACCGTCGAGTCGCAGGACCCGCAGGGACCCTCCTGGCGGGCCGTGGCCATGCCGGGCCGCGACGGCGACAGCAGGATCATCGCGATCAGCCTGGGCGACCTGGACGACACGGTCTCCCAGCTGCTGCTCATCGTGGCGGGCGGCGGCGGCGGGACCCTCGTGGTGCTCGGTTTCGCCTGTTACTGGCTCGTACGGCGGAGCCTGCGCCCTTTGGGGGAGATCGAGCGGACCGCCCGCCACATCGCGGACGGCGACCTGTCCCGCCGCGTACCACTCTGGTCGGCCACCACCGAGGTCGGCAAGCTCGGCCGGGCCCTGAACGGCATGCTCGCCCGCATCGAGGTGGCCGTGCGCGAGCGCGAGGCGGCGGCCGAATCGGCCCGCGAGTCGGCCCGGTCGGCCCAGCGCTCGGAGGAGCTGACCCGCAGGTTCATGGCCGACGCCTCGCACGAGCTGCGTACCCCGCTCACCTCGATCAGGGGGTTCGCCGAGCTGTTCCGGCTCGGGGCGGACAAGGACCTGGCGGAGGCGACCCGGCTGCTGAGCCGGATCGAGGGGCAGGCCGCGCGGATGGGCCTGCTGGTCGAGGACATGCTGCTGCTGGCCAGGCTCGACCAGCGCCGCGAGCTCGGCGAACAGCCCGTCGACGTGCTCAGCCTCGCCGCCACCGCGGTGATCGACGCCCAGACGCTCGCGCCGGACCGGAAGATCGAGCTGGTCATGCTGTACGGGAGCGAGGGGCCGGTGTTCGTGACCGGTGACGAACCGCGGCTCGGGCAGGTGCTGGGCAACCTGGTGGGCAACGCGCTCAGCCACACGCCGCCGGGCACGGCCTTCACCGTCGGGGTCGGCGCGCGTGACGGGCAGGCCGTCGTCGAGGTGGCCGACGAGGGGCCCGGGTTCTCACCGGAGGTGGCCGAGCGGGTGTTCGAGCGGTTCTACCGGGCCGATCCGGCGCGCAGCTCCGGCGGTGCCGGGCTGGGGCTGTCGATCGCGGCCACGCTCGTGGAGGCGCACGGGGGCAGCGTGTCCGCGTCGAGCGAGCCGGGCAAGGGCGCCACCTTCCGCGTCACGCTTCCGCTCGCCCCGTCGTCCCAGGCCACCCGTCCTCAGCGTCAGCCGAGCGGGCAGGCCACGTCTCAACCGCACGGGCTTTAGCCCACTTTTCAGTCGATTCGCTCGAAGGGTTCCTTGCTTTCTTCGTCCGGCGCGACCGTGAAGACGACCTTCTCCAACTTTCCGGTGAACGCGAATTCGCCGTCATAGTTGGGTGAGGAGGGGGACAGGGTGTCCCGGCCGATGTCGAGGCCCTGCCATCCCAGGAAGTGCGGGAGGACCCGCGCAATGGCCTCGGTGCCGACCGGCTTTCCTGACACGTACAGATGTCCGACGCCCCGCATGTCACCGGTCTTGACGAATTCGAAGGTCAGCTCCGCCGGGCCGATCGGGAGGTCTTCCGCCGAGGTCACCGCGTACCGGGTGCCGAGGAAGTTGTACTCGTAGACCAGCCGGTTGTCCTTGACATACAGGACGTATCCGCTGCTGATGTTGCCCAGGGACACCAGGACACCCTCGTCTGCCGCGGTGGTCCGGTCGACGAACGCGGTGATGCGGTGCCCGCGGTTCATCACTGGCGGCACCGCGGCGCCGGGCAGATGAGCCATGCCGGGGTAGTAGGTGAAGGTGGTGCGCATGCGTGGAGAGCCGGGGCGCGGAATCTTCGCCCGGTAGGCGAATCCGTGATCGTCCAGCGGCAGCACATCGTATTTCCCGGCTTCCGCCCAGAAGCGGGAGACCATCTTCTCCAGTTGCTCGGGCCGCGCCTGCGCCAGGTCGTTGCATTCCGAGAAGTCGGTGTCGTGGTGGTAGAGCTCCCATCGGTCCGCGTCGAAGGGCGTTCCGCGTTGGTGGAAGGCGACGGCTTTCCAGCCGTCGTGCCAGACCGCGCGATGCCCGAACATTTCGAAGTACTGGGCTTCCTTGCGCGTCGGCTCGGTCGGCGAGTCGAAGGTATAGGCCATGCTGACACCGTGTATCGGCAGTTGCGGGATGCCGTTGTAGACCGCGGGAGCCCGCAGACCGAGCAGTTCGAAAAGGGTCGGGACGATGTCGGTGACATGGTGGAACTGCTGCCTGATCTCGTCGGTGCGCGGCAGCCCCCGAGGCCACCGCACGATGAGCGGGCAGCGGACGCCACCTTCGTGGGTGTTCTGCTTGTAGCGCTTGAACGGCGTGTTGCCCGCCTGCGCCCAGCCCCAGGGGTAGTTGGAGTGAGCTCGTGTGGTGCCGATCTCATCGATCCGCGCGACCATCTCCTCGAGGTCCTCGGGGACGCCGTTCTGAAATGCCGTCGGGTTGAGCGAACCCTTCTGACCGCCTTCCTGGCTGGCCCCGTTGTCCGAGAGCAGGATGGTGATGGTGTTCTCCATCCGGCCCATCCGCTCCAGGAACTCCATCAGCCGGCCGATGTGGTGGTCGGTATGGTCGACCATCGCCGCGTAGGCCTCCTGAAGGCGTACGGACAGCTTCTTCTCGTCGTCCGACAGTTCGTCGAAGGGAACGACCCCGGGGTTGCGCGGCGCCAATTCGGTGCCGGGCGGCAGGATGCCCCGTTCGATCTGGCGGGCGTGCCGGGTGGCGCGCTCTGCGTCCCAGCCGTGGTCGAACCGGCCCCGGTACTTCTCCAGGTATTCCCGGGGAGCCTGGTGCGGGGCGTGCGCCGCGCCGAAACCCAGGTAGAGGAAGAAGGGCTTGTCCGGAGTGACCGAAGTCTGGTCGGTGATGAATTCGATGGCCCGGTCGACCAGGTCCTCACTGAGGTGATAGCCCTCTTCCGGGCTCTTCGGCGGAGCCACGGCGTGGTTGTCGTAGAACAGTTCCGGATAGAAGCTGTCCGTCTCCGCTTCCAGAAATCCGTAGTAGCGCTCGAACCCGCGAGACAGCGGCCACTGGGTGTACGGCCCGGACGCGGTGGTCTGTTCCATCGGCGCCAGGTGCCACTTGCCCACGGCCATGGTGTTGAAGCCGCTGTCGCGCAGCACCTCGGACAGCGTCGCGGCGGCCCTGGTGATCCGTCCGCGACCGCTGGGGAAGCCGGTGTCGAAGTTGGACAGCATGCGCATACCGACGGAGTGGTGGTTCCGGCCGGTCAGCAGGGCGGCCCGGGTCGGCGAACACAGCGTGGTGGTGTGGAAGTTCGTGTAGCGAAGGCCGCCGGCGGCCAGGGCGTCCATGGCCGGGGTGTCGATGTCAGAGCCGAAGCAGCCGAGGTCGGAGAAGCCGACGTCGTCGAGCACGATTATCACGACATTGGGTGTGTCCTCGGGAAGTGCCTGCGGTTCGGGCCACCACGGAGTCGACTCCTCGTAGGTCATGCCGATCTTGCCGTGGAAGGTACCGCTCGCGGCCGGCGGATGCGGAGAGGCGTTGGTCATCCAGGACGCTCCTTTGCGTGAACATGTGACCGCAGCGGGGTCCGCACTCATCACATCTGCTGAGCGGCGCGGCGATCGGACAGGTGGGATTCGAAGGCTTGGCGCGGTCGGCAGCCCCTGGAGGTTCCGAGGAAGGTTCAGGGCTCTTCGTCCACGAGCGCGAGCAGCAGCCCTTGCTCGTTCTCGGTGACGTAGCCGGCGTAGTAGTCGTAGAGATTGCGCCGCGAGATGCGTGCCGCCGCCAAGCCGTCCCGTTCCCTGATCGCCTCCAGCACCTCCTGGTGGTGGTGGAGCGACTCCCGCATGAGCGCCGTGCTGTTGAGCGCGTGGGCGACCTTGTCCGAGATCAGCGAGAGGACAGCGTCCCGGACCACCTGGTTGCAGACCTCGATGAGGGAGTTGCGGCCGGCCCGGGCCACCGCCTCATGGAATGCGACGTCCGCCTTGCTGAACTCCTCGTACCCTGCCTCGATCGCGTCCGACATGACGGCAATCGTCCGTTCCATGGAGGACAGCTCCTCCTCGGACCGCAGCCGAGCCGCCAGCAAGCTCGCCGACCCGTCGAGGATCATGCGGAACGAGATCAATTCGGCCATCGACATGTTGTCGAACTGGACGAGCCGGGTCATCTCCTTGGTCAGACCGGCCGACGAGAACGGCAGGATCTCTGGGCCGTTCGGGTCACCCGGACGCGAGCGGACGAGCCCGTTGCTCTCCAGCACGCGCAAGGCCTCTCGCACTGTGGGGCGGCTCGCCCCGAACTGCGTCACCAGCTCTCGTTCGCTCGGCAGCCGTTGACCGGGCTTCAGGTCACCTCGAGCGATCGCTTGCTCGATCTGCTCGACGATGCGCTGGTAGAGCCGTACCGGCGAAACCTGCCGGAACTGTGCCCCGTCACTCATGGCTTCTTCCCCTCGAGCGTGGTCCATGTCGTCTTCTCCCCGGTGGGCGCCCCGGGGACGCTGTCCGGCCAGCGCGGGACCGCATCGGCAGGTCGGTTCCGTTCGTACCACGCCGCCGCCCTCAAGACGCCGAGATCGTTGAAGCGACGGCCCGCGATCTGCACCCCGATGGGCCGACGGTCCGCCGTAAAGCCGCAGTTGACGGTCGCCGCGGGTTGCCCCGACATGTTGTACGGCGCGGTGAAGCCGATGTGGGACATGGTCTTCCCGTCCCCCATGAACGGCATTGGCTGCTCAGCGGGAAACGCCGCCACCGGAGCGACCGGTGAGAGCACGAGGTCGTAGGGAAGCGTCGCCGCCACGGTCCGCGCCTGGATGCGCATGATCTGCTGGTAGCACTGGAGTAGCCTTGTGCCCGATATGTCCGCACCCCCCTGGCACCATTGGATGACGTAGGGGTGGACGCGCAGCCCGGCCTCGGGCGCCAGTTCCCGGAAGTCGTTCCAGGACCGCACCCGCCAGAACAGATCCAGGTCGTCGAGGAGATCTTGGCTCATGAACGGCTCGACCGGCTCCACGACGGCTCCCGCCGCCTCGAAGACCGCGGCGGCGCGGTTCACCGCAGCGAGGATCTCGGCGTCGCATGGCTCCCCGCAACCGGCGTCCAGGTGCACGCCCACCCGCAGCCCGCGTACATCGCCGTCCAGCGCCGACCAGTCGATGTCCTGCGGTGGCAGGCTTGACCAGTCCCGGGGATCCGGCCTGCTCAGGACACGCATGAACAGGGCCGCGTCCGACACGGTGCGCGTCATGGGGCCGGCGGTGCGCCCCAGGTACGGGGTGTCCAGCGGGATCCTCCCGTAGCTGGGCTTGAGCGTGGCGAGGCCCAGCCAGGTGCCCGGCAGCCGGATCGAACCCCCGATGTCGGTGCCGACGTGGAGCGGGCCGTATCCTCCGGCGGCCGCGGCCCCCGCACCGGAACTGGAACCGCCCGTGGTCCAGGCGGCGTTCCAGGGGCTGCGCGCAATGCCGTGCCGGCTGGAGACCCCCGAGGAGAGCATGCCCCAGTCCGGCATCACGGACGACCCGAGTATCACCCCACCGGATTCGACGACCCGCGCGGTGATGGGCGCGTCCACCTCGGGGATGACCGGCTCGACCCCCGCGTTGCCCGAGGGCATGGGGACGCCCCTGCGGGCGATGTTCTCCTTCAGCGTCACAGGCACGCCGTCGATCGGCCCGAGCGGTTCCCCCGCCGCCCATCGGGCCTGGCTGGCCAGGGCCGCCTTGCGGGACTCGGCTGGATCCCGCACCCAGAACGCGTTGAGCACGCTCTCACGCGCCTCGATCACCGACTGGACGGCGTCGTGGACTTCGACCGGCGACAAGGTGCGGTCAGCGAATCCGGCCACCATCTCGACGGCCGACATGGCGGCCAGACCGTGTTCCGTGAGCACCCGCTCTCCTTCGGTCGCGATGCGTGGGGCATTGGAACCCTTGACAAGTGCAGCTTCAGTCGCCACGGTACCTGCAAGTGAGCTTACTGGTCAGGCCAGTCATGCGGAAGGTGGCGTCTATGACGAGGGACACCAAGGTCGTGCGGCTCGCCCTCATACCGGGCGACGGAATCGGCCCTGAGGTCGTCGCGGCGACCGTGCCCGCGCTCCAGAGCGCGCTGGAGGTTGACGGCCACCGGCTCGACGTGACCTCGTTCGACCTCCTGAACACGATGGAAAGCCAGGGGTGGAACCTATGAAACCCAACAAGCAGCGGACGCGGCACCTCGGGACGGTCGCGGCCGCGGTCGCATCGCTGCTGCTGACAGCCTGCTCGGCCGGGTCCACGACAGCGGGAAACAGCACCGGCGGCCCTGCGGGCGACACCCTGAAGATCGGCCTCGTCGCCGAGCCGGCCAACCTCGACTTCACCAAAACCGAAGGTGCGGCCATTCCGCAGGCACTGCTGTACAACGTCTACGAGAACCTGGTGAAGGCGGACCAGTCCGGGAAGATAGAGCCCGATCTGGCCACGTCGTGGACCCTGTCCAAGGACCGCAAGACATACACGTTCCAGTTGGTGAAGGACGCCAAGTTCAGCAATGGCGCGCCGTTCACGGCCGAGGACGCCAAGTTCTCCATCGAACGCGTCACGTCCGGCTGGACGATAGCGCTGAAGTCCCGGATGGACGTCGTCGACACGGTGCAGGCGGTGTCGCCCACCGAACTGAAGGTCACCCTGAAAGAGCCGAGCAACAACTGGCTGTACTGGATGACCACCCGCGTAGGCGCGATGTTCAGCCGGACCGGCGTGAGCAAGCTGGCCACCGAGCCGGTGGGCACCGGCCCATACGCGCTGAAGTCGTGGACCCGCGGCGACTCGATCACGCTGGCCCGCAATGATGGCTACTGGGGGCCCAAACCGCACTTCGCGTCGGTCACCCTCAAGTACTTCAAGGACCCGACGGCCATGCACAACGCGCTGCTCACGGGCACCATCAACGTGATCGGCACGATGCAGCCCCCGGATGCTCTGGACCGGTTCCAGAACAACCCGAAGTACCAGATCATCGAAGGCTCGACCAACGGCGAGGTGGTCCTCTCCTTCAACAACGGCTCGGGCCCGCTGAAGAATCTGAAGGCCCGCCAGGCAGTCCGCTACGCCATCGACCACAAAGCCCTGGTGGACACCTGCTGGGCAGGCCGCGGCAAGCTCATCGGCAGCATGGTCCCGCCGACCGACCCGTGGTACGAGGACCTCGCGAACGAGTATCCGTACGACATCGGCAAGGCCAAGAAGCTCCTCGAGGAGTCCGGCGAAGCCGGCACCACGCTGCGGCTGCGGCTTCCGACGCTGCCTTACGCCACCGCGTGCGGCACCGTGGTCAAGAGCCAGCTCGAACAGGCCGGGTTCAAGGTCGAGCTCGACCAGCTGGAGTTTCCCGCCGCCTGGCTGACCACCGTGTTCAAGAACGCCGACTATGACATGTCCATCATCTCCCATGTGGAGCCCCGCGACATCTATACGGTGTTCGGGAACAAGACCTACTACACCCGCTACGACAACCCTGAATTCCGCGCGTTGCTGAAGAAGGCGGACGAGGGCACTCAGGAGCAGGAGATCGCCCATATGCGGGAGGCCGCCCGGCTGCTGTCCAAGGACGCCGCGGCCGACTGGCTGTTCCTGCTGCCGAACCTGATGGTGGCGGACAAGGACATCACCGGCCTGCCCGTGAACTCCGTCTCCGAGTCACTGGATCTCACCGGTCTGGGCCGCTCGTGAAAGGCGGCGTCAACCGATGATCGTCCGTCTGGTGCAGCGGGTCGCGATCCTCCTGGCCAGCCTTGTCGTGAGCTCCGTGATGGTGTTCGCGTTCATGGCGGTGCTGCCAGGGGATCCGGCCCGTGTCGCCCTCGGCGTCAACGCGTCGGACACGGCGGTGGCGCAGCTGCGCGCGGAGTTCGGGCTCAACCGGCCGCTCGCGGCCCAGTACCTCAGCTGGGTACACGGACTGGTGACCTTCGACCCGGGGAACTCCTACATCTCACACACGCCGATCGGCCCGCAGATCGCCGACCGCCTTCTGGTCACCCTGTGGCTCGTCGGCACCGCGATGGTGCTCGCCTGTGTCCTGGCGGTCCCCATGGCCACGCTCATGGCCATGCGGCACCGCAGGCCGTCCGGGCTCATTCTCTCGGCCCTGTCCCAAGTCGGCGTGGCCGTCCCGGCCTTCCTCGCGGGCATCCTCCTGATCACCGTGTTCGCGGTGGGGCTCGGGTGGCTGCCGGCGAACGGCTGGACACCCCCGGCGCAGGATCCGGTCCTGTTCCTCAAGCAGCTGGTGCTGCCCGCGCTGTCCCTCGGCCTGGTGCAGGGGGCGGTGCTCACCCGCTACGTACGCAGCGCCGTGCTCGACGTCCTCCGGGAGGACTATCTGCGCACCGCTCGCGCCAAAGGACTTCGCCCGACGCGGGCACTGCTGCGGCACGGCCTGCGGAACGCGGCGGTGCCCGTGGTCACCGTCATGGCGTTGCAGCTCGCCACGCTGCTGGTGGGCGCGGTCGTCATCGAACGGGTCTTCGTCATCCCCGGGCTCGGCAGCCTGCTGCTGGACAGCGTCTCCAACCGGGACCTCATCATGGTGCAGGACGTGGTCATGATCATCGCAATGGCGGTGCTGCTGGTGAACTTCCTGGTGGACGTGATCTACCTGATGATCGACCCACGGCTCAGGGCGGGTGCGTCATGAGTGCTCTGGACACGGAAGCCGCTACCGCGTCCACGGTGCCCGACGGCCGTCGGCGGCGCCGCCCGATAACAGGCAGCCTTCTGGTGGGCGGTCTCATCGTCTCGGTCGTGCTCGGCATGGCGCTGCTGTCCTTCGTGTGGACCCCGCACGACCCGACCCTGGTGAACGCCATGGCGCGGCTGCGGAAGCCGTCGCTGGAGTACTGGTTCGGCACGGACAAGTTCGGCCGCGACGTGTTCAGCCAGATCCTGGTGGGCTCGCGCACCACGCTGTTCGTCGGCTTCGTGGCGGTGGGAGTCGCCGCCCTGGTCGGAGTGCCCCTTGGCATCGTCGCCGGGATGGCGCCCCGCTGGTTCGGCGAGCTCCTGATGCGCGGCAACGACCTGCTTCTCGCCTTCCCGGCGCTCCTGCTGACCATCATGTTCGCCGCCGTGTACGGCGCCAGCACGCTGGTCGCGATGGTCGCCATCGGCATCGCGTCCATCCCCCATTTCGCCCGGCTGACCCGCAGCGGCACGCTGCAGGTCATGAAGACCGAGTACGTCATCGCGGCGCGCGCGGCGGGCCGCAGGCCGTTCTCGATCGGCCTGCGGCATGTCCTGCCCAACGTCAGCAGTCTCGTCATCGTCCAGTCGTCGGTCGGTTTCGCCATCGCCGTACTCGCCGAAGCCGCGCTGTCCTTCCTGGGCTTCGGCACCCCGCCCCCGGTACCGTCCTGGGGCCGGATGCTGCAGGAGAGCCAGGAGATGCTGTGGTCCGCTCCCCGGCTCGCCGTGTTCCCGGGCATCGCGATCGCGGTGGCGGTGCTCGGATTCAACCTGCTCGGTGACGGCCTGCGCGACCGTTTCGACCCCAAGCTGGAGGACCGCCGATGACCCCGGCACCTGACACGACGCCGGCCGCCGGGCCGGACGACGTCCTGGCCGTGCGGAATCTCGACGTCGCGGTGGGCGGCCTCAAGCTCCTCGAAGATGTCGACTTCACCATCCGGGCCGGCGAGCGGGTCGGTCTGATCGGTGAATCGGGGTCGGGCAAGTCGCTGACCGCACTGAGCGTCATGGGGCTGCTGCCTGAGGGACTCCGGGCCACGGGTTCGGTGCGGCTCGCCGGAGTCGACCACGACCTGGTGGGTGCCGACGAGGCGCGGATGTCCCGGGTGCGGGGCAAGGAGATCGCCATGGTCTTCCAGGAGCCCATGACCGCTCTGAACCCCACCATGAGGGTCGGGCGGCAGATCGCCGAGGTGCTGCTGATCCACCGGACCAGGCCCGACCGCGCGTCCGCCCAAGCCGCCGCCGTGGAACTGCTCGCCCAGGTGGGGCTGCCCGATCCCGCGGCCGCCGCGACCGCCTACCCGCACCAGTTCTCCGGAGGCCAGCGGCAGCGGGTGGTGCTGGCCATCGCGCTCGCGAACGACCCCGCGCTCCTGGTCTGCGACGAACCCACCACCGCGCTCGACGTCACGGTGCAGGCGCGGGTGCTCGACCTGATCGTGCGGGGTGTCCAGGAACGCAGGTCGGCCATGCTCTTCATCACCCACGACCTGGCCGTGGTGGCCACCGTCTGCGAGCGGGTCATGGTCATGTACGGCGGGCGGTTGATCGAGTCCGGCCCGGTCCGGGAGGTGTTCACGCGCCCCCGGCACCGCTACACCCAGGGCCTGATCGGCGCGTCGGACCTGACCGTGGTCGACGACCGCGGTCGGCTGGCCACGATCGGCGGGTCGGTTCCGCCGGCGGGCCGGTTTCCCGCCGGATGCGTCTTCAGAAACAGGTGCGCTCAGGCGACCGACGTCTGCGCCACCAGGCCCGAATGGGTCCCTACCGGGCCGGACTCCGGCTACGCCTGCTTCCACCCGGTATCCGAGAGCGGCGCACGCGGGACCGGCACACCCATGAACCAGGAGGCCGGCCGTGGCTGAGCAGCCGACCAGCGCCCCCCTCGCACCCGGGTCGCAGACCGGCCCCGCGGACGCCATCAGCGTCCGTGACGTCACGCGCGACTACCGACGGCCTCGTACCTCGCTGCGCCACCCCAGCCCGCCGGTGCACGCGCTGCGCGGCGTCAGCTTCGCCGTCCCCCAGGGGCAGCGGTTCGGCATCGTGGGCGAGTCGGGGTGCGGCAAGTCGACCCTGCTGCGCATTCTGGCCGGGCTCGACCGCCCCACCAGCGGCAGCGTCGCGATCGACGGCCGGGACATCACCGGGCTCCGGGAGAGCCGGCTCCGGTTCGTCCGCGAGCGGCTCCAACTCGTGTTCCAGGACCCGATGAGTTCGCTGGACCCGCGCATGCGCGTTGGCGACATCGTGGCCGAGCCGCTCGTCGCGCAGGGGCACCGGAACCGCAAGGAGCGGGTGGCCGAGTTGCTCGAGGCCGTCGGCCTGCGAGCCGACGCGGCGGACCGGTATCCACACCAGTTCTCCGGCGGCCAGCGGCAGCGCATCTCGATCGCGCGCGCTCTCGCCCCCCGCCCGAAGATCATCGTGGCGGACGAGCCGGTGAGCGCCCTGGACGTGTCCGTCCGGGCCCAAGTGCTCAACCTCATCGCCGACCTCGTCGACGAGTTGTCCCTCACGCTGGTCTTCGTCTCCCACGACCTGTCCGTGGTACGTCATGTGTGCGACCGGGTCGCGGTCATGCATGCCGGGGAGATCGTGGAGATCGGGTCCACGGAGCAGGTGTACGAGGAACCGCAACATTCCTACACACGCAGGCTCATCGCCGCCGTTCCGACTCTGGGCAAGGCACTGTCCGGTGTGTCGGCGGCCGACCTCAACCGGGAGTAGCGACCGTGACCGCCCACGTCCAACCCGCCGGCGGCGACTGGCCCGTGGGGAGTCCCGCGGGTCTTCCCATCGGCGACAAGTGTGTATCGCCTCGCCTCTCAGACTGGGATCAGCCGAACGCGTAGCCGTACAGGCCGGGGCCGCTGCTCAGCTCGCGGACCTTTCTCGGGAGCAGTCCGGGACGCAGGCCCGTCTGACGCGAGCCGGGCACGTACAGCACCTTGCCCTGGTCCGGCGCCGCCACCACCAGCCCGTACAGCGGACGTTCCTTGGTGAGCTGCCGGTAGCGCCCGCCGAGCGCGGGCAGCGCGGCCAGGGACGCGCCGAAATCGCGCCCCTTGCCCTTGATGAGCAGGTTGCCGTCCTTCGTCAGCCCGCCCTTCCTGGCCCCGGCCAGCACTTGGACCCCCTTCTCTCCGGGTACGCCGACGGCCAGCTCGTCGTCGCCGTCGCCGTTGAAGTCCCCGGCCGCCAGCGCGGCGCCGAACCGGTCGTAGTAGCGGGGCGTGCCCTTGAGCAGCCGTTGCGTCCACATCTCCGACCGGGCGCCGCGCAGCAGCGCGCTCCCGCTCCCGTACAGGACGTGCACGGCCCCGTCGCCGTAGTCCATCGCCCGCTGGTTGGCGCTCAGCCCTTCGCCGGGTACGCCAACGGCCAGGTCGTCGTGCCCGTCGGCGTCGAAGTCGCCGGTCGTCAGCGCCGCCCCGAAGGCGTCCCACTTCTCCGCCGAGCCCTTGATCCCGGGGCTGCTCTGGGTGAGCAGCCCGGCCCGCCGGCCCCGCACGTCGATGACGGTGACGGAGCCCTGGCCGTCCTGGGTGACGCTGTCGGCGGGGGCGCCCACGGCCAGCTCGGCCCGCCCGTCGCCGTTGAAGTCGCCGGTCGCCAGGGCCGCGCCCCACTGGTCCGTCACGCTTGCCGCCTGCCGTACCCAGGGGGTCTTCTGAGTGATCTGGTACGGCTTGCGGCCCTTCATCCAGTAGATCGTGACGCCCCCGCCCGTACGGTGGCCAGGGGCGCCCACCGCGAGCTCGTCGCGTCCGTCACCGTCGAAGTCACCGGCGGCCAGCGACGCCCCGAACCGGTCGCTCGACGGCTTCGCCGGCGCCAGCTCCTTGCCCGGCCGCAGGCCCGTGGGCGAGCCGTGGAACAGCTCGACAACGCCGTTGCCGTCGGCCCCCGGCACGCGCTCGCCCACGAACTCCTCTGACACGCCCACCGCCAGGTCGGCGCATCCGTCCGCGTTGAAGTCGCCCACCGCCAGAGCCGAGCCGAACGAGTCACCCGGCTCGGCGCCCTCCTGGGTCAGCTTCTCCTTGCGCCCGCTGCCGTAGACGACCGTCACGGAGCCGGCCCGCCGGTTGTCGTAGGGGGCGGCCACCGCCAGATCGGGACGGCCGTCGCCGTCGAAGTCGGAAGGGGATCCGCCACACGACGGAGCCGCGGCGTGACTCGTACCCGAAACGAGGGGAAGAACCAGGCAGGCGGCTAGCAGTGCGTTCATACAGGTAGGTATTTCCGCCCCGACCGAACCAGGTCTTAACGCTACGGGAACGTGCCAGGATAGGCGGGTGGACATCGACCTCGCGGATCTGGGTTTCTGGCGCCAGTCCCCCAAGGCCCGGCATGAGGCGTTCGCCAGACTCCGGCAGTTAGAGCATCCCGTGTTCTTCCCAGAGAAGAAGGTGCCCTTCCTCCGGTCAGGCAGCGGCTTCTACGCCCTGGTCAGGCATGCGGACGTGGTCGAGGCCAGCCGCGACGCCAAGGTCTTCTCCAGCGAGCCCGCCGTCACCAACCCGGAGCCGCCCGGCTGGGTCAAGCAGGTGTTCGGCGAGTCGATGGTCAACATGGACGACCCGCGCCACGCCCGGCTGCGGCGCATCGTCACCCGCTCGTTCAGCCCGCGCATGCTCTCCGGTCTGCAGGACGACATCGAGGCCGCGTGCGAGCGGATCGTCGACGACGTCATCGAGCAGGGCCCGCGCGACTTCGTCGGCCAGGTCGCGGCCCGGCTCCCCATCCACGTCATCTGCGACATGATGGGCATCCCCGACGACCTGCGGGCGAAGGTCCACGAACACGTAGACGTCTCCACCGCCTACACCGGCGTACGCCCCAGCCTGGCCCGCAGCGTTCAGCTGGCCGGCCAGAACATGCTGGCCCTGCTCGCCCTCCAGCGCATGGTGATCAAGCTGGGGCACGAGCGGGCCGCCGATCCCCAAGGCGACCTGGTGTCCCTGCTGGTCACCGCCAACCCCGACGGCGAGAAGCTCACCGACCGCGAGCTCGGCTCCTTCTTCGCCCTGCTCCTGGTGGCGGGCAACGAGACCGCGCGCAACACGATGGCCCACGGCATCAAGCTGCTCACCGACAACCCCGCGCAGCGCGACCTGCTGATGGAGGACTTCGACGGCCGCATCGGCAACGCGATCGAGGAGATGGTCCGCTATGTGTCGCCGATCATGCAGTTCCGGCGCACGCTGACCCAGGACTACTCCCTGCGCGGCCTGGAGCTGAAGAAGGGCGACAAGGTGGTCCTCTTCTACGGCTCGGCCAACCGTGACGAGACCGTCTTCCCCGATCCCGACAGTTTCGACATCACCCGCGAGACCAAGCCGCACGTCGGCTTCGGCGGGCCGGGCCCGCACTTCTGCCTGGGCGCCAACCTGGCCAGGCAGGAGATGCGGACGATGTTCCGCGTGCTGCTGACCAGGTTGCCGGAGATCCGCGCGGTCGGCGAGCCGGAGCTGCTGCTGTCCAACTTCGACAACAGCGTCCGCAGTCAGGGGTTCACGTTCTGAGCTGCTCTTCCGGGGCCAGGACGTTCCTTCTGATCGTCAGGAAGGTGATCAGTGCCGCGACGACCATCATCGCGGCGCTGATCAGCATCGCGGTGTGGAAGCCCGCGTTGAAGACGGGCGGGTTCTTGAAGGCGTCGCCGACCAGGCCGACCAGGGGCGGCACGGCGGCCACCGCGAGCAGGCTGCCGGTACGGGCCACCGCGTTGTTGACGCCGCTGGCCGTACCGGCGTGGCGCTCTTCGACGGTGGCCAGCACGGTCGCGGTCAGCGGCGCCACCGCCGCCGACAGACCGAGCCCGAACACCGTGACCGCGGGGATGACCTGAAGAACGTACGAGGCGCCGAAACCGATCGTGCTCATCAGGAGGAAACCGAGCCCGGCCACCAGGATGCCGATCGTCATGGGCCAGCGCGGGCCGTAGCGCTTGGCCACCTCACCGGCGCGCGCCGACAGCAGCAGCATCAGGATGGTCGTCGGCAGCAGCGACAGCCCGGCCGGGGTCGCCGCGAACCCGGACACCACCTGCAACTGCACGACGAGCAGGAAGAACACCACGCCCATGGCCGCGTACATGATCAGCGTCACCACGTTCACGGCCGTGAACACCCGGTCCCGGAAGATGCTCACCGGCACCAGCGCGTCGGGGGACCTGCGCTTCTCCAGCACCACGAACGCCACGCCCAGCGCCACCCCCGCGATCAGCGGGATCGTCGCCCCCTTCTCGATCAGGCCGTAGGTGAGGAATGCCAGGGCCAGCGCCGCCAGCACCGCCCCCAGCACGTCGAACCGGCCCGCGGCCTGCTCGTCCCTGCTCTCGGGCACGTGCCGCACCGTGACCAGCACGACCAGCGCCGCGACGGGCAGGTTGAGCAGGAACGCCCACCGCCAGCCCGCCGTCTGCACCAGCACCCCGCCCAGCAGCGGACCGATCGCGGCGGCCACCCCACCCAGCCCTGACCAGGCGCCGACCGCGCGCGGCCGGTCGTCCCTGACGAACGACGCCTGGATGATCGCCAGCGACCCCGGGGTGAGCAGCGCGCCGCCGACGCCTTGCAGCGCGCGGGCGGCCACCAGGAACTCGACGTTCGGCGAGAGCCCGCACAGCGCCGAGGCCAGCGCGAACCAGACCGTGCCGATCAGGAACACCTTGCGCCTGCCGTAGCGGTCACCGAGCGAGCCGCCCAGCAGGATCAGCCCGGCCAGGGTGAGCGTGTAGGCGTTGATCGTCCACTGCAGGCCGGCCATGTCCGCGTCGAGGTCGTCGCCGAGGAAGGGCAGCGCGACGTTCACTACGGTGCTGTCGAGCATGGCCATCCCGGAGCCCAGCACGGTGGCCGCCAGGATCCAGCGCCCTCGGGCGGATTTGAGCGCTACGTGGTCGTCCTGCATGAGGGCAATCCTGTCACCTCTTTCGGTGCATAGCGGTCAGCCCCTCCCCGGAGAGGCGCGACCCGGGACCCTCAGCGTTGCCCGGAACCCTCAGCGGTCGTCCGCCGAGGGCGAGGGAGAGCCCCAGCCCCTTCACGGAGAGGTGCTGCCCAGGGCCCTCAGCACGAAGCCCGTCACCAATGCCTCCGCCGCCTCGACGGTGACCGCGCCGCTGATCAGGGGCACCCGCTCGGCGCCGATCACCGCGATGATCATCCGGGCCGTCGCCTCGCCGTCGACCACCTGGAAATCGGCCGACTCGATCCCGCTCTCCAAGATCCCCACCAGGATGCGCTGCATGGGCGCCACGTGCTCGGCGAGCTGCTGGTAGGCGTCAGGGCCGAGGGCGGCGCTGAGATCCGCCGCTCCCGGGTGCGGGTGCGCCAGCAGGCCGGTCAGCTGCAGCCGGACGAACACCCGTAGCCGGTCGGCGGGGGAGGCGACGGCCGGCAGTTCCTGCTCGTAGCTTTCGATGAAGTAGCTGGTGACCCGCTCGGTGAAGGCCAGCAGCAGGGCGGCCTTGTCCGGGTAGTAGTTGTAGAGGACGGTCCGGGTGATCCCGGCCTCGTTCGCCACGTCCGTCATGGAGATGGCGTCGATCCCCTGCACCCTCGACAGGCGGGCGACGGCCTCGAGGATGCGATCACGCGTCTGGGCTCGGTGCTCACCGATGGTGGCTGCGGAGATGCGGGGCATGCGTCCATGGTAGGCCGGTGCCCATCCAGCTATAAGCCGACTTCTATAGGCCGGACTTCGCGCACGAGAGGCGGGGGATGGACCAGCCTCTGGAAGGCGGCGCGGTCACGTACCGTGGGCGGCGGACCGGCCCCTCGAAGGCAGCGAGGTCAGCCCCGCCAGCGGCGGACGCTGAGACCCGCTCGGCACCCCGCGTCCTCTCGCATTCTTCGCCCCGCGCCCCCTCGCATTGTCACTGGCATTTCACCGGCAGTTGTGCAGTGTGGCGAATGCGGTGGTGTGCCGTATGCGTTGGTACCGGTGGTACGCGTGGTGCCGGTGGTACCCGGTCCGGGTGGTGCCGGTGGTACGGATCTGGGTGATACGGGTCGATGTGGTAGGGGTTGTGCCCTGCCACCCATGGTGCCCTTGCTGCAGGTGGTGTCCGTGTGCCTTGCTACGCGGGGAGCGAGAGGTGCGGTGGTGTGCCCTACGCGGCGGCCTTGACCACGTGGAGCAGCTCGCCGAGTACCTCGGTGTTGAGCTGGTAGGCCAGCTTGACCTCACGGATCACGCGATGCTGCTCCCGCTCGCCGAAGGGCAGCGCGTCGAGGCGGGCGCGATATTCGCTCTTGAATCGGGGCAGGCTGCCGACCTCGTCGAACAGGTAGAAGTCGACCCCGCCGCCCTTCTGGTAGCCGTAGATCTTCTGCAGCTCCATCCGGATGAACTGCCCGCCCGACAGGTCGCCCATGTAGCGGGTGTAGTGGTGGGCGATATAGCCGCCCGGCCAGTCGGCCACCTGCTCGATCCGCGCCACCAGGGTCCGGGTCGCCTTCGAGGGTACGATCCGGTCGCGCCAGCCGGCACCGTAGACGGTCTGCAGGTCACGCTCCAGCGCCTGCTCCCGATAGAGCTCCGGGAAGACGAACCGGCCGGCAACCGGGTGATCGGCCAGGGCCTTGGCGGCGCCGTCGAGGGCGAGATAGGCGAAGTAGTGCTGGGCGACGAGCTCGCCGTAGTCGTGCTCGCTCAGTCGGCCGCCCATCAGCTCTTTGAGGTAGCTCTCATCCTCGGCCGACTCGTGGTCGCTCCAAGTGGCGTTCTTCAAGGTCTCGGAGAACGACGTCACGCTTCACCCCAATGTGTTGCCAGGTCTTTCATGACAAAGTGTCACAAACCCTGGACGGGCCCGTCAAGTTGATGACGACACTCTGTCATTAAACCCGACCCTGTCATGCTGGCGCCGCAGCCGTCACATCGCCGGGGCGGCCGAGGGCGATCAGTGTGAGATTGCGCAACGACGGCGTGCCTGGTGTGAAGTAGTCACTGTGCCCGCCGGGACCCACCTCAAACACCCGCGCCCCGTACCCGGGACTCAGCGCGTCGGCCCCGAAACCAAGCGGCCCGAGCTTCACCTTCGGCACGAACCTGATCCAATCACTACCACCCACACCCGCCCACACTCTGGTGACAGACGGCGTCGGGCCGGACACCCTGTGGTTGGACGGCGGGCGATACGACGCGTCGGACAAATGGTGGTCGGACGGTGCTCCATCGGACGGTGCTCCATCGGACGGTGCCCCGATGCCGGGGCTTCCGAACAGCGCCATATCCGCGACGGGCAGGTCCGTCCCGGCCTTGGCGCACACCACCGAGCCGTAGCTGTGGCACAGTAACGCGATCGGCGCGGACGTCCGCGCGTGCAGCTCCATGACGGTACGGCGCAGCGCCTTAGCCCCCTCGACGGCCGCCGTGTCGGTGATGGCGCCCAGGCTCCACGTAGGCGGCGCGTCATAACCGAGCCAGGCGATCACAGCCAGCCGCTCGCCGTGGCCCACCTTGGCGGCCTCGGCCAGCAGCGCCCGCGCCGCGCCTCCGGGCCGCTTCGTACTCGCTTCGAAGGTGGCAACCGTGGTGTCGGCCCCCGGCACCACGATGGCGACCCGATCGGCGGTGGCCAGGTCGCCGTAGACCTTCACAAGCCGGCCACTGTGCTGGCCGGGCAGCGCCAGGACCGCGCCGAACGCGAGACTTCCGGCGAGCGTGAGGATTCTGAGCATGCTCGGAAAGCTACGAAAGAGAGGCCGTCGACCGCGTCACCGCTGGGGCTGAACTCTCTTGTAGTACCTGGGGGTGACAAGGCCGTCGGCAAGCACATGGTGGGCGATCTGGGTCGTGTCCTCCCGTTGTACGAACGGAAGCGGCGGTGCTGCTTGGTAGCGATGAAGGCGACGCCGCGGCGGGCTGATCGTCCGACGGCCGGGGCGGCCGGCGAGGGCCGGGTAGGGCGAGGGCCGGGTAGGGCCGGCGCGTCATGGCTTGTCCTCGCGATAGGTCATCAGGCGGGAGCCACGAGGACGGGTCGGCGGGCTGGCCGGGGTGCTGGGGTGGGGCGGGACCTGGCGGATTCTATGGCGCAGATCACATAGCCGCACCTGTCACAGGGATCAGGTCGTCGGCGTCTCGTGTCCGGCAGCAAGCAACGGAAGAATGGAAGGTCATCATGAGCAAGGTCTGGTTCGTCACTGGTTCGTCCCGCGGCCTGGGCCGCAGCTTTGTCGAGGCGGCGCTGTCTCGTGGCGACAAGGTGGCCGCGACCGCCCGCAAGACGGAGAGCCTTGACGACCTGGTCGCCGCCTACGGCGACGCGGTGCTCCCGCTTGCGATGGACGTGACCGACAAGGTCGCTGTCTTCGAGAACGTGACGCGGGCCGCCGAGCACTTCGGCCGCCTGGACGTCATCGTGAACAACGCCGGCTACGCCCAGGTCGGCGCGGTCGAGGAGCTGACCGAGCGGGAGCTGCGCGACCAGCTGGAGACCAACCTGTTCGGCGCGGTGTGGGTGGTCCAGGCCGCGCTGCCCTACCTGCGCGAGCAGCGCTCGGGACGCATCATCCAGCTGTCCTCGGCCGCCGGCCTCATCGCCATGCCGCTCGGCGGCGCCTACCACGCCTCCAAGTGGGCCCTGGAGGGCTTGAACGAGGCTCTCGCCGGTGAGGTCGCCGACTTCGGTGTCAAGGTGACCATCATCGAGCCCGGCGGCTTCGCCACCCGCTCCGGCAAGAACCCCGACCCGCTCGACAACGGCCACATGGCCGAGCCCGACCCGGCCTACGCCGGCCTCCGCCGGCGCCTCGGCGCGATGGCCGGCAAGCAGCCCGCCGGCGACCCGGCCGCGGCGGCCCAGACGCTGCTCAAGCTGGTGGACTCCGACAACCCACCGCTGCGGATTCTCTTCGGCCAGGGCTTCCACCCGATGATCCAGCAGGCCTACGCCGACCGGCTCAAGATGTGGGCCGACTGGCAAGACCTTTCGTTGGAGGCCCAGGGCAAGACCGACCAGCAGGCCGCGGTTTGAGCCTTCCAGGTCTGAGCCGCGTCGTCCTTCTCGGCTCGATGTACGCCCCCGGCTGGTGGCTGGTGCTCAATAGGGGCACCTCCCGGTTCCTGGTTGTGAGTGCGTGAGCTGTACGGCCGGCGCCGGCCGTACAGCTTTCGGGCCAGAGGTTGCTCGGCTCGAACGGCGGTGTCGGGACAGCTGCCCTCTCCTGAGGACACGTTCGTCGCCCTGTCCACCGGCTGAAGGCAGTTGGTGACCCTGCTCGCAGTCCTCTCGCGTCGAGGAGAGAAGGAGATCAGCAAAACAGGACAAGAGGTAGATCCCTTGACTTTCCTCCGTAGCGTTGCCGGTGATCGTAGGATCGTCCGCGTGGATCTGGACGACGTCGCCGCCCGGCTCGGGGTACCCGTCGAGGACGTCGACCGCGTACACCGGCTCGCCGGCGACCGGCCGTCGGCTCCGCTGCCCGCCAAGGCCGACGCGCCCGCGATCCTCGACCGGCTCGCGGTGCGGCCGGACGACGCCGCCGAGATCATGGCGGGCTGGCCCGACCCCGACTCTCCCTTGTGGACTGCGGAGCTGCGCTGGCTGCTCGACCGCTCGATCGCCCTGGTCCGCGCCGATCTCGGGGGCCACGGCTGGCTGCCGCCCGGTCCGGAGCTGCCGCGCGAACGGGGCCCCGCCTGGCGGCATCTCTACGTGTACGCGTACCTGGCCCTGGTCGACGTGGTCACGGCGTACCACCGCGACCACGGCATCGCCGATGCCGTCTCGTGGGCGACCCTCGCGGATCTGGGCCGCAACCTCGCGATCGACCGGCGAATGCGGCGTGAGGGCTGGCCGGTCATGCAGAGCTGGCTGACGCTGCACGCGCGCGGCGGCATCTACGAGCTGGGCCGGCTGCAGCACCAACGCGGCGGCACCACCATCGGCCTGCACATCCCCGAGTCGGGATCGATGACCCCGGAGGCGGTCGCGGCGTCGCTCGACGAGGCCCGCGCGTTCTTCCCACGCCACTTTCCCGACGAGCGCTACACGACGTTCTCCTGCGGCTCGTGGCTGCTCGACCCGCAGCTACTGGAGTACCTGCCTGAGGACTCCAACATCGTCCGGTTTCAGCGAAGGTTCGAGCTGGAACCCTACGAGGAGCCGGAGGGGCAGGACGCCGACGTCGAGGTGCTGCGGTTCGTGTTCCGCACCCTGACCACGCCGCTCGACCGGCTACCGCGCCGCACCGTGCTCCAGCGCGCGATCGTCGACCACCTGAAGGCCGGCCGCCACTGGCGCATCCGCCGCGGCCACTTCCCGATCTAGCCGAGCCGAGACATCCACAGAGTGGTCGTGTGCGATGAGGTTGACGAAGGCCGCCATCGAGGTGCTCAGCCGCTCCCTGGCCCAGCCCGCCCGCGCGCGCGGGATCACCGTCAACGCCGTCGCCCTCGCGAACGTGTTCTCGGGCTACAAGATGCGTTGATGCCGCGACACCGTACGGCAGCCAGACCCATCTTGTGTGCCCGGCTCACGGGTGTGAACGGCGACAACCCCGGGTGATCGAAGACTCCGGGTGGAGTTACCAGATCGCCAAGGACGAATGGGCGTTCGTGACGAGGGGTGGCTGCCTACCTCGGGGTTGAGGTCGGCACCGGGTGTCGCCGAGCATGTCGCGCGGCCGTTTGTCGGCGTCGGTCGCGGTGAGGCGGAGTGACGGTTGCGGTGGAACCTGTCGGTGTTCAGGGTGAGTTGTCGGGTTCCGCCTTCGATGTCGCCGTACGACATCCGCAACCGCTCGGCGCCGACTGTCCCATCGACCTCGACGTGCTCGATCCGCCGTCTGGTGTCAGGCTGAGTGCGCTCGATTTTCCGCGCCTTGGAGGTTTTGATGCGTGCAGGCGTCGTGGTCACCGCACACCCCGGTGTGGAGGAGCTCGCCGTACAGGCCGAGGAGTTGGGCTTGCACAGTTTCTGGCTCAACGACACCCCGATGGTCCACGGCGACCCCTTCGTCGCCCTGGGACTGTGTGCGAAGGCCACCAGCCGCATCAGGCTCGGCATCGGCGTGACCTCACCGGCGCTGCGCTCGGCCCCGGCCGCCGCGAGCGCGTTCGCCAGCCTCAACGCCCTGGCGCCAGGCCGGATCATCTGCGGGATCGGCACCGGAAACACCGCCCGGCGCACACTGGGCATGCGGCCGACCACTACAGCCATGATGGAGAACTTCACCGCCGCACTGCAGGACCTGTGCGCCGGAGGCACCATCGAGTACCGCGAAGGTGACCGAGTCCGCAACGTCCGGTTCCTGCACACCGGGGCGCACGCGAACACGGCCGACCCGATCGAGTTCGTCGTGGCCGCGCTAGGACCGAAGGCCGCCGCCGTCGCCGGCCGCCGCGGCACCGGCCTGATCTCCTTCGGCCTGCTGGACCCCACCGCCTGGCAAGCACTGCATGACACCCGCCGCCACGCCGCTCACGACACACCACACGGCCCCGACTCCCGCGTGGACTCCTACCTGGTCACCGCGCTGCACATCCTCGAGGAGGACGAGGACCCCAGCGGCGACACGGTCCGGGACGCAACCGGCCACATCGTCCTGTCGCTGCTGGCCTTCGCCGCCGACACCGCCGCCGACGCACGCGCTTTCGCCGAGCAACTCGGCCCCGAGGAACGCGAGGCGGTGTGGCGCCTCCTCGACCGGCGCGGTACCACCGCCACCGCACCCGACCGGCACACCAAGCTCTACCCCAACTACCTCGGACGCATCGCACCGGAGGACCGGGACCTGATCCTGCCCTCACTGATGAACACCCTGGCCCTGGTCGGCACCCGCGACGACCTCCGCGCCCGCATCGCCACCCTGGAACAGGCCGGCGTCGACGAACTGCTCATCCAGCCGGTCATCGACCCACCCATCGAGATAGCCCAGCTCGCGAAACTCCTCACCTGAGCGGACCCAACTGCCATGGGAGCTTCCAGCGGATCTTGTCACCGGTGTTCCGGTGGACATGATCGACCGGTCTGGGATCAGCCTGCCGGGACGGTCGTCACGCTCGGGTGTAGCGGTGTTTGGTGCCGGGCGGGAAGTACTCGGGGTCGCCCAGCTCACGTAGCCGGATGAACGGCGCCTGCTGGGCCATCGGTACATAGGCCGCGAACTCGCTGTTGAGCCGGAGCAGCTGTTCGAGGATCGACTCGCCCACCAGCCTCGCCGTCTCCTCCGATGGCTTCTCGCCGGGCATGAGCTCTACTGTCACCGTCAGGTGCCGGTCACGCCGGTCGTCCTCGACCGCCTCCATGACGAACTTTCCGGTCACCAGCGAGCTGACCGCCGGCTGCTGCAGCCCTACGGAGATGTTCTCCGGGTACACGTTCGCGCCGTAGTAGGACACGGTGAAGTGGCTGCGCCCGAACACGTAGACGAAGGGCCGGGACGGGCCGGTCGCCGAAGGCTCGAAGCCGAGGTGCCGTACGAAACGTGACATCCGTTCGAACGGCACGATTCCGCCCTCGTCAGCGATGTGATAGCGGATCAGGGGGATGCCATTGTCGCCCGAGAACACCAGCGTGCCCTCGTGCTCCTCGAAGAAGCGGACCTCGGGGTCGTACTGGACGAGCGTCGGCAGCCGCGACTCCCCGAACAGCTCCCTCGCGGCCCCGGGACGGCCGGCCAGGAACCGGCGGATCTCCACAGAGAGAGGCGTCTCGTTGCCCAGTACGCCCGCGTCGGCCGTGCCGTACAGGGAGGCGATACCGCGCACCGGGTCCGCGATGCCCGCCCTGTCCGCCACGAGCGTGCGCCACTCCTCGCTGAACACCTCCCCGGCCGTGACGAGCTTGACGTTCCACCTGGACCAGGGCAGTCCCGCGTCGATGACGTCCTTGAGGAAGGGCGGATAGCCGAGGAGTACGACCTGGTCGAAGTACGGGGCCAGTTGCGGGAGTACGCGAAGGATCTCCCGCTTGTCGCTCCCGGGGGCGACCACAGTGATCGGGTAGCCGCGCTCTGCCAGGTGGCGGCAGCAGGCCACGGTGAACAGCCCGCCCACCCAGGTGCCGAGCGCGAAGCAGACGACGGCCAGCGTTCTGCGCTCCCGGGCCTCGAAGGAGTCCCGGAACACCTCCTCGAACCGCGCGGCGATCACCCGCTCGTCGGACACGGAACGCGGCCAGAACGACGGCGTACCCGTCGAACCGGACGAGACCGCGATCATGTCGCCGATCACGCCGTCGCGGCAGAGCCGGGGGAGTGGGTGGCGGTTGAGGTAGCCGTCCTTGGTGAGCAGCGGCAACCGCGCGAAGTCGGCCATGCTCGACACCTGGTCCGGACTGACACCCTGCTCGGCGAGGAACTCCCTATATGCGGGCACCGACGCGGACACCTGATGGAATAGCGCAAGCGGGTCCATTTCTCAGACGGTAGATCCTGTTTGCCGTTGACGCACGCGGTCATCCCGCCTGCCTCCAGGGAGCGCTTCGCTCGGCCGATCTCCAGGCACCTTCATCGCTGAACAGCCGAGGTCAAGGGGATGGTTCGAGGTAGATCTTGCGTTCTTCGGGGGTCAGTTCGCGGATGGTGCGCTTGGCGGCGAGTGCCTGGACCTGGTGCATGGGACCGCATACCTCGCAACGCCAGATCCGTACCGTGGCGTCGTCGTAGGTCGACAGTAGCCGCAACCCGTCCGGGCTGAACTTCACGGAGTTGACCGTAGTGCCGGAGCCGCTGAAGACCACTGGCTCGCGCCCCTCGGCCGGCATCCAGATCCGCACGGTGTTGTCATTGCCACTGCTGATGACCTGCTGCCCGTCCGGGCTGAAGCCGACGCTCCACACCACGCCCTGATGGCCGCGCAGGACGATCGGGTCTCCGGTCCCGCCGGTGTTCCAGATGCGGATCGTGCCGTCGTTGCCCCCGCTGACCAGCCGCCGCCCGTCCGAGCTGAGGGCGAGGCACCACACCAGGCCTTGGTGGCCGCGCAGCATGACAGGTTGACCGGTCCCGTCGGCGTTCTGGATCAGGATCGTGCCGTCCACGCCTGCGCTCGCCACCCGCCGCCCGTCGGGGCTGAACACGACATACCGGACCTGGCTCTGAGGGCTTTTCATGATGACCGGCGCTCCGGTCCCGTCAGTGTGCCAGACGCGTACAGTGCCGTCGTCACCTCCGCTGACTACCCGCGTGCCGTCCGGGCTGAAGGCGGCGTTCCACACGTTTCCACTGTGGCCGCGCAGCACGACAGCCTGGCCGGTCCCGTCGGCGTGCCAGATCCGTACCGTGCTGTCAGCACCTGTGCTCGCCAGTCGCCGCCCGTCCGGGCTGAAGGCGACCCCGAGGACGTCCGCCTTGTGGCCGCGCAGCACCAGCGCGTCACCGCTGCCGTCGATGTTCTGGACGCGGATCGTGCCGTCGATACCGGCACTGGCGACGCGTCGCCCGTCCGGGCTGAACACGGCGTCGTACACGGCCCCGGTATGACCTCGCAGGATCATCGCGTCACCGGTGTACGCCACGTCCCACAGTCGCATCGTCCCGTCATCGCTCGCGCTCGCGAGCGTACGCCCGTCTGGGCTGAACGACGCGTTCCACGTCGTACCACGATGGCCGCGCAGAATGAGCGGGTCGATGTTGCTGGCCATGTTCCAAATCCGGACCGTGCCGTCGTTGCCTACGCTGGCGATCCTCCGGCTGTCGCGGCTGACCGCCGCACCCTCCACCGTGCCGTCGTGCCCGCGCAGCACCGCTGGTGCATTCTGTCCGGTCACGTCCCACACCCGCACCGTGCCATCGGTACTGGCGCTGACCAGGTTCCGCCCGTCCGGGCTGTACTGCAGTCCTTCCACAGAATTCTCGTGGCCGCGCAGCACGACCGTTTTCGCCTTACCGGCCGGGTCCCAGATCCGGACGGTGCCGTCGCCGCCGCTGCTGGCCAGTCTCCGCCCGTCCGGGCTGAACACGACCTGCAGAGCCCGCCCATCGTGGCCGCGCAGCACCTTGGGAGCACCGCTTCCCGCAGATGAACTGCCGGTCCACCTGCCGCCATCCGGTGCTTTCCAGATCCGCACCGTGCCGTCGTCCCCGGCACTTGCCAGGCGTTGCCCGTCGGGGTTGAACGAGACGCCCCACACCGGACCACGATGGCCGCGCAGCACCAGCGGATCGCCACCGCCGGCCCAGTCAGACACGCTGACCGTTCCGTCGATGCCGCCTGTCGCCAGGTAGCGTCCGTCCGGGCTGAACACGGGGTTCCACGCCTCACCGGCATGGCTGTGCAGCACCACCGGATCTCCCGTGGGCAGCCCTCGTACGGACACCTGCCAGACCCGTACGGTGCCGTCTCCGCTGCCGGCGGCCAGATGCCGCCCGTCCGGGCTGAATGCGACGCCGCAGACCTTGCCCGCGGCGATGGGCACGATGAGCCGGATCCGCGAGTCGACGGTGGCCTGCCGGAGTACCGCCGTGGCCTCCTCCGTTGGGCTGACCGCGTATGCCCGCCGGGCCAGCAGCAGCCCGAGCTGCGGGTCCAGCTGGAGCTGGCCACGCGCGTCCGCCGCCAACTGGCGAGAGTACGCGAGATCTCGCTCCTCCTCCGCGCGGTTCGCGTTCCCCAGCGCCATCACGGCCAGCGCTCCGACCACGGTCGCCACCACCACCAGGCTGATCAGAGCCGCGCGCACACGACGGCCCGCCGCCGCCCGCTCCCGGCGCGCGCGTGCCCTGCTGGCCGCCAGGAACGCGTGTTCCAGGTCGTTGAGCCGGTCGAGCGCGCGGTCCTCCCAGGCCGCCAGTCGCGTTCCCCGGTACAGCAGCTCGTTCTCGCGCCCGTGCTGCTCCCACTCGGCGGCGGCGTCGGTGAGCCGCCGCTGGAGCCGGACGAGTTCCCGGTCTTCGGCGAGCCAGCCCCGCAGCCTCGGCCAGGAACGGATCACCGCCTCGTGAGCCACCTGGACGCTGTCCTCGTCGACGGTGAGCAGCCGCGCCGCCGTCAGCCGGGACAGTACGGCCGCCATCGCCGCCCCGTCCGGCCCCGCCAGCAGCTCCGCCGGCGGGACGCGCCTGCGCGTGTCCTCGGTTCCCTGCCCCAGCGCCGTCAGGCGGAGGAACGCGTTCCTGGCCAGATTTCGCTCACCGACGTCGAGCCCGTCGTAGATCTGCTCGGCGGTCTGCGCGATGGCGCCCTGGATGCCTCCTGCTTCCCGGTACCCCGCGAGCGTCAACGTGCCGCCTTTGCGGCGCTTCCACGTCTCCAGCAGGGCGTGGGAGATCAGTGGCAGCGCGCCGGGCTCGCCTCTCGCGTCGCTGAGGATGGTCTCGACGAGCGCCCGCTCGACCTTGAGCTCTGCCCGGAGCGCCGGGCCGATGATCACCTGTCGGAGGTCGTCGTCCTCCATGGGACCGATCAGCAGGTGCCGGTCGCGCAGCATGGCCACCAGCGGCGGGTGTTCAGCGCACCGGGCGTAGAAGTCCGCGCGGATTCCCAGGACGACGCGGGCTCGATCGTTGGTCTCCTCCGCCGCGGCGAGCAGCGAGTCCAAAAAGAGGGATCTCTCCTTCTGGTCGTCGCAGAGGCTGAAGACCTCCTCGAACTGGTCGACGACGATCACGATGCGCACGCTCTTCGGCCTGCCCGCCAGTATCTGTCCGATCGCCAGCCGGACGTTCGAAGGGGCGGCCACCAGGTCGGCGTACAGGGAGGGAGCGGAGGTTCCGCTGAGGTTGGCCAGGCCCACCGCGAGTTCGTCCAAGGGGTGCGCGCCTGGCGTGAGAAGGAGCGTCGGCCGGTGGAGGTTTTCCGAGGCGGCGCTGTTCCGCAACGCCGGAAGCAGGCCGGCTCGAAGCAGGGAGGACTTGCCGCTTCCTGAGGCGCCGAACACCGCGAGCAGGGATGTGTCGCGTAATCGCGCGGAGAGTTCGTTCACCAGCTCGCGCCGGCCGAAGAACCGGTCCGCGTCGTCAGGATCGAAGGTGACCAGGCCGAGGTACGGCGCGTCCTGGTCCATCTGGTCCTCCGCACCGGCGTCGGTGTCGGCCAGCTCCGCGGCGACCTCTCGCCAGAGTTTCTCCCAGGTCTTGGTGTCGCCGCCGCAGGCCTCGACATAGGCCAAGGTGACCGCCAGCGTGGGAAAGATCCCCCCACCTGCTGCCTCGGACAGTGCGGTCACCGAGTAGTGCGCGCGCCTGGACAATTCGCGGTAGCTGGACCGAGGGGCCCCGGCGCGTAACTGCCTCAGCGCGTGCGCGAACCGCTGTAACGGGCCTGCGTCAGGGTCGAGCGGTCGTTCCGGTCGTCCCATGAACCCGCCCCCATGGCCGTACGATCGCCGGTTGTCGAACTGCGAAGTTCGGCGCTTGACAACCGGAATCGACTATAGCCATCGGGAGTTGATTACGCGATGAACCGCCCGTCCCGCCCCCGTGGAAGACGGGCGGCTCCAACGCGACTTACGCCCGGTAATGCCGGCGACAGCCTAGGGCTGGGCTGGATCCGGCCTTACAGGTCGTAGTGCAGGTCGGTCTTGCCATTGCTTGGGTTGTAGGTGCAGTAGTAGTCGATGCCGGTTTGCGAGTGCAGGTAGGACGCTCTGCTCAAGCAGTCGTAGCAGCTTTCGTAGTTCGGGGGCACCCACACGCTGTTCGGATTGGCCTCTGTCCTGAGGTGGCATCGGTTTGGGGCGAGGATCGTGGAGGCCTCGCTGCTCGACGAGGTGCTCGCGGTCGAGGCATACGACAGGCCGGGTACGGAGGCGATGACAGCGGTTGCGAACATGGCTGCCGTCACAAGGCCCAGACCGCTCGCGAGCTTCCTGCGCGACTGTCGTTCCATGTCGATTCCCTTCGTCGGGTGACTCGGTAAGCCGTATCCCCTGGTCTAGCCGTCCCGAAATTGTCCAGCGCGCGTACGGCGTGCTGGACAAACAACTCTTCGGAGGCGGGTCGGTGTTGGAACTTCTAACAGGTGAAACGCATTTCTTTGATATGCGTGTGAGTTAACGCGGGTTTAGGCTCTGGTTTCCGGATCGGCGCATGCCCGATGTGGGAATGCCACAAAAGCCGCCAGAGCGCGTCACCTTCCTCAGGGAACCCCGCGTTGCTCCGTACCCAGTCCCGCAGAGCTCACGGGTCACTTCGTTCGTCGCGTACGCGGTCAATCGCCCGGTCGTACCAGTCCCGTCTCGTACGCGTACACGATCGCCTGCGCCCTGTCGCGCAGCCCCAGTTTCATCAGCACCCGTCCCACATGCGTCTTGACGGTCTGCTCCGCCACCACCAGCTTCTCCGCGATCTCCTGGTTGGACATCGCCTGCGCGACCAGCGCGAGCACCTCCGTCTCGCGCTCCGTCAGCTCCGCCAGCCGCCGGACCGTCGGCGCTCGGGGCGCGCCCAGCCGGGCGAACTCGTGGATCAGCCGCTTGGTGACCGCCGGGGCGATGAGGGCGTCGCCCGCCGCGACGACCCGCACCGCCTCGGCCAGCTGGACTGCCGAGGCGTCCTTGAGCAGGAACCCGCTCGCTCCCGCCCGCAGCGCCTCATAGACGTAGTCGTCGAGGTCGAAGGTGGTCAGGATGAGGACCTTCGGGCCGTCGCCCGACGACAGGAGCCGCCTGGTCGCCGTCAGCCCGTCCATGACCGGCATGCGTACGTCCATGAGCACCACATCGGGCCGCAGCTCGGCCGCCCGTCGCACCGCCTCCTCGCCGTTGGCCGCCTCGCCCACCACCTCGATGTCGGACTGCGCGCTCAGGAACACCGTGAACCCGGTGCGCACCATTCCCTGGTCGTCCGCGATCAGCACCCGGATCACGCCGTCTCCTCCGCCCCGGCGATCGGTAACGTCGCGGTCACCTGGAAACCGCCCCCTTCGATGGGTCCCGCCTCTAACGTGCCGCCGAGCAGCGCCGCCCTTTCCCGCATGCCCACCAGCCCCTGTCCAGTCCCTTCCGGGCCGCCCGCCGTGGCGCCGGCGCCGTTGGTGACGTGGAGCCGTAAGGCGTCGCCGTCGCATGCGACGACGACCGCGACCGTGGCGCCGGGCGCGTGGCGCATCGCGTTGCTCAGGGACTCCTGCACGATCCGGTACGCGGAAAGCCCGACGGTGGGCGGCAGCGCCCCGAGCGGCTGCTTCGGCAGCTCGACCCCCACGGTGAGCCCGGCGGCGCGGGCGTTGGACACGAGCTCGTCCAGCCGGTCGAGGCCGGGCTGCGGCGCGGTGTCGGTGCGGCCGTCCTGGTCGCGCAGCACACCGAGCACCTGGCGCAGCTCGGCGATGGCCTCCAGGGACAGGCTTCGGATCTCGGCCAGGCCCGCCTCCAGCAGGGCGGGATCGCCGGCCGCCTTGAGCGGCACGGCCTCGGCCTGGATGGCGATCACTGACATGTGGTGGGCGACCACGTCGTGCAGCTCCCGCGCGATCCTGGCCCGCTCTTCGAGCACGGCTTGGGCGCCTTCGGCGAGCCGCGAGCGCCGTTCCTCCTCGGCGAGCCTGGTCGTGGCGTTACGGCGTACGCGCACGTTGTAGCCGAACAGCAGGGAGACCGTCACCATGATCGTGACGAGGACCATCGAGTCGGGATGGACGATCCACGCGGTCAAGACGCTGATCACCCACACGGCGACGGTGATCCGACGGTCGCCGCGCACGGCAACCGAGTAGGTCACCAACAGGTACATCACCGCCAGCCCGACCGTGTAGGGCGGATAGCTGGTGCCGACTGTCTGCGTCACCCAGAACGCGAACGGCAGCTGGACCATGGCCACCCGCCAGGCGCCCAGCGGCCACCGATCGCGCAGCGCCACGGGCAGGGAGAGAGCAGCGGAGGCGAGAGAGAGTAGCGAGTCGTCGACTGGCGGCTTGGCGCCGTCGTTCCAGTTGACGAGCTGGGAGAACGTGGTGGCGAACAGGATATAGGCCACCAGGATGTCCGCCACCTGGACCAGGTCGACGTGGCCGGCCAGTGGCTGCCAGCGGGGCAGCCGGAAACGCAGCCAGCGCGATCGGGGCGGCGGGGGGTCCGCGTCGCCCTGGAACAGCGCCAGCGCGAAGGGCCGCACCACTGCCGAGAACACGCGATCACCCTACGGGGGCGTGGCCGGGCGGGCATCAACCCTGGGTCGTCATCCTCAGGTATGACTGGCTTACATGATTACGATCGCCGTGAGCGAACATCGGCAACCCTGGGAACAATCAGAGGCTCTAATGACTTGAGTCGGTATAACTCAACCCTTTGGAGTTCGTATGAGTGAGAGCTTGATCCTCCCGGTCCTGCCGCTGGACGACGAGGTCGTCCTGCCGGGCATGGTGGTTCCGCTGGACCTGTCCGACTCCGAGGTGCGGGCTGCCATAGACGCGGCCCAGGCATCTGGTGGCAACAAGCCGCGGGTCCTCCTCGTTCCCCGGATCGATGGCCGTTATGGCGCGGTCGGCGTGCAGGCTGTTGTCGAGCAGGTCGGGAGGCTGCCCGGTGGCGAGCCCGCCGCCGTGGTGCGCGGCGTCGACCGCGTGCGCGTCGGCACCGGCACGACCGGCCCCGGCGCCGCCCTTTGGGTGGAGGCCATCACGATCGACACCGTCCCCGCCGGTGAGCGCGCCCAGGAGCTGGCCAAGGAGTACAAGGCCCTGGCCACCACGATCCTGCAGAAGCGCGGCGCCTGGCAGGTGGTCGACCAGGTCAACCAGATCGACGACCCGTCGGTGCTGGCCGACAGCTCCGGCTACACCCCTTGGCTGACGACGGCCCAGAAGGTCGAGCTGCTTGAGGCCGCCGACCCGGCCGAGCGGCTGGCCAGGCTGGTCGAGTGGTCGCGCGAGCACCTGGCCGAGCTCGACGTCGCCGAGACGATCCGCAAGGACGTCCAGGAGGGCATGGACAAGCAGCAGCGTGAGTTCCTGCTGCGCCAGCAGCTCGCCGCGGTCCGCAAGGAGCTCAAGGAGCTCAACGGCGACTCCACCGAGACCGAGGAAGAGGACTACCGGGCTCGCGTCGAGGCCGCCGACCTCCCGGAGAAGGTGCGCGAGGCCGCGCTCAAGGAGGTCGACAAGCTGGAGCGTACGTCCGACCAGTCTCCCGAGACCGGCTGGATCCGTACCTGGCTCGACACCGTCCTCGACCTGCCCTGGAACGAGCGGACCGAGGACAACTACGACATCACCGGCGCCCGTGCGGTGCTGGACGCCGACCACACCGGCCTCGCCGACGTGAAGGACCGCGTCATCGAGCACCTGGCCGTGCGCAAGCGCCGCCAGGACAAGGGCTTCGGCGTGGTGGGCGGCCGTCGCAGCGGCGCCGTACTCGCGCTCGCCGGGCCTCCCGGAGTCGGCAAGACCTCGCTGGGCGAGTCCGTCGCGCGGGCGATGGGCCGCAAGTTCGTCCGCGTCGCGCTCGGCGGCGTCCGTGACGAGGCGGAGATCCGCGGTCACCGGCGCACCTACGTCGGCGCGCTGCCCGGCCGCATCGTCCGCGCCATCCGCGAGGCCGGTTCGATGAACCCGGTCGTCCTGCTCGACGAGGTCGACAAGGTCGGCTCCGACTACCGCGGCGACCCGACGGCGGCCCTGCTCGAAGTGCTCGACCCGGCGCAGAACCACACGTTCCGCGACCACTACCTCGAGGTCGAGCTGGACCTGTCCGACGTGCTGTTCCTGGCGACGGCCAACGTCCTGGAGGCCATCCCCGGGCCGCTGCTCGACCGCATGGAGGTCGTCACGCTCGACGGCTACACCGAGGACGAGAAGGTGGCGATCGCCCGTGACCACCTGCTGCCCCGCCAGCTCGACCTCGCCGGCCTGACCGCCGACGAGGTGGGCGTCGAGGACGCGGCACTGCGCAGGCTGGCCGCCGAATACACCCGGGAGGCCGGCGTACGGTCCCTGGAGCGCTCGGTCGCCCGCATCCTGCGCAAGGTCGCGGCCAAGAACGAGCTGCCCGTCACGGTCGGCGAGGACGACCTGGTCGGCTACATCGGCCGCCCCAGGTTCGTGCCGGAGTCGTCGCTGCCGGAGGCCACCCAGCGCACCTCGGTGCCCGGCGTGGCGACCGGCCTGGCGGTCACCGGAGCGGGCGGCGACGTCCTCTACGTCGAGGCGTCGCTGGCCGAGCCGGAGACCGGCGAGACCGGGCTCACGCTCACCGGCCAGCTCGGCGACGTGATGAAGGAGTCGGCCCGGATCGCGCTCTCCTACCTGCGCTCGCACGGCGCGGAGCTGGAGCTGCCGGTCACCGCGTTCAAGGACCGCTCGGTCCACGTCCACTTCCCCGCGGGCGCCGTGCCCAAGGACGGCCCTTCGGCGGGCGTGACGCTGACGACCGCGCTGGCCTCGCTCCTGTCCGGTCGTACGGTACGCAGTGACGTGGCCATGACCGGTGAGATCTCCCTCACCGGCCGGGTGCTGCCGATCGGCGGTGTCAAGCAGAAGCTGCTGGCGGCGCACCGGGCGGGCATCACCACGGTCCTCATCCCGGCCCGCAACGAGCCGGACCTGGACGACGTGCCCGAGGAGGTGCGTAACGAGCTGACGATCCACCCGGTCAGCGACGTGCGCGAGGTCCTCGACATCGCCCTGACGCCGGCTCAGGTCGCCTCCACGGTCGCGGCCTGACCTGTCACCCATCTGCCCCGTCGTACTTCGGTACGGCGGGGCTTTTGGCTTTTGGACGAATTATCCGTTCGTTTGACTGAATGATTCGTGCATGCTTTCCTGGCTTCATGCTGTACGGCACACCCGCATTGGAGGCCGCCGACAAGGGCGTGCTCGCGGAGATCGAAGATATGCGGCGAGACTTGAAATATCGCCTGGCCGAGACGCACCGTTGGGACGGACAGCTCCGCCGGCAACTGCAGGCGCGGGCGATTCAAGGGTCCAACTCGATCGAGGGCTACCGGGCCAGCGTCGAGGACATCGAGTCGATCATGGCGGGGGAGGAGCCGCTGGAGACGTCGGCGTCGGTGACACGGGAGATCGCAGGTTACCAGCAGGCGCTGACCTATATCCAGGCGTTGTCGCGGGCGCCGGTCTTCCGATTCGACGTGGGCGTGCTCAACGCGCTCAACTTCATGATGATCGGCCACCATCGCAACAAGACACCAGGCGTGATCCGACCGGGTGGGATCTACATCCGGGATTCCGAGTCGGGCGAGGTGGTCTACGAAGGCCCCGACGCCGACCTTGTCCCGGGGGCGATGGACGACTTGGTCGCGTGGCTCAATGACGGTGACCAGGACTGCCCTAGTTATGTCCGGGCGGCCATGGCCCACTTCAACCTGGTCAAGATCCACCCCTGGCGTGACGGCAACGGCCGGATGTCCCGCGCGCTGCAGACGCTCGTCCTGGGCCGGGACCAGATCACGCTGCCGGAGTTCTCCTCCATCGAGGAGTGGCTCGGCCAGCAGCGCACCACCATCGACTACTACGACGTGCTCGGCCAGGTCGGCGGGCGGCGATGGAGCCCTCACGGGAGCACGTTGCCGTGGGTGCGCTTCTGCCTAAAGGCGCATCACATGCAGGCCCAGCGGGTCCTCCAGCGTCTCGGCGAGGCCGGGGAGATCTGGATGCTGCTGGAGGAGCAGGTCGACGCCGACGGTCTCAACAGCCGGAGCGTCTCCGCCCTCTACGAGGTGTTCGTCAACAGGCGTCTGCGCCGGAGTCGCTACCAGGCCGACGAAGGGCTCAGTCAGGGCCAGGCCGCCCGCGACCTGCGCGACCTTGCCGCCAAGGGCTGGCTCCAGCCGTACGGCGAGACCAAGGGCCGCTTCTACGCCCCCGGTCCGCGCATGGCCAGGATCAAGGCCGACTTCGCCGAACGCGTCACCCCGCTGCGCGACCCCTACATGACTGACGCGAACGCGTAGCGTGGCCGACCCACGAACCGCAGACCGCCGACCGCCGACCAATCGCGGGCCCCCGACCGACCGCAGACCCCCGACCGACCGCAGACCCCCGGCTAACCGAAGATCACGGTGTCCAGGCCGGATCCCGGCCGATGAGGCCCAGTAGGCGGTCAAACGCCGGGGCGTCGTCCGGTACCGCCACCGGCGGCCCGAAGACGCCGCGCTGCCTGCCCATCTCCACCATCCGGTCGGTGAAGTCCAGCGCCCGCGTGACCGCCTCGGGCTCCGGCTCGTACTCCTGACCGGTGGCCTTGGCCAGGTCCCAGCCGTGCACGACCAGGTCGATGAGATACATGTGGGCCAGCGCGGTCATCGGCATCCCCATGTCGGGGCTGGTCCCCTCCCACGCCTCGCGCCGTGACCAGGCGGCGAGCGTGCGTTCCGCTCGCTCGGGGAAGTCGCCCGCGTAGGGCCCCTGCTCCAGGCGCGGTCCCTTGCGCGCCAGCGACTCGAACATCTCCGCCACCCACTCCAGGTGGTTGATCAACTCTTTGACGTCGAACTTCGCGCATGGCGTCGGTGACCCGAACTGTTCCTCTCGCACCGCGGCCACCAATCCCGAGGCACGTTCGGTGGCACGCGTCATCAGCGGCATCATGTCGTCCATGGCAGCCATGGTGCCCCGCCCACCGCAGGCGCGGCTTGTAGAAACGCGACAGCGCGGCTGGGTCGACCCGTACGCGGGACTCAACGCCTTCAATTTCTCCCGCCAGGCGCCATTGCCCGAAATTTCGGCGTATGTGGAGCACTTCTGGGTCGTCACCTGGACCGACCTCCCCGAGCCGTACGAACAGCGCATCGTCTCCCATCCCACCGTGAACATGACCATCACCCAGGACTTCCACCGGATCGCGGGAGTGATCAGGGGCGGGTTCTCGTACACGATGCGGGGCAGCGGCCGAGTGATCGGCACGCGCTTCCGCCCCGGCGGCTTCCGGCCGTTCCTCGGCGGCCCGGTCTCCGAGCTGACCAGCCGCTTCGTGGAGATCGGCGAGATGTTCGGTGCGGCGGGCACGACCTTGGTCGAGCGGGTCCTGGCAGAACCCGACCCCCGGGCCGCTATAGCGCTAATCGAGACGTTCCTGCTGAGTAAGGAGCCGGAACCGGATCCGCTGGCCGAGGAGGTCGCGGCGCTGGTGGCGATGGTGGAGGACGACGTGTCCATGACCAGGGTCGACGAGCTGGCCGCCAACTCGGGGCGGTCGGTGCGCTCGCTGCAGCGGTTGTTCCGGGACTATGTCGGTATCGGCCCCAAGTGGGTGATCCGCCGTTTCCGGCTGCACGAGGCCGCGGAACGCGTCTACCAGGGCCTCGATCTCGCCACACTGGCCACCGAACTCGGCTACACCGACCAGGCGCACCTGACCCGAGACTTCACCGCCGCGGTCGGCATGCCACCCGCGGCCTACGCCCGGCTCAGAGGCTATACACCTGATCCTCACGTCCGCCAAGAGTCCTCTCCCCTGACCGGGAGGTAGAGGCGCGCGGTTGGTCTAGTCGGGCGGTTGGTCTGAGCGGGCGGTGGAGGCGGGCGGCTGGTCTTATCGGGAGGTAGAGGCGTGCAGCTGGTCGAGTAGTTCGGCGGCGACGGCCAGGATGCGGCACTCCGCCGGGGTGAGCCGCTGTGCCATCGCCTGGGCCAGCCACACGTCCGTGGTGCCGGCCTGCTCAGTGAGGATCGCGGTGCCGCGTTCGGTGAGGACGATGTGGTGCCGGCGGCGGTCGTCCTCGTCGCGAGAGCGGCGGATCAGGCCCTGCTCGTCCAGCGCGGCCAGGACGCGGGTGACGGACTGCGGTTGCAGGTGTTCGGCCGATGCCAGCTCTCCGGCGGTCATGGCGCCGCGCCGGTGCAGGTGGCCGAGCAGCGAGAGGGCCAGGGCGCCGAGGCCGTGTGCGGGGCGCTCCTCGCGCAGGCGCCGCGCCAGGCCGACGGCTGCGCGGCGGAGTGACACGGCCGTGGCTCGTAGTTCCGCGTCGTCCATGATTATTACGTTAGCACTTACTAAATGCCCTTCTGTACTTGGTGTTCACGTGATATTTACTACGCAATGCGTATAGATAGTGCTAGGCTCCCGCGTCGGGAGGTGTCGACGTGGGGATCGAGACGCGACGTATGATCGCCGCCGCGCTGGGGCTCGGCGGGCCGGTCGCGTGGGGTGTCGCCGCCGGACATCCCGACCTGGGCGCGCTGGCCGCCATCGGCGCCCTCGCCGTGAGCGGGGTTTCCCTGAGCGGAGGCCGGGCGGTGGTGACCCTGAGCGGAGGCCGGGCGGTGGTGAGCGGAGTCTCCGTGGGCGGAGGCTTGGCGGGCATGACACGCGCCGACGGCGTCGCCGCACCCACCAGGGGCGCCTCTTTGGCTGAGGGGCTGGTGCGCGGAGGTTACGCACTGGTGGCCACGACCGGGGCGGGGCTCGTCGGTGTCATCGCTGGCGGGCACGGCTGGATCACGGCGGTGACCGTCGTGCTCGTCGCGGCCGTGGTGGCGGTGGTGGGCGGGATGAGCCGTCCCATGGCCGAGCACACGACGCGCTTCATCGTCTTCATGGTCATCACGACCGGCCTGGGCGCCCAGGGCGCCGCTCCCGTCGCCGCCGCCGTATTGCTCGCCGAAGGGGCGATCTGGGGCCTACTGGTCACGGCCCTCGTCACGGCACTGCCCACCGCGCCAGCCACCGCACCGCCCACCGCGGTGGGCGCCCGAACACGACGACCACCCCAAAGGGAACGCACATCCACGAGCAGAGCGCTTCTGAAGCGCTGGTGGCGGACGCTCGGGACCGTGCGCGGCTGGCAGTACGCCATCCGCCTGACCACCTGCCTGGCCGCCGCGGAGGTCATCGGCCGGGTGTGGCCGCAGCCGAACGCCTCCTGGATCGCCGTCACCGTCGTGATCGTGGTCAGGCGACAGCTGGACGGCGCGCTGCGGCGGGCGATCGAGCGGGCCGCGGGCACCGCCGCCGGAGTGCTGGCCGGGTCCGCCGTGCTGCTGTGGGTGCCGCCGTCGTGGCTGTTCGTGCTGCTCGTCTCGGTACTGGCCGCGGTCCGCCCGGTGCTCAAGGATCGCCAGTACACCCTGTACGCGACCGTCATGACGCCGCTCGTCCTGCTGCTCATGGAGGGCGGCGGAAGAGTGGCCCCCGCCACGATCGGGTACCGGCTGGCGGACACGGCCATAGGCTGCGTGCTGGCTCTGGGGATCGGCTATCTACCCTGGACAGTACGCCGGGAGAGGAGCGTACGTGCCATCGTGGACTGACCATGCGATCTGGTGGCAGGTCTACCCGCTCGGCTTCACCGGAGCGCCGGCCACCGCCCAGGAGGGTGTGCGGCACCGGCTGCGCCACCTGGAGGCGTGGCTGGACTATGTCGTTGAGCTCGGCTGCTCGGGGCTGCAGCTCGGGCCGATCTTCGCCGCCGAGACCCACGGCTACGACACCGTCGATCACTTCAGGATCGACCCGCGCCTCGGTGACGACGCCGACTTCGACTCCCTCGTCGCCGAGGCGCGGCGGCGCGGGCTCCGGATCATCCTCGACGGCGTGTTCAACCACGTCGGCCGGTCGTTCCAGGCGGACGAGCGATGGTTCAGGAGGGGGCCCGACGGCTACGAGGTGTTCGAAGGGCATCCGGGGCTTATCGCGCTCGACCACGCCGAACCGGCTGTGCGAGACCACGTCGCCGCCGTACTGAACCACTGGCTCGACCGCGGCGCGGCGGGCTGGCGGCTCGACGCGGCCTATGCCGTGCCGGCGTCGTTCTGGCGGGAGGTGCTGCCCGAGGTGCGGGCGCGGCACCCGGAGGCGTGGTTCGGCGGCGAGGTGATCCACGGCGACTATGCCGGATATGTCGCCGAGTCGGGGCTCGACTCCGTCACCCAGTACGAGCTGTGGAAGGCCATCTGGAGCTCCCTGAACGACCGGAACCTCTTCGAGCTGGCCTGGGCCCTCGACCGCCACGACGGATTGCTGGACAGCTTCGTCCCCCTCACCTTCGTCGGGAACCACGACGTCACCAGGCTCGCCACCCGCCTCGAGAATCCCCTCCACCTCGGCCACGCCCTGGCCGTGCTCTTCACCGTCGGCGGCCTGCCGAGCGTCTACTACGGCGACGAGCAGGCGTTCCAGGGACTGAAGGAGGAGCGGGCGGGTGGTGACGACGCGATCAGGCCGGAGTTCCCGGCGGAGCCCGGCGGCCTCGCCCCGGACGGGATCGAGGTCTACCGGTTGCACCAGCGGCTCATCGGCCTGCGCAGGCGCCACCCGTGGCTGGTCAGAGCCCGTACCACCGCCGAGCACCTGACCAACACGGCCGTGGCCCTTCGCTCCCGCCCGCGCGACGGCGGCGGCGACGGGACGGAGATCGTCACGCTGCTGAACCTCGGCGACCAGCCGCACCACTTCCCGATCGGCCGGGCCGACCCGGCCGAGCCGCGGCACGGCGTGATCGATCCGGCCGTCGTCCCGGCGCACAGCTGGAGTGTCGTGACGCAGGTCACCGAGGAAGTAGGGAATAGCGGGAAGCAGTCAGGCCGTTAACAATGGCGTGAACGAGGCATACGTGACAGACCAGAGCGCCCGCAGCGGCGCCGGATGTTGCTGTATGGGGCGAATGTCCGCTATGGGCTGCCAGGTCCGCTAACCAGCCGTCCCTCCTCGAAGGTCACCCATGCTTACTCCCATTTTCGTGCTGCGCAGGTTGAGCCACCTGCCCTTCCACCCCGGCACCCGTTAGACCGCCCGCCCGCGGGCCCTCCAACGATGTTGATGTCGATTTCAGCGGCGTGCTGCCGCTCTTAGTGGTGGGGATTTTTCGTGATTCAGGCGTCCGGCCTGCGCAAGGTGTACGGGAACACCGTCGCTCTCGACGGCGTCGACATACACGTACGCGAAGGTGAGATCTACGGCGTGCTCGGTCAGAGCGGTGCGGGCAAGAGCACCCTCCTGCGCTGCGTCAACCTGCTCGAACGCCCCACCGCGGGCACCGTCACCGTCGCCGGACAGGACCTGACCGCGCTGCGCAGCGGCGAGCTCAACCGCGCCAGGCAGCGCATCGGCATGATCCACCAGCACTTCGCGCTGCTCTCCTCGCGCACGGTCGCCGGAAACGTCGCCTTCCCGCTGGAGGTCATGGGCGTGCCCAGGGCCGAGCGGGAGCGCCGCGTCGCCGAACTCCTCGACCTGGTCGGCCTCGGCGGCCGGGGCGGCGACCGCCCGAACCAGCTCTCGGGCGGGCAGAAGCAGCGCGTCGGCATCGCCAGGGCACTCGCGGGCAACCCGTCGGTCCTGCTGTCGGACGAGGCCACGTCGGCGCTCGACCCGGCCACCACGCAGTCGATCCTGGCCCTGCTCAAGCGGCTTAACACCGAGCTGGGCCTGACGATCCTGCTGATCACCCACGAGATGAACGTCGTCAAGAGCGTCTGCGACTCGGTCGCCATCATGTCGGACGGCCGCGTCGAGGAATCGGGCACGATCGCCGACCTGATCAGGACGCCGGGATCGCGACTGACGCGCGAGATCTTCCCGCTGCCCGAACCGGCGCCCGCGGGCTCGGTCACGCTCACCTTCACCGGCGACCCGCGACAGGCGGTGGTGTCGGAGGTGGTGCGCAAGTTCGACGTGGACGTGAACATCCTGGGCGGCTCGATCGAGGACCTCGCGGGTGGCGCCGTCGGCCGCCTGCGGGTGTCCTTCTCGGGGGGCGAGGAGGCCGGCGCGCTGGACTTCCTGCGCTCGCGGGGGGTGCTGGTGTCGTGATGAAAACCAACATTCTTCTTGTACGGCACAGCACGGTGGGCCCCACCCGCCGTCCGGGGCGGGCGTCTGTCCAGGGACACGCTCCTCCGGTGGAGGTGGCTGAGCGCCGTGACGTGCGCCTTCTTGGCCCCGGTCCGTGGTTTTCCGGAAAAGGCCCCGATCTCTGGCTTTCGGAGGAGGACCCGGTTCGTGGGTCTTCGGGGGAGGACCCGGTCCGTGAGTTTTCGGGGGAGGAGTCGGCATGACCTGGGATGAGATGGGGCCGTTGCTCTGGGAGGCGGCCGGGCAGACCGCGCAGATGGTCGGCTGGTCGACCCTCTTCACGGTGCTGTTCGGGCTGCCGCTGGGCGTGGCGCTCGTGGTGTTCGATCGCGGGGGGCTGCGGCCGGTGCCGGCGTTGAAGTCGGTGCTGGGCGTCGTGGTGAATGTGGGGCGGTCGCTGCCGTTCATCGTGCTGATGATCGCCATCATTCCCTTCACCCGGCTCGTCGTGGGCACCACCATCGGCACCGCGGCCGTGGTCGTGCCGCTCACCGTGGGGGCGGTGCCGTTCTTCGCCAGGCTGGTGGAGACGGCGCTGCGCGAGGTGGGCGCCGACGTGGTGCAGGCGGCTCAAGCGATGGGCGCCGGTCGTACGACGATCGTGCGCAAGGTGCTGCTGCCCGAGGCGCTGCCCGGCCTCGTCGCCGCGGTGACCGTCACCGTCGTCGCGCTCATCGGCTACTCCGCCATGGCCGGGACCATCGGCGGGGGCGGGCTGGGGGACCTCGCCGTCAGGTACGGGTACCAGCGGTTCGAGACCCTGCTCATGATCGTCACTGTCGTGCTGCTCGTCGTGCTGGTGCAGCTGATCCAGAGCCTGGGCGACCTGGTCGCCCGCCGGCTATCGCATAAGTAAGGAAAAACAATGAAATTTCGGACCATTGTGGGCGCTATTGCCCTTGCCCTGTTGCTCGCCGCATGCGGAACGTCGCAGGGAGCGACCAGCAAGACCGCCGAGTCGGCCGACACAGTGCTGAAGGTGGGCGCCAGCCCGGTCCCGCACGCCGAGATCCTGAACTTCGTCAAGCAGAACCTGGCTCCGGCGGCCGGGCTGAAGCTGGACATCGTGGAGTTCACGGACTACGTGCAGCCGAACGTACAGCTCAGTGAGGGCCAGCTGGACGCGAACTTCTTCCAGCACAAGCCCTACCTGGACGACTTCAACGCCTCCAAGGGCACCAAGCTGAGCTTCGTGGCGCCGGTGCATCTTGAGCCGCTGGGGCTGTACTCCAAGAAGGTGACCGCCTTGGCCGCCCTGCCGCAGGGCGCCACCGTGGCCGTGCCCAACGACGCCACGAACCTGGGCCGCGCCCTCAAGCTGCTCGCCGACAACGGCGTGGTCAAGCTCAAGGACGGCGCCGGCACCGCGGCGACCGAGCGTGACGTGACCGACAACCCGAAGAAGCTGGTGTTCAAGCCGCTGGAGGCCGCGCAGCTGCCCCGCTCGCTCGACGACGTCGACGCCGCGGTCATCAACGGCAACTACGCCATCGAGGCCGGACTCAAGCCCGCTTCGCAAGCCCTGGTGCTGGAGAAGGCCGAGGGGAACCCGTACGTCAATGGGCTGGTTGTGGCCGCTGGGCATGAAAAGGACGCGAATATCGTGACCTTGGGCAAGCTCCTTCAGGACCCGAAGGTCAAGGAATTCATCAAGCAGAAGTACGCCGGTTCCGTGATCGCTGCCGGATAATAACCGATAAATCCGGAAGATCGGGAAAATCCTCTTATCCCGTCACCTGTGGTGTTAAGTCGGTTGAAAGTGCGTGGCAATCGGTCAGACGTACGAAGGCTGGGTCAGCAATACCTCTCCCGAGGAGGCCCTCGTGCGATTCGTTTCGCGAATCCTGATCGGCGTCGCAGCCACCACCGTGGTGGCCATCGGCGCACCGGCAGCGGCCACTGCCACCACTGTCACCACCGCCACTCCAGCCACGACCTCGTCGAGCTTCTACGACGCGAGCTGGGGACCCTACTTCTCCAGCGATCACAAGGCCAAGGCGGAAGGCCACGTGAGCGTGGACAAGAAGCGGTTCAAGTTCTGGCACTGGAAGACGTTCTTCGTCAAGTCGAAGGTGTGCACCTTCGACAAGAAGACGCACAAGAAGCACTGCGAGTTCGTCGTCAAGAAGATCAAGAAGCGCGTGTGGGAGTGGCGGTTCAGCTACTTCTTCACCGTCGACAGCACTCTCACCAACTACAAGTGGTGGGGCCACAACAAGTGCGCGTGGGAGACCTTCAAGGTCGTCGGCAGCGACGGTCACGCGTCGTTCAGGTCCTTCTCCACGTGCGGCAGGCACCCCGCGGAGTTCTCCTTCTCGGGTAAGGACGCGGCCCACATCTTTGTGGACGTGAGCAGGGGCAACCGGCACGGACCGACAGGGTTCCACTCCGGGTGGCAGGACGTGTATCACGCCGCCTGAGCAGAACGCGGAGCCGCGATCTCGACGCTGAGATCGCGGCTCCGCCGTATTCACCGGGCCTTTCGGGATCGCTGGCATTGCGCGCACGTTCCCGAATAGTGTTCGGTCATGTACCCGGGAGCCATCGCGGCCGTCACCCCCGACAAGCCCGCTGTGATCATGGCCGGCTCCGGCCAGGTCCTCACCTACCGGCAGCTGGACGAGGAGTCGAACCGGCTGGCCCACCTGTTCCGCGCCGCCGGGCTACGGCCGGGTGACCACGTCGCCTTCATGCTCCCCAACCATCCCCTCTTCCTGGCCATCGCCTGGGCGGCGCAGCGGTCGGGCCTGTACTACACGGCGATCAGCTCCCGGCTGGGCACCGACGAGCTCGCGTACATCGTGAACAACTGCGGCGCCCGGGTGTTCATCTCGGACGCCAGCCTGGCGGAGGTCGCCACTTCGATCACCGCCGTGACGCCCGGTGTCGAGCTGCGCCTCATGCTGGACGGCGCCGCCGAGGGCTACGACTCCTACGAGCAGGCGGTGGCGGGTCAGCCGGCCACGCCGATCGCCGACGAGTGCCAGGGCTCCGACATGCTCTACTCCTCCGGCACCACCGGCAGGCCCAAGGGCGTCAAGCCCCCTCTGCCGCGTACGCCGCTGACGGAGCCGAACATGCTGCTCCAGCTCATCCAGGGCCTGTTCGCGCCGACGGCCGACAGCGTCTATCTGTCGCCCGCGCCGCTCTACCACGCCGCGCCGCTGCGCTACTGCCTGAGCTTCCAGCGGCTCGGCGCGACGATCGTGGTGATGGAGCGCTTCGATCCCGAACGCTATCTGGAGCTGGTCGAGAAGTACGGGGTGACGCATTCGCAGCTCGTCCCGACCATGTTCATCAAGATGCTCAAACTGCCCGCCGAGATCCGGAAAAAGTACGACCTGTCGTCCCTGCAGTGCGCCATCCATGCCGCCGCCCCCTGCCCCATCCCCGTCAAGGAGCAGATGATCGCCTGGTGGGGCCCGATCATCCACGAGTACTACGCGGGCACCGAGGGCAACGGCTTCCTCTACACCGGCTCGCAGGACTGGCTGGAGCACCGGGGCACCGTCGGCCGCTCGCTGCTCGGCACCGTGCGCGTCTGCGACGAGGACGGCAATGAACTGCCGGCCGGCGAACACGGCACGATCTACTTCGACAGCTCCACCCGCTTCGAATACCACGGCGACCCGGACAAGACCCGCTCCGTCCAGGACCCGCAGGGGAGGGGCTGGACCACGCTCGGCGACATCGGCTACCTGGACGCCGACGGCTTCCTCTACCTCACGGACCGCCGCTCGTACATGATCATCTCGGGCGGCGTGAACATCTACCCGCAGGAGGCGGAGAACATCCTGTGCCTGCACCCGAAGGTCGCCGACGTGGCCGTCTTCGGAGTGCCGGACGAGGAGATGGGCGAGCAGGTCAAGGCCGTGGTGCAGCCGGCGTCGATGGCCGAGGCGGGACCGGAGCTGGAGGCGGAGCTGATCGAGTATTGCCGGGCGCGACTGGCCCACTACAAGTGTCCCAAGTCGGTGGACTTCCGCGTGGAGCTCCCGCGCCACCCCACGGGCAAGCTCTACAAGCGGTTGCTGAAGGACGAGTACTGGCCCACCGGCGCGTAGGCCCCGCGCCCGCGCCGAGCGCGCGTACTTGACCTCTGACCGGCCGCTTTCTGTCAAGATCCGGCTAAAGATCGACCGCGCGCCCGCCGCCGAACGGGCGCTGCCGCGCCATTGACACCGCTGGGGAGACGACCTAGCTTGCTTATTGCAGACGTGTTTCGTCTAAATTAACCGCGGCTCCACCTATCTCTCCCCACGCCGCTTCCGAGAGCAGCTCCATCGCGGAGCTCCCCCGAAGCCGCAGCTCGGCTGCCGAAGCAGCCCGACCCCCCCTCACGTACCAAGTCGCCACATCGGACTTCCGCATTCTCGAGAGCGGATGGCCCGGTTCACTTCCCCCATTTCTCCTTCGCCCCCCGGAAGGAACCCATCATGGTGAGCGAGAGCGTCCCCTTGCAGCCCGAACCGATCACCGCACCGGCCACGGCGGGCAAAACCCGTCCAGTCGTGGCCTGGGGCATGACGGTGATGCTGGTCGGCGTCATGCTGATCGCCTACCTCGACAAGGCGATCCTCGGGCTCGTCGCCCAGCCGGCCATGGCCGACCTGGGGCTCACGGCGGCCGAGTTCGGGGCCATCAGCAGCGCCGCGGGCCTGCTCGGCCCGCTCTCGGTGTTCCTGTACGCACTGGTGGCCGACAGGCTGCCCGTCAAGACGACCCTCTTCACCGTCGTCCTCATCTGGTGCCTGCTCCAGCTGCCCGTGTTCTTCGCCGCGTCAGGAGGACTGCTCCTGGCGACGCGGTTCCTGCTCGGCCTGGCCGAGGGGCCCGCGACGCCGACGGCGTACGCGACCGCGTACAGCTGGTGGCCCAACGAACGGCGTGGCCTGCCCACGGCGCTGCTGACGACCGGGGCCTCGTTCGGCAAGCTGCTCTTCGCCCCGCCGCTGGCGCTCATCATCGCCGCCTTCAGCTGGGAGGCGGGGTTCCTCGCCGTCGCGATCCTCGGCCTGCTCTGGGCCGTGGGCTGGCTGTTCATCGGGCGGGAAGGGCCCTACAGCCAGGCGGTCACCACCAAAGCGCGGCCGGAGGCTCCGGCGGCGTCCGGACCGCGCGCGCCCGTCCGCGCCATCCTGCTGACCGGCACCTTCGCCGGGTTCGTGATCGCCAACAGCGCCGCCGCGATGATCGCGATCGTGGTCCTCACCTGGCTGCCCTCCTACTTCCAGCTGGGCCTGGGGTTCTCCGCGGTGACGGCGGGCTCGCTGTTCGGCGTGCCGAGCATCGCCGCCATGGTGTTCCTGTACGGGTGCGGCGCCTGGAGCGACCGGCTGCTCAAGCGAGGGACGACGGCCCGGCGCGCCCGAGGGCTGATGGGCGGCGCGGTGCTGGGGCTGGGCGGGGTCTTCCTCGCCGCCCTGCCCCTCGCCTCCGGAGTGGCGTTCCCGATGGGCCTGCTGATGCTGGGCTACGGGCTGGCCATGACCGTCAACGCCATGACCAACCCGGCTCTCGTGCAGATAGCGCCGGTGGGCCAGCAAAGAAGCGTCCTGTCGATCGGACTGGCCGTGACCGGCATCGTGGCGGCCGGCGGGCCGTTGCTCACGGGCCGCGTGCTCGACAGCGCGCGGGCGACGGGTGCGCTCGCGGAGGGCTACACCACGATCTTCGCGCTGATGGGCGGCATCGCCATCGTGGGCGGGCTGCTGTTCGCCCTGGTGGTGAACCCCGAGCGCGACGCGGCCAAGGTGGAGGCGGCCCGGCTCGCGCGCTAGCGGCGGTCCTGACGGCAGTCCAGCAGCCGCTGAGCCAGGCGGTCGAATGATCACAGGTGCCAGCCGAGCAGGTTCCAGTGCTGGCAGAACCAGAGGAGGGCGAGCAGTCCCGCCAGCACGACCACCTGGTGGCCGCGGGCCAGGACGCCCGCGTGCCGCCAGGCCCTCACGGTGGTGGCGACCCCGGCGACGGTGAGCGCGAGGACCAGCAGCGGCAGCACCAGGAGGACCTGGACGTCGGCCGGCACGCCGTACAGGATGCTCGTGTCGCCGGTCAGGACCAGCGTGAACAGCACCACGAACACCAGCCCGACCGCGGCGGCGAGCCCGGCCAGGACACGCCCGGCGCGCCAGGCACGCGGAACGGGACGCTTCTTGACCAGGCGGACCACAGCGGCCACCGGCAGGCCGAGCACGGCGGTCAGGGCGGTGACGGCGAACAGCAGGACGATGACGACGTTGACCGGCGGGGTGTCCCACCAGGGGACGCGTTGGTAGGCGGGGCCGTCCGTGGCCACGTACGCGACACCGCTTCCGCCGGTCACCAGCGCCAGCCGCCGCGTACCGCCGTCCTGCTGATAAAGCCCGGGCCCCAGCGGGCTCCACGTCGAGCCCCCGAAGACGAGCTTCCCGCCCGCCGCGCGCAGCCGGGTGGAGCTGGTCAGGGCGACCACCTTCTCGATGCTGGACTCGGCGGACCGGGTGAGCTTGTAGAAGCCTTCAACGGGCGTGACGGGAGCACCGCCGTCGGGCTCGGCGCGCTTTCCGGGCAGGAAGCGGTCGAAGAAGGCAGGAATGATCTTGGTGGCGGCGTCGGTCCCGCCCGGACTGTTGGTGGAGATGAACAGGCCGAGGTCGGCGTCGGGCACCAGCAGCAACGCGCTCTCGAAGCGCTCCCAGCCGCCGTCGTGCATGATCACGCGATGCCCGTTGAGCGTCTGCTCCTTGAACCCGTGGGCGTACCCGTCGATGCGCGGATCGGCCGCGAACGTCCGCCGGTGCATGAGTCGGCCCGTGGGCTCGTCGAGGATGCGCTGGTCGCCGAAGCGTCCGTCCCGCAGGTGGGCGATCATGAAGTGGGCCATGTCGTTCGCGGTGGCGCTGATCGACCCGTCGGGGGCGAGGTTGTCGAAGACGAACGGCTTGCGGCGGTACGCCCCGCCCTCGTAGTCGTAGCTGCGCGCCAGATCCGCGGCCAAGGGGGCGGGGACGGGCTCGGCGGCCGTGCTGTGCCGCATCGCGAGCGGGTCGAGGATGTGGTCGCGTATGTACTCGTCGTACGGCTGCCCGCTCACCCGCGACACGATGTATCCGGCCAGCGCCGCCCCATAGTTCGAGTACGCCGACACCTCGCCGGGCGGGCGCACCCGCGCGGGCATGTTGTCGGCGAGATAGTCCCCCAAGGGTGGCACGTCGTCCTTGCTCCGCGCCCCCACGCCGATCGTGCGGTCCTCGAATCCGGCCGTGTGGTCCATCAGGTCCTGCAGTGTGATCGGCCGGGGGTAGGTCGCGGGGATCCGGAACGCGGTGAGGTAGCGGTTCACGTCCGCCTTCAGGTCCAGCCTGCCGCGCTGGACCTGCTGCATCACCGCGGTCCAGGTGAACAGCTTGGTGATCGAGGCGATCCGGACCATTGAGGTGCCGGGGTCGAAGGGCCTGCGGTTCTCGACGTCGGCCAGTCCGTACCCCTTGCTGAAGAGGATCTTCCCGCCGCCCACCACCGAGACGACCGCGCCCGGCACGTGGTTGGCCGCCAGCCCGTCCGCCACCGCGGCGTCGAAGAAGGCTGCCAGAGCACGTTCGTCCGGAATATCGGTAGCTGCCGCGGCGGGACGCGGCACGAGGATCGTCAGTGCCGCGCACACCGCGACGAGCATCGAACGGAAGACATACACGGGACGACTCCTCACCCTGTCGAGGCCATCCACGGTGCGGCCGGCGAGGGGGCGGCCGCATCGCCATCGCGGCCATAGCCGTCTCCGACGAAAGTGGGAGACGGCCCGGCGTCCGGCACCGACGCTGGTATGAGGTGGCGCGCCGCCGCCCTGGCTACGCTGGACCGATGCTGTTGTACCGCGCGGCGTCGCGGCGGTCGGCCGCGCTCGGGCCACACGCGATCAGCGCGGCCTCCGTGGCGCTCTGCCTGTTCCTCACCGTCCTGGCGGTCAAGACGCCGTGGGCGCCGCTGCCGCGACCGGTCATCGCCGCCGCCGGGCTGGCAGGCACGGGTGCGGTGTGGTTCCGGGGCCGGTGGCCGGTCGCGGTGGCCGTCGTCGGGGCGGGCGCGTACGTGCTGTCGGGCAACCCGGGGCCGCTGCTGATCAGCCTGTTCTCCGGCGCGGGCACGCATTTCCTGGCGCTGGCGGCGATCGGCATGGCGGGGTTCCTGGCCCAGCAGTGGGTGGACGGCGGCCGGTTGGGCACGGACGCGCTGATCTCGGCGGTGACCGCCACCGGGGTCACGCTGGCGGCAGGGGCGTACGCCGCCACCCGCCGCGAGCTGACCCGATCACTGCGCGAGCGCGCCGAACGCGCCGAGACCGAGCAGCGGCTGCGCAACGAGCAGGCGAGGTCCGCCGAGCGCGGCCGGATCGCCCGGGAGATGCACGACGTGCTCGCGCACAAGGTCACGCTCATCTCGCTGCACGCCGGCGGCCTGGAGGTGAACGCGAGCGCCGGGCCGGAGCGCGTCGAGCGGGAGGCGGCGCTGATCCGGGTCAGCGCGCAGGAGGCGCTCGAAGAGCTGCGCAAGATCCTCGGCGTGCTGCGCGCCGGGCCCGACGATGACGACGACGGCTTCCCCGACCTGCGGCGGCTGGTCGACTCCTGGGTATCGATCGGCGGCACCGTCACCCTGCACGGCGATATCGGCACGTGGCCGCCGGAGACGGCCAGGGCCGCCCATCGCCTCGTCCAGGAGGGCCTGACCAACGCGCACAAGCACGCCCACGGAGCCCCGATCACGGTCACGGCGACCGGGAGCAGGGAAGACGGTGTCACGATCGCGGTGGTCAACGGACGATCGCTTCAGCCAAGTCTGGAGACCGGCGCCGGGGTCGGTCTGGTGGGCCTGGCGGAGCGTTTCCGGCTGATCGGCGGAAGGGTGCGCGGCGGGCCCGACGATGCGGGAGGCTGGCGTCTTGAGGGCCGGCTGCCGTGGCACGCCGCGGACGCATCGCCGGGGGAATCACATGATCAGGACGCTGCTGGTTGACGACGAGTCGCTGATCCGCGCGGGGCTGCGGTTCATCATCGAGTCCGCACCCGACGTGGAGATCGTGGGCGAGGCCGAGGACGGCAACCAGGCCGTCGAGGCGGTCCGCCGCCTCGGGCCCGACGTCGTCCTGATGGACATCAGGATGCCCCGGTTCGACGGCCTGGCCGCCACCGGGGCCATCCGCCGGCTCGACCGGGCACCCGCGGTGATCATCCTGACCACGTTCGACAGCGACGAGCACGTCTTCGCCGCCCTGGAGGCCGGGGCCTGCGGGTTCCTGCTCAAGGACACCTCACCGCACGACCTGATCCAGGCGATCCGCCTCGCGCACGGCGGCGACTCGATGCTGTCCCCGCGGGTCACCCGGCGGCTGATCCACCGGCTCACCACTGACCAGCCCATTCGGCGCCGCCGTGACGCGCTCGCCCGGCTGGAGGCCCTGACCTCCCGCGAGCGCGAGGTGCTCACCGAGGTCGGGTTCGGCCGCTCCAACACCGAGATCGCGGCCCGCCTGAACATGAGCGAGGCCACGGTCAAGAGCCACATCTCCCATCTGTTCGACAAGCTCGCCGTCACGAACCGCGTACAGGTGGCCATCGCCGCCTACCGCGCCGGCCTGGTCGACTGACTCAGCCCAGCCTCGTCTCGAATAAAGATCTGGAACATCTTTACAGACGTCTTTCGTCTATATACATTTCGGGGGCGAAAGGAGTGAACATGTCGATGAACCTCGATGCCGTCGGACAGACCTGGGAGTCGGGCGAGCACACGTGGACCTCGAAGGACGCCATCCTGTACGCCCTGGGGGTCGGCGCCGGAGCGCAGGATCCGCTGGCCGAGCTGCCCTTCACCACCGAGAACTCACACGGGATCGCCCAGCAGGTGCTGCCCACCTTCGCCGTGATGCTCGGCGGCGGCGGAGGCGGCCCCAAACTGGGCGACTTCGACTTCGCGCAGATCCTGCACGCCGAGCAGTCGATCCGGCTGGCCGGCCCGCTGCCCGTGGACGGCCGGGTGCGCTCGACCTCCCACGTGGCGGGCATCTACGACAAGGGCAGCGGCGCGCTGGCCATCATGGAGTCCACGATCGTCGACGCCGACACGGGCGCGCCGGTCGTGGAGGTCAGAACCGGGATCTTCGTCCGCGGCGAGGGCGGTTTCGGCGGAGAGCGGGGGGAGTCGGCCCTGTGGGAGCGGCCCGACCGCCCGGCCGACCACGTCGTCGTCTACCCGACCCGCATCGATCAGGCGCTTCTGTACCGGCTGAGCGGGGACCGCAACCCCTTGCACTCCGACCCGTGGCTGGCCGCCCGCGCCGGCTTCGAACGCCCCATCCTGCACGGGCTGTGCACGTACGGGTTCACCGGCCGGGCCCTGCTGCACACGCTGTGCGGCTCGGACCCGGCGGCGTTCGGCGGGATGTCGGCCCGCTTCGCCGCTCCGGTGGTGCCCGGACAGGAGCTCGCCGTGCACATCTGGGACGACGGCCGGTTCATCACCAAGGTGGGAGACACCGTGGTGCTCGACCGCGGCGTGTTCACCGGGGCGTCGCGGTGAAGCCGCAGCCCACGCCGGAGACGGCGCCTTACTGGGAAGGCGCCCGCCAAGGCGAGCTGCGGGTGCAGCGCTGCGGCGCCTGCGACCGTCACTACTTCTACCCGCGCCCCTCCTGCCGCTACTGCTTCTCGCAGGAGGTGCATTGGGTGACCGTGTCCGGCCGGGCGCGCCTCGTGTCCTACGTCATCAACCAGCGGCCGATGAAGGGCCTGGAGGGACTGTCGCCGGTGATCGCGCTGGTCGAACTGGACGAAGGACCACGCCTCATGACCAACATCGTGGGCGTCGAGCCCACACCGGAGAACCTGCCGCTGGACCTGCGGCTACAGGTCTGCTTTCAGGATGACGTGCCGGTCTTCCAGCCGGAGGGAGTGACGGCATGAGCATGCACGGAGGCGATGTCGCGATCGTCGGAGCGGCGGAGACCGAGCAGGTCGGCGTACTGCCCGACGTCTCCATGATCGAGCTGCACGCGCGGGCGGCGCGCCGCGCCCTCAAGGACGCCGGCCTGACGCCGGCGGACGTGGACGGCATCGCCACCGCCGGCCCGCTGGCCATGGAGGTCTCCCACCACCTGGGCATCACGCCCCGCTGGCTGGACGGCACCATGGTCGGCGGCTGCAGCTTCATGCTGCACGTCCGGCACGCCGCCGCCGCGATCGCGGCCGGGGCCGCCGACGTGGTGCTCATCACGCACGGCGAGTCGGGCAGATCACGCGTGGGCATGCCGCAGTACGGCATGAACGCGGCCTCCGCCGGGGGCCAGTTCGAGATGCCGTACGGGGCGGTGCTGCCGTACGCCACCTTCACCCTGCCCGCCCTGCGCTTCCTGCACGAGCGCGACATGGGCCGGGAGGACCTGGCCCAGGTGGTGGTGGCCCAGCGGGAGTGGGCGGCCAAGAACCCGCGCGCCATGCGCCGCGACATCGTGACCGTGGACGAGGTGCTGGCCGGGCCGGTGATCGCCTACCCGTTCACCAAGGACATGTGCTGCGTGGTCACCGACGGCGGCGGCGCCCTGGTGCTGACCAGCGCCGAGCGGGCGGCCGATCTGCCCGGGCGCCCGGTGTACCTGCTGGGCTCGGGCGAGTCGGCCGAAGGCGCGCTGGTCTCCCAGATGGAGGATCCAGGCTCCAGCCTGGCCTTCCGGCGCTCCAGCGCGGAGGCGTTCGCCACGGCCGGGGTGAGCCACGGGGACATCGACCACCTGATGTGCTACGACGCCTTCGCCCACGTACCGCTGTACATGCTCGAGGACCTCGGCTTCGTCGGCCGCGGCGAGTCGGGCGCCTTCATCGCCGACGGCCACACCCGGCCGGGCGGCTCGCTGCCCATGAACACCAACGGCGGCGGGCTCAGTTACACCCACACCGGGATGTACGGGATGTTCGCCATCCAGGAGTCCGTCCGCCAGCTCAGGGGCGAGGCGGACGCGCAGGTGCCGGATGTGGAGATCGGGTTCGTGCAGGGCGTGGGGATGTTCTTCGCGGCCTCGGGGAGCCTGGTGCTGTCCAACCGCAGGCCCTGAACCTTTCCTGATCCAGAGCCGCAGGTCCTGAACCCGAACGCCAACCACAGGCCCTGAGCCAGAACGACCCAGCAACGCGACAACAGGAGGACAAAGCCCATATGAGCGGTATCTGTGAAGGCCGGGTGGCGATCGTGACCGGCGCGGGCCGCGGTCTCGGCCGTACACACGCGCTGGAGCTGGCGCGGCAGGGGGCCCACGTGGTGGTCAACGACCTCGGCGGCGCCACGGACGGCACCGGGTCCGACGCCGGCGCGGCGCAGCTGGTGGTGGACGAGATCGTGGCGGCGGGGGGCAAGGCCGTCGCCAACACCGACGACGTCGCCGACTGGCAGGGCGCGAAGCGGCTCATCGACCAGGCGATCGGCGAGTTCGGCGGCCTGGACGTCCTGGTGAACAACGCCGGCATCCTGCGCGACCAGACCATCGCGTCCATGACGGAGGAGAACTGGGACGCGGTGATCCGGGTCCACCTGCGTGGCACCGCAGGGCCGACCCATTTCGCCGCGGGATACTGGCGCGCGCGGGCCAAGGAGAGCGGGCAGCCACTGCGCGCAAGGCTCATCAACACCACTTCGGCCTCGGGCATCTACGGCAACTTCGGCCAATCCAACTATGGTGCGGCCAAGGCCGGCATCGCCGCGTTCACCCTCATCGCGGCCACGGAACTCGGCCGCTACGGTGTGACCGCGAACGCCGTCGCGCCCGCCGCGTTCACCCGGCTCACCGAGGCCGTCATGCCGGTCGATTACGCCGCCGGTCTCGGGCCCGAGCAGGTATCGCCGCTGGTGGCCTGGCTGGCCAGTACGGAGAGCGACGCCGTCACCGGGCGGGTGTTCGACGTCGGCGGCGGGCGGATCGGTGTCGCCGAGGCGTGGCGGCTCGGCCCGGAGGTGACCAAGCAAGACCTTTGGGACGCCGCGGACCTCGGCAGCGTGATCCCGGACCTGGTCGCCAAGGCCGCGCCCAACGTCGACATGAGCGGTCGACCGGCCGCCGGTTGACCTTCCCCACTGAGGTGGCGGCGTACTGCAGCGTCCGCGCCGCTACGAGCTCCGCTCCGACCTGAGGCCATACGAGCGCGTCGATGTACGCTGCCCCCACGAGTAACCTCCCACTCGGCTTGGAGGGCCATGTTCGGCATCGGCGTTATCGAGCTCATCATCGCGTTAGCCGCGATCCTGGCCATCGCGATGTTCGTTTTCGTGGTGATGGTCGCCAACCGCCGCAAGAGATGAGGCAGTAGCACCCTCGAGATGAAGCCGGCATAGCTGTGACGGGCAGTTAGTCGAAGGGGATGCCGTCGAAGGTGCCCGACAGGGACGGGTGGGTGGAGAACGCCGTCCAGGTCAGCGTTATCTCGTGGGTGCGCTCGCCGGTCTCGGCACGGAGCGTGGCGGTGGCGCGGCCGTCGGAGGTGAGCTTGATCGGTCCGCTGACCCGCAGGTCGCGCACGAACCGTACCTCGTCGAGTGTGATGTCCTGACCGAAGGTGACCTGGCCGCCGCGCAGCCCTGGTTCGTTCTGCAGCCTTGCATAGACGTAGCCGTTGGGGTTACGGCGGGCGGTGGCGTCCGTGGCGGTGGCGAAGGTGGCCGCGAGCACCCGCCGCTGGGCGATGCTGAGCTCGCGGGCCGGAGTCGGCGGCACCTCTTCGACGGTCTGGGGGAAGGCGCCGAGGGCGCGATAGTTCTCGCCGGTGCAGTGCTGGTCGGTCACCTTCTTGGTGGTCAAGAAGGTACGCAGCATGCCACGCACGCAATCACCCATCGGCGATGTGCCAGAGGTCAGCGCATGCGGCCCGAATGGGACCCGCACGATGGTCGCGTTCGGGAAGGCCCGCAGCGATTGGGTTACTTCGGCGGGGCTGTTCATGTCAATCTCCCCGGCCATCACCAGGACGGGTACGGCGGGCAGTGCCTGTCCAGCTGGGCGCGGCGGGCTGTGGCGCGGAGTCGGCCAGTTGACGCACGGCTCGACGCTACCGATCCCAGAGGGAAGAATGTCGGTGATCTGATACGGCCCCAGCGGGCGTACCCGCTCGTAATAGCGCTCGGCCTGAACCTGGCGCTCGGCCGCCGAGGCAAGCCGGTCGAAGGGGAACGTACCGTCGCCGCAGCGAAAGCCCAAATATCCGGCAACGTCCGGATCATTGGCCGGTGGAAGCGTCGCGGGAATCAGTCGGGCCAGGCGGTGCAGCGGAGCTGGGTCGCCGCGCAGATAGGCGTCCGCGGCCGCGGTGGCCTCCCGGCCGAACACCGGCTCCCACACGTTGCTGAGCGCTACGGTCTGGAATACCGACACCTTCGGATCGGGCCGCTCCCGCAGCCGATCCACCAACCGAGTCCAATTGTCGGAAGCGCTGCCCGGCAGCGCGTCGCACGCCGTCGACCGTGCGCAGACGAGATCAAGTTGGCGGAGCCTGGACCAGTAGTTCTTCCAGCTCGCGTATCCGTCGCGGTCCACGACCACGGAGCTGTCCAGGAAGATCGCGTCCAGGCTACCTGGATACCGAGCGGCGTACGCCTGGGCGTACAGGGTGCCGTAGGAATTGCCGTAGAAACTCACCTTGCCCAGACCAAGCGCCCGCCGAATCGCGTCAAGATCGTGCGAGGCCTGGTCGGCGGTGAAGTACGCGCCCCGCGGACCCACGCTCTTGGCACAGGCGGCGATGGTCTCGGGCTTCTCGAGGCCGGCTCCTGGGCAGAGCAGCGGCGAGGACTTCCCCATCCCGCGCGGATCCATGACCAGGAGGTTCTTGCGTTCGAGCACAGGTCCGAGTACCCGCTGCATCTCGGGAACGGTCAGCAGAGTCTGCCCTGGCCCCCGAGGTTGGCGACCACGGTCCCGTCGGCGTCCTTGGCCGGCATCCAGGCGAAGGCTACGGAAATGCGCTCGGAGGAGGGATTTTCCCAATCGAGAGGGACATCGAGGCTGCCGTCGCAGCGGGTGGTCGCATTCGCGCAGTCATGCGGGCCGGTCGAAGCGGCTGGGGTGCCAGGCAACAGGGCCGCAGCCAGCGCGAATCCCAAGGCTTTTGCGATCATGCCGATAGCTTCGTCTACCGTGCACCGGATTTCCTCGGCCTGCCGGAGGATTCCCCCTGGGAGCCAGCTCCCAGGGCTGTGAGCGACTAAGGGATGATCTCGGTGCCCTGCTCCAGGTAAGGACGCCTTATCGCCTGGTCGACGGGGTTGCCTGGAAGCCCTTTGGCACAACGATGAGATTTGCTGGAGTGTTCGGGAACTGCCAGAGTGACGAAATGTCGCGACTCGTTCCTGAACTGATCTGCTCCGACATCCAGGCCAGTCTGGCCTTCTATCGCCTGCTGGGCTTCGAGATTCGCTACGAGCGCCCCCAGGAGCGATTCGCTTACCTTGAACGTGACGGGGCGGCGGACTTGATGTTGGAGCAGCCGTGGAGTCAGGACCGTCTCTACCCACGCGCGGAGCTGGACCACCCGTACGGGCGTGGGATCAACCTGACGGTTGAGGTGGACGACGTGGAGCGGATTCACACCACGCTGCTTGCCGCCGGTTACGACATGTGGTTGCCGTTGGAAGAGCGCTGGTACGAAAGGAGCGTCGATGCCGTGGGCGTGCGCCAGTTCGCGGTGCAGGACCCGGACGGCTATCTACTGCGCGTCTCTCAGCAGCTTGGGACCCGCCCTCGATAGCCGCCCACGTGGTGCCGCGGTTGTAGATCGCCTCAGCTGTCGCCGACCGGCCCGTTGTAGACGAGCTTCGTAGACTCCGCGGGCACGATGATGTCGGCCACTTCGACCACCAGCTCGCCCGCGAAGTAGCTGCGTTCGACGACCATCACGATGCTGCCGGCGCTGATGCCGAGCGTCCGCGCCTCCTCCCGTGCGGCCGGCCGCGCCCACACTTCCTCGTCCCAGGTGTCGACCTGGATGCCGATCGCCGCCATCCGGTGGGTCACGGCGAGTCCCGCGTGCTGGCCGCCTTCCGGCACCGCGATCGGCGTACCCTTCGTGAGGCTCAACGGCTCCCAGCTGCCGTGACGATCCGCTCCTGCATGAGCCCGGCGAACGGCGACCCGGCCTGCCGCTCCCGGAACCAGCTGTGCACAAGGGAGCGGCGCTGGGCGGCGAGCTCACGGTTCACGGACAGGTGTGGTTTTTGGGCACCTGCCCGAACGCGACAACGCCGTTGAACGAGTTGTTCTGGGCGCAGAAGTTTACGCTCGGGTCACCGTTCGGCATCGGCCTGCACTGGACTCCCACAGGAGTATTCGGCGGGGCGACGATCCCAAGGAGCCCCAACAAAGTGCTGATTGCGGGGTCGCTGCTGTTTTGGACAGCGTTGCACGCCATTGGGATGGTTTGGGCGGCTTGGGCGAGGCCCGTGCCGGTAAGGGGAAGGGTGAGCGCGAGAGTTGCGATGGCCACGATGCCGCTGAGGCGGCCGAGAGGCATCTTCACCTTGACTCCTTAGAGGAAGTGGTGGACGGGTTCCATACAGAAGTGGGACTCCAGCAGCGTGTGCTCTGCCGCCTTTCAGTTGACGTGCCGGCAGGCGATCTGTCAGAGATCCGGTCGAAGCGGAACGACATCCGGCTTCGACATACCGAGCTCCCATGGTTCTGTTGGCGGTGACCGTGCAAACAGCGCGGCCTGAATTCGCGGTCGCGAACACGACCCCTTTCCCACTGGCGAGCCGGTCGATTTGCCGGTCATGGGCGAGCGGCGGCGGTTAAGCGTGGCTTTCAGCGGACGTGGGCAGCGCTCCGGCGCCGCCTTCCCCGACTGAACGATCGTGGCGTGACCGCGATCATTTTCTCCGCGCGACGAGCTCGGGACGGGTCACCGCGCATACGGGTTTAGGGAGCTTTTTATGAATCCTGCCCGTCCCGAGCGACGATCCAGATTGATGGATCGCGAGACGGAGGAGGGGCCCGTAGTGTTCTACGGGCAATGGCTTCTCTGGGGTCCCCGCGGAAAGTTCGAGTCTGTGAGGAGAGTTTTGTCGGGCAGGGCAACGCGGCGAAGCGCGGTAAGGGCCCTTACGCAGGTCGCGCACCAGCCCAAGCGCTGCGTCGGCCCCTCAGTTCATCGTGGTATCGACCACATCACCACTCGCGGGCGCCGATCAACGCTTCCATATCCGCGTCCGCGAAACCGTATGCCGACGCCACGAACCAAAAGTCCTCGGCGATCACTTCGCGCGCGACGGTCTCAATCTGACTGTCGGCCGCCTCGAACTCAGCCTCCAGCGCGTTGAACTCCTCCGTTGCGACCTCCGTGAGCAGATACAACGCCGCCAGATCCGAAGGCCGCTCGGCCTCGATCCGCTCGCACAGCCTCAGCAGGATCGCTTTCCCCTTGTCGACAACGTGATCGGGAAAATACCTGTCGTCGTACATGCCTCTGAGAAATGCGTGGTTGACCACTCGCTCGTTTGTGGGCGGCACCGGGATCCCCTGTTCTCCCCATCGGTCGGGTTCTTCGGCGGCTCCGGCTTCGCGTGCAGCGGATCTGATCGCCATCGGAGGCAGACTAGCGGCGCGCGGGATCAAACGTGCTCGTATCGGCCCACGTTCAAGGACGGTCGCCCCGGCTGACGAGTGCGTCGAAGAGAGGCCAGCCGTCCACCTCCGTCTCGCCAGGGCTTGCGGGCAGGGCGTCGCGCGTCGCTGTCTCGTCGAGGAGCCGCCGCACGACCCCCGGCTCGTGGAGGTTGAGCAGATCTCCGCGACCATTGGTGATCGAGCCCGCGTACCAGTGCCCCTCGGCGACATAGCGGCCGGGACCCGCGCGGAAGACGATGCGCAGGGTCACGTCGGCGCCCTCGCGGTGAAGAGAGAGGATCTCGCGGCATTCGGCATGTTTGTGATGTACCGACCACAGCCAGGTCGCATCACCGACGACGAGGCTACGGAGCCGACCGTTGGTCCCCATCCCTGCACTCTATGAGGCGAGATGCGCAGCAGGCTCAGTGGCCGGAGCTTCCCGGGGCCTGACCCTTTCGGGGAGAAGTGTGTAGCGGGTCGGCCGATACGCCCGACCTGCATCACTTTATGCAATTGACTGGATGCTTACAGTGATTGACGCTGGTTGTGGCCTCGCACAACGCAATGGCCGCCAGTACGTCAAGGAGCACATCGCATGGACTCGCCAGAATTCTTCACCCAGGTCTACACGGCCAGCCAAGCATGCATACCCGAAGGCGACCTGTGTAGCGGCATCGCTGGGCCGGTCGGCCGATGCTGCCCGGGGCTGGTCTGCTGCTCGCTTGCCCCCGACCTCTCCGTGTGCAGGCGCCGCTGTCGATGAAGATCGGCTGGGGGCCGCAGACGGTCCTGGCCGGGCTGGCGTCCGGTGGGGCGGTGCTGGTGCGCACCGATACCGCGATCGGCGCGTATCTCAACGCCCCGGCGGCTTGCTGGCTGCGGTGGATCGTCGCGATCGGGCTGGATGGATCGCCCGGGCAGGCGGCCCTGAGCTGCTTGCGGGTGTGGGCGAGCGCGGGCCTCATCACGCTGGACGACCAGGCCGCGATTCTGGTCGGTGATCCCGAGATCGAGGAGTACGAGGAGCGCGGGCGGGCACTGCGGCGTGACCTGCTTCAGCGGGCCGCCCTGTTCCCGCGAGTCGGCACGCCGATCCTGGCGGTCGGGGTGGGCCGTGACTGCGCCTACTGCGACCAGCTCCTGACCGACCTGGCCGCCAACGCGCCCTTGCGGGACGGCGGTGTGGTGGTGTCCGGCGACGATCGGATTCGGCTGTTCGGAGCCTTTTCCGGCACCGGACTCGATCGGCTGGCCGACCTGCCCGACCCGGCCAGCCTGCCCGAGACGGGCGAGTCGACCGACTTGCCCGACCTGCCCGACCTGGCCGATCTGCCCGAGCTGGCCGATCTGGCCGAGATGGCCCGAGCGGCCGCGCCCCTGGGCACCCCCAGCGGCGTGCTGCTCCACCCAGGCGCGCCCCCGCGGATCCTGGAGGGCTACCACCAGGTGAGTGCCATGATCGTGTCGACGCTCGGGGACGAACCCGACCGAGTGGTGATGGAAACCCCCAGTTCCTGCTCGGTGAACGTCACCTCCGGCGAGGGCACCTCGGTGCGGCCGGTCCGCGCCGGCGACCGCGTCGTGGGGATCGCCACCCGGGGTGCGGTCACCGGCGAACTCGACGGCTGGCTGTCGGCGCACACCGCCGACGCCGCGTACGCGCCGGCCACCCTCACCGTCGAACGGCCCAGAAACCTGTACCTGGTGTATCGGGGCGGCGCGATGATCGCCCGGCACAGAACGCCGGCCGACACCATCGCCTGCCTGCAGACCATGCTGGCCGGCTACGCGGACCACGCCGGCGCCGCCGAGGACGAGGCCGACGTCGACTGCGGGGTGCTGTGGCATCCCGCCCACGGGGCCGTGCTCATCCCCAATCACTGGCTGTCGCCGATGGCCAGGAAGTCCTCCCGGCTGCGCCGCAGTGGCTGGCAGCTGTGCCCGCAACCGTACGTCCGGCTCGGCATGCGCGACGGTCAGGCGTGGGCGCGGGTGCGTCCGCTCGGCGAAGATCCCCGGATGGCACCGGTCGCCTTCCTGGCCGTGGATCCACCGGCCCCGGCCATCGACGAGCGGCCCGCCCGCACCCCCAGCACCGAAGAACGCGCGGCGCAACTGGTGTGCTGGGCGGTCCGGCCGCTCACCCCGCCGCACCTGCGCGCCCTGGCCGCCACCGCCCACCACATCCCCATCCGTACACTGGGCCCTGACCCGATCCTCGCCCAGCTCCCCGACCTGGTACTCGCGCGAGGAGCCGACCCGCTCAAGCGGACGAGGGCCGATTAAACCGTCCCTGACCTGTGTGGTTGCCGCCCAAGGTAAATTTCCGACCAGGTTCATACGGATAACCGGGCCGTGACCAGCTGTGATAAGGCTGCCGTCAACCCTCTCATACAGTTCTGATCACCGGCTTAACCTGCACTTACGCGCTCCTTGGCACTCTTGAGTCATCGGTAATTGAGGAGATGACGATGAACGCGAACGAGCCTCGCGAGCAGGGCGCCGGCGGCTGGAGCCAGTTCGGCGACCAGCCGCCCTCCGCCGGGGGCTTTCCCCGGCGAGAGACCGTGATCATGAACCAGCCTCCGCCGCCCAAGCCGCCCAGGCAGGGCTTCTCCGTCGGGCGGAAGACGATCGCCGGGCTCGCCCTGGCGGCCATGGCCGTTGGGGGTGGCGCAGCGGGGGCCGTCGCCGCCACGGCGTTCCAGCCCACCACAGTCGTCTCCGCGCCGAGCCCGGTCTTCAAGCAGGCCTCCAACCAGCTCACCGTGGCCCAGGTCGCGCAGAAGGTGCAGCCTTCGGTCGTGATGATCCAGGGGCAGACCGGCGAGGGGTCGGGCGTGGTGCTGTCCGACGACGGGCTCATCCTCACCAACAACCACGTGGTCGTCGGCGCCGGACAGGGCGGGCAGATGACCGTCAAGTTCAACGACGGCAAGACGGCCAAGGCGTCGGTCGTGGGCACCGACCCGTCCACCGACCTCGCGGTCATCAGGGCCGACGGCGTCTCGGGCCTGACCAAGGCCTCGCTCGGCGACAGCGACCAGCTTCAGGTCGGCGACGCCGTACTGGCCATCGGCAGCCCGCTCGGTCTCGACGGGTCCGTCACGGCGGGCATTGTCAGCGCGCTCAACCGCACGGTCACCGTCGGCGGAGAGCAGGACCAGCAGCAGCAGCTTCCGCCCGGCTGGGGCCAGCAGCGGCAGCAGCAGCCGGGCCAGGAGAGCGGGGCGACGACGCTCGGCGACGCCATCCAGACCGACGCGGCCATCAACCCGGGCAACTCCGGCGGCGCGCTGGTCAACGCGGCCGGTCAGGTGATCGGCATCAACAGCGCCATCGCCACCAACGGCGGCAGCAGCGGCAACATCGGTGTCGGCTTCGCCATCCCGGTCAACACCGCCAAGCAGGTCTCCGACCAGCTCATCAGCGGTGGCAAGGTGACTCACGCGTTCTTGGGCGTGAGTGTCACCGACGCCACCGGCGACGTGCCTGGCGCGCTGATCCGCCAGGTCACCTCCGGAAGCCCCGCCGACAAGGCCGGACTGAAGGAGGGCGACCTCATCACCAAGATCGGCAACACGCCGGTGGAGGGCGGAGATACAGTTGTTGGCCAGGTCAGAGGTTTCAAAGTAGGCCAACAGGTTCAGATCACTTATATGAGGGACGGAAAGTCGAGTAACGTCTCCGTCACCCTCGAAGAGAAGAAATAACCGGACCCCCTCACGGACGGGTGTGCCGTCGAGATCGCTGCGGACTCGGCGGCACACCCCCCGTTCGAGGAGGGACCAGAGGAGGGGTCAGGAGAAGCGGCGGCCCTCGTCGCGCCGGTAGGCCCAGCCCGCGGCCAGCGCCGCGATCACGGTCCACACGCCGAGCATGATCACCGCGACCATGTTCGGCGAGGTTCCCGTCGTCACGGCCCAGATCAGCTCCCCGGCGCCACGGCTCGGCACGAACGGCGACACCTTCTGCACGAAGTCCGGCATGATCTGCGGCGGCAGGAACAGCCCGCCCAGGATCGCGATCGGGAAGAACACGACCTGCGACACGCCGATGGCCGCCTTCGAGGCCAGCACGAAGCCCAGGAACAGCCCGATCAGCATGAACGGCACCGCCCCGCCGAGCAGGGCGAGCAGCCCGATCAGCAGCTTGGGCACCGTGATGGTCGCCTTGGTGAGCAGGGCCGCGATCACCACTACCGGGATCGTCGACACCAGCATCGAGGCCATCGTCGTGAGGATCCGCCCGGCGAAGCGGGGGAACGGTCCAGCGGGCAGCGTACGTACGTAGGGGTTCCACGGTAGCTCGCGGTCCTGCGCGACCGTGATGCTGAGCCCCATGAGCGCGGCCGACATGGCGCCGATCAGCATCATCGACCCCGTCGCCCGCGTCGCGGCCACCGGATCGTCCCCCGTGAACGGCACCACGAACGCCAGCATCGACGCGGCCGGGAAGAACGAGCTGGCGACCAGGCCGATCGGCACCCGGATCTGCTCCAGCATCAGATAGCGGGTGTGGGCCAGGATCAGGCTAGACATGCTCGGTCTCCTTAGCGGTGATGGCGAGGAAGGCTTCCTCGAGCGAGGTCGGCCTGATCTCCAGACCGGAGAACGGCGTGCCGCTCCGTACCAGCTCGACGACCAGCCGGTCGGGGTCGGTGGTCACCAGGTTGATCCGGCCGTCCGTACGCTCGCTGGCGAGCACGCCGGGCAGTTCGGGCAGGTTCTCGGCGACCAGCGAGACGCGCCGCACCCCCACCATGTCGCGTACGGCCCGCACGGTGTCGTCGGCCAGCACCCGGCCGTGGCCGACGACCACGACCCGCTGGGCCAGGGCCTCGATCTCCTCCAGGTAGTGGCTGGTGAGCAGGACCGTGCCGCCGCTCTCATGGAAGTCCTTGACGCCGTCCCAGAGCGCGCGCCTGGCTTCCACGTCGAGGCCGGTGGTCGGCTCGTCGAGGAAGACCATCCGCGGGTTGCCGACGAAGGCCAGCGCCACGCCCAGCCGCCGCTTCTGGCCGCCGGACAGGCCGCCGATCTGCCGCTTGACCAGGTCGTCGAGGCCGAACCGGGCGAGTAACTCCCTTTTATCGGCCTTTTTCGGGTAATGGGCGGAGACGAAGTCGACGATCTCGCCGACCCTCAGTGATTCCGGCAGGCCCGTCTCCTGCGGCGTGACCCCGATGCCTCGGCGTACCACCGGATCCTGCGGGGAGCCACCGAGCAGCTCGACCGTGCCGGACGTCTGTTTGCGCAGGCCCACGAACAGGTTGATCAGCGTCGACTTGCCCGCGCCGTTCGGGCCGAGCAGGCCGACCAGCTCTCCCGCCCTGATGTCGAGCGAGACGCGGTCGAGCGCCAGCACGTCGCCGTAGCGCCGGGTGACCTCCACCGTTCTGGCGAGGATGGTCATGAAGTGCCTCCTGCGGAGTCGAGTAGAGCGCGGATCGCCTTGGTGTAGTCGTCGAAGGCGACCCGGCCGCGCTTGGTGAGCGAGACATAGGTGACCGGGGTACGGCCTTTGTGCGTCTTCGTGATCTGGACGTAGCCGACTTCCTCGAGCTTGGTCAGGTGGACCGAGAGGTTGCCGGCCGTCATGCCGAGCAGATCCTTGAGCGCCGGGAAGGCGATCTCGTCGCCCCCGCCCATCGCGTTGAGCGTCGCGACGACACGTAGCCTGGCCTGCGCGTGGATCACCGGATCGAGCTCCGGAACGTCACCGGCCGTCACCGGCACTGCCTCCGCCGCCACCACAGGCCCACGACGATCTGCCCGAAGCCGAGCAGCACCGCCGTCAGCAGCGCGTGCCAGCCGGGGCCGAGCAGCACGCCCAAGCCGTTGACGGCGGTCACGCCGACGCCGACGAAGAACATCGGCCAGTACAGGAAGATCGCGCCGCCGGCCATGTACATGACGCCCACCACCAGCATGGAGACGCCCGACCAGACCAGGCCGGCCTCCGCCTCCGGCAGCATCGGGCTGACCCGGATGGCGATGATTGACATCACCATCATCCCGGCGAACCACGTGTAGCCGTACATCGTGCCCCTGGCCGAGCTCTCGCCCCGGACGCCCGAGTTCATCCTGGTGATCTCGTACGCGGCCAGGGAGCCCGCGATCACCATGGAGATCATCAGGACGGCCAGCGCCTGTGTCTGGGAGATCGGCGCGTACGGCTTGCCGTCGAGCCCGTAGTGCAGGAAGAAGCAGGTGAAGCCGACCAACCACGCGACGCCCCAGGGGATGTACAGGAACAGGGGATCGCCCCTGAACCTTCGCACCGTGGCGGCCCGCTGCTCCTCGATGAGGCGCAGAGTCTCCTCCGGGCTGGGAGCTTGCTCACCGTCGTCTACCATGACAACTCCTCTTAGCCTCAAACTGGTTTGTACTTTAAACCAGCTTGCGCCGCCAACACAACCCGCGAGGCGAGGAGAGGGGTTAGAGGGTGGGAAACCCTCTGGTCCGCCAGGTGTCGCCGCTCGCGGTCACCGCGAACGCCTCCAGGTTGGAGGTCTCCTCCACCCAGTCGCGGGCGGTGTCGCCCATCGCGAACGCCGCCGTCGCGAAGGCGTCGACGGCGGTCAGGCGGGGGCCGACAAGAGTGATGGACAGCAGCGCGTCGGCGGCGCGCCCGGTGTGGGGGTCGAGGATGTGCGGGCCCCGCTCGGCGTTGCCCGAGGTGGCGATGGCCAGGTCGTGGCCGGTGACCACGGTGCAGAGGGCGCCGGGGCGGGCGGGGTGCGCGATGCCGATCCGCCACGGTGAGGGGTCGGGGCCGAGCTGGATGTCGCCGCCGCCGTTGACGCAGTGGCGGGGCGCCCCCGCCTCGGACAGGATCCGGGACGCCTCCTCGATCGCCCACCCTTTCACCAGGCCGGACGGGTCAAGGCGGCCACCGGGGTACATGGTGAAATATCCGTTTGTGTCGTGTTCTGTCTGGGCGCACAGCGAGAGCACTTGGGCCACCTCGGGCGGGCAAGCGGACAGCTCGATCTCGCCCCGGCCGAGGCGGCTGATCGCGCTGTCCGGCCGGTAGGTGGAGAAGACCGCGTCCACGTGGTGCAGCCAGGCGACCGCCCGCGCCACCGCCTCGTCGGCGGTGCCGTTGGAGTCGGCGTCGCGTACGTCGAAGGAGAAGACGGTCCCCATCGCGTGCTCGACGTGGCGGGTCACAGCCCGGCCCGGTCGATGGCGCTCTGCAGGGAGCGGGTGTAGCCGTCGCTGGTGTACGTGGCGCCCGAGACGGAGTCGATCTGGGCGCTCTGGGCGGTCAGGGCCTCCTCCTGGAGTACGGGCAGCGCCCTGTCGTTGATCTCGACGTCGCGCCGGTTCTCGTTCGGCGCCTGGAGTACCTGGACGTCGGAGATCTTGCCGTCGCTGACGCTGATCCGCACCTGCACGGGTCCCCAGCGCGTGTCGGCCACGTCGCCGTCGACCGTCCGGGCACCTGTGGATCCCTCAGCCGAAGTGGGAGCGGACGTCTGGGCGAGGGCGGCGGGTGGCTGAGTGGCCCCGGTGACGTCGTGCGGCTTGAACGACAGCAGCAGCACCAGGCCGATGACGGTGGTGACCACCGCGAGCAGCGCTCTCTTCATGGAGGGAACCCCTAGAACTCGAAAGACTCGTGATGGATCCGGTGGGCGGGCACGGCCGCCGACCGCAGCGCCTGGATCGCCGACCGCGTCATCTCGGGCGGCCCGCACACGTAAGCGTCGTGCTCGCGCAGGTCGGGGAGCAGGCGGTCGAGCCCGGCGAACAGCTCTGGGGACCTCGGGCCGACCGAGCAGTAGAGCCTGGCGTCCCCGCGTGCTCTGGCGATCTCCTCCAGTTCGTCCCTGAACAGCAGTTCCTCCGGCGTACGAGCGCGGTAGAGCAGGGTCACCTGCCCGGGCAGTGTCTCGAACAGGGTGCGCAGCGGGGTGATGCCGACGCCGCCGGCGATCAGCACCGACTTGCGAGCGCGGCCGAGACGCGCGGTGAACCCGCCGTACGGCCCCTCGGCGATGACCCGGGTGCCCGGCCGCAGCCGGGCGAGCGCCGCGCTGTGGTCGCCCAGCGCCTTGACCGTGATGCGCAGCCCGCCACGGTCCGGCGCGGCGGACAGCGAGTAGGGGTTGGCCGACCACCACAGGTCGCGGGTCAGGAAGCGCCACCGGAAGAACTGGCCCGGCTCGGCGCCGAGCCGCGCCAGGCTCCGGCCGGTGAGATGGATCGAGACGACCCCCGGCGCGTCGGCGCTGACGTGGGCCACCCGCAGCCGGTGGCGCGCCCACACCCGGACCGGGCCGAGGAAGCGGTACCAGACCAGCAGCGCGGCCACCCCGAGGTAGAGGGCGTACCAGGCGAACTGGGCCACTTGATCGCCGGTGAACTGGGCGCCGGTCGCCAGTTGGTGCCCGAACGCCAGCCAGGCCGCCAGGTAGGTGTAGAAGTGCAGGTAGTACCAGGTCTCGTAGCGCAGCCTGCGGCGGGCGGCGCGGGCCGACACCAGGGCCACCCCGAGCAGCAGGAGGAAGGCCACGGTCGCCTTCAGTACGTCGGGGAAGGCCAGCGCCATCGTGACCGCCTCGTCCACCACCCCGGCCTGGTCGGCGACCGCGTACCCCCAGATGATCGTCAGGACGTGCGCGGTGACCAGCCCGATGACGTACCGGCCGCCCATGGCGTGCCAGCGGGCCAGCCGGTCGCTGCCCACGCCGCGCTCCAGAGCCGGGACGCGGGCCATCAGCCCGAGCAGCACGGCCATGCCGTACCCGGACAGCAGGCCCGTGACGCGGCCGGCCTCGGTGAGCCAGCCATCCAGGCCTGTTACGGACGGCGTGCCGCGCCACCACAGGACGACGACCGCGACCGCGCCGGCCACCACGGCCGCCAGCACGGGCTCTGGTCGCAGGCGGCGGCGCGGCGGCGCTGTCAAAGCGGCCCGAGCCGGTGCTTGAAGAGTGGTCATGGGAGTAGACCGTGCCTGGCGAACCTCTGTTTTCCCTATGAACGGGCTCTTCAGCGGATTCTCAGAAGAACCTCGTATTTTGTGACGAATAGGAGGGAACATGAACAGCCTGCTGCGCCCGGACGGCACACCGATCCGCGTGCTCGTCGTGGACGACGAGCCGGACCTCCTCGAGGTGCTGGAGAAGACGCTGTGCCAGGAAGGCTGGCAGGTACGCACCGCGGCGAGCGGGGCCGCCGCGATCCGCGCGGCCGAGGAGTTCGCGCCGGACGCCGCGATCCTGGACGTCATGCTGCCCGACCTGAACGGGCTGGAGCTCATGAACCGGCTCCGGGCGCTGCGGCCCGAGCTGTGCGTACTGTTCCTGACCGCGCGCGACGCGGTCGAGGACCGGGTCGCGGGCATCACGGCGGGCGGCGACGACTACGTGACCAAGCCGTTCAGCCTGGACGAGGTGCTCGCGCGGCTGCGCGGGCTGCTGCGCCGGGCGGGTATGGCGCGGCCCGGCAACGAGGACCGGCTCGTCGTGGCCGACCTGTCCATGGACGAGGAGGCCAGAGAGGTGAGCAGGGCCGGTACGCCGGTCGAGCTGACGCCCACCGAGTTCGAGCTGCTGCGGCTGCTCATGTGCAACCCGCGCCGGGTGCTCAGCAAGGCGCAGATCCTCGACCACGTCTGGTCCTACGACTTCGGCGGCCAGGCTCACGTCGTGGAGCTGTACATCAGCTACCTGCGCAAGAAGATCGACGCGGGCCGCCGGCCGCTGATCCACACCGTGCGCGGCGTCGGGTACGTGCTCAAGCCGTGAACCTCGTCCCTCGCACGCTCAGGGCCCGGTTGATCGCCGGATTGCTCGTACTCCTCGCGCTGTCGTGCGCGGCCGTCGGCGTCGCCACGTCGGTGGCGATGGAGCGGTTCCTGCTCGCCCGCGTCGACCAGCAGATCGCCGCCGACGGCCCGCGGTTCGCCGCGAGCCTGGAACACGGCGAGGACACGCGGGGACAGGCGCGGGGTACGTTCGGCGCGCGGCTGGTCAACGGGCGCGTCACCCATGCGGCGGTGGTGTCGGAGCGGGACGGCACCCACCCCGGCCTCAGCCCTGACGACGAGGCGACTCTGGCGGCGTTGCCGGTCGGGGGGCCGCCGCAGACCGTGGACCTGTCCAGGTTGGACGACTACCGGCTCGTCGCCGCCGCGGGCCGGGACGGCGACGTCATGATCACCGGGCTGTCCCTGCACGGGGTCGAGGAGACGCTGAACCACCTGTGGCTGTTCGAGCTGGTGATGTTCGCCGGCGCGCTGACCGTCACGGGTGTCGCGGGCGCCCTGTGGGTACGGCTGGCGCTGCGCCCCCTGCAACGCATCGCCACGACGGCCCGCAAGGTCGCCGAGCTGCCCCTGGCCAGCGGCGAGGTGACTCTGGCCGAACGCGTACCCGACACCGACCCGCGCACCGAGACGGGACAGGTCGGCGCCGCGTTCAACCGCATGCTGGGCCACGTGGAGGCGGCTCTGGGCCGTCGGCACGCCGTCGAGCAGCGGCTGCGCGCCTTCGCCGCCGACGCCAGCCACGAGCTGCGCACGCCGCTGGCCGCGATCCGCGGGCACGCCGAGCTCGCCCTGCGCGGCGACGAGCCGATGGCGGACGGCGTACGGCACGCGCTCGGCAGGATCGACGCCGAGTCGGGGCGGATGAGCGAGCTGGTCGACGAGCTGCTCCTGCTGGCCCGGCTCGACGCGGGACGGCCGCTGGCCCGGGAGGAGGTCGACCTGTCCCGCCTGGCCATCGAGGCCACGGGCGACGCGCGGGCCGCCGGGCCCGGCCACCGCTGGCGGCTGGAGCTGCCGGAGGACCCCGTCACGGTGACCGGCGACGCGCTCCGGCTGCACCAGGTGATCGCGAGCCTGCTGAGCAACGCCCGCGTCCACACCCCTGACGGCACCACGGTCGTCGTGGCCGTACGGAGGCTGCCGGCCGCGGTGGAGGTCACCGTCGTGGACGACGGTCCCGGCGTGCCGGCCGGGCTGGAGGAAGAGATCTTCGAGCGGTTCTCCCGCGCCGACCAGGGCCGGTCACGCGCCACCGGAGGTGCGGGGCTCGGGCTGGCGATCGTCCGCGCCGTGGTGGCCGCGCACGGCGGCTCGGTGGACGTACGGAGCCGTCCGGGCCGGACCGAGTTCCGGCTGCTCCTGCCTTCGGAGGGCTGATCGTGAAGGCGCCCGGCGGGCTACCAGTGGGGCTTCTCGCCGGGCGTCTTCGTACGCGTGGTCAACGGGCCTCGATCGGGCCGCCGAGTGTGGCCACGTCCTCGGCGGCGTCGCCGAGGAGCTTGTCGGCCAGGTCCATCAGCGCCCGCCCCGCTGCCAGCTCGTCGCCGATCTCCGGCACCGCACGGTCCTCGGGGTTGCGCCTGGCCACGCCGACGCTCTCATGCCACCCGCTCTCCTCGGCGGACAGGACCGCACGGGCCAGCGTGCGCTCATCGGTGTCGTCCTCGCTGATGTAGATCTGCACGGTCCACTGCTTGCTCCGCATGATGCCTCCCTGTACGTCCTCGGTACGTACTGGGCATCTGCCCCCAGAGGATGCGGTGTCACGGACTTCCGGACACCGGCCTGCGCCATATGCCAGCATGTCCGCATGCTGGCGAGTCTCGACACGATCGACTGGGCCGACCTGACGCACGCCTACGGCCGCGCGAAGGACGTACCGGACCAGATCCGGGCCCTGTGCTCTCCCGATCCCGGCATCCGGGACAAGGCGCTGCACAGCCTGTACGGGAACATCTTCCACCAGGGCACCCGCTTCGAGGCGAGCGCCCACGCGGTGCCGTTCCTGCTGGAACTGGTCGCCGACCCCGAGACGCCGGACCGCCCGGCCGTGCTGCACCTGCTGACGCAGCTGGCCATCGGCTACGGGGAACAGCTCCTGCCGTCCGGCTATCCCCTCGACGACCATCGCGCCGTGGCGGCGGGCGGGGACCTGCTGCTGGCCGCCGGCAAGCAGTTCACGGACGTTGAGGATGAAGACGACGAGGATGAGGACGAAGAGGACGAAGAGGACGAAGACGAGGACGACGACTGGGGCGAGGATGTCGCCCTGTTCCAGTACCTCCAGACGCTTGAGTCGGCCGAGGAGGAGCGGCTGTTCGCGTACTTCGCGCTGATGGCGTATGACGCGGTCGGTGCCGGGCTGCCGATGTTCCGCGACCTGCTCGCCGACGCGGACGCCCCGGTGCGCGCCGCCGCGGCCTACGCCCTGGCCTGGTACCCCGAGGAGCGGGCCGCCAGCCTGCCGCCGCTGCTCAGGGCGGCGGCCGATGAGCACCCGGCGGTGGCCGCCACCGCCCTGGTCGCGATCGGCCTGCTCGGCGTGACGCCACCGCAGGAGACGGCCCCTGACCTGGCATCCGAGACGGCGACCGTGCTGGACGCCGCCCTCGATGATCCCCGCGACGTGGTGCGCTGGGGCGCGGCCATCGCGCAGGCCCGGCTGCGGGGCCCGGAGGCGGACGCCCGGGTCGCGGAGGAACTGCGAGGCTGGCTCGGCCACGACGACGCCGCGCACGAGGAGATCGCGTTCAACCACGGCGACCTCCGGGGCTATGCCGAGCTGGCGCTGCGCGAGCTCGGCGACGAGCCGCCGGCCTGACCCGGAGTCACTACGCTGGCGGGACCTCTTCACCGAAAGGCCGATCATGCGCAGCTCCGTCTTCGACAACCTCGATCCGCGCCAGGTTCCCGCCGGCTTCTCCCTGGCGAACGGCAAGATGCTCCGGGTCCAGCTCCCGCACGAGGTGCTGGCCAAGCAGGGCTCGATGGTGGCCTTCCAGGGCCAGATGGACTTCGAGTACGAGGGCGCGGGCGGCATCGGCAAGCTGCTCAAGAAGGCCGTGACAGGTGAAGGCGCGTCGCTGATGCGCGTGCGCGGCCAGGGCCAGCTCTATCTCGCGGACAACGCCGACGACATCCATCTGTTCTACCTGGAGAACGAGGGGCTGACCGTCAACGGGCGCAACCTGCTCGCCTTCCAGCCGCAGCTCACCTGGGACATCCAGCGGGTGCAGGGCGCGGGCGTCGCGGCGGGCGGGCTGTTCAACACCACGCTCACCGGTACCGGGTGGGTGGCGGTCACCACGCACGGCACGCCGGTGCTGCTGGACGCGGCGGCCATGCCGACGTACGCGGACGGGCAGTCGGCCGTCTGCTGGAGCACCGGGCTGCACGTCGGCGTTAACCGGACGATGAAGGCCGGTGCGCTGATCGGCCGGGGGAGCGGTGAGGCCATGCAGCTCGCCTTCCAGGGTCAGGGGTTCGTGCTGGTGCAGGCGAGCGAGGGCGTGCCGGTGGTGAAGTCGCAGTAGCCATCCGGCCGAAGGAGCAGTGGGGCGCTGCCCGGTGACGGCTCGGGATTGTCCGCGACCTTCTCAGCGGCTCCTGGCGACGACGTGGACCAGCACGGATTCGTCGGGGAACAGCGGCGGCACGGCGATGCCCGAGCCGGCCAGCGCGGAGCCGGGCAGGGCGAAGTCGCCGGTCGTCCAGGTCGGGGCGGTCCCGTGCGAGGTCACGGGCATGAGCGGGCGGACCGAGTAGACGGTCGCCGGGTCGAGCCCGGGCAGCCGGAGCCGGCCCGGCGGCCAGGTGGACGGGCGGTCCAGCATGGCGATCTCATAGACGGCCTCGGAGGCGTCGGCGGCGACGACGCCATGGGCCTGCACGCTTTCGGGAGCGTCATCCAGGCGGACCACCACGCCCGTGTGCAGCAGGTGGCGGTGCCTTTTGTGCAGGGCGACCCACGAAGCCAGGTCGTCCAGCTCGCCGTCGCTGAGCGTGGTGAGGTCCCATTCGATCCCGTAGTGGCCGAAGAACGCGGTGGTGGCACGGAAGGCGAGATCGTGGCGGCGGCCGGTGGTGTGGGAGCGGCCTGCGCCGATGTGGCTGCCGATCAGCTCGGGCGGCAGCAGCTGCCCGGTCCAGCGCATGATCTGCTGGCGTTCCGCGGGGTCGATGCAGTCGCTGGCCCAAACGCGGTCGGTACGCTCAAGAATGCCGAGGTCCACCCGGCCGCCACCGCCCGAGCAGGACTCGATCTCCAGGCGCGGGTGCTCGGCCCTGATCTCATCGAGCAGCCGGTAGACGGTGTGCGTCTGGGCGTGGACGGCGGCCCGGCCGCCTCTCGCCGTGGAGCCCGCGTCCACGAGGTCGCGGTTGTGGTCCCACTTGATGAAGTCGAGGTCGTACTCGCGGATCAGGGCGAGCAGCCGCGTCTTGACGTACGCGTACGCCTCGGGGTTGGTCAGGTCCAGCACCTGCTGATCGCGGGCGAGCGGCGGCAGGCGGTCGCCGGTCTGCATGATCCAGCCGGGGTGGGCGCGGGCCAGGTCGGAGTCCGGATTGATCATCTCTGGCTCGAACCAGAGCCCGAACTGCATGCCGAGCTCTCTGACCCGCTTGACCAGCGGCGTCAGCCCGTCCGGCCAGACGGCGGCGTCCACGGTCCAGTCGCCGAGCCCGGCCCGGGCGTCGCGGCGGCCGTGGAACCAGCCGTCGTCCAGCACGAACCGCTCGACCCCGATCCTGGCGGCCCGTCCGGCCAGCTCCAGCAGGCGGTCGAGGTCGTGCTCGAAATAGACGGCCTCCCACGTGTTGAGCATCACGGGCCGGGGCCCGGACGGGTGCGCGGGCCTGGCGCGCAGGTGCTCGTGGAAGCGGCGGGCCGCGGCGTCCAGGCCGCGCCCGTAAGTGGCGTAGAGCCAGGGGCTCCGATAGCTCTCACCTGGCGCCAGGATGATCTCGCCGGGCAGCAGCAGCTCGCCGCCGCCCAGCATGGTCCGGCCGCTGGAGGTGCGCTCGGCGTAGTGGCGGTGGTTGCCGCTGAAGCCGACGTGCAGGCCCCAGGCCTCGCCGCGCCGGAAGCCGAGGTCGGCGGTGCCCGCGAAGAGGACGGTGGCGGCGTCGGGGCCGGTCCTGCCGCGGCGGTTCTCGCGCAGGTGGATGCCGGTGGTGAGGGGGCGGCGCTGCGGGATGCGTTCCTTGGCCCACCGCCCGGCCTGGTCGAGGAGGTCCGTGGTGGTGCCGGGCACGGGGAAGGCGAGGTTGAGCGCGTCCAGGGTGTAGGGGGACCGGGACTGGTTGCGCAGGTCCGCTCGGGCCCGCAGGAGGCCTGAGTCGCCGAGCTCGATCGTGATCGTGAGGCCGAGGCGGGCGTGCTCGTCCCTGGCGGTGGCGGTGAGGGTCTGCCCGGTCCGCTGGTAGGCGACACTGGTGAAGGCGGGGGACCAGCTCTGTCCCTGGTGATGCCCGGACAGGCCGGGCAGGCCCATCCAGCCGGTACGCGCCTCGGGCACCAGCGGGATCCGTACGGGCACGTCGACGCTGACGTCGAGCCGCGGACGGAGATCGGCCGCCAGGTGGGCCAGTGCCTCGTCCTCGAGCGGGCCCAGGTCCGGACCCCAGTGCAGGATCGCGGGCAGGGCATCGGGCGGACACTCGATCACCACGGACACGCCGGCGGCTCTGAAGTGCAGAATCTCCATGGACGGCGGTTTCATCCTTTCAGTCCTCCGCTGAGCAGGTCCAGCCGCCAGAAGCGCTGCAGGCTCAGCAAGAGGACGATGAGCGGGATCACCGACACGGCGGCGCCCACGATGGCGATGCCGTACAGGGTGGGCTGGCCCGAACCCTTGCTGAGCACGGTGTACAGGCCCACGGTGATCGGGAATTTGGACTCGTCCGACAGCATGATGTAGGGCAGCAGGAAGTTGTTCCAGATCCCGACGAACTGCAGCAGGAAGATCGTCACCATGCCGGGCACCATCATGGGCAGCCCGATCGAGCCGAAGATGCGATATTCGCTCGCTCCGTCGATCCTGGCCGCCTCCATCGTCGAGTCCGGGACGGAGGCCATCGCGTAGACCCTGGCCAGGTAGATGCCGAACGGGGAGATGAGGCTCGGCAGCAGGACCGACCAGTAGCCGCCCACCAGATCGAGCTCGGACATGATCAGATATTGCGGGATGGCCAGCGTCATGCCGGGCACGAGGACGCCGGCCAGGATGGCGTAGAACAGCAGGCTCCGGCCGCGGAACTCGTACTTGGCCATGGCATACCCGGCCAGCGCCGAGATCAGGGTCGAGGCCGCGGCGCCGGCGATCGCGTACAGGGCGCTGTTGGCCGTCCACCGCAGGTAGAGGCCGTTCCCGTAGGTGAACAGGTCGCGCAGGTTGTCCAGCAGGCCCGTCCCCGGCGCGAAGGTGAACGTCGAGAACAGCTCGCCGCTCGACTTGGTCGAGGCCACGAGCACCCAGGCGACCGGCACCAGGCAGTAGATCGAGCCGAGGAGCAGGACGATGGTGGGCAGGATCTGGGCGCGCCGGTGCGTGAGCACGCTGTTGGCGGCACTCATTGCATCCCTCCGAACGCGCGCTTCTGGGTGACCTTCAGGAGCACGACCGAGACCACGAGCGTGCCCACCGCCAGCAGGACGGAGGCGGCCGAGGCCAGCGCCAGGTCGTCGCGGACGAAGGCGTCGCGGTAGATGTGCATCAAGGGCACCCAGTCCCCGGAGATCTCCGGCGTCATCGGTTTCACGGTGGTCGGCTCGCCGTACACCTGCAGCGTTCCGATCAGCGAGAACAACCCGGTGAGCACGAGGGCCGGCGCCACCAGCGGGATCTTGACCCGCCAGGCGATCTGCCATTCGGAGGCGCCGTCGATGCGCGCCGCGTCGTACAGCTCCGACGGGATGCCGCGCAGCGACGTGAAGATGATGATCATGTTGAAACCGACGCCGCCCCACACCGCGATGTTGGCCAGCGACGGGTAGATGCCGCCCGCCCCGAGAAACGGGATCTCGCCCAGCCCCAGCTCCCGGGTCAGGTAGCTGAACGGGCTGGTCGAGGGCAGGTACATGAAGCCCCACAGCAGCGAAGCCGTCACGCCGGGTACGGCGTACGGGATGAAGATCGCCGTGCGGGAGAACCTCTTGGCCCGCGACCCGGCGTGGTCGAGGAGCAGCGCGAACAGCAGCGCCAGCCCGAGCGTGAGCGGCACGCTGATCAGGCCGTAGAGCGCGAGCCGGCCGAAGCCGGCGAAGAACCCGGGGTCGGTGAGCGTCTTGACGTAGTTGTCGAGCCCGACGAAGACCTCTTCGCGCGTGCCGAAGATGCCCTTGCCGGTCAGCCTCAGGCCGCGCGCGCTGAGGTAGATCGCGTAGCCGATGGGGACCGCCAGGAAGGCGACGAAGAGCAGCACGGCGGGCGCCACGAAGAGATACGGAGCCCGGGACCTGCGCTCCGCCCTGGGCAGGGCGGTCATGGGCCGGCGACCTTGAAGCCGGTGGTCTTCATGTCCGCCACTACGAGGTTCTGCGTCTTCGTCAGCGCGTCCCGCAGTGGGGTGTGATCACGGACCGCGGTGGCGACGGCGTCCTGGAACGCGCTGCTGGCGGTGCTGACGTTCGGGCCCCAGCTGATGTGCGGAATCGTGCGCTGAGCCGCCTTCGTGGCGATGTCCCAGTAGTCCTTCTGGTTCGCCGTCAGCTTGGGCGGTGCGCTGGTTCTCGCGGCCTGCTGCCCGGCCAGCGACGCCGGGTACTCGCCCAGCTCGATCTGGACAGCGTTCGCCGCCTTGTCGGTGTTCATCCACTTGGCGAACGTGGCCGCGGCCTCGGCGTGCTTGGAGGTCTTCGTGACGGTCAGCGCGGAGCCGCCCTGGAAGGCCACCCGGTCGTCGCCCTCCTTCCACTGAGGGAGTGGCGCGATGGCCCAGTCGCCCGCCTGCTTCTCCGCGATGCCGTACAGCACGCCCGGCGCCCACAGCGCGCTCGGCCAGGTGAGGATCTTGCCCTTGTTCAGCTTGTTGTTCCACTCCGGGGTGAGCAGCGGCTCGGCCTTGACGAGGTCCTTGTCGATGAGCCCCTGCCAGAAGTCGGCCACCGCGAGGGAGGCCTGGTCGGCGATCCCCACGGTCCACGTCTGGTCCTGGACCTTCCACCAGGACGCGCCGGCCTGCTGGGCCAGCCCGGCGAAGTTGCCGAACTCCGCGGGTGCGAAGGACGCGAGGTAGGTCTCCGGGTCCTTCTTGCGTACGTCCGCCGCGACCTTCGCGAAGTCCTGCCACGTGGCCGGCGGCTCGATCTTCAGCTCCTGGAAGCGCTTCTTGTTGTAGACCAGGACCATCGGGCCGACATCCTGCGGCACTCCGTACACGGCGCCGTCGAAGCTGGTCAAGTTCCACACTTCCGGGCTGAAGGCGGTCTTGACGTCGCCGGTGTGGGCGGAGATGTCGGCCAGCGCCCCGGCCACGATCATGGAAGGCAGGGTGTCGTACTCGATGCAGGCGGCGTCGGGGCCGTTGCCCGCCCGGGTCGCCGTGAGCAGCTTGGCGGCGGTGTCCGTGCCGCCTCCCACGTCGGTGTGCTTGACCTGGATGTCCGGGTGTGACTTGTTGAACGCTTCGATCTTGGGCTTCTGAGTGGTGCCCCAGCACCAGAACTCCAGCGTGACCGGCCCACTGGCCGCTGCCGGCGTGCTGGCGCTCCCGGACGTCGTGCTCCCGGACGTGCCCGATGAGCAGGCCGCGAGGACGGCGGCCGTGCTGAGCGCCGCGATCGAGCCGGCGAGCCTCGTGATACGCATTCGTGCCTTCTTCCTACAAAGCGGGCTGGCTTTGTAACAGAGCCAACCTAGGGAGAAGGTGAGAGCCATGTCACTACTTGTGCACAGATTTCTTGCGTGTTATGTGAACACGCTGTGACGTAGTGGACATGCTAGCTTTGCCGCGAAATCAAGTGAGAGGGCTGGCGCTGATGCGGGTGGAGCCTCAAGGATGGTGCGGCATGTGGGACGTCTTGCCCGACGCGGCACGCTCCATCGTCAAGGAGCTCATCATCCACGGTCCGCAGTCCAGGACCGCGCTGGCCAGGACCCTGCGCCTGTCCACCGGCAGCTTGACGCGGCTGACCAAGCCCATGGTCGACGCCGGGCTCCTCGTCGAAGGCGACGTGGTCCACGACCCGGTCAACGGCCGCCCGACCCGCCCGCTGGACGTGGCCGCGGGCGAGCACTGTTTCTTCGGCGTCAAGCTGACCGCGGACCGCGTCCACGCGGTCGTCACCGACCTGCGCGCCCAGATCGTCGCGGCCCGCGACGAGCCGATCTCCGACCACCGCCCCCAGGCCGTGTGCCGCCAGATCAGGGGGCTGCTCGATGAGCTGTCCGGCGGCGAGCGGACGCCTGTCGGGGCCGGTGTCACGCTCGGCGGCGACGCCCGCTCGGCGGTCCAGCTCGGCGGTGAACGGCTGGTCGACTCGTCGTTTCTCGGCTGGCGGCAGGTGCCGCTCAAGTCACTGCTGGAGCAGGCTCTGGGCATCCCGTGCGTGGTCAAGAACGACGTGGCGGCGCTGGGCCACCAGCATCACTGGTTCGGGGCGGCCCGCGGGCTGCGCGACTTCGCGCTCGTCTCGATCGGGGCGGGAGTCGGCTACGCCTTGGTCGTACACGATCATCTGGTGACGGCGGCCGAGTCGGACCTCGGCATGTTCGCCCACCTGGTGCTGAACGCGGGCGGACCGATGTGCGGGGACGGCCACCGCGGCTGCGCCTCCGCCTACCTGGCCAGCGAGTCCATCGTGACCGCCGCCGGGCAGGGGCTGCGGCGGCCGGTGACATACGAGGAGGTGATGCGCCTGGCCACGGAAGGGGACAAGGTGTGCCTCGGCGTCGTCGCCGAAGCCGCGGACGCGCTCGGCAGGCTCATCGCCCACGTCGCGACGTTCTCCATGGTCAAGACGGTGATCGTGGCCGGTGAGGGCGTGGAGCTGGCCCGCGTCGCCAAGGACGGTCTCGACCGGGCGCTCAGCGCGAACCGGCGCGGCCGGGTGAACTCGGTCGACGTGCTGATCGAAGTGGACGACTTTCGCGAATGGGCCCGTGGCGGCGCGGTCGTGGCCATCCAGAGTTTCGTAACCGGCAGCGACTGATCAGCGGCCGTGACACCCCCAGTTGGAGAGAACATGTATTTCGGCGGAGACTACAACCCCGAACAGTGGCCAGAGGATGTCTGGCTGGAGGACGTCCGGCTGATGCGGGAGGCGAAGGTCAACCTCGCCACCGTGGGGGTCTTCTCCTGGGCCCGGCTTGAGCCGTCGGAGGGCGTCTACGACTTCGGCTGGCTCGATCGCGTCATGGACCTGCTGCACGCCAACGACATCCAGGTCAACCTGGCGACCCCGACGGCCTCCCCGCCGCCCTGGTTCGGCTTGGCCCATCCCGACGCGATGCCGGTGCGGGCCGACGGGACCCGGCTCACCCATGGCAGTCGTGACACGTACTGCGTCAACGCGCCCGCGTACCGGGTGGCCTCGCGCCGCATCGCGACGGCGCTCGCCGAGCGGTACGGCGCCCATCCGGCGACGGCCATGTGGCACGTGCACAACGAGTACGGCACGACCTGCCACTGCGATCACTGCGCGACGGCCTTCCGCGCCTGGCTGCGTGACCGGCACAAGTCCCTCGACGCGCTCAACGACGCGTGGACCACGGCGTTCTGGAGCCAGCACTACTCGGCGTGGGAGCAGATCATGCCACCACGGACCACCCAATACCGGTCGAACCCCGCCCACCTGCTGGACTACCGCCGCTTCTGCTCCGACGCGCTGCTCGCCCACTACCGCGAGCAGCGTGACATCCTGCGCGTCCATGGGCGGCAACCGGTGACCACCAATTACGTCATGGCGGGGTGGACGCCGCTGGACCACTGGAAATGGTCGGCCGAGGTCGATCTCGTGGGCATCGACCACTACACCGACGAGCCCGGCGACGGCGGGCTCGCCCAGGTCGCCTTCGCCTCCGACCTGGCCCGCTCCTGGGCCCGCGGGAAGCCGTGGCTGCTGATGGAGCAGGGCGTCGCGGCCATGTACACCCCCGATGGGACGCTCCCGCTGGAGCCGGGAGAGCACGCGCGGCGCAGCCTCGAGTACGCGGCCCGCGGGGCCACCGGAGTGCTGCACTTCCAGTGGCGCGCCTCCCAGGGCGGGGCGGAGCAGTGGTGCCAGGGCATGGTCCCGCACGCGGGCGCCGACAGCCGGATCTTCCGCGAGATCGCTGACCTGGGCCGGACGCTCAGCGCCCTTCCGCCTGCGGAGCCCGCCGAGGCGGAGGTGGCCATTCTCTGGGACGACGAGGCCGCCTGGGCGCTGCGGAACCCGGCCCTGCCCGTGACCGGGCTGGACTTCCGCGCGTCGGTGGAGCAGGCGCACCGGGCGCTGTGGCAGCGGGGCCTCGCCACCGACTTCGTCCACCCTTCTCACGATATTTCGCGCTATCGGGCGGTGCTGATGCCGTCCCTGTACCTGATCTCTGACGAGGCCGTCGCCAACCTCACCGCGTACGTCGAGGGCGGGGGCACCTTGATCGTGTCGTACTTCAGCGGCATCGCCGACCCCGAGACCCGCGTCCGGCTGGGCGGCTATCCCGGCGCGCTGCGCGACCTGCTCGGTGTCCGCGTCGAGGAGTTCCGCCCCCTGACCGGCCCCGTCGCGCTGTCCGACGGGACGGCCGGCGCCTTCTGGAGCGAGACCGTCCAGTTGACCGGCGCCACGGCGGTCGTGACCTACGCCGGCGGCGGCCCGGCGGTCACCCGGCACCAGGCAGGCGCGGGCAGCGCCTGGTACGTCTCGACCCAGCTGGACGCGTCCGGACTCGCGAACGTCCTGGCACAGGCCGGCGTCTAGCGCCGGTTCGCCCGCTTCCCCCGCCGGCGGAAGCACCGGCTCGAAGGAGACCGATGATCGACGTACTTGACCTGGAGTCCACTCCAGCTGGCAGCGTCTTCCCTGTTGCCATTTCCGCGAAGTCAGGAAGAGTACGAGATGAATGATTCATTCCGGATCTTGGGACGTAGCGGCCTGCGGGTGAGTGCGATCGGGTTCGGGGCATGGGCGATCGGCGGACCCTTCATGGCCCGTGGCAAGCCGGCCGGATGGGGTCAGGTGGACGACGAGGAGTCAGTGGCGGCCGTGCGCCGGGCGCTGGACCTGGGGGTCACTTTCTTCGACACGGCCGACGTCTACGGCACCGGACACAGCGAGCGGGTGCTCGGGAGAGCGCTGTCCGGCCAGTGGGACGAGGTCGTGATCGCGACCAAGTTCGGCCTCACCTTCGACGCGGCGACGCGGACGCTCACCGGCGAGGACACCTCGCCCGGATACATCCGGCGAGCCTGCCGGGCGTCGCTGGAGCGGCTGGGAACCGATCACATCGACCTCTACCAGCTGCACGTCGGGGACGCGCCGCCGGAGCGGGTGGACGAGATGATCGCCACGCTGGAGGAGCTCGTCGAGGAGGGCCTGATCCGGGCCTACGGCTGGAGCACCAACGACCCCGAACGGGCGGCCGCGTTCGCGAAGGGGCCGCACTGCGCCGCCGTGCAGCATGACCTCAACGTCCTGCACGACACCCCGGCGATGCTGGCGGTGTGCGACACCCACGAGCTCGCCTCCGTCAACCGGGGGCCGCTGGCGATGGGGCTGCTCACCGGCAAGTACGGCCGGGATTCGCGGCTGCCGATGGACGACGTACGCGGCGATTCTCCGCAGTGGATGACCTTCTTCAAGGACGGCCGGCCCGCCCCGGAGTTCCTCGCCATGCTGGACGCGATCCGCGACATCCTGACCTCGGACGGGCGTACCCTCGCCCAAGGCGCCCTCGGCTGGCTGCTGGCCCGCAGCGGGCGCACGGTGCCGATCCCCGGCATCAGGACGGCCGACCAGGCCGAGCAGAACGCCGGCGCGCTGCGGCACGGGCCGCTGGCCCAGGCTCAGATGGAGCAGATCGATGAGCTGCTGCGGCAACACGCCGGCTGAGGCGTTACCGGTACGGGCAGCGAGCTGACGGCCTACCAGGCCGTCAGCTCGCGCAGGCGGTAAGACTTAGTTGATGCGGCCGTGCAGGAGTTCGACCAGTGTCGCGTGAGTCCGCTCGAGTGGCCGGTCCGGATACAGCGCGCGGCGCTCGATGGCGACCGTCAGGACCATGCCGAACACGGCCGTCGCCGCCGTCTCCACGTCCAGGTCCGCCCGGATCTCGCCGTTCGCGGCGGCCCTGCGCAGCACGCTCGCGTAAACGCCGAGTGCGCTCTGGCGCAGCAGCGCCACTGCCTCCTGCCACACCGTCCGCCACATCTCGGCCAGCAGCACCCGGGCGAAGGCCCCGTGCTCCTCGAAGAACCTGAGCTGGCCGAGCACCACCGAGTCGAGCGCGTCCAGCGCGCTCTCCCCGGTGTCGGCCTCGGCCAGCGCCTCGGCGAGCATGCTGATCGAGTGCTCCAGCAGCGCCTCGAACAGCCCCTCCTTGCTGCCGAAGTTGTAGAACACGGTGCCCTTGGCCACCCCGGCCCGCTCGGCGATGGCGTCGACCGTGGTGGCCGCGTACCCATGCTCGGCGATCAGCTCCACAGCCGCCCTGAACACCTTCTGCCGGGTGTCCTGCCTGTTCCCGCGCCTGGCGGTGCGCTCGTTTCGTTCGGTCACAGCGCCAGCTGCGGGTGCAGGCGCTGGACGGACCAGATGCGGCCGCGCTCAACGGCGAGCGCGGTGAGCGCGAGCCCAAGCACGAGGAAAACTGACAGCACGCCGCAAGCCTGCCACACCACGGTGGGATCGCCACCGCTGATCAACCTGCGCAGCGCCGATACCACCCAGCTCATCGGCAGCCACGGCGAGATCGTCTGGAAGAACCCAGGCGACGTCTCGATGGGATACGTCCCGGCCGCCGAGGTGAGCTGCAGCATCAGCAGCGCCAGCGCGGCCACCCGCCCGGGCGGGCCGAGCAGCGCGTTCACCGCCTGCACGACCGCCATGAACGCGGCGGCCGCGAGCAGGAGCAGCCCGATGAGCCCGGCCCAGTGCGCCGCCTCCAGCCCGAGCCCGAACCGCAGGACCGCCACCAGCACGCCCACCTGCGCAGCCCCGAGCACCGCCGCCGGCAGCCAGCCCGCCAGCGCGATCCGCACCGCGCCCGTCGTGCCCGCCAGCCGCCGCTGGTTCAGCGGCTTCAGGACCATGAACGCGATCATCGCACCGACCCAGAGCGCCAGCGGCAGGAAGAACGGCGCGAAGCCGGTGCCGTAGTTGGGCACCTCGTTGTCAACGGTCTTGGCCAGCCGGACCGGATCGCTCATCACGTCCGCGCGGTCGTCGCGCTGCCCCTTGTCGTAGTCGGGAATCCGGGCGGTGCCGTCGCCGAGCCCGCCTGACAGCTTCTTCGATCCCTCGGCGAGCTTGGTCGCGCCCTTGTCCGCCTGGCCTGCTCCGTCGTGGAGCCGGTCCACACCGGTGCTCAGCGCGCTCGCGCCGTCGCTCAGCCTGACCAGCCCGCCGCCCAGGCGGCCGATGCCGTTCGTGACCTGGCGGGAACCGTCGGCCAGCTGGGTCGCGCCCTGATAGAGCCGGTCCGCGCCGGTCGCGGCCGTGCCCAGACTCGAGTTCACCTTCGCGGCACCGTCGGCCAGCTTGCCCAGGCCGGTGTCCAGGGCATTGAGCTGGTTTCTGGCCTGGTCCAGCCTGGAGCCGAGTCGGGGCGCCGCAGCCGCGATCTTGCGAGCCTGCTTCGCCAGCTCCCGCGCCTGGTTTTGCAGGTCCGCGACGCCGTCGGTCCCGGTTCCCGCACCGCTGCCGACACCGCCGCTGTCGCCGGTCCGGGCGGCGTCCTGGGCTTGGCCCGCATGAGTGGCGGCCCGGCGGGCGGCGGCTGCCGCGTTCCGCAGTAGGCCGCGCACCTCGGGGTCGGCGTCCGCGCCAAGGCGGTCGAGCGCGGCCTGAGCCTGCGAGCTCGCCTCCCTGGCGCTGTCGGCCGCGCTTCCCGCCTGGGCGTTCGCCTCGCGAACGCTGTCGGCCGCCGCGCTCGCCTGCGTCGCGCCGGTCGCCAACCCGCTGTCGGCGACCTTGTCGGCGGCGGCGGCGACCGCCTCGGCGGCCTGGGAGATCTTGGGGCCCCATTCGTCCAGCACGGGGACGTACGCGTCGGCGAGCTGGTTGACCGTGCGAGTCCGAGCGTGAACCTGCTGGTATGCCTGCCTCGCTCCGGAACTGAGGGGAGAAGTTCCTTCCGTATGGAGTTTGTGCAGGCCGTCGCGCAGGTGCCCGATCCCCTGCTGCGCCTGCGTGAGGCCCTGCGTGACCTGGGCCGAGCCATCACTCAGTCGGCCCGTGGCGGAGTTGGCGGTGTTCAGGCCGGCCGAGAGCTGCCGGGCGCCGCTCTCGGCCGTGCCCAGGCCGCTGCTGAGTTGCGAGACGCCGTCACCGAGCCGCACGACGCCGTCGTGCAGCTTGTCCGCGCCCTTGGCGGCCTCCGCGGTCTTGTCGTGGATGTCGCCGATCGAGACGAAGACGTTGTCGAAGTAGTCGTGGATCGCCGTACGCTCGGCCGCCGCCCGTACCTCGTTGAACACCGCGTCCGAGATGCTGCCCATGATGTAGCTGCGGCCCGTGTCCACGCGCAGGCCGAGCCGCGCCGGGCTCGGTACGGCGTCGTCGTCGCCGGGTGAGGCCAGCTTGGCACTGAAATCGGCGGGCACGGTCAGCGACAGATAGAACGTGCCGTCCGCCACCCCGTCGGCCGCCTGCTTCGCGGTGGACTCGTGCCAGCCGAGCACGTCGCGCTTCAGCAGCTCGCCGGCCAGGTCGCGGCCCGCGTGCAGGGTCTTGCCGGCGGCTTGGGCAGGTTGGTCCTCGACGACCAAGGCGACCGGTACGCGGTCCAGATTGCCCTGCGGGTCCCAGAACGACCACAGATACAGGCCTGCGTACAGGAGTGGCAGCACCACCACTGCCGCCAGCGCCGCCCTCGTCAGCCGCGACCGCAACATGCCCTTCACGACAGCTCCACCAACTGGTCGAAGCGGGCGGGAGGCGTCACGCATGAGGCCACCACCGCGTGGTCCAGCTCGCGCAGCAGGTTCCACAGCGCCTGCTGCCGCTCGACTGGCAGACCCGCGTCCACGTTGTCAGCGACGATCACCTTGGGTTCTTCCAGCAGCGCCAGTGCGGCACCCAGCCGCACGTGTTGCTCCCGATCCAGCTCCCGCACCAGCACTCGCTCCTGGCCCGCCAGCCCGACCCGCTCAAGAATCTCCTGGTACGGCCGACGTCGCCGCTCCCGCAGGTGTTCCCCGACCGTCAGCGACCGGTCCAGATCCGTCACGCCGTCGATCAGCGCCAACGCCACGGCTTTGCGGATGGCGCGTCGCCTGGCGTGCCCTGCGACGTTCAGGGCGCCTTTCGTGGGCTTCATCCGCCCGGCCAGCGTCAGCAGCAGGCTCGTGCGCCCACTTCCCGCCGAACCCGCGACCACCGTGAGCGTGCCCGCCCTGGCCTTCAACGAGACCTCCGGGTACACCCCCTCGATCGCCAGCCCTTCCGCAATGATCACCGCAACCACCCCTCTTTAAACTGACCAGTCAGTACAAAGATAGGGCAGTCCGCATGGCCGCACTCAAGGAGATGTGGTGGTATTCGTCACCTTTTGCGACTACCTTGAACAGCCCGGCGGCGGTCGGTACCACTGTGCTTGGGTGGCTCTGACCAGGGCTGGTATGGGGTGCGTGGGTTGCCCTTTGGGTGGGCGCCGGCTGTCAGGGAGAAGTAGTGGTCCGGGCGACGTGAGTGTGAAGCAGGCGGGGGGAGGGTTCGAATCCGTGGCCGACCTGCTGCTTCTCCAGGTAGAGCGGAACTTGTGGTCCTGGCCGCGGGCCTCGTCCGCGGTCACCCACTGGGCGGGGGCGCTGTGGGTCGCCAGCACTCGCTCCAGCATCGCTTGAGCCAGAGTGGGCCTTGGGTCGCGAACGTAGCGTGGTCGGCGACCGCATCGGCCTTCTCCACCATGGCCACCCGGTTGTCGTGCGTGACGATCACCAGAGTGATGCCGTCCGCGCGGGCCGTACAGGTGAGCTCGTCCATCAGCTGTTCGCCGGCCAGCGAGTCGAGCGCGCCGGTCGGCTCGTCGGCGAAGACCACGCGCGGGCCGGTGACCAGCGCGC
>NZ_JBEZDU010000029.1:0-131146 GCF_040648495.1 Nonomuraea sp. NPDC049129 | reverse complement strand
TCGGTGAGGTCTCCACGCGCCATGGCGATGGCCTACCAGGACCACAGACCGCAGCGCAGCCAATCCCATTGATCTCAACTCCATACAGGCCCTAGTGCTAACCGTCTCCGTTGACGGACGGCCTCGGCAAGGAGAGTGTCTCTGGAGGTGGGTTGCACTGGGTCGGATGTCCATGATTTCTCGAGTTGTCCCGCTGCCAGCCGTTGACCAGCAGGAACTGCTGAAGAGACGGTAAAAAATCATGGAAACGGGGCGGTGTTCTCCGCCATCATGCCTCTGGAGGGTTAGGCGCTGGCCGCGTCACGCCAACGCGCGAGAATCGCTGCGTCGTCAGCGCCTTCTCCCCACTGCGCCCCTTCGGGTTCCGCCCACGGCAGCCACACTTCGTAGCCCGGCTGCAGATCGCGAGTGCCGTGCACTTTGGCCCCGTTGGGCAGTGTGTCGACGGTGGGAACGCGCAAGATGTCGCCTGGCAGCAGGACCACGCTCATGGCCGCTCCTTTCATCGTCGACAACTCGCATGTGCTCCCCAACGTAGCTTGTCAGGCCTCGGACTTCGGTTACTTCGCTGGCCATCCGCTCCGGCCCAGGGGGCGGGGAGCTCGAGGGGCGGCAGCCCCTCGACGGGGTTTGGGGCGCAGCCCCAATTGACACAGTCTGAGCTCGAACGGCGCGAAGCGCCCCCCATTGGCGAAGGCGATGCAGTTAGGCGGGGCGTGGGGGCCGCGCCCCCACTGGACACAGTCTGAGCTCCCGAGGCGCGAAGCGCCCCATGGCGAAGGCCATGCAGTTTGGGGTTAGCTGTCGGGAAAGGCCAGCTTGCGGACTCGCTTGACGGCTCGTTTGAGTACCGTGCGGTCCTGGGCGCGGGACAGGCGGACCGCCTCGCGGCGCCACGACTCGGCCTTCTCGCGCCACCGTTCCGCGTCCCTGCGGCCCTTGCCCGCCTCCCTGCGGAGCTGGGCGAGTTCGGCCTGCATGAGGGTGGTGCGCTTGCGCAGGCGGGTGAGTTCCTTCTCGTACTGGGCCGTGACGCGGTCCAGGTCGGGGAGGGGGCGGCGGCGGGGTGGGTAGATCGGGGGGCGGCGGGTGAAGCCCCAGGTGTCGCCGTCCACCCATTCCAGGCCGAAGACCTCGTCCAGGACCGTGTCCAGGTGCTCGCCGGGGCGGGCCACCAGGGCGGCGCGGGAGAGGGCGGCGGTGCGTTCGAGTCTGGCCACGGTGACGCCCTGGCCGGTTTCGTCGAGGGCGACGCACAGGGCGCCGCCGTCGTGCTCTTCCAGGTGGCCGACCAGGCGTTCAAGGGTGTCGCGAGCCGCGACCCAGCCGGGTGGCATGAGGAGGCGGAACGGTGACACGACGCCGGAAGGATCCGCGGTGTCGGACAGCCGTACCCGGGGGTCGTGTTCGAAGGTGGCGTGGATGAGGCGGAGGTCCAGGTCGGGGTCGCGGAGCGGGGAGCGGCGGCCGTCGCCCAGCGCGGACCAGGGGCCGGTGATGGTGATCGCGACGTCCGGCAGCGAGCCGGCCAGCAGGGCGTCGACCGTCGCGCGGACGTCCTCGTAGCCCGCCGCGGGGACGACCGCGTCCACGTACGGGACGAGCCACTGCCGGCCCGGGTCCGTGCGCAGATAGCGCCGGTACGGTACGCGGTCCGCCACGTAAGGGTCGTTGTACCGCTTCAACGACAGGAAATCACGCATGGCCGTCGGCAGCCCGATGTGCCACACGCGCGAGTCCGGGTCCGGTACGTACACGGCACCCGCCTGCGTGAGCCGGTAGCCGAGCTCCGTGTCCTCCGCCAGCACCAGGGAGGTGTCCAGGCCGCCGATCGAGCGCAGCAGCGCGGCGGGGTAGGAGACGGTGGCGCCGACGTGGATGCGGGTGGCCAGGGAGCTCGGGGCGGTACGCAGGCCGTCGTGGTCGAGAATGATCTTCTCGGCCCAGTCGTGGCGGTGCGGGGAGAGGGGGAACAGCTTGTCCTCGTGCCCGTCCTCCAGCGCCTGGCGCACCTCGCCGGGGGTGGGCAGCACGTCGCCGGCGGTGAAGTCGATCCAGCCCAGCACGACCAGGTACGGGGCCAGGTGGTGCCAGCGGAGCTGGGCCTCGACGTGGTGGCGATGGGGCACCATGTCGGCGTCCAGCACGAAGACGATCTCGCCGGTGGCGGCGTCGACGCCAGTCTGGACGGCCCAGGCCCGGCCCCAGCCGCCGGGCGGGCTGGTGATGAGGCGGGTACGCGCCGGGACGAGATCGGGCAGGCGCACCGGCACCGCGCTGCCGTCGTCCACGACGATGACGTCCATGAGCTCGGCCGGATAGCTCTGCGCCGACAGCGCGGCCAGGGTGAGGTCGAGGGTCTCCTGGCGATCGTGAGCCGGGATGACGACGGTGACGGTCAGCTCGGGTGTCCACTGGCCGAGGAGGGGCGGGGTGAGCACCCCGTAGTCGTTGCCGCGGATACGAGGAGTCACGGTAGTTCCATGAGAAGGCTGGGGTGGAAGCCACGCCACTGGTTCCTGTTGCGCTGCAGGAACGTGCCGATCGGCTCCTGCCAGGTGTGGTTGGCCGCGGGGCCGCGGCGCAGGATGTAGCCGAGTCCGTGCGTACGGTAGATCTGCCCGCCGGCCGCCTGCAGCGCCTCCTGGAACTGGGTGTCGACCGAGCGGCGCAGCGGCCGGAAACCGCCCACCGCCTGGAACGCCGAGCGCTCCACCAGGATCGTGCCACCCGCGACGAAGCTGGTGATCTGCTCGGTGATCTGCTTACGGTGCACGGTGACGTCGATCGACGACAGGTAGACGAATTCCGGCACGGTGCCCACCACCTGGGCTCCCGAGTAGGAGTGCGCGAGCAGCAGGTCGGCCAGGAAGTCGGGGCCGTACCAGTCGTCGTCGTCCATCTTCAGCAGGAACGAGCCCGAGGCCCGCGCGGCCGCGTCGTTGAGCACCTGGCCGAACACCGCCTGGTGGTCGGCCTCCAGGACGGTCAGCGGGCCGTCGAAGCCGGCGATGGCCGCGGCCACGTCCGGATGGCCCTGGGGCACGCCGTGCAGGGCGAGGATCACTTCGAGCTGGGCGTCGCGTTGCCGGGCGACCTGGTCGAGCGCGAACCCGACCATGTCGGTGCGCCGGGTGGCGAGCAGTACCGAGGTCAGCGGGGGAGCGGGGGCGGGGGCGCCGAGCTGCTCCCAGCGGGCCGCGACGCCGTGGGTGCGCAGCGCCTCGCGGCGGAGCCGGATGCTGTGCTCCTCGCGGCGGAGCTCGTCGGAGAGGTCGGGATCGGACATCAGCAGCCGGGCGAGCTCGTCGCCGAGTGCGCCCGCCCAGCGCGGCACCGTGTCCGCGATCAGCGGCACGCCGGCCGCCGCCAGGCCCGTGAGCACCCGGACGGCGGCGAGAGGGCCGCTGTGGGCGTGGTGCCAGTCGATCTCCACGCCGCGCAGCTGCCTGAGCCTGCCCACGTCGGCGTCCGTGACGCCGCCCGACTCGGCGAACGCCGTCACCATCTTCCCGTCGAGCACGACCGACCAGCGGCCGTCGCGCTCCACCAGGGAGGCCAGGCCGCGGGACGGGGTGGTGACGAAGCCCTGCGGGTTCACCAGCCGCTCGTCGACCGGCGGGATCATGGACGGCTGACCGAGCACGTCGGGGTCGGCCAGGGACAGCCCGGCGCCGCCGGGACGGCCGAGCCGCTCCCAGCTCGCGGACCGTGCGGTCGGCCGCTCGATCGGCGTCTGCGACCCGGACCAGCCGGCCACGGCCGTGTCGTCCGCGCCCACCTCGGATCCGGACGCTGATCCGGAAGCCATTCCAGAAGCTGTTCCGGCAGCCGCGAGTGTGGCGAGTGTTTCGGAAGCGTCGACTGTGCGGAGCACGACGTCGCTGCCCGGGGCGCCGACCCGTTCCGGAACCGGCCCGGTCACCTCGGCGGGCGTCGCGTTCGGATCCCCGGGACGCCAGGCGGCCGCGCCGACGCCCGCGATCGCCGCCGCGGGCGCCGTGATGACGTCGAGCCGGTGCCCGGCGAACGCCCGAGCGGTCGCCGTCACCGTACGGCCGGCGGGCGTGGGCGCCGAGAACCGCGCGTCCACCACCCAGACCCGGTCCTTCGGCTGGTAGACCCGCAGATCCGTGAGCGAGCGCCAGCGGTGCGCGGGCGTCGGGGTGGGCACGGGGGCCGGATGGGAGGCGGGTGTGTCGAGTACGGCCACGACCACCCGCCGGGCCTCCGGCAGCAGCTTGTGCAGCGTGGCGGCCCGGCGCAGGTCGGCGGGGGTACGGGCGAGCACGAGCACCTCGTGCACCCGTTCCGTGTCCGCCGACGGCTCCAGCAGGTCCCGGTCCAGGTCCACGGCGGTGACGTCGTGCTCGACCCCGGCCAGGAAGATGCGCGCCTTGGGCATCTCGGCCAGCAGCTCGCGGATCATCCGGCGCTCCGCAGATGTCTGATGAGCGAGGTCAGCGGCCCGGTGGCGGCGGTGTCGGGGGCGGGATCGGCCGACAGCCGGTCCACCTCGGCCGCCAGCCGGTCGATCTCGGCGCGCAGCTCCTTCACCTCGTTCTGCCGCTTGCCGGCCAGCGCCCGCCACTTGGCGGCGTCTCCGGCCAGCGGCTCGGCCTGGTCCTCCGTGGCGAAGCCGTACTCGGCCCCGCTCACCCAGACCGACCCGAACATCTCGTCCACCAGGTCGTCGGTCCCCCCGTGGAACAGGGCCGCGCGGGAGAAGGCCGCGGTGCGCTCCAGCCTGGCGGTCACGACGCCGGTCTCGGCCTCGGCGAGCGCGGCGCAGACGAGGCCCAGCGTGTCCTGTTCCGCCAGGCGTACCAGCCGGGACAGCGTGTCGGCGCCCAGCACCCAGCCGGACGGGAGCGTGAGCAGGAAGGGGGCGGGGGCGGCCGAGTCTGGGGCGGCCGTCACGAACGTGACGCGCGGCTCGTTCCGGTAGAGGTTGTGGATGAGGCGCAGGTCGAGCAGCGGGTCGTCGAGGCTGTCGCGGCGCTCGTCCGTCAGTTTGTCCCAGGGGCCGACGATCGCCACGGCCGTGTCGGTGATCGTGCCCGCGAGCGCGGAGTCCACGCCGGCGCGCGTCTCCTCGTAGCCGGTCGCCGCCACGACGACCTGGACGTACGGCACGAGCCAGCGGCGTCGTGGATGGCCGCGCAGCCAGCGCAGATCGGGGATCAGATCGCCGAGGAACGACCAGTTGTGCCGGTGTACGTCCTTCTCACGGCGCATCACAGTGGACTGCCCGACATGCCAGGCGCGTGCCTGCTCGTCGGGGATGAACACCGCCCCGGCCTGCGCCAGCCGGTAGCCCAGCTCGGTGTCCTCGGCCATGTTCAGGGTCCGGTCGACGCCGCCCGCGTCGCGCAGCAGGTCGGCGCGGACGGAGGAGGAGGCGCCGGTGTGCAGCAGGTACGCGCTCGAACCCGCGTCCTTGAGCATCCTGGTGGACTCGAGGGTCGCGCGGGTGTACTCGGTCTGGGTGCCCTCCTCGCCCAACGCAGCCACGAACCGGGTGTCGCCGATCACGACGGCGTGGTCGATGAGGTGGTGCCAGCGCATGTGCGCTTCCAGGTGGTCCGGAGCCAGGACCATGTCCGCGTCGAGCCAGTGGATCACGTCGCCGGTGGCGGCGAGCCGGCCGGTCTCCCTGGCCGTGCCGCGCCCCCAGCCCTCGTTCACCCGGACGACCCGGACGCCGGGCAGGTCGATGGGCGGCTCGCTGCCGTCGTCGGCGACGACGACCTCGACCAATCGGGCCGGATAGGTCTGCTCCGCCAGCGCGGCCACGGTCCGGGCGAGTGCCGGGGCGCAGTTGTAGGCGGGGATCACCACGGAGACGGTCAGCGCGGGCTGCCAGGCGCCGATGGCCGGCGGATCCAGCGTGCCCCAGTCGTTGTGCCTGATCCGCGTCATACTGGGTCCTTGGCCAGCGCGCGGACTTCCTCGCGCAGCTCCTCCACCTCTCGCGCCCGCGTCATGGCGTTGACCCGGTCCTCACCCAGCGAGGCCAGGATCGCGCCGAGGTCCTCCTCGCGCCGCGTCGCCGACTGCTCGATGGCCTCGGTCAGACGGTCCAGCCGCCCCTCGATGCGCTTGAGCGCGGTGGCGGTCTTGGCCAGTTCGGCCTCGTGCTTCTTGGCTCGCAGGTCGATGCGCTGGGCCTTGCCGTCGAGGCGTCGTACGGTCAGCACGAGCACGGCGAGCCCGGCCAGCGTGACGGCGAACGCCCCCGAGGCGGCAGCGGCGCCGAGCGTGAGCAGATCGGTGAGGACGAGCAGCACGAGCACGGCGACGGCCAGAACTCCGAGGATTGCGGCGGTCGCTGCCAGTCGGCGGGGCGAGAACATCCGCGCATACCTTTCGTAGTCATGACGTATCTGGTGGCAATGGGATATTGACACCTTAATAAACATTCGCCACTACCGTGCCATAGCTTCCTGGACAAAAACTGGGAGGATCCTGCTAGTTCAGCTCAGATCGCCGTCCACGCCGGCATCAACCCCTAAGGTGAACTCAACATCTCAGATGGTGTCAGACCGGCGTAAGGTAGGCGCCGACTGAGTCCCGTCGGTCGAGGAGCACCATGTCCGTCACCCCCTGCGGCTTCGCGCGTACCCCGGAGAAGGGGCTCGCCCGCCTGCATTGGAGTGAGGGCCGCCCCGCCGAGCTGCCCGGGGCCTTCACCGGATGGGCCGTCGACGGCCATGAGCCCGACGTGCCGTCGCTGCGCCCGCTGCGCGGCCTGGAGATCGAGTGGCCCGATCACGAGGTGCCGCTCGCCGGGCTGGTCCGGCTGGCGGCGGCGGGCGTGCCTCTGACCGCCGACGACGCCCCCGCGTGGATCCCCCCGGAGCTGGCGGCGCTGCTCACGGACCGCGACTGGCTCGCTCACACCGGGACCGGCCCCAGGTCGCTGGCCGACTTACGCCGCGAAGAGCACAGCGTCAGGCTGCGCCGCCTGACCCACCGCCTGCCGCCCTCGCGTACGCCGCGGATCAGCGTGGTCATGTCCACCAGGCGCCCGGCGCTGGTCGCCGGGGCGCTCGCGCAGATGGCCCGGCAGCGCGACACCGACATCGAGGTACTGCTGGGCCTGCATGGCGTCCCCTTCGAACAGGTACGGCAGGCGGTCGAGAGCTGTCCCCTGCCCGTGAGTTGGGTCGAGGCCCCGGCCACGACGTCCTTCGGCGAGGTGCTGAACGAGGCCGCGGCCCTGGCGGCCGGCGACTACGTGGCCAAGTGGGACGACGACGACTGGTACGGCCCCGACCACCTCGCCGACCTGATCATGGCGGCGTCCTATTCGGGGGCCGACATCGTGGGCACGACGGCCGAATTCTTTTACCTTGAGCCGTTGCACGCCACGATCAGACGTACCACGTTCGCCAGCGGCGCCGCTTATCCGAGCGAGGTCTCCAGCGATCATGTGGCAGGTGGCACGATTCTCGCCTCAAGAACGATATTTCAGGACCTGGGGGGATTTCCGGCCCAGCCGCGGGCGGTGGACAGAGACTTCCTCAAGGCCGCCCAGGCGGCCGGGGCCAGCATCTACCGCACCCACGGCCTCGGCTACATGCTCCGGCGTACGCTGAGCGACCAGCACACCTGGCAACTCCCGCTCGCCCACTTCCTGAAGGTCGCCACGAACCAGTGGCGCGGCTTCCGCCCGAGCCTGCTCCTGGAAGCGGCATGAGGGCCGAGCCTGCTTCTGGAAGTGGCATGAGGGCCGAGCCTGCTTCTGGAAGCGGCACGAGGGTTCGCGGCAACGACTACCGGATGCTCGAACCGCCGGAGACCTACACGCCGACGCTGCGGGTCAGCGTGGTCGTGCCCGCGTACGGCGGCCAGGACAAGCTCGACCTGGCACTGGCCGGGCTCGCCCGGCAGACCTACCCCGCCGGGCTGATCGAGGTCATCGTCGTCGACAACGGCAGCTCCCCGCCCCTGCGGCTGCCGGCCGAACGCCCCGAAGGCACCCGGCTGATCGTCTGCCACGACCCGGGCCGGGCCGCCGCGCGCAATGCCGGGCTCGCCGAGGCCACCGGCGACGTGATCCACTGGCTCGACTCCGACGTCGTGCTCACTCCCGGCTCGATCGAGGCGCACATGCGCTGGCACCACGCCGCGCCCTATCTGGCCGTGACCAGCTACATCAGGTTCACCGACGCGCCGCTTCCCGCCGAGCTGCCCGACGACCTGGAGAAGGCCTTCGAGCCGGCCGAGCCGCACGCCTGGATCGTCGACCTCATCGAGCGGACGAACGGCCTCACCGACAACACCCAGCGCCCCTTCAGCCTGCACGTCGGCGGCGCGACCTCGGTCAACGCCCGGCTGGTCGCCGCCGCCGGGACGATGGACGACGAGCTGATCCTCGGCCAGGACACGGAGATGGGCTACCGGCTCTACCAGGCAGGGGCGGTGTTCGTACCGGAGCCCAGGGCCCGCGCCTACCATCTCGGGCCGACCATGCGCATGCGCGACCAGCGGCCCATCGACCGGGTGAGCTACGCGTTCGTCGCCGACCGCATCCCCGCCTACCGGTGGCTCCGCTCGCACCCCTCCCGCCAGTGGAAGGTCCCGTACATCGCGATCGTCGTCGACGGCACCGCCGGCTACGAGCAGGTCCGCGCCACGGTCGACGCCCTGCTGGCGGGCACCATGCTGGACCTGTCCATCGTCGTGGTCGGGCCCTGGGACTCCCTCGGGCGCGAGCGCCGGGCCCCGCTGAAGGACCCCGACCTCGACCTGGTGCTGGTCCACGGCCACTACCTGCACGAGGGCCGGGTACGGCTCGCGGTCTCCGGCGAGGTCGACCCGGGCGTGCCGTACGTGCTACGGCTGCCCGCCGGCTGGGTGCCGGGGGAGGACAGCCTGGCCAGGCTGCTCGACCTGGCCCGCGGCGAAGGGCTGGGGCTGGTGAACGTGCTGCTCCACGAGTCCAAGGACGGCATCGTGGCCGCCCGGCTGGAGCGCGCCTCCTCCTTCGCCCGTGCGCGGATCGTCGTACGCCCCGGCGAGGAGCTCGACGACGCGGTGGACGACGTGGCGGGCGTCGCGTGGGTAGAGGGCGAGACGTACGGGTTCGCCGAGGAGGCGGCGGAGCTGCTCGGCCGCCGCAGCGCCTACCGGGCCAGACTCAAGGCGGAGGCCGACGTGGCGCGGCTGACCAAGGAGGCCGAACGGCTGCGCGCGCAGGTGACCAAGTGGCGCGACGAGGCGGGGCGCTGGCGCAAGAGCGCGGTGGAGCTGCGGCGCGACGTCAGCACGCTGCGCCGTCAGCTGGCCGCCGCCAACCGGGCCCAGCAGAGCATGCGCGTCCTGCTGGCCACCACGGTCAAGCGCGCCCTGGGTAAGAGGCTGCGGGGCTAGCCTGCGTTTTCAGCTGGGCCGGAGCGCGGACTTGAGGCGGCCCAGGAGGGTCCGTTCCTCGGCGGCGGGAACCGTGACGATCGGCGGTAGCGGCGCGGCGGGCTGCTGGGGCGCCACCTTCTGAGCCGTGGTCTTCTCGGCTGCGGGTTTCGGCTGCGGGGCCGGCGGCCAGTAGCGGTCCGGGTCCTCGTGCCGTACGCCGTGCGTGGTCTGGATGATCTCGTCGAGATCGTCGCCCGGCGCGGCGAGCAGCAGGGCGCGGCCCAGGGCGGAGGTGCGTTCGAGGCGGGCCGCGCGGCCGTCGGGCAGGTCCACGACGAGCACGCCCGTCAGGTCCTTCTGCACCGTCTCGATCATCCGCTCCAGCGTCGCCTTGTGCAGCGGCACGTCGATCGGGCCCCGGTAGCGGAACGGCGCGGGCGCCGGTGTCGGGGCCGCCTCGTCGATCAGCCGGATCCGGTCGTCGTGGGCGAACAGGTCGCGCATCAGCCGCATCTCGAAGAGCGGATCACTGAGCACGGCCCGCCGCCCATCGTGCAGTCGCGCCCACGGTCCCACCAGCGTCACCACGACGTCCTGAAGCTTGCCGTCGAGCGCCGCCGCCACCGCCTGCCGGACCACCGCTTCCGAGGTGTCCGTGACATCCAGGACGATCTCCACGTACGGCACGAGCCAGCGGCGGCCCTGGTCCTTGCGCAGGTCGCGGCGGAGCGGGATCCGGTGCGCCAGGTACGGCTCGACCGCCCGGACAGCGCGATCCCTGTCACGGTGCTGAGCGGGCAGCCCGAGATGTACGGCCTGCGCTTCCATGTCCGGGATGAACACGACGCCGTGCATCGCCAGCCGATAGGCGAACTCGGTGTCCTCACCGCGTACGACGTTCGGGTCGAGACCGCCCACGGCGTGGAAGACCTCACGGGGAAGGGCGAAGGTCGGTCCCGTGCACACGTGGTAGGGATTGCGGCTCTTGCGGAGCCCGTCGGTCTTGGCGATCGTCGCCTCGGTGGAGCTCGACACGCCCGACGCCAGGTCGAACACGTCTCCCAGGTGTCCCGCCCGGAAGACCTGCTCGGCGGTGATCGCCGGCACCTCGATGAAGCGCTTCATCCCGATCGTGACCAGATAGTCGGTCACGTGGTGCCAGCGGGCCAGGGCCTCGATGTGCTCGCGGCAGGCCACCATGTCGGCGTCGAGGCGCTGGATGATCTCGCCGTCGGCGGCCTTGGCGCCGGTGTTGACGGCGTTCGAGATGCCCCAGCCGGTCGTCACCGGGACGATCCGGGTGTTGACCGGGCGGATCTCCGGCAGCCGGATCGGCGGCTCGCTGCCGTCGTCCACGACCAGGACCTCCATGAGGTGGTCCGGGTACGTCTGAGCGGCCAGCGCGGCCAGCGTCAGCTCCAGATGGGGCCCGCCGTGCGCGGGTATCACCACGCTCACGGACAAGGCCGGTGACCAGGTGCCGAGCTCTGGCGGCGACAGCGGAGAATAGTCGTTCTGCGTCATGGCAGGACGCGCGTTCATGGTGGTGACCCCCCTGCCGGGGACCTTACCGGGAGATGCTGAGAATTTCCTGAAATATGGGTTGTTGCGGCCAAGGCTCGGCGGCCCGGGACTCGACTCCGTGAACACCGCCGGGACCCCGTACACTCGGTGCCCAAGACCGCAGGTAGGGAGTCAGTATGAGCAGGTCGTGGCGTGGCCTCATCGAGGAGTACCGAGAGCGCCTTCCGGTCACCACGAAGACGCCCGTCGTCACGCTGCTGGAGGGCGGCACGCCGCTGGTGCCCGCGCACCGCGTCTCCGCGCTGACCGGGTGTGACGTCTACCTCAAGGTGGAGGGCGCCAACCCGACGGGCAGTTTCAAAGACCGTGGCATGACGATGGCCATCAGCAAGGCCGTCGAAGAGGGGGCCAAGGCGGTCATCTGCGCCTCCACCGGCAACACCTCGGCCTCGGCCGCCGCCTACGCCGTACGCGCCGGGCTCACCTGCGCCGTGCTGGTGCCACGTGGCAAGATCGCGATGGGCAAGCTGGCTCAGGCGCTCGTCCACGGGGCCACGCTGCTCCAGGTCGAGGGCTCGTTCGACGACTGCCTGGAGATGACCCGCAAGCTGTCGTCCAGCTACCCGATCGCGCTGGTCAACTCGGTCAACCCGTTCCGGCTGCAGGGCCAGAAGACGGCCGCCTTCGAGATCGTCGACACGCTCGGCGACGCGCCCGACATCCACTGCATCCCGGTGGGCAACGCGGGCAACATCTCGGCCTACTGGATGGGCTACCGCGAATACGCCGCCGACGGGATCGCCACCAAGGCGCCGCGCATGTTCGGCTTCCAGGCCAGCGGCGCGGCCCCCATCGTCAACGGCGGGCCCGTCGCCCATCCGCACACGATCGCCACGGCCATCCGCATCGGCAACCCCGCCTCCTGGCAACTCGCCACGGCGGCGCGCGACGAGTCCGGGGGAGCCATCGAGTCGGTCACGGACCGGCAGATCGCGGCCGCGTACAAACTGCTGGCCCAGGAGGAGGGCGTCTTCGTCGAGCTCGCCTCGGCGGCCAGCGTCGCCGGTCTCCTTCAGGCGCACGCGCGCGGTCTCATCGAGCCTGGGCAGCGCATCGTCTGTACGGTCACGGGCAACGGCCTCAAGGACCCTGACTGGGCGATCGCCGGCGCGCCGGCTCCGGTCACCATCCCCATCGACGTCCACGCCGCCGCGGCCGCCCTCAACCTGGGCTAGGAGCGCCGGGACTCGTACAGCGTGCGGGCGCATGCCGTGGCCTGCGCTCTGCTTGCCGTACGGATGGTTTGTCATACGGAAGCGTTGCCATACGGAAGCGTTGCCATACGGAAGCGTTGCCGTACGGGAAGCTTTGCCGCACGGATGCTTTGCCGTACGGAAAACAGACCCGTCGCCGCTGAAGGCGGCGGGGGAAAGATCAGGCGAATGAGCACCGTTGACATCCGTGTGCCTGCCACGTCGGCGAACCTGGGCCCCGGCTTCGACACCCTGGGCCTGGCCTTGGGCCTGTACGACGAGGTCCGGGCCACGCTGACCGGCGAGCGGGGCGTCCACGTCACCGTCGAAGGACAGGGCGAAGGCGAGCTCGACCTCGGCGAAGGACACCTGGTCGTCAAGGCCATGCGCAGGACGTTCGACCGCATGGGGGCCGCCCAGCCCGAGGGCATCCGGCTGCACTGCCTCAACCGCATCCCGCACGCCCGCGGCCTGGGCTCGTCCTCGGCCGCGATCTGCGCGGGCATCCTGGCCGCCAGGGCGCTGGCCCGGCCCGGCGAATATACGGGTGCGGAAACCGGCGATGGGGGGCCGCGCGCGGCCGGATTCCCCGACGGATACGGCCTTTCCGACGACGAGGTGTTCGCCCTGGCCACCGAGATGGAAGGGCATCCGGACAATGTCGCGCCATGCCTGGCCGGAGGCTTGACGATTGCGTGGACCGACCACTCCGGATCACCGCGTATGGTGAAACTGCTCCCGGATGTGCGCATCCGGCCTGTCGTGTTCGTTCCGGCGACACGTCTGGCCACGGAGACCGCACGGGGGTTGTTGCCGAAGGACGTGCCCCACAAGGACGCCTCTTTCAACGCCGGCAGGGCTGCGCTGCTGATCGCGGCGCTGACTCACCGGCCGGAGCGCGGGCTGCTGCTCGCCGCCACCGAAGACCGACTTCACCAGAAATACCGTGCGCCTGCGATGCGGGCCAGTGCGGATCTGGTAGAACGTCTCCGTGCAGTGGGCGTGCCTGCGGTCGTTTCGGGAGCAGGTCCCACAGTCCTTGCGTTTTCGACATCGGATTCGCAGGATTTGATCGCGCCAGAAGTGGGTAATGACTGGCACATCCAGCTTATGGACGTCGACCCAGTTGGTGCGAACGTTCAGTTCCCCGAGACACGCTGATGCCTCTTTAGACCTTCAGGGAATAGCCGTGTGCGCTGGTGATGTTAGGCTGATAGCCGCACCAGATGCCCCCTTGTTGGGTGCGTGCTTGTCAGCCACACATCGCTGCATAATGCTGCACGTCGCGAGGCGTGTGCAGCGCGGCTGTCTCCCCGGAATCCGTTGCCTCCGGTTGGCCCACACCCGGTTGGCCCAACGTGAGGCGGCGACGACGGGGGTCTGCGCGTTCGAATCACCTCGACATCTGGCTGGCGACAGCAATCTGAGGGGTGTCATCCACGCGTCACTGTCCTGTGGCCGCTTGGACGTGCCTCTCCCCAAGAGTGGCGGTCGTCCCCAGCGGCGGCCGAAGATCGCAACGTGCACCCCGACCCGGTCTGTCCCGCCGGATCGCAAGCACCTCCGGGACGCCCGGCAGAACAAAACCGGCGCCCGACCCCTGGGAAGGACCTTTAGTTGAGCGACACCACCGAACTCCTCTCCGACGCACCAGGCTCACCTGCGCAGCCCGCGTCCGGCGACACCCCCACCCGCGCCGCGGCCAAGCCGCGCGCGCGTCGCTCCGGCACCGGCCTGTCCGCCAAGGTGCTGCCCGAGCTGCAGAAAATGGCCGCTGAGCTGGGCATCAGCGGCACCGGGCGCATGCGGAAGAGCCAGCTGATCGCGGCCATCCAGGAGAAGCAGGGTGGCGGCACCGGAGAAGGCGCGCCCGCTGCCGTAGCCGAGGCCCCGGCCGCCGCCGACGCGGCGCCCGCCGCGGAGCGGCCCACCAGGGCACGCCGGGAACGTTCCCGCCCCAAGACCGTTGAAGAGCCCGTCGCGCAGGCTCCCGAGCCGGTGGCCGCGGCCCCCGAGCCCGTGGCCGCCGCCGCCCCGGCCGAGCCGGTCGTGGAGCAGGCACAGCCCGCCGACACCCAGCTCGACCCGCGTGGCGACCGTGGTGAGAGCCGCCGTGAGCGGCGCACCAGAGGCGAGCGCCGTGAGCGTGGTGACCGTGGCGGCAGCGACCGTTCCGGCAACGACCGCGGTGAGGGCGGCCGCGATGTTCGTGACGGTCGCGACAGCCGCGACGGCCGTGATGTTCGCGACAGCCGCGACAGTCGTGATGTTCGCGACAGCCGCGACGGTCGTGACAACCGTGACAGCGGTCGTGATGGTGGCCGTGACGGCGGTCGCGTGGAGCAGCGTGAGCGCGTCGCCGACGGCGGCCGCGGCGGCGACCCGCGTGGCGGCAACGACCAGCGCGGTGACCAGCGGAGCGACTCCCGCAACGATCAGCGGGGCGACTCGCGCAACGATCCGCGCGGTGGCGGCGACGACGACGACCGTGGCGGTCGTGGCAGGCGGGGCCGGTTCAGGGAGCGCAACCGCGGCCGTGGCCGTGACCGCTTCGAGAGCAACGAGCCCGTGATCGGCGACGACGACGTACTCATCCCGATCGCCGGCATCCTCGACATCCTCGACAACTACGCGTTCGTCAGGACGAGCGGCTACCTGCCCGGCAGCAACGACGTCTACGTCTCGCTCGCCCAGATCCGCCGCAACGGCCTGCGCAAGGGCGACGTCATCACCGGCGCCGTCCGGCAGCCGCGCGACGGCGAGCGCCGCGAGAAGTTCAACGCCCTGGTCCGCCTCGACACCGTCAACGGCATGGACCCGGAGCAGGCCCGCAACCGGCCCGACTTCAACAAGCTCACGCCGCTCTACCCGCAGGACCGCCTGCGCCTCGAGACCGAGCCGAACATCCTCACCACGCGGATCATCGACCTCGTCTCGCCGATCGGCAAGGGCCAGCGCGGCCTCATCGTCTCGCCGCCCAAGGCCGGTAAGACGATGGTCCTCCAGGCGATCGCCAACGCGATCACCCGTAACAACACCGAGTGCCACCTGATGGTCGTGCTGGTGGACGAGCGGCCTGAAGAGGTCACCGACATGCAGCGGTCGGTCAAGGGCGAGGTCATCCACTCGACCTTCGACCGTCCCGCCGAGGACCACACCACGGTCGCCGAGCTCGCCATCGAGCGGGCCAAGCGCCTGGTGGAGCTGGGCCACGACGTGGTCGTGCTGCTCGACTCGATCACCCGCCTCGGGCGCGCCTACAACCTCGCGGCTCCCGCGAGCGGGCGCATCCTGTCGGGTGGTGTCGACTCCACCGCGCTCTACCCGCCCAAGCGCTTCTTCGGCGCCGCCCGCAACATCGAGAACGGCGGCTCGCTGACGATCCTCGCCACGGCCCTGGTCGAGACCGGGTCCAAGATGGACGAGGTCATCTTCGAGGAGTTCAAGGGCACCGGCAACATGGAGCTCAAGCTCAGCCGCTCCCTGGCCGACAAGCGCATCTTCCCCGCGGTGGACGTCGACGCGTCCAGCACCCGTAAGGAAGAGATCCTCATGGCCAAGGACGAGCTCCAGATCGTCTGGAAGCTGCGCCGGGTGCTCCACGCGCTCGACATGCAGCAGGCGCTGGAACTGCTCCTGGAGAAGATGAAGGAGACCAAGTCCAACGCCGAGTTCCTCCTGCAGGTCCAGAAGACCACGGTGAGCAACGACCGCGACTGACGCTGGTGAAGGGGCGGCAGAGTTCTTCTCTGCCGCCCCTTTCTCTTTGTACGGCCTTCTCTCTTTGGTACGGCATGCATCACGGGCCCCACACGGGGTCTGGGGCCTCGAGGGACAAGGCGGCTGCTTCCACCAGGGACGGCCTGCTACGACGGGCCGTCTTGGTCCGCTCGGTCGGAGGGGGCGTCCCTCGGTAGGGCCTCGGCCACGACGGGTCGTCTTCGTTTTCTCCCCCCTGAGGGGTTTTCCTCGGTAAGGACCCCAGCCACAACGAACCGTCTTCTTCCTCACCCCGGAGGGGATATCCCTGCAAAGGACCCCAGCCACCCACGGACCGTCACAGGGATCGAGGCGGTGGTATGACGGACCGCCCGGGGAGCCACTGCAAGGGGCACAACCGCTGACCCCATGGGGCTGTGACGAGGCGGTGAGAGCGGCCACTGGGGATAACCCCACCTGAGGACGGAAGTCCGCCACATTCTCAGCGGCCCGTTGACCGGGCACCCTTGATGGCATGGTTGCTGTGCCATTGAGGGAGCGCGTGCCGTTGGGGCCCCGGGGGCCCATTGGCGTTGTGGTGGATCCGGCCACGTGGCGGGCCGTGCCCTACATGCTGGTCAGTCTGGCCTTCGGGGTCGGCTGGTTCGCCGTGCTGGCCGTGGCGGTGCCGTTCTCCCTCATACTGGTGGTCCTGTGGGTGGGCATCCCGCTGGTGCTGCTGACCATGTTCACGTGGCGCGGAGCGGCGATGCTGGAGCGCCGGGTGCTGTGGGCCGCGCTGGGCGTACGGATCGCCGATCCCTACCGCGCTCGGCCCGAGCGGGGGATCGGCGCTCATGTGGGGTGGTTGTTCAAGGATCCGGCCACCTGGAAGGACCTCGGCTATCTGTTACTGCTGTTCCCGCTGAGCCTGGTGGAGTTCGTGGTGTCCGCCCTGTCATGGGTGGGGACCCTCACGCTGATCACCGCGCCCTTCTGGCACGCGCAGGGTGAGGTGCTGCGGTTCAACGACACCCTGGCCCTCGACAGCTGGCCGGGGGCGGTGCTCGGCACGATCCTGGGCTTCTGCATGCTGGCCGTGACCGCCTATGCCGTACGCGGGATGGCCTGGCTGCACGGCACGCTGGCCGTGGTGCTGCTCAGCGGGAGCGAGGAGGAGCGGCTGCGGGCCAGCAGGGCCAGGGGCATCGACGCGGCCGAGGCGGAGCGCCGCAGGATCGAACGCGACCTGCACGATGGCGCTCAGCAGCGGCTGCTGTCCGTCGCGGTGGACCTCGGACGGGCGCAGGCCAAGCTCGACCACGCCCCCGAAGAGGCCAGGCTGCTGATCGCCCAGGCGCACAGTGGCACGAAGGCCGCGATCGCCGAGCTACGCGACCTGGCCAGGGGCATCCATCCGGCCATCCTGAGCGATCGGGGGCTCGACGCGGCGCTGTCCGGGCTGGCCGCGCGGGCGCCGGTGCACGTGGACGTGGCGGTCGAGCTCGGCACGGCCGACGAGCGGCCGCCCCCGGCCGTGGAGAGCATCGCCTACTTCATCGTGGCCGAGGCCCTGGCCAACATGGCCAAACACTCGGCCGCCACTGAGGCGTCCGTACGGGTGACCAAGGAAAACCGGCAGGTGATCGTCGACGTCTGGGACAACGGCATCGGCGGCGCCCTGGTCAGCGCGGGCGGCGGCCTGGCGGGGTTAGCCGACCGGGCGGCCACCATTGACGGGGTGCTCATCCTGCACAGCCCCGTAGGCGGTCCCACCCTCGTGCGCGCGGAGTTGCCCTGTGAGTGGTAGGCATTGCACATGCGCGTGGTCATCGCCGAGGATTCCGTACTGCTCCGTGAGGGGCTGGCCCGGCTGCTCGCCGACGGAGGCATCGAGACCGTCGCGGCGGTCTCCGATGGGTCGTCCCTGATCACCGCGGTCAAGGAGCATGCGCCCGACCTGGCGATCGTCGACGTCCGGATGCCGCCGAGCCACACCGATGAGGGGCTGCGCGCCGCGCTGAAGGTGCGGGCGGCCAGCCCGGACTTCCCGATCCTGGTGCTGTCGCAATACGTCGAGGAACGCTACGCGGGCGAGCTCATCGGCCCGGCCGTCGGCTATCTGCTGAAGGAGCGGGTGGCCGACGTGGCCGAGTTCCTGGAGGCCGTGCGGCAGGTGGCGGCGGGCGGCACGGTCATCGACCCCGAGGTGGTGATGCAGCTCCTCAGCAGGCAGCGGCGTGGCGCCCCGCTCGACACGCTCTCCCGGCGCGAGCGCGAGGTGCTGGCGCTGATGGCCGAGGGTCGCTCCAACACGGCCATCGCCGCCCGACTGGTCGTCACCGAAGGGGCTGTGGAGAAGCACATCTCCGGGATCTTCGCCAAGCTGGCCCTCGGGCCGGCGCCCGAGGACCATCGGCGAGTGCTCGCCGTACTCACCTATCTGGGCCGTTGACTACCTGACGTCCACGAACTCCTGCGGCGACAGCGCGCTGCGGGTCCTGCTCGTGCCGGGCGCCTTGACGCGGAAGTAGCCGTCCTTCTTCATGGTGAAGGACCTGGCGTACTTGCCGGTCGAGTTCGTCTTCACGAAGCGCAGGAGCTTGTACGTCTTGGTGCCCTTGGTCTTGAAGTAGACCTCCAGCTTCTTCTTCGGATACCCCTTGGAGCCGCGATAGACCTTGCCGGAGACCGTGACGGAAGCGCCCTTCCGTACCTTGGCCGGGGCCTTGATCGTGATCCTGACCTTGGCCTTCTTCGAGGCGCCGCCCACCGGGGCGACGACGGTGAAGGAGCTGACGCCCTTGAGCGACTGGCCGCCGCGGTTGGCGTACACCTCCAGCGTCCAGTCGCCGGGAGGCGTGTCGTCGCTGAAGAACGTGCTGCCGCGGTAATAGCCGTCGGAGCCGCGCTCCAGGTCGCCCAGGTCGTAGGACTCGTTGGACTCCTCGCTGATGAGCTTGGCGGAGACCGACTCCGCATCGGTCACCGAAGCCTTCACCGAGACCTTGACGTCCTTGCCCTTGACCAGGCGCACCGGGTTGGGCGTGACGCCGCCGCTGGTGATGCCCTGCTTGCCGGAGACATTGAGGACGAAGGCGTTGTTTCCGGTGCCCGAGGCACGCGGGACACTGACGTTCAGCTTCCAGTCGCCGGCGGGGTCGTCCTTGCCGATGCCGAACCTGCCGGTGATCGTCGTCTCCGTGGCCTTGCTCGCCGGAGACGGCCGGAAGTCGAAGTCCACGTCCCGTCCCGACTTGCCGGGCGGAGTGATGCTGCCAGTGACGGCCGCCGTGACGGTCGCCGGGTCCTTCAGCCTGAGAGTGACGCTGACTTCGATGTCCCGGTCGACCGGGATGAACGCGTCCGACGTGGCCGCCCCGTTGAAGTCGCTTCCAGCACTGGCCGCCTGCGCGGCCGAGAGGTTCACGCATCCGAGGAGAAGCGCGGCCCCCGTAGCGGTCGCGAGTAGCGACCGCAGCCCCTTCTTCATCTGATCGCAGTCCTTATGGGATAAAAGTAATGGTTTGTGCGCGGGAGCCTAATGTGACGGCAGTGAGTCCGCTATAAGGTTCCGGGAATGCCCAGTGGCCTGGGACGGTTACAGCATCTGGCACACTGGTAGCTGACCCGCAGCGGTTCCGGCTCCCGCCCGCGTTTGATCGCGACTTCTGGCGACCCGGCGACCGCACCTCGAAAGGACAGCAATGAAGCCCGACATCCACCCCGCCTACAACGTGACCCAGGTCTCCTGCACCTGTGGCAACACGTTCACCACCCGCAGCACCGCCAAGAACGGCGTCATCCACGCCGACGTGTGCTCGGCCTGCCACCCGTTCTACACGGGCAAGCAGAAGATCCTCGACACCGGCGGCCGGGTCGCGCGCTTCGAGAAGCGCTTCGGCAAGAAGTCCTCGGGCAACTAGCTTCACCGACGCCGACCCGGACGCACTCACGTGCGCCGGGTCGGCGTTCTTGGTGAAGAGACCGTTACACCCCAGACGAAGGACGCACGGTGAATCTCGACGAGTTGCTCAAGGAGTATTCCGAGCTGGAGCTGCAGCTCGCCGATCCCGCCGTGCACGCCGACCAGAACAAGGCCCGCACTCTCGGCAGGCGTTACCGGCAGCTGACCCCGATCGTGGGCACCTACCGGGAGCTGGCGTCGGCCCGCGACGACCTGGCCGCGGCCAAGGAGCTGGCGGGCGAGGACGAGGGCTTCGCCGCGGAGGCGGCCGAGATCGAGGAGCGCATCCCGCGCCTCGAAGAGCGGCTCAAACACCTGCTTATCCCGCGTGACCCCAACGATGACAAAGACATCATCATGGAGATCAAGGCGGGCGAGGGCGGCGAGGAGTCCGCGCTGTTCGCCGGCGACCTGCTCCGGATGTATCTGCGTTACGCGGAGCGGCTCGGCTGGAAGACCGAGATCATCGACACCCAGCACTCCGACCTGGGCGGCTACAAGGACGTCACGGTCGCGATCAAGGCCAAGGGCGACGAGGGCGTGTGGTCCAGGCTCAAGTTCGAGGGCGGCGTACACCGTGTGCAGCGGGTGCCTGTCACCGAGTCGCAGGGCCGCATCCACACCAGCGCCGCGGGCGTGCTCATCTACCCCGAGGCCGAGGACGTCGAGGTCCAGATCGACCCCAACGAGCTGCGCATCGACGTCTACCGCTCCAGCGGCCCCGGCGGCCAGAGCGTCAACACCACCGACTCGGCGGTCCGGATCACCCACCTGCCCACGGGCACTGTGGTCTCCTGCCAGAACGAGAAGAGCCAGCTCCAGAACAAGGAGTCGGCGCTGCGCATCCTGCGCGCCCGGCTGCTGGCCATCGCCCAGGAGCAGGCCGAGGCCGCCGCGCAGGCCGAACGCAAGTCGCAGGTGCGGACGGTCGACCGTTCCGAGCGGGTTCGCACGTACAACTTCCCGGAAAACCGCATCTCCGACCACCGAGTCGGCTTCAAGGCGTATAACCTCGACCAAGTTCTCGACGGCGAGCTCACCGCCGTCACCCAGGCCCTCATCGACGCCGAAATGGCGGAGAAGCTCGCACAACACTCATGACATTTCTGCTGGACGAAATCGCCCTCGCCACCGCACGGCTGGCCGAGGCAGGTGTGCCCTCACCGCGTACGGACGCGGAGGAGATCGCGGCCTTCGTCCACGCCGTGCGCAGGAGCGAGCTGCACACGGTCAAGGACGCCGACTTCGACGCGCTCTTCTGGGAGGGCGTCGCCAGGCGCGAGGCCCGCGAGCCGCTGCAGCACATCACCGGCCACGCCTATTTCCGCTACCTGGAGCTCGCGGTCGGGCCCGGCGTGTTCGTACCCCGGCCCGAGACCGAGGTCATGGCGGGCTGGGCCATCGAGACGCTGCGCGCGATGGACGTCGCCGCGCCCCTGGTCGTCGACCTCGGCACCGGCTCGGGCGCGATCGCGCTGTCGATCGCCCAGGAGGTCGCGCTCTCCGAGGTGCACGCGGTCGAGGTCGACCCCGGCGCGTACGGCTGGGCCAAGCGCAACATCTCCGAACACGGCCAGGGCCGCACCCACCTGCATCCGGACGACCTGGCCGAAGCCCTGCCCGAGCTCAACGGCAAGGTCGACCTGGTCATCTCCAACCCGCCCTACATCCCTCCTGGCGCGATTCCGCGTGATCCCGAGGTGCGCGACTACGACCCCTCACGGGCCCTCTACGGCACCGGGGACGACGGTCTGGGTGAGGTACGCGCCGTGGAACGTACCGCGCGCCGCCTGCTGCGCCCCGGCGGCTGGGTCTCCGTCGAACACGCCGACGAGCAGGGCAGGGCCGTCTACCTGACGTTCCCCGAGGACAACGGCTGGCGGGACGTACGACTGCGGCAGGATCTGACCCGCAGGGACCGCTTCGTCACGGCCAGACTTGGCCAGGACTAGGATGCACGCGAGCGGCGCGGCCTTCTCCTGACGGCGAGAGGTCGCGAAGTGACCGAATGAGGAGGGGGGAGCCTCGAGAGCACCGCTCCCCGCCGAGCGGAGCGAGGCGATAAGACCGTGGGAAGACGCTTTGACTGCACGGACATGGAGCAGCGGGCCGAGGGCCTGACGGAGGCCGCCTCCGCCGTACGCCGCGGCGAGCTGGTAGTGCTGCCGACCGACACGGTCTACGGGATAGGCGCCGACGCCTTCACTCCCGCGGCGATCACCGCCCTGCTCGAGGCCAAGGGCCGCGGCCGCGACATGCCGCCACCGGTCCTCGTCGGCACCGTCAGGGCGGCCAACGCCCTGGTCGACGACCTGGGACCGTACGGTCAGGACCTCATCGACGCCTTCTGGCCCGGTCCGCTCACGCTCGTCTGCAAGGCCAACCGGGCGCTGTCCTGGGACCTGGGCGAGACCAAGGGCACGGTCGCGCTGCGCATGCCGCTCCACCCGGTCGCGCTCGACCTGCTGAAGGAGACCGGCCCGATGGCCGTCTCCAGCGCCAACCGCTCGGGCGCCCCGGCGGCCGTCACGGCGGCGGAGGCCGAGGAGCAGCTGGGTGAGTCGGTCGCGGTCTACCTGGACGGCGGCAAGACCACGGACAACACACCGTCCACGATCCTGGACCTGACCACGGCGGTGCCGCGGATGCTCAGGCGGGGGGCGATCCCGGTGGAGAAACTGCGCGGCATCATCGGCTACGTCGCCACGGACGACTGACCACGGGGTCTGTCGGCCTGGTCCGTTTGTATCTCCATTTGCGGGGCCCCTCGGCCGCCTGGCCCGTCCGGCTTGTCGGCCTGGTCCGCCCGCTCGGCACGTCTGTCCGGCCCATCGGTCTGGCCTGTCGGCCTTGGTCTGTTCGTCCACCCGGCTCGTCCGTATGCCCGTCCGCCTGGTTTGCCCGGCGGGCTTATTCGGTTTGTCCGGTCGGCGTGTGCGGCTTGAAGGGACGCCTGACGTATACCGTCTGATTATCCCGGCTGCGGTGATGCCAGCAGGCCCTTACGGTGAAGTCCGGAGCGGCGAGACGTCCGGGAGTGACCCATGGGCAAGTTCGACGGCATGGATCCCAAGCTGGTCCGTGATCTGCTGGCCGAGGTTAAGCACGCGGTCACGCAGATGCGGTCGGTCGAGGGCCGTGTCGGGCAGGTCATGAGCGGGGCGGGTCTGGCCACCCAGACCACCCATCGCCCGGTCCAGGTGGCCGACGCCGCCGAGGTGATGGTCCGTGACGTGACGGCCCGGCTTGGGCTGCTGGAGAAGAAGGCCGATCACCCGCGGATGGGGGATCAGGCCAAGGAGGCCGCGCCGACGGTGGGCAGTGACGCCAAGGACGGCGACGAGCCCAAGAAGGACCGAGGCGATGAGCGGTCCAAGTACGAGAACCCGCGAGCGGACGACGGCACCCCTGCCGACAAGCCGGACGCCAAAACCGGCGAGGACAAGCCCGACACGAAGACGGGCGATAAGCCGGATGCCAAGACGGACGATAAGTCTGACGCGAAGAGGGATGACAAGCCCGACGCGAAGACAGGCGATAAACCGGACGCCAAGACCGACGATAAGCCTGACGCCAGGACGGGCGAAGACAAGCCGGACGCCAGGACGGGCGAAGACAAGCCCGACGCGAAGACCGACGATAAGCCGGACGCGAAGACGGGCGAAGACAAGCCCGACGCCAAGACGGGCGAAGACAAACCGGACGCGAAGACCGACGATAAGCCGGATGCCAAGACGGGCGAAGACAAGCCTGATGCTAAGGCTTGCGATGGCGACAAACCGGACGCCAAGACCGGTGCGGACAAGCCGGACGCCAAGACGGGTGACGACAAACCGGATGTCGACAACATCACGCCTGACACCGGTGACGAGCCCAAGGACGACGACATCGCCAGCAGGCGAGATCGCGGCGCCGACTCCGACAGCGGGATCATCGACACCCCGGCCAAGGACCATCCCGACGACTCCGACCCGCACAAACCTCGGGTCATCGTGGTCGACGGTGTCAAGGTGCTCCAGGTGCCCATTGATCCGCCTACGGCCGAAGAGTTGCGGGCGCTGCTCGACGACATCGAGAAGGTGCAGCCCGCCGAGATGCCCTCGGTCTCCGGCGACGCGTCCACGCACGGCGCGGACGTCAACGCCTGGGCCAACAACGGCAGCGACGTAGTGTCCATCGACGCCAAGCCGTTGGACCCCGACGCGGTGTCGACGGTGGTGGACCACGCGCGCGACGTCCAGCCGGCCGAGATGCCGAGGGTGGAGGTCCCGGCGGGCGAGTACGGCACGGGCGAGTGGGCACCCAGGCACATCAGCCCCGACGGCCAGCCGGGGACGATCGACCCCGGCAGTGCAACCTCATCCACGGGCCACCACACCCCATCAACCGGGGATATAGCCTCCGCAAGCGGCACGCCGTCCGTAGACGACATATCGGGCTCGACGGCGGACACGGCCGCTACGGCCCAGACAGCCGACTCCACCGCGACGGCGGACACACCCACGGCCACGACCGACACCGGCGAGTGCCAGGGAACGGACACGGGAACGCGCTCGACCGGCGACGGTTCGGTGGTCACACCGGCGGATCCGCCGGGTCAGCAGGTTCCGGATCAGAGGGCGGGTGATGCGACGCCCACCAACCCGCCGGGTCAGCAGGTGCCCGACCACAGAGCAGGTGACACGACACCGACCAATCCCTCGGGGCAGCGGGCCACGGATGTCTCGATGCCCACTGTCGGTGAACCGGTCGTGGTGCCACCTACCGAGCCGTCGGCGGATCAGGGTGGCTCCACCCCGCCGCCTGCCAGCGACAGCGCGACGCCCCCGCCCGCCGACACCTCCACCCGCGAGACCACCGCTACGACCGTCTACGCGGCACAAGGGGCAGATGCCGGGAAGTGGGCCGGCGACGTCGTCTCCATCGACGTGAAGCCGCTGGACACCGACGCGCTCAGCACCCTGGTCGAACACGCCCGTGACGTTCCGCCCATGGACATGCCGAGTGTGCAGGTGCCACAGGGCGAGTACGGCAAGGGCGAGTGGGCGCTCAGAGACATTCAGCCTGATGGGCCGCCCGGCACAATCGAGCCGGGGACCCACGAGAGGAGCGTGTGATGTACCTGGACCCGCCCGCCCCTCAACCCCGCCAACCGGGCGAGAACCCGCCCGTCAACGGTAACGGCAACCCCCTGGAAGCCCACCCAAGGGCCTGGGAGTTCAATCCCGAGTACCAGCGCCTGGTCACCGCCTGGCAGACCGTCCTACCCCTGCTAGAGGGCCTCACAACGGCCCTTGACAAGGCGTACCAGCTTGCCAAGAGCCCGCAGACGTGGGATGCCCCTGTGGGCACCCGCTACGTCGAGGACATCGGCGCGTGGCGCTCCAGGCTCGCCCTCTACCGTCAGGCCGTGCTGACGTCGATCAGCGAGGAGGCCGCCGACACGCCTCGCTGGGTGCCCAGTGCGATCGGCGCCCCTCACGCGTTCTCCTGACAGCCCGACCCACTGACCGCCCACCTGACCGCTCGGCTGGGTCGATGCTGGGCCCAGTCACTCGACTGGCCGCCACACCGGCTGCTCGGCTGGTCGCCTCCTCGGGGGCGGTGGCCCCAACGGTCCCCCGGTGTTTCGTCACCCGACCGTCTCAATCTCGGTGACGGTCTGACGTGGCTGGGGTCTTTTGGAGGCATATCCCCTGCGGGGAGTAGGGGAAGACGGTTCGTGGGGTTGGGGTGCCGTCGAGCGGCCCCGGGTGAGCGGAGGAGGCGGTCCGTGATGGCTTGGGTCCCTTCGGGCGGGTCCTCCGTCGGGGGAGTGGAAGATGACGGTCCGTCGTGGCTGGGGTCCCCGTCAGGTAGAGGAAGGACGGATGGTCGGCGCGCGTCCGTGGAGCAGCGCTTCGGCAGCCCGCCTGACTGCCGGAACGACGGTGGGGCATGGGAAAAACGGACAAATGGCCGTACAGTGGGAGAATGGGTGTAGTGCCCTACTACGGTCCGGACTTCGGACGGCTCCAGCGGCAGGACCCCGAGCTGGCTCAGGTGCTGCTCGACGAGCTGGAACGGGTCCGCGGTGGTCTCCAGCTGATCGCGAGTGAGAATCTCGCTTCCCCGGCGGTCCTCGCCGCCCTCGGATCCACCCTGACCAACAAGTACGCCGAAGGCTACCCGGGCCATCGCTACTACGGTGGCTGTGAGGTCGTCGACCGGGCGGAGCGGCTGGCGATCGAGCGGGCCTTGAGGTTGTTCGGGGCCGAGCACGCCAACGTGCAGCCCCATTCGGGGGCCTCCGCCAATCTCGCGGCGTACGCGGCCCTGCTGCAGCCCGGCGACACCATGCTGGCCATGGACCTGCTGCACGGCGGTCATCTCACCCATGGCTCGAAGGTGAACTTCTCGGGAAGATGGTTCGACGTCGTGTCATACGGGGTGCGACGGGACACCGAACTCATCGACTACGACGAAGTACGGGACCTCGCGCTGCGGCACCAGCCAAAAGTGATCGTCTGTGGCGCCACCTCCTACGCCCGGCTGATCGACTTCGCCGTCTTCCGTGGCATCGCGGACGAGGTGGGCGCCTGGCTGCTCGCCGACGTGGCGCATCCGATCGGGCTGATGGCCGGTGGCGCCATTCCGTCCGCCGTGCCGTACGCGGACGTGGTCACCTACACCACGCACAAGGCGCTGCGCGGACCGCGCGGGGGCGGCATCCTCTGTACGGCGGAGCTCGCCGCGCGGATCGACCGGGCGGTGTACCCGTTCATCCAGAGCGGTCCCCTCATGCACGCCGTGGCGGCCAAGGCGGTGGCGTTCGGCGAGGCGCTGCGGCCCGAGTTCGGCGCGTACGCCAAGCAGGTGGTCGCCAATGCCCAGGCCCTGTGCGACTCCCTGGCGGCCGAGGGGATGCGGCCGGTGTCAGGCGGCACGGAGACGCATCTGATGCTCATCGACCTGCGCGAACTGGGCGTGTCGGGCGCCGAGGCCGAGCGGCGGTGCGCCGCGGCGGGGATCACGCTCAACCGGAACGTGATCCCGTACGATCCGGAGCCTCCGGCCGTGACCTCCGGGATACGTGTCGGCACGCCGTGTCTCACCACTCAGGGGATGGGGCCCCAGGAGTTGAAGGAAGTGGGGGCCCTGCTCGTGCAGGCCGTACGCCATCCGGGCACTGCGGCCGAGGTCAAGGGGCGGGTTGCGGCCCTGGTGGGGGCCTTCCAGCCATATGACAGCCAATATTAAGAGCCAAAATTAAGCTGGTGTGTGTCGATTTCCGGTCACAGCCGGTCGGAGCATCCAGGAAACTAGGTCCGTGCGCGAATACCTGTTCATGGCGCTCATTGCGGCAGCGGTGACGTATCTGCTCGTCCCGCTGGTGCGCCGCTTCGCCATCCGCATCGGCGCCATGCCCGAGGTCCGCGAACGCGACGTGCACACCACGCCGACGCCGAGACTGGGCGGTCTGGCCATGTACGGCGGGCTGGTCGTCGGGCTGCTGGTGGCCAGCGAGCTGACCAACACCGGCAAGGTGCTGAGCGAGGCCGAGGGCAACCCGGTGATGGCGTTGATCATCTCGGGCGGCCTCATCACGTTGACGGGGTTCCTCGACGACTGGTGGGGCATGGACGCCTTCATCAAGCTGGCCGGCCAGATCGCGGCCGCCGGCGTGCTCGTCTGGTTCGGCCTGCGGCTCACCTACATCCCGCTGCCCAAGGACTGGGGCGGCTCCACCAGCCTCGACTACACACTGAGCACCGTCATCACGATCATGGTCGTGGTGGTGGCGATCAACGCGGTCAACTTCGTCGACGGCCTCGACGGCTTGGCGGCGGGCATCGTCTGCATCGCGGGCATGGCCACCTGGGCCTACTCGATCTTCCTCAAACAGAGCATCAGCGGCGACCGCATCGCCACCACGGCGGCCATCGCCGCCATCCTCATCGGCTGCTGCCTGGGATTCCTGCCGCACAACTTCCATCCCGCGAAGATCTTCATGGGCGACACCGGGGCGATGCTCATCGGGCTCGTGCTCGCCTCCTCGATCGTCACCGTGACGCCGGTCGACCCGTCGGTCATCGAGGGCATGAACCGGGTGCCGGTGCTGCTGCCGCTGCTCGTGCCCGCCGCGGTGCTGGTGCTCCCGCTCATCGACCTGATCACCGCCGTCGTGCGGCGCACCTCGCACGGCATGTCGCCGTTCGCGCCCGACCGCGGTCACCTGCACCATCGCCTGCTCGACATCGGCCACTCCCACCGCCGCACCGTGCTGATCATGTACGCGTGGACGTTCCTGTTCGCGTTCGGCATCGTCGCGCTGTCCACGATCGGTGTGCCCATCCTGCTGTTCCCGGTGGTCATCCTGCTCGCGCTCGGTGTGCTGGTCCTGATGGCCGCGCCACGCTGGCGGGGCAGGGGCGGCCTCCACTCCCGCGGCAGGTCCGACGACGACGGCCCGCCCACGGGCCCCATGCCGCCGATCGTGCCGGAAGCCGAGGTCAGGCGGCAGGTCCCGCCGCCCGTCGGACCGCCGCCGGGTCCGTCGCAGGAGCGGGCGAGCGCCGCGGCGAAACCGGTCATTCCTGCCGTTCCAGGCCGTTCATGATCGCGAACTAGAAACGGCAGGTAAAAGCGGTCTTCAGTGAGCTTGTGATATCTTTCACGAGCAGGGGCCCCCAATGCACCGGCTTTGGGGGTAGCAAACGCTCGCTTGATAACATGCTTACTGGAGCACCGATGCAGGCCAACGACGTGCGCGTACTCAAGAGTGCCGCGATCCCCACCCTCGCGGTTGGGGTGGTCGCCGTGGTCGTGGCCCTGCTCCTGTCGGGAGCGAAGGGAGCGCTGGGCGCGGCCATCGGCGCGGCGCTCGTCGGTGTCTTCTTCAGCATCAGCGTGGTGGCCGTCTCCTACGCGGCCCGAGTGTCCCCGCAAATCATGGCCATCGTCGCGATGGTGAGCTATCTCATCAAAGTCATCGCCATCATGGCGATGCTGGCGGCCTTCGGCGACACCACGGCGTGGAACAACAGGGCTTTCGCCTGGTCCGTCGTGGTATGCACGCTCGTCTGGACGGCTTTCGAGGTCCGGGCGTTCATGAAGACAAAAATGCTTTATGTCGACCCCGAAGCCAAGGTCCCGGGGAACGGTGGCCCATGAGGCTGGTAAAGGGATGGGGTCCGATATGACTAGTCCTCTACTTGCCTGCTATCGTCGGCCCCGCGATGAGCGAACAGGAACGCCGACCGGAAGACGACGGTCAGGACTTCGCCAACGCCGCATGGTCGATCCCCAGCTACCTGCTCGCCGGGATGGCGATCTACGGCGGCGGCGGCTGGTTGCTGGACCGTTGGCTCGACACGTCCGCGTTCTTCCCTATAGGCGTCGTCCTGGGGATCGTACTGTCCGTGTACCTGGTCTACCGCAAGTACGGTCGCTAGCCGCACGGCGCGACCACTTCGCTGAGGAAACCCTTGTGATCCGCTACGACGTTGAAGGGAACGCCGCGTGAGTGCGCTGACGGTCCTCGCCGACGATCAGTTCAAGGCGCCGTCGCCTGATGAACTGTTCAATTTCGCCCCCATCATTCCCGGGGTGGACTGGTTCACCAAGCCGGTTCTTCTCGCGATCCTCAGCTCGATCATCGTGATCGGCTTCTGCTGGGCAGCCTTCGCCAGCCCGAAGATCGTGCCACGGGGCGTTCAGAACGTGGCCGAATACGGCTACATGTTCGTCCGCGACCAGGTCGCCCGGCCCTTCCTGGGCAAGGACGCCGACCGGTGGATGGGCCTGCTGCTGACGCTGTTCTTCCTGGTGTTCGTGTGGAACATCATGGGCGTCGTCCCGCTGCTCCAGTTCCCCGTGGCCTCGCACATCGCCTTCCCGGCCGTGCTCGCGATCTCGATCTACGTGCTGAAGGTCTACCTGGGCGTCAAGCACCAGGGCGCGATCGGCTACTTCAAGAACATGATGTTCCCGCCGGGACTGCCCAAGCCGATCTACATCCTGCTGTCGCCGATCGAGTTCCTGTCGAACCTGATCATCGCGCCGTTCACGCATGCGGTCCGACTGTTCGCGAACATGTTCGCGGGCCACATGCTCCTCGCGTTCTTCAGCATGGTGGGCTTCTGGTTCCTGTTCGAGAAGCTGACCCCGCTGGGCGCCCCCGTCGGCGTCATCGGCGTGATCATGACCATCATCTTCACCGGCTTCGAGATCTTCATCCAGTTCCTGCAGGCGTTCCTGTTCGCCATGCTGGCCTCGATGTACATCGGCAACGCACTTCACCCCGAGCACTGAGAACCATCCATACCGGAATATCCATGACCGGTGGAGACACCGCTTCACCGGCCGTCCAGTAAAGGAATACAGCAATGAGCGTTCTCGCTGAGGTCTCCGGCAACGTCACCGCCATCGGTTACGGTCTTGCCGCCATCGGCCCCGGCATCGGCGTCGGCATCATCTTCGGTCAGGGCGTGCAGGCCATCGCGCGCCAGCCCGAGGCCTACGGCCTGATCCGCCAGAACATGCTCCTCGGCTTCGTCCTCACCGAGGCCCTGGCCCTGCTCGGTCTGGTCGCGCCGTTCATCTTCCAGAACATCGGCGCCTCCTGATCACCCCTTCTGACGAAAGGCTGCATCCATGATCAAGGCAGCTACGCTCCTGGCCGCGGAGGAGGGGTCCAACCCCCTCATCCCGCACACATTCGAGCTCGTCGTCGGTATCTTCTCGTTCCTCGTCGTCCTCTTCGTAGTCGGTAAGCTGCTCGTCCCGCGTATTCAGACGACGCTGGCCGAGCGTACCGAAGCTATCGAAGGCGGCATAAAGCGAGCGGAAGAGGCTCAGGCCGAGGCCCTGAACCTGCAGAAGCAGTACCGCGAACAGCTGGCCGAGGCCAGGCAGGAAGCGGCTCGTCTCCGTGAGGAGGCTCGCGAGCAGGCCGCGGAGATCCGGGCAGAGCTCCGCGAGGAGGCGCAGGCCGAGGCCCGCCGTCTCGTCGAGGCGGCGCACGCCCAGATCGAGGCGGACCGGCAGGCGGCCTTCGCCCAGCTCCGTACCGAGATCGGCCGGCTGTCGACCGACCTGGCCGGCCGCATCGTTGGTGAGTCCCTGGAGGACGAGGCCCGGCAGAGCCGCGTCATCGACCGGTTCCTCGACGAGCTGGAGCGCTCGGACGCGCAGGCGGTGCGGTGAGCGACCAGATGAGGGGCCTCAGCAAAGACTCGCTCGCCGTGGTCGAGGAGCGGTTCAACGCTGTGGCGGGCTCGGCGGACCTGGGCCGGCTGGCCGAGGACCTCAACGCGATCGCGGACCTGCTGGACCGTGAGCACGGACTGCGCCGGGCCCTGTCGGACCCGGCCCGGCCCGGTGCTCAGAAGGCGCAGGTCATCCGGAATCTGCTCGATGGCAAGGTCAGCGCGGCCGCGCTCGCCACGGCCGAGGCCGCGGTCGAGGTCAAGTGGTCGCGCGCCGGAGACCTGGCCGACGTGCTCGAACGGCTCGGCGTCGTCGCCGCGGCCGCGGAGGCCGAGGCGCAGGGCAAGCTGGACGACGTGGAGGACGAGCTCTTCCGCTTCGGCCGGATCGTCGCCGCCAACCTCGAGCTCCGCCTGGCCCTCACCGACGCGGCCGCTCCCGAGGAGGGCAAGCGGCAGCTGCTGCAGGACCTGCTCGGTGGCCGTGCCGCCCCCACCAGCCTGCGTCTGATCACGCAGGTGGTCGTGCATCCTCGTGGGCGTAGCCTGGAGGCAGGCCTGGAGGAGTTCAGCCGGCTGGTGGCGCAGCAGCGCCAGCGCCTCGTCGCGACGGTGCGCACCGCGGTCGAGCTGACCGGGGAGCAGAAGCAGCGTCTCACGGCGTGGCTGCGCACCTCTTACGGTCGCGACGTGCACGTCAACGTCGAAGTGGATCCCCGAGTGCTCGGTGGTTTCTCGGTCCGCATCGGCGACGAGATCATCGACACCACCATTGTGGGACGAATCGAAGAAGTCCGCCGCCGGTTGGCCGGCTAGGGCGATAGAGGAGACAGAGAAGAGATGGCGGAGCTTACGATCCGGCCGGACGAGATCCGGGACGCGCTTGAGCGCTTCGTCCAGGCGTACGAACCGGAAGGCGCCGCGCGCGAGGAGATCGGGACCGTCGTCGACTGTGGCGACGGCATCGCCCATGTCTCCGGCCTTCCCTCGGCGATGGCGAACGAGCTGCTCGAGTTCGAGGACGGCACGCGCGGCCTGGCACTCAACCTCGACACCCGCGAGATCGGTGTCGTGGTCCTGGGCGACTTCAGCAGCATCGAGGAGGGCCAGACGGTCCGCCGGACGGGCGAGGTCCTGTCCGTGCCCGTCGGCGATGGCTTCCTCGGCCGCGTGGTCGACCCCCTCGGCAACCCGCTCGACGGCAAGGGCGCCATCGAGTCCGAGGGCCTGCGCGCCCTCGAACTCCAGGCCCCCTCGGTCGTCCAGCGGCAGCCGGTGAAGCAGCCGCTGCAGACCGGCATCAAGGCGATCGACGCCATGACGCCGATCGGCCGTGGCCAGCGTCAGCTGATCATCGGTGACCGTGGCACCGGCAAGACCGCGATCGCCGTGGACACCATCATCAACCAGCGCGAGAACTGGGCGTCCGGTGACCCGGACAAGCAGGTGCGCTGCGTCTACGTCGCGGTCGGCCAGAAGGGCTCGACGATCGCCCAGGTGCGGGCTCGCCTCGAGGAGGCGGGCGCGCTCGAGTACACCACGATCGTCGCCGCCCCGGCGTCCGACCCCGCGGGCTACAAGTACATTTCGCCCTACACCGGTTCCGCCATCGGGCAGCACTGGATGTACCAGGGCAAGCACGTTCTCATCGTCTTCGACGACCTGACCAAGCAGGCCGACGCCTACCGCGCGGTCTCGCTGCTGCTGCGCCGTCCGCCGGGCCGTGAGGCCTTCCCGGGCGACGTCTTCTACCTCCACTCCCGCCTGCTGGAGCGCTGCGCCAAGCTCTCCAACGACATGGGCGCGGGGTCGATGACCGGTCTGCCGATCATCGAGACCAAGGGTAACGACGTCTCGGCGTTCATCCCGACCAACGTCATCTCCATCACCGACGGGCAGTGCTTCCTGGAGACCGACTACTTCAACGCCGGTATCCGCCCCGCCATCAACGTCGGTATCTCGGTCTCGCGAGTCGGTGGCTCGGCGCAGATCAAGGCGATGCGGAAGGTCGCGGGCACGCTGCGTCTGTCGCTGTCGCAGTATCGCGACCTGGAGGCCTTCGCGGCCTTCGCGTCCGACCTCGACGCGGCGTCCAAGGCTCAGCTGGAGCGCGGTCAGCGCCTGACCGAGCTGCTCAAGCAGGCCCAGTACTCGCCGTTCTCGGTCGAGCGCGAGGTCGTGTCGGTCTGGGCCGGCACCACCGGTGAGCTCGACGAGGTGCCGGTCGAGGACATCCGCCGCTTCGAGTCGGAGTTCCTGGACTACCTGCAGAGCAAGCACAAGGGTGTCTTCGACAGCATCCGTGAGACCAACGATCTGCTGGACGACACGGTGACCGTGCTCAAGGACGCCATCACGGAGTTCAAGAAGTCCTTCACCACCTTCTCCGGCGAGCTCCTGGTCAAGGACGAGCCGGTCGCACCGCTCGAAGAGGGCGAGGTCGGCCAGGAGAAGATTCGCAAGGTCGTCCGCTCGGCGGAGAAGAAGTAGCCCATGGGTGCCCAGCTAAGGCTGCTGCGGCGGCGGATCAAGTCGGTCAAGTCGACCGCCAAGATCACCCGCGCTCAGGAGCTCATCGCCTCTTCGCGGATCGTGAAGGCGCAGATGCGGATGCAGGCGGCGCTGCCGTACGAGCGTGAGATCACTCGCGCCGTCACCGGCGTCGTCAGCAACGCGGCGAGCGTCGACCATCCGCTGACCGTGGCGAAGGACAATCCCACCAAGGCGGGCGTGCTCGTCGTCACCAGCGACAGTGGGTTCTGCGGCGGCTTCAACGCCAACGTCCTGCGCGAGGCCGAGGCCCTGCGCGGACTGCTGAAGACCCGCGGCCTGGAGGTCATCCCGTTCGTCACCGGCCGTAAGGGTGTCACCTGGCACTCCTTCCGCAACCGGACGATGGGCGGGCAGTGGGTCGGCTTCTCCAGGAAGCCCGCCTACAGCGACGCCAAGGAGATCGCCGAGCTGCTGATCGAGTCGTTCAAGGACGAGAACGGGATCGACGAGATCCACATCGTCTCGACCGAGTTCGTCTCGATGCTCACGCAGAACGTCGTGGTCAAGCGCATCCTGCCGCTGGAGGTCGAGGAGACCGAGGCGAGCGAGAGCGACGCGATCCCGCCCTACTTCGAGTTCGAGCCCACCGCGGCCGACGTACTCGAGTCGCTGCTGCCGCGTTACGTGGAGTCCCGCATCTTCACGGCGCTGCTGGAGTCGGCGGCTTCAGAGGAGGCCGCGCGTCGCCGCGCGATGAAGTCCGCCACGGACAACGCCAACGAGCTGATCCGCGTGTTCACCATGCAGATGAACCAGGCTCGTCAGGCGGAGATCACCCAGGAAATCAGCGAGATCGTCGGTGGCGCCAACGCGCTCGCTGACGCCGCAGCGGGGAAAGAGTGAAATGACTGCAGAGGCTGTTGAGACCGTTGAGACCCCCGCGGCCGGTGTCGGCCGCGTGGCTCGGGTCACAGGGCCCGTCGTCGACGTGGAGTTCCCCGTCGAGGCGATGCCCGACATCTACAATGCGCTGACCATCGATGTAACCCTCGGTGAGGACACCAAGCTGCTGACCCTCGAGGTCGCCCAGCACCTCGGTGACAACATCGTCCGGGCCATCTCCATGCAGCCCACCGACGGTGTGGTCCGGGGTGCGGCCGTCACGGACACCGGCCTGCCGATCTCGGTGCCCGTCGGCGACGTCGTCAAGGGTCACGTGTGGAACACGCTCGGCGAGTCGCTGGACGTGCCGACCGCTTCTCTCAAGATCAACGAGAAGTGGGGCATCCACCGGCCGTCGCCGCCGTTCGACCAGCTCGAGTCGCGCACCGAGCTGCTCGTCACGGGCATCAAGGTCATCGACCTGCTCACGCCGTACGTACAGGGTGGCAAGATCGGCCTGTTCGGCGGCGCGGGTGTGGGCAAGACCGTCCTCATCCAGGAGATGATCCGCCGGGTCGCCCGCAACTTCGGTGGCACCTCGGTGTTCGCCGGCGTCGGCGAGCGCACCCGTGAGGGCAACGACCTCTGGCTGGAGATGGAAGAGGCGGACGTCCTCAAGGACACCGCGCTCGTCTTCGGTCAGATGGACGAGCCGCCGGGCACCCGTCTGCGGGTCGCCCTGTCGGCGCTGACGATGGCGGAGTACTTCCGCGACGTGCAGAAGCAGGACGTGCTGCTCTTCATCGACAACATCTTCCGCTTCACGCAGGCCGGCTCCGAGGTGTCCACGCTCCTCGGCCGTATGCCGTCGGCCGTGGGTTACCAGCCCACGCTGGCCGACGAGATGGGTGTGCTCCAGGAGCGCATCACCTCGACGCGTGGTCACTCGATCACCTCCATGCAGGCGATCTACGTGCCCGCCGACGACATCACCGACCCGGCCCCGCACAACGCGTTCGCGCACCTCGACGCGCAGACCGTGCTCTCCCGGCCGATCTCGGAGAAGGGCATCTACCCCGCGGTGGACCCGCTCGACTCCAACTCCCGCATCCTCGACCCGCAGATCGTGGGCGAGGAGCACTACGCGGTGGCCCAGGAGACCAAGCGGATCCTGCAGAAGTACCGCGAGCTCCAGGACATCATCGCCATCCTCGGTATCGACGAACTGTCGGAAGAGGACAAGGTGACCGTCCAGCGGGCCCGCCGTATCGAGCGGTTCCTGTCGCACCCGATGTACGCCGCCGAGGCGTTCACCGGCCAGCCCGGCGAGAACGTGCCGCTGGAGGAGACCATCCGCTCCTTCAAGGGCCTGTGCGCCGGCGAGTACGACCACCTGCCCGAGCAGGCGTTCTTCATGGTGGGCGGCATCGACCAGGCCATCGCCAAGGCCAAGGAACTCGAGCGCTGATCGCCCGTGGTGGGGGTATGGCGCGAGCCGTACCCCCACTCCTGTCCGGAAAGGAGCCTACGTGGCGAAGCTACGAGTAGGCGTTGTCTCGCCCGAGCGTGAGATCTGGTCGGGCGAGGCCGACATGGTGATTGCCAAGACCGTGGACGGCGAGATCGGTATTATGCCGCAACACGCACCTGTGCTCGGCGTCCTCGTCGAGGGCGGCGTGCTGCGCGTGAAGCGGGAGGGCAAGGGCGACCTGGTCGCGGCGGTCCACGGCGGATTCATCTCCGTGGCCGACGACGAGGTGTCCGTGCTCGCCGAGGTCGCCGAGCTCGGCTCGGAGGTCGACATCGCGGCGGCCCGTGACGCTCTCGAACGGGCGCAGGCCTCGATCGAGGCCGACCAGGCGGACGCCGACGCGGCCGTCGAGGCCAAGCGTGCCAAGGCCCGGCTGCGTGCGGCCGGCGAAGAGGTCTAGATCCTTTGAGGTCTAGATCCTTGAGGTCTAGTTTTTTGAAGCGGGTTTGATGCAAGGGGGCGGCTTGGTAGCGACGGTTCTCATCTGTGTGCTGCTGGTCGCCGTCCTGGTGGTGTTGCGCGGGCTCCTGGTGGCCCGCTCCCGGGGGAGTGTGCCCTGCCGCCTGCGCGTGGGAGACCACGGCTGGCAGCGCGGGGTAGCCCGCTACGCCGACGGGGAGCTCCATTGGATCCCGCTCATAGGTCTGCGACTCAGGCCCCGCCACGCTATCGCGAGGCGGGGCCTCGTCGTTTCCTCGCGGCGGGAGTTGGACAGTGGGTTCTTCGCGGTGGACTGCTCTGGCACCACGCGGGACATCTCGCTGGCGATGAGTGCGGATGCGCTGACCGGGTTTCTCGCCTGGCTTGAGTCCGCGCCGCCGAGCGCTTATCTGGACGTCGCCTAGGCTCCGGCGGGGTTCGTCACGCGACCGTTTCGGTCTTTGCGACGGTCCGTGGTGGTTGAGGTCCCTTGGGAGGGATACCCCCTCCGGGGGAGCAGAAGAACGCGGCCCGTGGGGGCTGAGGTCCCTAAAGGGAGTTAGCGGGTGCCGCCTGGCTTCCAGAGGATCTCGCCGCCCGCGTGGGCGACTCTGCACAGGATGAACAGCAGGTCTGACAGGCGGTTGAGGTATCTGGCCGTCAGCGGGTTCATGTCCTCGTGCGCTTCCAGCGCCGCCCACGTCGTACGTTCCGCGCGCCGGACGGTGACCCTTGCCACGTGCAGCCCGGCTATCGACGGGTCGCCGCCGGGGAGGATGAAGCTGCGCAGTGGCTTGAGCTGCTCGTTGAACTCATCGCACCGCGCCTCCAGCCAGTCGATGTAGGACTGCTCGACCCTCAACGGCGGGAACTCCGGATTGTCCGTGACCGGCGTCGCCAGATCGGCGCCCACGTCGAAGAGCTCGTTCTGGACGCGGATCAGCACCGCCGTCAGGTCCATCGGCAGCGTGCCGTGCGACATGGCCAGGCCCAGATGGGCGTTCGCCTCCTCCACGTCCGCGTAGGCCGCCAGGCGGAGGTCGGTCTTGGCGGTGCGGCTCATGTCGCTCAGCGTGGTCGTGCCGTCGTCTCCGGTGCGGGTGTAGATCCGGGAGAGGACGACCGGCTTGTCCTTGTCGGCACGCGTCATGAGGTCAGCGTAATGACAAAAGTCACCCGGAACGGACGCGGGGCGCATACGGCGTCGGTGATTTGCACGACTACCAGCGTGCGGCGCCGCCCGAGACGATGGCTTGCATGACAAAGGAGAGGATCTGATGCTCGAGATCAGCGAGCTGCGTAAGCGCTTCGCCGGTGGGCCGGACGCGCCGGAGGGCAAGGTGGCCCTCGACGGGATCAGCTTCGCCGTACGGGCGGGCGAGATGTTCGGGTTCGTCGGCGCGAACGGCGCCGGCAAGACGACCACCATGCGGATCGTCATGGGTGTGCTGCAGCCCGATGAAGGCTCGGTCGGCTGGCAGGGCCGGCCGCTGGAGTACAACGACCGGCGGCGGTTCGGCTACATGCCCGAGGAGCGGGGGCTGTACCAGAAGATGCGGGTCGCCGAGCAGGTCGAGTACTTCGGCCGGTTGCACGGCATGGACGCCGCGGCGGCCAGGACGGCGGCCGACGACCTGCTGGAGCGGCTGGGCCTGACCGAGCGCCGGGGTGACGCGGTCGAGGCGCTGTCGCTGGGCAACCAGCAGCGCGTGCAGCTCGCGGTGGCGCTGGTGCACGATCCCGAGGTGCTGGTGCTCGACGAGCCGTTCTCCGGGCTCGACCCGATCGCGGTGGACGCGCTGGCCACGGTGTTGCAGGAGCGGTGTCGCGGGGGCGTACCGGTGATCTTCTCGAGCCATCAGCTGGAGCTGGTGGAGCGGCTGTGCGACTCGGTCGGCATCGTGTCAGCGGGCCGGATGGTGGCCAGCGGTACGGTCGGCGATCTGCGGGCGGCGGAGAGCCGTACGCTCCGCGTCGTGGTGCGCGACCCGGCGCCCGGGTGGGCCGACGGCCTGCCGGGCACCGTCACAGTCACCGGCGATCGGCATGTGCTGCTCACCACCGACGGGGATGGCCAGGAGATCCTGCGCCGCGCCATGAAGGCCGGGCAGGTCGAGCACTTCGGCGCCGAACAGCCGACCCTGACCGAGATCTTCAAGGAGGCCGTGGCGTGAACAGCGTGATGCTGGTGGCGAGGCGCGAGATCACCACCCATATCCGGACGAAGGCCTTCGTCATCGGACTGCTCATCACCGCCGTACTGGTGGGCGCGGTGGCGTTCGCGCCGAAGGTCCTGGACCGCCCTGATTCGTACAAGATCGGCACTGTGAACTCCCAGCAACTGCCGCTCAAGGCGGCCCTGCCGGAGGCGGAGTTCGAGTGGCGCACGTTCCCCGACGAGGCGGCGGCCAAGAAGGCGGTGCTCGACGGCGATGTGGACGTGGCGCTGGTGAACAACGCCAAGGTGCTCACCGACGGTGAGATCGAGTCCGAGCTGGGCGTGCTGCTGCAGAGCACCAACCGGGAGCTCAAGCTGGGCGCCGCAGGCGTGTCGATCCCGCCGCTCCAGATGGTGTCCGTGGGTGCCGACACCCGCTACCAGGCCGCCAGGACCGGGATCGCCGTGGTGCTCGTCCTCGTGCTCTTCATGCTGATCATCGGACAGGTCATGATGGTCGCCATGGGAGTGGTGGAGGAGAAGGGCAGCCGGATCGTGGAGATCCTGCTCACCTCGGTCCGGCCGTGGCAGCTGCTCGCCGGCAAGATCATCGGTCTGGGCGCGCTCGGCCTGATCAACCTCGTCACGATTCTGGTGGTCGGTGTGTCGGCCTCGCTCGTCTCGGGCATCGCGGTGGACTTCCCGCCCGGCCTGCCGGGGATCGTGGCGGGGGTACTGCTCTGGTTCGTGCTCGGCTACGCCTTCTTCGCCACGCTCGCGGCCGCGCTCAGCTCACTGGTCTCCCGGCAGGAGGAGGTGAGCAACGTGATGTCGCCCCTGACCATGCTGATCATGGTGACCTACTTCGGGGCCTTCTACGCCACCACCGACCCCACCGGGACGCTGGCCAAGGTCGCCTCGCTCGTGCCGCCGTTCTCCTCGATGGTCATGCCGGTGCGGATGGCCGCCGCCGACGTGCCGCTCTGGGAGATCGGGCTGTCCACGGTGCTGATGGTGCTCGCCGTGGCGGGGGTGCTGTCCTTCGGCGCGAAGGTGTACGAGCGGGCGGTGCTGCGGACCGGGGCCAGGGTCAAGCTCGGCGACGTGCTGCGCGCGAAATAGATGGACCCGAAACAGGTGGACGCGAAATAGATGGATGCGATCAGGCGGGCGCGGCGCATCTCCCTGTGCGTGCTGAACTCCATGATCGTGATGACGTGGGTCGGCATCGCCCTGGCGACCCTCGGCGGCCTCGCCACCGGCACGCTCTCCTGGCTGCGCATCGTGCCCGCGATGATCGCCTTGATCGTCTTCACCTGGCTCTTCCTGCGCATCACCCGCGCCGTCCTGGAGCGCCGCTACCTCACGAGAGAGGTGGTGGCGGCCGGCGCTCTCGCCGTCCTCGCCGCGGTGTTGGGGGGCGCCGACCCGTTCGGATGGGGCTTCGGGCTGCTGGCCTGGGTGTCCGTGGCCCTGATCAATATCCGCGTGTGGGCGGCTGTGGGCCTGGCAGTGGGTACGGCCGCGGTCGGCACCGGGCTGGGCGTCGTCACCCTCCTCATGGGACAGCCCCTCGTGTCGATCCTCGTTCCGTACGACGATGGGGCGGTCGTCGCCCTGGGACTCGTCTACGCGATCATGTGCGCCCTGCTGCCGCCGTCCAACCGGTTCTGGGCGTGGATCTACACGCTCGCCGTACAGGCTCACGAGGGCAGGGAGGCGCACACCCGGCTGGCGGTCGCGGAGGAGCGGCTGCGCTTCGCCAGGGACCTGCACGATCTCGTGGGGCACCAGCTCTCGGCCATCGCGGTCAAGACCGAGCTGGCCGTACGGCTGTCGGCCGCCGACGCCGTCGCCGCGAAGGCGGAGATGGTGGCGGTGAACACCCTGACCAGGACGGCGCTGCGGGAGCTGCGCCAGGCGGTGCGCGGCTATCGCGAACTTGACCTGAGCGCTGAGCTGAATAGCGTGAAAGGCGTACTCGAAGCGGCCGGCGTCCGCTGCGAGCTGCTGCTGCCCTACCGCGAGCCGCCCGGCGGCGTGGCGCCCGTGTTCGCCTACGCGGTCCGCGAGGCGGCGACGAACGTGCTCAAGCACAGTACGGCCTCTTTCTGCGAGATCACCCTCCGCTTCACCGAGGAGGAGGCGGAGCTGAGCGTGCGCAACGACGGAGTGGTCCGCCATCAGGTGTCCGACCTGGGCAGTGGCCTGACGGGCATGGGGGAGCGGCTGGCGGACATCGGCGGCAAGGTGACGGCCCGTCCCACAGGCGATGGAGAGTTCCTTCTGCGGGCGGTTGTGTCACTTCCGCTGCGTGGGTAGGGGGACGGTGCCGGGTTCACCTCGGCGGACGCCCTGCGGAAGGGTATGAATACGCCGCGTGAGGTGTGCGGCGTGACTGAGGAGGTGGCATGCGCGTCCGGGGCAATCCCAAGGCCCAGGTGGTGCGGATCGGAGCGCGGCTCGACGCGGGCACGTCGGCGGGGGTGCGGGAACGTCTGCACGACGCGGTCGACTCCGGCGAGGGCGATCTGATCCTCGACCTCTCCAAGCTGGAGATGATCGACGCCACCGGTCTCGGAGTGCTCGTGGGCACGCATCGGCGCGCGCTCAGCGTGCAACGCCACCTCGTTCTTCGGGGGGTGCCACCGCGGATCATGCGGGTCTTGGCGGTGACCCGGCTGAATCGGGTCCTGCGGGTAGAGATTCAGGCAGCCGCGGTGGCCTGAAGCGGCGCCCGGCGGGTGCTCGGGAGTGCGCCGGGATGTCGCGATATATAGGGGCGAGCAGCGATCAGCCGCTGCTCGCCCTCTTTTCCGCGGCCATACTCCCACACGCGGTAGTAGTTTCTGGAACTCAGATATCACCCTTTAGCTTGGTGATTATCTCCTTACCAGATCGCCAGATAAACACGAACCGTAATCAGCGCCTCACGGCGAACCGAGGGATCTGCCGAAGATGTGTACGGCCACACCGACCAGTTCGTCGATGGACGGCGGCTCCTCCGACAGCAGCCATTCGATGAGCAGCTCTTGTAGCGCTCCAATAACCCCGAGCGCCACCAGGCGTCGATTCGGTTCGGCGCCCAGAGGGAATTCCGCCGCCGCCTCCTCGACAAGGCGGGCGAAGGAGTCGACGGCCCGCTGCCGGGAAGCGGTCAGAATGTCGCCCGACCTGCGTACCTCAAGGTGCATGATGCGGGCGCGACGCCAGTCGGCCGTGGAGAACTCGATATACGCGCGAATCCCGGCCTGCATCCTGTCGTCCAGGGTCGCAGGCGCCTCTTGTAACGCCTTGGCCACAACGGCGAGGGTTTCCTCCGCGCACCGCTCGTGCAGCGCCTGAAGAAGTTCCTCACGGCCGCCGAAACATTCGTAGAAGGCGCGGTTCGAGATCCGGGCCTCCGAGCACAGCCTTTCGATGGTCGTAGCCACGAAACCTGGCTTCGCGTATAGCGTGTAGGCGGCTGTCATCAGCCGCTCGCGTCTGTCCGCCAGCCTTTGCTCAGCCGACATTCCCCGGTAAGACCGGTTCACATTCCACCCGTCCAACATGATCGTGGCCCCCAGAGCACACAATTATGGACGGATGATCCGTTTTGGGAAAGAGCATATACTTTATCTCTTACGTCGGCCGTGCAAGAACGTGACAAGCCTGATCAGCCGCTCAAGCTCAGCGGGGGCTCTGCTGAACGAAGTCAGGTTCATGCCGGGCATCGCGAAGCGTTGACGGCTGATCGCTTTGGGCCTGGCGAACTCCCGCAACCCGTCGGCCCCGTGGATGCGCCCGAAGCCGGAATCGCCGATTCCGCCGAACGGCAGCGCGGGCACTCCGGCGAACGAGATGACCGAGTTGACGGCCGTCATCCCGGTACGCATCAGCCGGGCCAGCTCCGTCGCCCGGCGCGCGTTGCCGGAGAAGACCGTGCCGGCCAGCCCATATGCGGAGGCGTTGGCCAGCTCCAGCGCCTCCCGCGCGTCGCGGGTGCGCCGTACGGTGATCGTCGGGCCGAACGTCTCCTCGCGCACCGCGGGGGAGTCCTCCGGCACGTCCTCGACGATCACCGGGTCGACGTACGGCGCACGCACCGAGCCGGGGCCACCTGTCACGACTTTTCCGGACTTGGTGGCGTCGTCGATGTGGCGCCGGATGATGTCCAGCTGGCCCGGCATGGTGATCGGCCCGTAGTCCTCGCCGGCTTTGACCGTGGCGACCCGGCCCGACAGCTCGCGCATGAAAGTTTCATAGACCGCGTCCACGACGTACACCCGCTCGACACCCACGCACGTCTGCCCGGCGTTGGACATCGCCCCCCACAGACAGGCGTCGGCGGCGGCCTTCAGGTCGGCGTCGGCGTCGACGATGAACGCGTCCTTGCCGCCGCACTCGGCCACGATCGGCGTCAGGTTCTCGGCGCAGGCCGCCATGACCCGCTTGGCCGTGGCGGTCGAGCCGGTGAACGCCACCTTCTTGACCCGCGGGTCCTTCGCCAGCAGCGCGCCCGTCTCCCCGAGCCCGGTCACGGTCTGGAACACCGGCTGCTCCGGCACCGACTCGGCGAACAGCTCCGCCAGACGTACCCCGACGCCGGGGGTGAGCTCGCTGGGCTTGAAGACGACCGCGTTGCCGGCCGCGAGCGCGTACGCGATCGAGCCCATCGGCGTGAAGACCGGGTAGTTCCACGGCCCGATCACGCCGACCACGCCCAGCGGCAGGTATTCGAGCGTGGCGGCCAGGTTGAGGCCGATCATCCCGGTCGAGACGCGGCGCCGCCCCAGGACCTTGGCCGCGTTGCGGGCCGCCCAGTCGAGGTGCGTGATCGCCAGCACCATCTCCAGCGTGGCGTCGCCGACCGGCTTGCCCGTCTCTTCGTGCACGAGCCCGGCCAGCTCCCGGAGGTGCTGGGTGAGCACGGCCTTGTAGTCGAGCAGGCGGCGCCTGCGCTCGGCGGGGGCCAGCCCGGCCCACCAGGTCGCGGCCTGCTCGGCCCGGCCGACGGCATCGCGTACGCCCTCGGCGGACTGCTTGGGGTGACTTCCGACGACCTCGCCGGTAGCCGGGTTCAGTGAGTCGAACGTCAGCGTGGTCATGGCGTCACCCTAGACCGGTAAGCCGTCACTTACCAGCTCAGGACGCCGCCCGCCACATGCCCCACACGAGTGGCCCGTCGGGGAGCCGGAACTCTTCGGTGACGTGGAATCCGTACTTCTCGTAGAGCGGCACGTTGGACTCCTTGCTGCACTCCAGGTAGACGGGCAGCCCGGTGCATCGGGCCAGACCGGTTCGCAGCAGCGCCCCGCCCACGCCGCGGCCCCGCACTTCGGGCAGCGTGCCGATCTGCGCCAGGTACCAGTGCGGCTCGGCGGGCCGGTGCGCGGCGAACGTCTCCTCCAGCACCAAGCCGTACGACACCCGCTCGCCCATGGCCTCGACGAAGCCGGAGAGGCCGGCCTCGTCCGGCTGGTGACCCGGCGGATCCCAGAGCGCGGCCCCCGCCATCGCGCCCTCGGCGTCGTAGGCGGCCTCGGTGATCGCGTGGCTGTAGCGGGCGAGCGTGGTGAACATCAGCGCCGTGCCCGGATCGTCCGGCAGCAGCCACCTGACCACCGGGTCATCGTGGAACGCCCTGGCCAGCACCTCACCGGCCAGCTCGATGACGGCCGGGTCCGCGACGAGTGCGAGGTCCATGGCTCAGCCCTCCGCCAGCCACGTCCCGTGGAAGCCGGCCGGGACGCGCTGGGGCAGCCGGATCGAGGCCACGTCCGAAAGGTCGCTCGCGTCGAGCACCAGCAGCTCGGAGCTGCCGCCCGTGGTGACCACCGACAGCAGCCAGCCCTCGTCCTCGGCCCGCGCCCCCTCGGCCGCCACGAACACCGCCTCGCCCGTGTCGTCGCCGGTCATCCTGACCTGAGCGGTGTCGGTCTGGTGGTCGTACTTGACGATGGAGTTAGAGTTCTCGCCCACCGTGTACAGGTAGCGGCTGGGGCGGCCCAGCAGGTCGTCGGCGAACGTGGGGAACTCGATGCCCCGGTCGTCGAGCGCCTCCTCCTTGACCAGGCCGGACGCCGGGTCGAGCGTCCACTGGTGCAGTGTCGCGCCGCCGATCGTGGCCGCATGCCTGGCCGGGTCCCCGGTGTTGCCGATGCGGGCCCAGACCCGGGTGAAGGACTCCCGCGAGTAGCGGGCGCCGTTGAGCACGATCCGGCCGTCCGCGTCCTCCCACGCGTTGCCGACGTGGAAGACGTAGCACGGGTCGACCTCGAACCACTGGGTCGGGCCGCCCTGCCTGGGCGTCACGCCGATCCGGGCGCCGTATCCGTCCTCCCAGGCGTACGGCATGCCGCCCGCGCGCCCGGCCTCGAACACGAAGGGCAGGTCGAGCCAGACCAGGTAGTGCTCGGTGACGGCGAAGTCGTGCATCATCGTCGACTTCGGCACCTCGATCTCCCGGCTCTCCACCAGCTCGCCGCCCGCCGACAGGCGGTGGTAGGTGACATACGGCGGGGCGTAGCCGTAGCCGAAGAAGTGCAGCTCGCCGGTGGCCGGGTCCTCCTTGGGATGCGCGGTCATGGCCGTGGTCAGCCGCCCGCCGAAGTCGCACGGGCCGACCGTGGCCAGCTCCGGCGTCATCTCGTACGGCAGGCCGTTCTCGACGAGCGCGAAGATCCGGTCGGCGTGCCTGATCACGGAGGTGTTGGCCGTGACGGCGGCCAGGTCGACGCCGCGCTCGCCGATGAAGGGCGCGTCGTCGGTGAACTTCTTGGTGCGAACCCACCGGTTTCGGTACCACTCCGCCCGGCCCCGGTCGATCCGTACGCCATGCAGCATGCCCGCTCCGCCGAACCAGTGGCCGGGGTCGAAGCCCGGCTTTGGATTGGGTCCGTTACGGAAATATCGCCCGGTCAACTCGGTGGGCAGGGCGCCGGAGACGGGGAGGTCGTGGGCCTCGGTCTCGTCGGAGACGGGGGCGAGGTTACCGCTCAGGTAGAAGGGCGTCGTCATATCACGCTCCAATCTTGATAGGTCAAAACTAGAATGTCTAGTCGTGACATGTCAACACAGGAACGTGGTGTGTATCAGAAGAGCGTGGGGTTCTCCGGTTCGATCCCGCGCAGCGCGTCGTAGTCGAGCGTGACGCAGTGGATGCCCCGGTCGGTGGCCAGCACGCGGGCCTGGGGCTTGATCTCCTGGGCGGCGAAGACGCCGCGGACCGGGGTCAGCAGCGGGTCGCGGTTGAGCAGCTCCAGATAGCGGGTCAGCTGCTCGACGCCGTCGATCTCACCGCGGCGCTTGATCTCGACCGCCACCGTCGCGCCGACCGCGTCGCGGCACAGGATGTCGACCGGGCCGATCGCCGTCATGTACTCGCGGCGGACCAGCGTGTAGCCGGGGCCCAGCGTCGTGATGTGCTCGGCGAGCAACTCCTGAAGGTGCGCCTCGACGCCGTCCTTGATCAGACCGGGGTCGACGCCGAGCTCGTGACTGGAGTCGTGGAGGACCTCGTCCATCGTCAGGACCAGCTTCTCGCCGGACTTGCCGTGGGTGACGGTCCAGGTCTGGCCGTCCTCCTTGAGCTTGCACGGCGGGTTCATCCAGTTGAGCGGCTTGAAAGCCCGGTCGTCGGCGTGGATGGACACGCTGCCGTCCGCCTTGATGAGAATGAGCCTCGGCGCCATCGGCAGGTGAGCCGTGAGCCGTCCGATGTAATCCACGCTGCATCGCGCGATGACCAGCCGCATGACGGCCAACCCTACCGGCTCTGGAAAACTGGACGCATGGCGTTCGCGATGGTGGGAGTGGTCGCCCCCGGCCCAAGGGGTGCGGGGGCCGGCGAGATGTCCGTTCGGGCGGAGCCATTCGTACGGGCGGAGCCATTCGTACGGGCGGAGCCATTCGTACGGGCGGAGCCATGAGCCCGCGCCGCGCCCGCCGCAGGGAGTCCTCGCGCCCGCTCGGCCTGCCCGGGGGCATGGAGCGGGTGGAGGAATGGCCGGACGGCGAGTGGAAAGTCCGCATGCTCACCGGCTCCTCCTCGACCAAGGACTACCGTTGCCCCGGCTGCGACCAGGAGATCCGCGGCGGCCAGCCGCACCTGGTGGCCTGGCCGAGCTGGAGCGGCGGCGACGACGAGCGTCGCCATTGGCATCCGGCCTGCTGGCGAAAGAGACTGGATCGCGGCCCCGGCCGCAGCCGCTACTGAGCGGCCCCGTCCCCGCCCCCAGCCCCCGCCCCAAGGGGCAAGATCACACTGAAGGGACCGACCTTGGAGATTCGCGCGGCGACGGTGCTGCCCGCCCGGCGAGAGCCGATCGAGTTGCACACGGCCGACGGCCAGACCCTGGTCGGGGAGCTGGCCCTGCCCCTCGACCGGCCCCCTGTGGCGACACTCGTCACCTTCCATCCCCTGCCCACCCACGGCGGGTTCATGGACAGCCACGTCTTCAAGAAGGCGGCCAACCGCCTGCCCGCCCTGGCCGACCTGGCCGTGCTCCGCTTCAACACGCGCGGCACCTCCTCCGAGCGTGGCACCTCCTCCGGCACCTTCGACGGAGGGGAGGGGGAGCGGTTCGATGTGGCGGCGGCGCTGGAGTACGCCGAATACCACGACCTGCCGCACGTGTGGGCGGTCGGCTGGTCGTTCGGCACCGAGCTGACGCTGAAATGGGCCCGCGACCCGCTCGTGGAGGGCGCCATCCTCCTCTCGCCGCCGCTGCATCGGGCCACGGACGAGGACCTGGACGCGTGGGCCGAATTCGGCCGGCCGCTGGTGGCGCTGGTGCCGGAGTTCGACGACTACCTGCGGCCCGAGGAGGCCAGGCGGCGCTTCGCGCGGGTGCCGCAGGCCGAGGTCATCGGGGTCGACGGGGCCAAGCACCTGTGGGTGGGCGAGCCTTACGTACGCATCGTGCTGGATCAGATCGTCAGCCGGGTGAACCCGGCCGCGGCCCCGCTGCCCGTCGACGCCTGAGTTGGCGATTATTTTCGGACATCGTGTAGTTCTTGATGAAATCCGCCGAAAGATCTAGACGAATCCTCTATCGCGGGTGACAATCCGATCGTCAATTGAAGATCGCGGCGTCGCCGGGCGGGCCTGACCTGCGTGGCGTCTCCGGCTCGGCAGCGGCGAGGGTGGATGCGCGTAGTTCGTGGTCTGGTCGTGGTGATGTTGGCAGGGGCGGTAGTGGCAGGGCCCCTTGATCATCTGGATGCCGTCGCCAGCGCGCGACAGAAGAGCACGGACACCGTTCTCCGAGAACAGAGCACGAACGCGGGGACCCCGGCGGAGAAATCCGCTCTCGCCCTGGCCCGCCGGGACGGCCGGCCGGTCGAGGTGGAGTCGATGCGCACCGAGACGCGCCAGGTCTTCGCCCAGCCGGGCGGCACCCTCCTCCTGGAGCAGTACGCGCGGCCGGTACGCGTCCGCAAGGCAGGCGGCTGGGTGGCCGCGGACGCGGCACTCCGGTTTCAGCCGGACGGGTCGATCGCCCCGATCGCCACATCGGTGGATCTCCGCTTCTCCGGCGGGGGCGGCGCGCCGCTCGCCCGGATGGCCCGCGGCGCCAAGGCAATGGAACTCAATTGGCCGGGGCAGCTGCCCAAGCCGACGCTGAGCGGTGACACCGCGACCTACGCCGAAGTGCTACCGGGCGTGGACCTCCAGGTGAAGGCGGACGTCGACGGCTTCTCGCATCTCCTGGTGGTCAAGTCGCGGGCGGCGGCCGAGAACAAGGCCCTGACCGAGCTGAGCTTCCCGATCTCGACCGCCGGCCTGTCGATGAAGTCCACCGAAGGCGGCAACCTCGAAGCCAACGACGCGAACGGCGGCACGATCTTCACCGCCTCGCCGCCGATGATGTGGGACTCCTCCGGATCCTCGGCCGCGCGCACGCTGGCCGCCGGGGAAGGCTCACCCGCCGACGCCCGGCACGAGGTGATGGGCCTGCGGCTCGTGGGCAAGAAGCTGCTGCTCAAGCCGCATCGCGGCATGATCGAGGACCCGGCGACCCGCTATCCCATCTACCTGGACCCGTTCTTCTCGGCGGCCCGGGGCGCGTGGACCTCCGTCTGGAGCAACAACCCCACCTCCAACTTCCTGAACGCCAACGACGTCGCCAGGGCGGGACACGTCCCCGGGCAGACCAACAGGTCGTTCTTCCAGATGAACACCGGCTCGACCATCCACGGCAAGCAGATCATCAAGGGGACGCTGCGGACGTACGAGACGTGGTCCTACTCGTGCACCAAGCGGCCGGTCGAAGCCTGGTCCACCAACTCCATCAGCAAGGCCACCACCTGGAACAAGCAGCCGACGTGGGTCAAGCTCCTCGACACCCAGAACGTGGCGAAGGGCTGGGGATCGTCCTGCCTGCCCGGCGGCGTGGAGTTCAACGTCACCAGCCAGGTCGTGGACGCCGCCGCGAAGAGCTGGCCCAACATCACCATCGGGCTCAGGGCGACGGACGAGGGCGACAACTACGGCTGGAAGAAGTTCAAGAACAACCCCAGCCTGGTGATCGAGTACAACTCGCTGCCGTCCGCGCCCGTCGCGGCCGACATGTGGTCGGACCCGGGAGGCGCCTGCGTCTCCGGGGACGCGCGGCCGGTCATCGGCGGCACGACGCCGAAGCTGTGGGCCAAGCTGCGTGACGTCGACAACTCGGTCAAGGGCCGGTTCGAGTGGTGGACCGCGGCCGGTGTGAAGGTCAGCGAGTACGTCACCGGGCTGCAGAGCACGGGCAGCGCCTTCTACGCGCAGGTTCCCGCGGGCGCCTACGCCGACGGTTCGGTGATCCGCTGGCGGGTCCGCGCCGAGGACGGCAAGGCCAACAGCGCCTGGGGCCCCTGGTGCGAGGCCACGGTCGACGCCTCCGCTCCCGGCAAGGAGCCGGGCGTGACGTCGTCGCAGTACCCCGAGGGCGGCTGGAACGACGGCGTCGGCCGGGCCGGCTCCTTCACCTTCACCCCCAACGGCGTCTCCGACGTCGCCACCTACGTCTACGGGCTCGACACCACGCCGAAGACGGAGGTCGCGGCCGGCCAGGCGGACGGCACGGCGACGATCCAGCTGACCCCGCGGCATGACGGCCCCAACGTGCTGTCGGTACGCAGCAAGGACCGCGCCGGACAGCAGGGCCCGATCCGCACCTACCTGTTCAACGTCAACGCGGGCACCGGCCCCGACGGCCATTGGGCACTCGACGAGGGCCAGGGCACGGTGGCCGCCGACCGTACGAACGCCCACCACGCCACCCTGTCCGGCCAGGCCACCTGGACGACCGGCAGGACCGGACTGGGCCTGCGGCTGGACGGAGTGAGCGGCCAGGCGCAGACCAACGGCCCCGTCGTGTCCACCCAGGGCAACTTCACCGTCACCGCCTGGGCCCGGCTGACCAGCGCGAACGCCACCGCGACAGCGGTCAGCCAGGGCGGTACCCGGGCCGGCGGCTTCGCGCTGCAGTACTCCAAGGCCGACGACCGCTGGGCGCTGAGCCGTACCGTCGCGGACGCCGACGGGGCGCAGAGCGTGCGCGCGCTGTCGGCGGCGGCGCCGAGGCTCGGCGAGTGGACCCATCTCACCGGCGTGTACGACGCGGCGGCCAGGGAGCTGTCCCTGTACGTCAACGGACGGCTGGAGTCGACGGTCCCGTTCACCCAGCCATGGGACGCGACCGGGGCGCTGGCCATCGGCAGGGGGACGGTCAACGGGGCGGCGGCCGAATTCTGGCCCGGCGACCTCGACGAGGTCCGCGTCTATGGGCGGGCCATGTTCGCCGACGAGGTCGCCGACCTGGTGAACAGCGCCGCGACGCTGGTCGGGCACTGGAAGCTGGACGAGGAGTCCGGCACCACCGCCGCCGACTCCTCCGGCAAGGGCACGGCCGCGACACTGGCCGGCGCCGCGACCTGGGGTGAGGGCTGGCTGGACGGCGGCCTGGCGCTCGACGGGGTCAACGGCCACGCGCAGGCCGGCGCGCCCGCCGTCAACACCAAGGCCGGGTTCACCGTCGCGGTCTGGACGCAGCTCGACTACCTGCCGACCCGCGACGCCGCCGCCGTCTCCCAATCCGGCACCCGGGCCAGCGGTTTCCAGCTCGGCTTCGACAAGGAGCAGGGGCGGTGGGTGCTCGGCATGGCCGCCGCCGACACCGACACCGCCGCGCTGGTGCGCACGCGGTCCGACGCCGTACCCGCGCCGATGGAGTGGACCCATGTGGCCGGGGTCTATGACCCGCTCCAGGGCGAGCTGCGCGTCTACGTCAACGGCCGCCTGTCGACCAGCACCATCGCCGACCACGTAAGCGCGTGGAACGCCACCGGCCCGCTGCAGCTCGGCCGGGCCAAGACCGCGGGCGTCTTCGCCGGCTACTGGCCGGGAACCGTGGACGACGTCCGCACCTATGACGGTGTCCTCAACGCCGAGCAAATCTCTCAACTAGCCGCCCAGTAATCCCCCATAGACCTAGTCGCCCAGTAACCCCCCATAGACCGGGAGAGGTCGAAATGGATCAACCGAGCGAGTTAGACCTGCCGGAAGCCTACTGGAATCGTTTACAGCAACCCGCGAAACGGTCGTCGTGGCCCCGCCGGCTGGCGGCCACACTGACCGTGGTCATGGTCTCGACACTGGTGTCGGGGATGCCCGCCCAGGCCGCGACCCGTTCCGCGCCGAACGTGCAGAAAGAGACGCCGGTAACCGGGAAGAAGGTCCCGGTGCTGCCACCGCAGGCCGATCCGGCGCAGAAACAGGCGTGGAAGGCGCCACCAGGCACGACCTGGCCTAAGGCGCAGACGGTCGAGCTGACCACGACCGGCGACGCGCAGGCCAGAACGCTCGGCGCCGACACCTTCCCGATCCGCCTGGCCGCCCCGAAGGCGGGCACGAAAACCGCCAAGGCGGCGGCCTCTCCCACCCCCGCCCGCGTCGAGCTGCTGGACCCCGCCCAGACCCAGCGGGCTGGCCTGCTCGGCCTGGCCCTGCGGGTCTCACCGGGTCAGGGCCTGGCGGCCAAGAGCGGGAAGACCCGCCTGGCGATCGACTACTCGGGCTTCCGCTACGCCTCCGGCGGCGACTACGGCGCCCGGCTGCGGCTCGTACGGCTGGACGAGTGCGTACTGACCGCCACCGCGACCGGCTGCCCGCAGCCGCAGCCGGTGCCGGGCGACAACGACACCAAGGCGGGTACGCTGACCGCCGACGTGGACATGCCGGCGATGTACGCGCTGACGGCGGCCCCTTCGGGCTCGTCGGGCGACCACGCGGCCACCTCGCTCGCCCCTTCGGCACAGTGGAGCGTCGGCGCCCAGTCCGGCGACTTCAGCTGGGGTTACGAGCTACGCGCGCCGCCCGCGCTGGGCGGTGACGAGCCGGACCTGTCGATCGACTACTCCTCCCAGAGCGTGGACGGCCGTACCGCCTCCACCAACAACCAGCCCTCCTGGGCCGGTGAGGGCTTCGAGCTGAACCCCAGCGGCTACGTCGAACGCCGCTACAAGTCCTGCATGATCGACGGCAAGAAGACCGGCGACCTGTGCTGGGACCAGGACAACGCGACGCTCTCCCTCGGCAACTCGGCCGTCGAGCTGGTCAAGGACGCCACCACCAAGCAGTGGCGCCCCAAGCGCGACGACGGCACCCGGATCGAATACCTCACCGGAGCCGTGAACGGCGACAACAACGGTGAGTACTGGCGCGTCACGACCGCCGACGGCACCCAGTTCACCTTCGGCCTGAACCGCCTGCCCGGCTGGGCCACCGGCAAGCCGGAGACGAAGTCGGTCCAGACCGTGCCGGTGTTCGGCAACAACAGCGGCGAGCCCTGCTACAACAGCACCCCGGCCAACGCCTGGTGCCAGCAGGCCTACCGGTGGAACCTGGACTACGCGGTGGACACCCACGGCAACGCCACCACCTACTGGTACGCCCTGGAGAACAACTACTACGGCCGCAACATGAAGCCCGAGCTGGGCACCCTGTACGCGCGCAGCGGCTACCTCACCCGCATCGACTACGGCTACCTGCAGAACGAGCTGTTCACCAAGGCGCCCGCGGCCCGCGTGGTCTTCGACGTGGCCGAGCGCTGCCTGCCCAGCGGGACGATCACCTGCGCCGCCGACCAGCTCAAGAAGGAGACCGCGAGCAGCTGGCCGGACGTCCCGTTCGACCAGATCTGCGACTCCGGGGTGAAGTGCACCGACCGCCTGTCACCGACGTTCTTCACGCGCAAGCGGCTGTCCAAGGTCACCACCCAGGTGGTCAACACCGACACCGCCAAGTGCGGCGGCGCGCAGTACTGTCCGGTGGACTCCTGGACGCTGACGCACCAGTTCCCCGCCACCGGTGACGGCCTCAGCCCGTCGCTGTGGCTGGCCTCGATCCAGCAGAGCGGCCACGTGGGCGGCACGATCACGCTGCCCAAGATCACCTTCACCGGTGTCCAGCTGCCCAACAGGGTGGACGCCAACGAGGGCCGCGCCCCGCTGGTCAAGTGGCGGGTCCAGGCGGTGAACAACGAGAGCGGCGGCGAGCTCCGGATCAATTACGCCCCGGCCGACTGCAAGCCGGGAGACCTGCCGGCCGCCGACAAGAACACCAGGCGTTGCTTCCCGCAGCGCTGGGCCCCGGCGAACGAGGCCGAGGTCACCGACTGGTTCCACAAGTACGTGGTGACGCAGACGGTGGAGGCCGACCGGGTGGCGGGCTCGCCGAACGTGGTCACCGACTACGAGTATCTGGACGGCGGCGCCTGGCGCTACGCCGAGAACATCCTCGTCAAGCCCGAGCACCGCACGTGGTCGGACTGGCGCGGGTTCGGCCGGGTACGGGTGCGCGAGGGCGACGGCCAGGACACCAAGCGCACGCTCACGGAGTTCAGGTACTTCCGCGGCATGGACGGCGACCGTCAGGCCGACGGCTCCAAGCGCGACGTGCAGGTCGTGGACACCGAGGGCGGCAAGCTGGACGACCTCGACCAGCTGTCCGGGTTCGAGCGGGAGGAGATCCTCTACGACGGCGACGGCGGGGCCATCCTGACCGCGACCGCCGAGGAGCCGTGGTCGCTCAAGACCGCCGAGTCCACGCAGGGCGGCGTCACCAAGACCGCGTACGCGGTCGAGCCCAAGTCGATGGTCACCCGCACCGCGTTGAGCGGCGGCAAGTGGCGGCGTACCGGCGAGGAGCGCGCGTACGACGCCAAGGGCCTGCTGACCCAGGTGGAGGAGAAGGGGGACCTGGCCAGCGCCGACGACGACCAGTGCACCCGCTACACCTACGCCCGCAACGACACGGCCTGGATGCTCGACTACACCAGCAGGATCCAGAAGGTCGCCGCCGGCTGCGGCACCGGAGTGTCCGCGCTGGCCGCCGGTGACGTGATCTCCGACCAGCGGGTCCAGTACGACGGCAAGGCGTACGGCCAGGCACCGAGCAAGGGCGACGTGACCGCCGTCCAGCTCGCCACCGGGGACGGCACGACGACCACCGACAGCACCCACACCTACGACACCTACGGCCGCGAGACCAGCGAGACCGACGCGGTCGGCACCAAGTCCGTGACCACCTACACCCCGACCGCGGGCGCCCCCGCGACGGAGATCACGGAGACCAACCAGCTCGGCCACGTCGACCGCACCCTGCTCGAACCGGCCTGGGGCGAGCCCGTCGCCGAGATCGACGCGAACAACCGTCGCGTCGACATGGAGCACGACGCGCTCGGCCGCCTGGTCAAGGTCTGGCAGCCCGACCGGAGCAAGGCGGCCGGGCAGACGCCGAACACCGAGTACTCCTACCTGATGCGCAACGACGGCCCCAGTGTCGTCACCACGAAGACGCTGCGCGCGGACGGCGGCTACACCACCAGCCACGAGCTGTACGACGGCCTGATGCGCGAGCGCCAGACCCAGGAGCCCGCGCCCCGCGACGACCAGACGCAGGACCCCGCGCTGCGTGACGGGCGCACGATCACCGACACCGTCTACAACTCGCTCGGCGAGGCGGCCAAGTCCAACACCGGCTACTTCGCCACCGGAACGCCGTCCACCGAGCTGCTCGCGGTGGCCGACGCCGACGTGCCGACCCAGGTCGTGTCGTCCTTCGACGGCGCCGGCGACGTCAACGCCCAGGTCCTCAAGGCGAAGGGCGTGGAGAAGTACCGGGTCAGCGCCACGCAGGAGGGCGACCGGATCCACGTGACGCCGCCGCCGGGCGGCACCGCGACGACCCGCATCGGCGACGCCGACGACCGCCTCATCGAGCTGCGCCAGTACAAGGGCGCGACCCCGACCGGCGAGTACGAGTCCACCAAGTACACCTACGACCCCGCGGGACAGCTGTCCACCGTGACCGACCCCGCGGGCAACGTGTGGCGCCACCACTACGACCTGCGCGGACGGGAGATCAAGACCGAGGACCCCGACAAGGGCGTCACCTCGATGACCTACAACGACGCCGACGAGCTGGTCACCACGACCGACGCCCGCGGCAAGACCCTCTGGTACGGCTACGACGAGCTGGGCCGCAAGAAGGAGCTGCGCGACGGCTCCGCGACCGGTCCGCTGCTGGCCGAGTGGAAGTACGACGCGCTGGCCAAGGGCCACCTGAACGCCAGCATCCGCTACGCGGGCGGGCAGGCGTACAAGGCGGAGATCAACGCCATCGACTCGAGCTACCGCTCGCTGCGCCAGACCGTCACCGTCCCCGAGCGGGAGGGCAAGCTGGCCGGTTCGTACCAGCTCAACACCCGCTACACGCTCGACGACCAGGTCCAGTCCGTCAGCTTCCCGGCAGCGGGCGGCCTGGCGGAGGAGTCGGTCGTCTACTCCTACGACGAGCTCAGCCAGCCGACCAAGGTCACCGGCCTGTCGTCGTACGTGACCGCGACCCGTTACTCCAAGCTGGGCGAGACCCTGCAGTACGAGCTGGGCGCCGGCGGGAAGAAGACCTGGCTCACCTACACCCACGACGAGGCCACCCGCAGGCTGACCAGGATGCGGCTGGACAGGGAGAGCGCGGCGGCCACCGACCTCGACCTCAACTACACCTACGACGCCGTGGGCAACGTCACCAAGATCGCCGAGCGGGCGGGCGGTCAGGACACGCAGTGCTTCAAGTACGACCATCTGCGCCGCATGACCTCGGCGTGGACGGCCACCGACGACTGCGCCAGTGGCACCCCGCAGTCGGACAAGATCGGCGGTGTGGCCCCCTACGCGACCAGCTACACCTACGACGCCACCGGCAACCGGACCAAGGAGACCAAGCACGCCTGGGGCGGCGCGGCCGAATCCGTCCGCACCTCCGCCTACCCGGCGGCGGGCGGCAAGCAGCCGCACGCGCTCCAGAGCGTCGGGGCGGACGTGTTCGCCTATGACGAGGCGGGCAACACCACCAGGCGCAAGGTCGGCAACTCGGACCAATCCCTGGTCTGGGACGCCGAGGGCAACCTGGAGTCGGTGACGGAGGCGGGCAAGACGACCTCGTTCGTGTACGACGCGGACGGCGAGCGGCTGCTCCGCAAGACCACGACCGACGCCACCCTGTACGTCGACGACATGGAGCTGCGCTTCGACTTCGCCAAGGACGCGGTCGAGCAGACCCGCTACTACACCATCAACGACCAGCCCATCGCGGTCCGCACGCCGGACAACCAGGTCTACTTCCTGGCCAACGACCACCAGGGCACCGGACAGGCCGCGGTCAACGCCGGGACCGGTGAGCTGGCCATCAGGAGGATGACGCCGTTCGGCGAGGACCGGGGGTCGGCACCACCCTGGTGGCCTGGCCAGCGCGGTTTCGTCGGTGGCGGCAACGACCCGACGACCGGGCTGGTCCACCTCGGCGCCCGCGAGTACGACGCCAAGAACGGCCGCTTCCTGTCGGTCGACCCCATCATCGATGAGGAGGACCCGCAGCAGCTCAACGCCTACGCCTATGCCAACAACAGCCCCGTCACCATGAGCGACCCCGACGGGCAGCTGTTCTGGATCGCCGTCGGCATCGCGGCCAGGATCGCGGCCCGGATCATCGCCAGGAAGCTGGCCCAGGCGGCGGCCAGGCGGGCGGCGCTGGCGGCGGCACGGGCGGCGGCCAGACGCGCGGCCATCGCGGCGGCCAAGCGCCGGGCGGCGGCACTGGCCAGGAAGAAGGCCCTGGAGCTGGCCAAGAAGAAGGCCGCTGCGGCGGCCAAGAAGAAGGCACTGGCGGCGGCCAGGAAGAAGGCGGCCGAGAAGGCCAAGAAGGCCGCTGCCGCGGCGGCGAGACGACGGGCCGCGGCGGCGGCGAAACGGCAGGCCAGAAGGGAGGCCGCGGAGGCGGCGGCGAAGAGGCGGGCCGCGGCGGCGGCCAGGGCGCGAAACCACCGGGCAGGCCGGCTCCCACGCGGGATCCAGCAGGCACGGCAACGTCCGGCGCACCGGCCGACCAGCCAACGGGCGGTACAGCGGCAGTCGCCGCCCAGGGCGAGCCGGCAGCCGGCACAGCCAAGGCCGAGCCAGGTCTATCGCAACGACGGCACCACACAGCCGACCCAGTCCTACACCGTTTACGGCAACGGCAGGATGTACCCCGAAGGCCGGCCGCCGACGAACCTCCCGCCGCGCGCCGGCGCCGGGCAGGGAGAGAAGCAGCTCTGGAGGAATGAGGAGATCGAGTTGACCAGGAGGTCCGGCGCGATCGCCGAACTGGGCGCCCGAAGCCAGAAGATCGTGGACAACGTCATTGACACGATCGACACCATCCTGGGTGGCTTGGGTTAGCACTCTGTTCAGCCGATGATGGACCGGCGCGGGGCTCTCGCAGCTCCGCGCCGGTGGCGTTCCCGGACCCTGGCCCCTAGAATCTTGTTCGGTTCCGAGGCGAGGAGGCCCCATGGGCGCGTTCGATCTCACCGGTAAGCAGGCCCTGGTCACCGGGGCGTCGAAGGGGATCGGGCGGGCCATCGCGCTGGCCTACGCCGAGGCGGGGGCCGACGTGGCGCTCGTGTCCCGCTCGGCCGACGCCCTGGCCGAGGTCGCCAAGGAGGTCGAGGCGCTGGGGCGGCGCGCCGTCGTCCTGCCCGCCGACCTCACCGACCGCGACGCGGCCGCAGGCGCCGTGGCGGGGGCGATCGACGGGCTCGGCCACCTCGACATCGTCGTCAACAACGCCGGCGGGTCGAATTTCCTGGTCGAGTTCAAGGATCTGCGCCTGTCCGGCTGGGACAAGATCATCCGGCTCAACCTCGACTCGGCCATGGCGGTCTGTCACGCGGTGGCGCCTCATCTGCTGGGCAGGGGCACCGGCACGGTCATCAACGTGGCGTCGGTGGCGGCGCTGGGCGCGCCGTTCCTCGCCTCATACGCGGCGGCGAAGGCGGGCGTCGTGGCGCTGACGAAGACCCTGGCCGTGGAATGGGCGCGGGCCGGGGTACGGGTCAACGCCCTGTGCCCGGGGTGGACGGCCACGGGCCTGAACCGGAACCTGTGGGAAGACGCCGCGGCGAACGAGGCGACGGTGTCCAGTGTCCCGATGCGTCGTTGGGGGACGGTGGAGGAAATGGCTCACCCGGCGGTCTTTCTGGCTAGTCCGGCTTCTGCCTATATGACGGGTCAGGTGCTGTTCATCGATGGGGGCGCCACGGCCATCGGATAGGGCAGGGACGGTCAAGAACGCGCACGTCACGGCGCTCAGCCGGGGAACCGGAGGAGCGTTTCCCTGGAGGGGGCCCGGCCGCGTATGGCGGGTGGGGCCGGCCGCTGCCGGCCGTAAAAAAGACTGGTGTTTCATAAAGCGGTCAGCACAGCGGCGAATATCGGCATAAGCCGTGCAGTGATTGTCGGGGCGAAGAGGTCTACCGTATCGTCCGTGCAGCTTTACACGAGATCAGCCGGTACGGGACTCCCGGTCGTACTGCTTCACGCCTTTCCGCTCTCGTCGGCCATGTGGCTGGCACAGCGCGAAGGATTGGCCAGGTCATGCCGTGTGATCACGCCTGACCTGCGCGGCTTCGGGGGGTCGCGCCTGGGGGAGGAAGAGCCGTCGGTCGAGGTCATGGCCGACGACGTCGCCAGGTTGCTCGACGCAGAGGGAATCGACCGGGCGGTCATCGGCGGCCTGTCCATGGGCGGCTACGTGACGATGGCGTTCTGCCGTCGCCATCCCGACCGGGTGCAGGGCGTGATACTTGCCGACACCAAGGCGAGCCCGGATCCCGAGCCCGCCCGCGCCAACAGGGAGCGCATCGCCCAGGCGGTCCTGTCCGGCGGCAGCGCGGTGCTGGTGTCCGAGGTGCTGCCCGCGTTGATCGGGCCGACCACCAAGGAGCGCCGCGCCATGGTGTTCGGCCGGGTCAAGGGGCTCGTGCAGTCGGCTCCACCCGGTGCGGTGGCCTGGGCGCAGCGGGCGATGGCCGGGCGGCCCGACTCCTTCGACACGCTGGCCGCGCTCAAGGTGCCGCTGCTGGTCGTGGTGGGGGAGGAGGACGAGCTGGCGACCGTTGCCGACGCGGAGGCGATGGCGCGGGCCGTACCCGACGGGCGGCTGGAGATCATTCCGAAGGCCGGGCACCTGACGGCGGTCGAGCAGCCGGAGGCGTTCAACGCGGCCGTGGCGAAGTTCCTCGACACCGAACTCGGCGGCGCCACCCGACCACGCTGACGGCCCGCACCGCGTCCGTCCGGCTGCGTGCCGCGTCCGTCCGGCTCGTGCCGCGTCCGTCGGCCCGCAGCGGGCCGACGGACGGTCAGGCGCGGGCTTGGCGGGGGAGGACGAACTCGCGGATGATCAGCGCGATGGCCGCCGCGACCGGGATGGCCACCAGCGCGCCCACGATGCCGAGCAGCGCGCCGCCGAACAGCGCGGCGATCACCGTGACCGCCGGCGCCACGTCCACGGAGCGCTTCATGACGCGCGGATAGATCAGATAGTTCTCGACCTGCTGGTAGATCACGAAGAACACCGCGCACGCGATCCCCACGGGCAGCGACTGCAGCAGCCCGACCCCCGTCACCAGCACCGCTCCGATGGTCGCGCCGACGAGCGGGATCAGGTCCGTGAGCGCGACCACCAGCGCCAGCGCCAGCGCGTACTTCACGCCCACGATCGACAGGAAGATCCAGGTCAGCACGCCCGCGATGACCGAGATGAGGACGTTGCCGGCGACATAGCCGCCGATGCCGTCGAGAATCTGCTCGGTGATCTCACCGGTCCGCTCCCGCCGGGAGGCCGGGACCAGCTTGAGCATGTACGACTTGATGGTGTGCAGGGAGCCGAGGAAGTACAGCATGAGCACCAGCAGCGTCACCGTGGTGAACACGCCGTCCAGCACCACCAGCCCCGCCCCCACGACCCCGCTGGCCAGCGAGGGCCCCAGCTCGCTGGTGACGAACGTGGCCAGCTTCGGCAGGATCTGGTAGTCGGCGTCGAGCTGCCGGAGTGTCGGATGGTTGCTGAGCTCGGTCACGTAGCCGGGTACGGCCGCGATGAACTCGGCCAGCTGCTTGCTCACCGGCGGCACCACGGCCAGCCCGAACAGCGCGAACGCCACGATCACCCCGGCGAACACGATCGAGATCGCCCCTCGCCTGGCCAGCCCGCGCCGTTGCAACGCCTCCACGGCCGGGTTCAGCCCGACCGCCAGGAACATCGCCACCACGATCAGGACGATCACGCTCAACGAGCTGACGACCATCTGCGCGATCGCGATCGCGGTCAGCACGCCCAGCCCGCCGATCAGCCCGAACGTGAACGGTCCCCGGGACAGCGGCAGCGCGTACGACGGGGGCTTGGCGACGTCCGCCACGGCAGGGGATTCGGCTTCTGCTGACACGGGGTCTCCTGGGAATTGCGACAAACCACGACACATGCCGTCCGGAACAACAAAGAGAGCCTAGCGACCCCAAGGTCACCAGGCTCTCTTCAGCCGTCAGCCCACCCCCGTGTAGTCGGTCGTGTGACGGTTACTCCTGCCACCACTCCGCGTCGTCCTCGCCCTTGGACTCCGCCTTGGCGGGGGCCGGTGCGGGCTTGTCGCTGGCCGGTGCGGGGGCCGCTGCCGCGATCGCCGGCTTCGGCGGAGCCGCCGTGACGGCGGGCTCGGGCTCCATGCCCGGCAGCGCGGCGCCACCGAGCAGCTGACGCAGCTGCGCCAGGTGGCTGGTGATGCTGTCGCGCTGGCGGGTGAGCTCGTCGACCTGGCGCTGCATCGCGGTGCGCGTGCGCTCGGCGTCGTTCTTCGCCTCGGTCACGATGGTGTCGGCGCTGGACTTGGCCTCGGCGACGATCGTCTCGGAGCTCTTGCGGGCGTTGGCGACCAGCTGCTTGGCGTGCAGGTCGGCCTCGCGCCTGGTCTGGTCGGCCTGCTGGGTGGCCTTCGTGGCCCGCGACTCGGCCGTGGCCGCGCGCTGCTCGGCCTCGGCGACCAGCTTCTGCGTGTTGGCCTGCGCGGTGGCGTGGCGCTCGGCCTCCTGGCGCTCGGCCTCCTCACGCCGCGACGCGAGCTGGATCTCGAACTCCGCCTCGTCCTGCGCCCGCTTGGCCTCGGACTCCTCCAGCACCCGCTGAGCCTGCGCCCGCATCTCGTCGGCCTGCCGCTTCGCGGTGGTCAGCACCTCGTCGCGCTCGCGCTTGGTCGAGGCCCGCAGCTGCGCCACTTCGCGCTCGGTCGTCGTGCGCAGCTTGGCGATCTCGCGCTCGGCGTCGGCGCGCTTCTCCGCCACCTCGTGGTCGGCGGTGGCCCGCAGCTTGGCGACCTCGCGCTCGGTGGTGTTGGTCAGCTCGTCGGCCAGGCGGCGAGCGGTCGAGCGGGTCTCCTCCGCGTCGCGCTCGGCGCTGGTGCGCATCTCGTCGCTCTCACGCGTCGCCTGCGCCCGCTTGTCGGCGGCCTCGGCCTCGGCGGCGGCCCGTACGTCGGCGGCCTCGACCTTGGCGGCGGCCTTGATCTCGTTGGCCTCGGACCGCGCGGCCTGGACGAGCTCGGTGGCCTGCTCTTCGGCCAAGCGCAGCAGCTGCTCGATGCGGGCGCCGAGACCGGAGTAGGTCGGGCGCTCCTGCTCCTGCAACTGGCGCTGGGAGTCGGATAGATCGCGCTGCAGGGACGTCACCTGCTCGCGGGACTGGCGGAGCTCGCCGTCGAGCTGCTTCAGATGATCGTGGACCTGGTGGCGGTCATAACCACGCAGCACGACGTCGAACTCGCGTGCTGGGGCATCCTCGAAGAAATTGTTGAGCTGGGCGTCGATGTCGGACTGCATGGAGGCTCGATCCTGGGTTGTCGAGACGGCTACACGGGCCGGACGGGGGGTTCGGGACAGCCGAGCCAGGAGCCTGTGCCTCGCGGCAGGCGCCTTGTCCGGTGGAAAGCCAGCGTACTCCGCTAGTGCCGCCTGAGAAGCCCCGTCCGACTATCTGCGTGACTAGTTACATACGAGCGGTTTTGGGGTTTGCTGGGGACTCGGTGGCCTGTACGAGCTCAGTGAGCATTCCTCCCACGTCCTTGGGGTGCACAAACGCGATCTCCGACCCCATCGAGCCGTGTCGCGGACGCTCATCGAGCAGCCGCACACCCTTGCCCGCCAACCGATCCATCGCCTCGGCCACGTCCGGCACGCCGAACGCCACGTGATGCACCCCCTCGCCCCGTCTCGCCAGGAACTTTCCCACCGGCGTGTCGGGGGACAACGGCTCCAGCAACTGAATGTAGGAGCTCCCGCCCTCGCCGTCGGCGATGTGGAGCATGGCCTCCCGGACCCCTTGCTCCTCATTCACCTCGCGCGCGACGACGGTCAGCTCGAACGTGTCCGAGAATAGCGCGATCTTGGCGTCGAGGTCGTGACAGGCGATACCGATGTGGTCGATCCGCATGAACATGTGTGGCCTGCCTCCATAGCGAGCGTGCACCTACTCGTGGGTATGGTGTCAAAGAACCCCTCACGTGCACAGGAGGCCGTCGCCATGTCTGGGTCCGTCATCGTAGCCGGAGCTCGTACGCCGATCGGCAGACTGCTGGGCGCCCTGTCCGGGCTGCCCGCCGTGGAGCTCGGGGGCATCGCCATCAAGGCCGCCCTGGAACGCGCCGGCGTGTCGCCGGAGGACGTCGAATACGTGATCATGGGCCAGGTGCTCCAGGCGGGCGCCGGGCAGATCCCCTCCCGCCAGGCCGCGGTCAAGGCGGGCATCCCCATGACCGTCCCCTCACTCACCATCAACAAGGTCTGCCTGTCGGGGCTCGACGCCATCGCCCTGGCCGACCAGCTCATCCGCGCGGGCGAGTTCGACATCGTGGTGGCGGGCGGCATGGAGTCGATGACGAACGCGCCGCACCTGCTGCCGGGCATGCGCAAGGGCGTCAAGTACGGCGGCGCCGAAGTGCTCGACTCGATGGCGCACGACGGGCTGTTCTGCGCGTTCGACCAGTGCGCGATGGGCGAGTCCACCGAGCGCTACAATGCCCGCCTCGGCATCGGCCGCGAGGAGCAGGACGCGCTCTCCGCCCGCTCCCACCAGCTGGCCGCCGCGGCCACCAAGAACGGCGTCTTCGAGGACGAGATCGTGCCGGTGGAGCTCCCGCAGCGGCGCGGCGAGCCGGTGGTCGTCAAGGAGGACGAGGGCATCCGCGGCGACACCACCGTGGACACGCTGGCCGGGCTGCGGCCGGCGTTCGCCGCCGACGGCACGATCACCGCCGGCTCGGCCTCGCAGATCTCCGACGGCGCCTGCGCCGTGGTCGTGATGTCCAAGGCCAAGGCCGAGGAGCTGGGGCTGCCCTGGCTGGCGGAGATCGGCAGGCACGGCAACGTGGCGGGACCCGACACCTCGCTGCAGTCGCAGCCGGCCAACGCCATCAAGCAGGCCCTGGCCAAGCAGGGCCTGAGCGTCGGCGACCTCGACCTGGTGGAGATCAACGAGGCGTTCGCCAGCGTGGTGCTCCAGTCGGCGAAGGAGCTGGGCGTGCCCCTCGACCGGGTCAACGTCAACGGCGGCGGCATCGCGCTCGGCCACCCGATCGGCGCATCGGGCGCCCGCATCGTGCTCACGCTGGCCCACGAGCTCAAGCGCCGGGGCGGCGGCCTGGGCGCGGCCGGGCTGTGCGGTGGCGGCGGCCAGGGTGACGCGCTCATCATCCGCGTACCCGCCTAAAGGCCGCGTACGCCGAAGGGGTGAGAGCTCAGCTCTCACCCCTTCGGCTTACGGAGGTAGGTAGGCCCGGCCGCGAGGGAGGTTGCGGCCGGGCTTCTTGGCGGTGGTCATGAGGAGAGGAATCTGGCGAACACCGAGCGGTGACGACGCTCGGCCTTCTGTCCCTTCAGCGCCTCGCGTACCCGGCGGTGCTCGGCCGCGGCCTCGCGCAGCTCGTCCGCGTGGTTCTTCATGACGACGTATTCGAGTTCGGCGTTCATCCGAATGCTCCCGGTTTCTTTCGGTCCTCTTCCCTGGCACTTTCAAGATTGCTCCTAAGGCCCCTGCCGCCACATCGGGCGGATGCCCTATCTGCGGTCGTAGGCCGACATGAGGAGATACCTAGGGCGCCGGTCGGAGGACCTAAGGCACTTAGGGCTGGTCGGCGAACTTCACCGTCACCTTGGCGAACCCGAGCGACTTGAGCATCCCTTCGAGCATGGCCTTGGTGTTGGTGTCGGCGCGGGCCCGCAGGTCGCTGGCCGCCGCGGCCTCGGAGATCTTGGTCTCGGCCAGGACGTACAGCTCCCGCTGGTCGTCCGGAGACGACGACAGGAAGCCCTGTACGCGGTCCAGCAGCCCACGCTGCTGCGCGAAGACATAGGAACGCCGGTTGTCGAGGTTCGGCTTCTCCAGTTGCGCGCGGGGCAGGCGGATCGTGGCCTCCTTACGGTCCTTCGAGACCGTCACGCCGTTGGCCGCCATGCCGGAGAAATCGACGTAGGCGTCCACGTTGCCCGCCCCCACGAACAGCGTCCGGCTGCCCTTGATGGCGTCGGGCAGGAAGCGGGCGTCCTTCTCCAGGTCGACCACGACCTGGAAGTTGCCGGTCGCCGCCTCGAACCGGCTCAGGTCCTTGATGGATTGCAGGAGCACCGGCTGGCTGCGGTCGATGGTCTGCTCGCCGAACGGATTGAGCCAGGACCAGGCCAGGCGGCCGCCGACCACGAGCAGAACCACCACGACCAGGAACCCGGCCAGATATCGCCACCGGCGGCGCCGCTGCGGTGTGACCGCGGGGGGCGCCGTTTGGGAAGTCGTCATGGCGGTTGACTACCCGACGATCGATCATCATTGCCACCTTTTAGGTGACATCTCCGATCCCCAGTCGGCAGAGCCCTCTTCGTCGCTGGGATTCGGATAGACCGGATAGACCTGTGGAGAGCCCGTCGAGGCCGCCACCGGAGCCGCCGCGGCACCCGCCGGCCCGCCGCCGAAGTGCGTACTCGACAGCTTGCACGCCTGGAAGTCGCTGAAGAACATGCGCAGCCACTCGCGCCGCTGGTGCTCGCTCAACCCGGAGAACCAGGCCGCCGCGTATTGGTGCTCCGGCAGCGGCCCGCCCGGCAGCGGCTCGCCGCGCAGCCAGGCCACCACGATCTCGCGGTAGCCGCCGGCGGGCGTGTCGGGGCACTTGGCGGCCAGCGACTCGACGTACTCGTACACGGCCTCGTCGGCGAAGCCCGCCGACAGGTCGGGCACGTGGATCTGCGCGAGCCCGGCGGACGGCTGCAGCGGCTCTTCCAGCGGCCGTTGCTCGACCCGGGTGAACCCGGCGGGCGTGCCCGCCAGCCGCGACGCGATCTTGGTGAAGGCCGCGCCCAGTTCGGTCAGGCCCGCGCGCATGCCCGGATGCAGGCAGACCGTGATCGGCCAGTCCTGGCAGCTGTAGGCGATCCCCTGGGCGGCGGCGGGCTTGGTCGCGCCCAGCAGCCGGGCCACCCCCGTGCCCGCGGCGAGCACGGCCAGCAGCGCGCACGCCAGCACCAGGGCTTGCCTGGTCACCACCGCCGCCCAGCCGAGCAGCAGCGCCGCCGTGATGCCCAGCAACCAGACCGTCTGGTCGAGGAACGCCGTGCCGCCGAGCCCCTGGAACAGGTCGTACGGCTCGCCCGTGCCGGGCGCCAGCTTGTCGGCCCAGCCCCGGCCGCCGGCCAGCCAGGTGAACAGCCCGTAGCAGGCCAGCCCGGCCAGCGGCGGCGTGTAGGCCTTGGGCAGCAGCCAGCCCGTGATCCACCCGATCACCGAGTAGAGGGCCAGCCCGGCCATGCCCACACCGAGCCCGGCCAGGCTCAGCCGGCCCGACTGCTCGGTGAGCACCGTCTTGATGGCCAGCACCAGCACGGTCGCGCTGAACGAGCCCAGCACCACCACGACGATCGCCAGCGGGGCCTTCAGCGCCCGCCAGGTCGTCAGTGAGCGGCCGCGCAGCGCCCTGCGCTTGCGCATCGCCACCCACGCGGCGAAGGCGGCGGCCACGGGCCCGGTCAGCCGGAGCGAACCGATGACCGCGGCCACGATATTTTCCCACGCGTCTACACCAGGAATCAGGACGCTCCACGCCGCGATCAAGCCGAGCGCAAGGAGCACGGCAACCGTGACGGCCGCGCTCTGCTTCAACTCCTCACGTGTAACGCCCGCGTGCTCACGCACCCGTTTTTCCATTGAAGATCACCAAGCACCCCCCGTGCCCCGATGTCGGCGCGGCGGAAGCGATTCAGTTCGGGCCGGTCCCCACGGCGAATGAACTTGGCTTCCGCGTCACCATCGATGCGAGAACCATAACGGAGCGTGATGATTGACGTCCGGATTCTTGGTCAAGCCGTGAGTCCGATCGCTCTCCGTAACCATACTAATCAGGACGAGCGGCGCGCTACGGTAGCGCTGTGTCGCAGCCCAAGCCGCTCAACCTGCCGTTCGATCCCATCGACCGCGCCGCGGAGACCTGGCGCGCTCACTTCGGGGCCTCCTCCGCCATGGCCGCCGTCACCTCGATCATGAGAGCCCACCAGATCCTGCTGTCGCAACTCGACTCGCTCCTCAAGCCGTACGGGCTGACCTTCGCCAGGTACGAGGCCCTGGTGCTGCTGACCTTCAGCAAGTCCGGAGCCCTTCCGCTGTGGAAGATCGGCGAGCGGCTCATGGTGCATCCGACGAGTGTGACCAACACCATCGACCGGCTGGAGAAGTCGGGATTCGTCTGCCGGATGCCCAATCCGCAGGACGGCCGCGGGGTGCTCGCCGAGATCACCGACGCCGGACGTGACGTCGTACAACGGGCCACGGCCGATCTGATGGCGGCGGACTTCGGTCTGACCATGTACGGCGAGGACGAGCTGCGGCAGCTCTTTGACCGGTTGCGCACGCTGAGGGTGGCGGCGGGTGACTTCTCCGCCGCGTCCATGCGGCAAGATGAGGAGCATGGCGGACTTCTCTAGGCCTGGGTCGCTCTACGGAGCCGTTGATCTGGGCGCGCGTAAGCAGGCACTCGAGGCACAGTCCCGGCGGGAGGCCGGGGGTCCCCAGGCGGCCGCGTCGGGTTCGATCATCGACGTGACCGAGGAGACGTTCACTACCGAGGTCATCGACCGCTCGATGAGCGTGCCGGTCGTCCTCGACCTGTGGTCGCCACGTGCTCCCGGTAGCGCCCAGCTCAGCCCGGTGCTGGAGAAAGTGGTCGGCGACATGGGCGGCCGGGCGATCCTGGCCAAGGTCAACGTCGACGGCAGCCCGCAGATCGCGCAGGCGCTGCGGGTGCAGGCGGTGCCGACCGTGCTGGCCATCTTCCAGGGGCAGGCCGTCACCGGCTTCCAGCAGGTGCTGCCCGAGCAGGAGGTGCGCCGCTGGCTCGACGAGCTGATGGGCGCCGTCGAGCAGTTCTACCAGGCCAACCCTGACGCCCGCCCGGCCGACGTGGGAGAGCAGCAGGACGAGCCCGCCGGCCCGCCCGCCGACCCCGACGTGCTGGCCGCCGAGGAGGCCGTCGACAAGGGCGACCTCGACGCCGCCGAGGCGGCCTACCAGCGGCTGCTGGCCCGCTCGCCGGCCAACGAGGACGCGAAGATGGGGCTGGCGGGGGTCGGCCTGATCAAGCGGACCGCCGACGTCGACCCGGCCGACGTGCAGCGTCGCCTGCAGGACCCGGCCGACATCGACGCCCAGCTGCTCGCCGCCGACCTGGAGATGCTGTCGGGCGCGATCGACGAGGCGTTCGACCGGATCATCGGCGTGGTCAAGCGCACCTCGGGCGACGACCGGGACAAGGCCCGGCGTCACCTGCTCGGCCTGTTCGACGCGCTACCCGCCGAAGACCCTTCTTTGGCCAAGGCACGTAGAGCTTTGTCCAGCGCGTTGTTCTAACCTGGTTATATGCGGGTCGTCACGATCTCGGCGACATATGGCACGGCCGGTAGCCACATAGGTCCGGCCGTGGCCGAACGCTTGGGTGTGCCCTTCGTCGACCGGGCCATCCCCAGCGCCGTCGCCGAGGAGCTCGGCTGCACGCTGGAGGAGGCGCTGGCCCACGACGACCGGGCCGAACACGGCCTCGGCCGGCTGCTCTCCGGCGCGATGCGGCTGCCGACGGTCACCTTCGGCGGCGTCGACATGTACGTCCCCGGCGCGATGCCGATCGCGCAGGAGGAGTTCGTCCGCCGTACCGAACGCCTGCTCGTGGACACGGCGCGGGACCGGGGCGGTGTCTTCCTGGGCAGGGCGGGGGCCCTGGTGCTGGCCGACCATCCCGGCGCGCTGCACGTCAGGCTCGACGCTCCGCTCAAACGCCGGGTACGGCAGACCGCCACGCTGGGCGAGCTCAGCGAGCGCGAGGCGCGCAAGATCGTCGAGGACAACGACCGCGCGCGCACGGCATACGTGCGCCACTTCTATCGGGCGGACCCGTCGGATTCGTCCCTATATCACCTGGTTATCGATAGTACGAGTATTCCTGTAGCGACGTGCGTAGATTTGATCGCGACGGCGGCCGAGGCACTCGACTGACCGAACCCGCCCTACCATGGGATAACTTCTTGGTCAGTCCCGAAGGAGCAATTGACGTGGCGACCGTCCCTAGTGTCTCGTACTCGATCACCGTGCGGCTTGAGGTGCCCGCAGGCGGCAAGGCCGTCAGCCAGCTCACCCACGCCGTGGAGTCGGCGGGTGGTGTGGTCACCGCGCTCGACGTCACCAACGCGGGTCACGAGAAGCTGCGCATCGACGTCACCTGCGCGGCCAGGGACACCGACCACGCGCAGGAGATCGTCGACCAGCTCGAATCCGTCGACGGCGTGGTCATCCACAAGGTCTCCGACCGCACCTTCCTCATGCACCTCGGCGGCAAGATCGAGATGGTGTCGAAGGTCCCGCTGCGCAACCGCGACGAGCTGTCCATGGCCTACACCCCCGGTGTGGCGCGCGTGTCGATGGCCATCGCGCGCAACAAGGAGGACGCGCGGCGCCTGACCATCAAGCGCAACACGGTCGCCGTCGTCACCGACGGCTCCGCCGTGCTCGGCCTGGGCAACATCGGCCCGGAGGCGGCGCTGCCGGTCATGGAGGGCAAGGCGGCCCTGTTCAAACGCTTCGCGGGCATCGACGCCTGGCCGATCTGCCTCGACACGCAGGACGTCGACGAGATCGTCCGCACGGTCCAGGTCATCGCGCCCGGCTTCGGCGGCATCAACCTCGAGGACATCGGCGCGCCGCGCTGCTTCGAGGTCGAGCGGCGGCTGCGCGAACTGCTCGACATCCCGGTCTTCCACGACGACCAGCACGGCACCGCCATCTGCGTGCTGGCCGCGCTCACCAACGCGCTGCGCGTGGTGGGCAAGCCCATCGAAGGCGTCAAGATCGCCATGGCGGGCGCGGGCGCGGCGGGCAACGCGGTGCTGCGCCTGCTGCTCGCGGCGGGCGCGCGCAACGTCATCGTCTGCGACTACCTCGGCGCCGTGCACAAGGGCCGCGACGACCTCGACGAGTCGCTCCACTGGATCGCCGACCACACCAACGCCGAAGGCTACTCGGGCGACCTGCGCGGGGCGGTCAAGGGCGCCGACGTGTTCATCGGGGTGTCCGCGCCGGGCATCCTGACCGGCGACGACATCGCCACGATGGCCGACGGCGCGGTGGTGTTCGCCCTGGCCAACCCGGAGCCCGAGGTGTCGCCCGACGACGCCCGCGAGCACGCGGCCGTGGTGGCGACCGGCCGCTCCGACTATCCCAACCAGATCAACAACGTGCTGGCGTTCCCGGGCGTGTTCCGCGGCCTGCTCGACGCCCAGGCGACCGAGGTGAGCCAGGAGATGCTGCTGGCGGCGGCGCACGCGCTGGCGGCCGTGGTGTCTCCGGAGGAACTCGGGCCCAACTACATCGTGCCCAGCGTGTTCCACCCGGACGTGGCGACGGCCGTGGCCGCCGCCGTCCGCGACTCAGCGGGTGGGCGTGCGCGGGGCTTCACAGAAGCCTGATTGCTTTTTAGAAGCAGACAATCGCCTTCTTTTACGGCACAGCCGCTCCCACCGCCACCCGCCGACCGGGGTTGAGGGCCTCCAGGAAGACGGCCGCTGACCGGTGCGTGGCCGGGCGCCGTTACGGCGTCTTCTGAGCCGGTGGCGACGTTTTCGTGACCGGCGGGATGCTGCGGTAGTCCGCCCGCAGGACGAGGTTGTGGCGCCGGCCGTGGGTGGTGACCGGTCCCCGGCGCCCGCCTCGTCGGAGATGTTCAGCGGCCGGCTGGCTGCGTTCCTGTGCGATCTTCCCTGCTGAGCGCGGTGTGGGCGGCCATGGCCAGGACCAGGGCCGCGTTGATCAGGACCGCGGTCGTCACTCCTCGCAGGATCGTGCCCATGGCGGCCGTTGCTATCGCGCTCATGATCGGGATGCCCATCGTGATGCCGATCTGCTGCGTCATGGTGGCCAGTCCCGTCGCCAGGCCCTGTTCGGAGGCGGGCAGGCCCGAGGTGGCGGTCACCATGAAGGCGACGATCGCCAGCATGTTGCCGACACCGCCGACGAAGGTGGCCACCAGGAGCAGCCAGATCCAGCCTGCCTCCGGGCCGAGCAGGGCCAACGCCGCCGTCGCCGCGGCCTGCACCGCGAAGCCGGTCGCCAGTGTCCTGCGGTTGCCGAGGCGGGACAGCACGCGCGGGGCCGCGAGTCCGCCGAGAACCGTGCCGAGCCCGAGCACGCCGAACGCCATCCCCGTGGCCAGGGGCGAGTAGCCGAGGACCTTCTGCAGGTAGAGGGTCATGAGGAAGACCAGTGAGGTTTCCGTGGCGAACGCGACCAACCCCGCGAGGTTGCCCCACTTCACGCTGGCCCTGGCCAGGATCGTCACCGGCACCAGCGGTGCCTGCGCCCGCCGTTCGACGAACCAGAACGCGACCAGCAGCCCCGCCCCCGCCAGCAGCCCGCCGATCCCGGCCGGGTCGGCGAAGCCGTGTTCGCCCGCGCGGGTAAGTCCGTACACCAGGGCCAGCAGGCCCGTGGTCACTGTCACCGCGCCCGGAAGGTCCATCTTGGGCCGATCCGCGGGGCGGCTCTCGGCGGGCAGGGCCGGGGCGGCGGCCAGGACGGCGAGCGCGACCGGGACGTTCACGAAGAACGCCCACCGCCAGCTCAGCAGGTCCGTCAGCAGCCCGCCCAGGATCGCTCCGGAGGTGAATCCGGCTGACATGAGCGCCCCGTTCAGTCCCAGGGCGCGCGCCCGCAGCGGCCCCTCGGGGAACGAGGTGGTCAGCAGCGCCAGAGCGGCCGGGGTGACGGCGGCGGTGGCCAGCCCCTGGGCCACCCTGGCGACCAGGAGCATGCCGTGCGAGCCGGCCAGCCCGCCGGCCAGCGAGGAGAGCCCGAGCAGCGCCATCCCGCCCAGGAACAACCGGCGTCGCCCGAACAGGTCCGCGATCCGGCCGAACAGCAACGTGAACCCGGCCGCCGCGAGCGCGAACGCGGTCGCCACCCACTGCAGGTCGGCCAGCTCGAACCCGAGTCCGGCGCCGATCACCGGCAGGGCGACGTTCAGGATGGAGAAGTCGACGGCGAGCATGAACTGGGAGCCGAGCAACAGCACCAGGACCAGCCGCTGCCGCCCCGTCATACGGACGGCTTGCAAGGCCACGGACATGTCATCCCCCTAATGGGTCTCTAGTTCCGTTAAGATGAGATGACGCTAGCACGCTAAGGAGCCTTAATGGAACAGGATTCCCGTTTGGCTGGAACGGTGCGCCCCGGTGGCCGCACGGCCCGGGTCCGGGCGGCGGTTCTGGAAGCCACCCAGGACGAGTTGGTGCTCCACGGCTTCCACGGCCTCAGCATGGATGCGGTGGCCGCCCGGGCGGGCGTCGGGAAGACCACGGTCTACCGCCGCTGGGCCGGTACGGCGGGCTTGGTGGCCGACCTCATGACCGAGCTGGCCGACCAGTCCGCCGCGCACGCGGACACCGGCACGATCGAGGAGGACCTGCGCGCCAACGCCCTGAGCGTCCTGGCCGCCATCACGGACGAACGCCTGGGCGCCACGCTGCAGGCCGTCATCGCGGCGGCCACCTGCGACAAGGAGGCGGCGGCCGCCCTGAGCACCTTCTACGAGCGCCGGATCGCGGAGTGGGGCAAATCAATCGACCTGGCGATCGGGCGCGGCGAGCTCCCGGAGGGCACCGACGGCCACGAGGTCATCCGGGCGATCTCGGCCCCCCTCTACTACCGCCTGCTGGTCACCAAGGAGCCGGTGGACAAGGCGACGGCCGAGCGGTCGGCGACGCGCGCTCTCGTGGCGGCCCGCAACGGGGCCTTCATCGGGTGACGGCCTTGCCGGTCGTGTCGCCGTACGGGATCAGGCGCGAGATACCCGATGCTCGCCACGCTCCGGCTGCACCACGAGGAGGCCTCCGGCCACGCCGAACACGGTGTCGGGCGAGCCGTTCACCGCGGCGCCCCTGACAGTGATCCTCTCGCTGACCGCGCTGCTCGCCGCCCTGATCCGCCTCCGCGACCGCGACCTGGGCTGAACTGCTTGATGTCCGATTTCCACTAGGTCGTACGGGATGGACTGTGCGCGACCAGGGCGTACGGGATCAGGTAGTGCGGGCTCGGGTCGTGTGGGATCAGAAGGATCCGCGTGGCCAGATGGAGCTGTACCACCAGAAGACCGCGCCCGTGAGGAGCAGACCGCCCGCTGTGGCGAGTTTGGTGAGCAGGTCGGTCGGCGGGCCGGTGCGGGGAAGGTGGCGGTCCTGGTGTCCGGTGCGGGGGAGATGGCGGCCCCGGTGCCTGGAGCAGGTGTTGCGTACCCGCGTCGAGTCGATCAGCGCGTCAGGGTGGCCGGCCGTGACCGAGAACGCCTCGATCTCCCTGCTGTGGCCCCGGCGGACATGGACGTTCCGGGTCACCGACTTGCGGGCGGGGATGGATCCGGTGGCGAGGCTGGTCGAGCCGGCCTTGAGGTCGAAGCGGGCCGGCTCGCGAGTCTGGTTGCGCAACGTGACCAGCGTCCGCCCGCTCCCGCAGTCGGTCCACCCGGCGGACATCGTGAACGGGTCACCGGGATGGGATCCCGCCCAGGCCCCCATGGTCGCGGGGAGGAGCAGCCACGCGCCGAGTGGCAGGAGGGCGAGCGTGCGACGGTTCGCGATGGGCATTAGCTCCTCCCGAGCCCCACAGGATGGCGATCTTGATACCTATGGTGCCCATATGACTACAGAAAGTAACATCCAGGTGGTGGGGGAGCGAGATGTGGGGTTGACCCTTCATGATGGAGGTATGGCGGAAGCGATCTACGTCGGCGGTTTACTGGTGGCGACGCCGCTTCTCGACGACCCCAACTTCCGTCGTAGCGTCGTGCTGATCCTCGAACACGACCTCGACGGCGGCACTCTCGGCGTAGTGCTGAACAGGCCGAGCGACATCTCGGTGACGCAGGTGCTGCCGGTGTGGGACCCGCTGGTGACCGGGCCACCGGTGCTGTTCGAGGGCGGTCCGGTGCAGACCGACAGCGCGCTGGCCCTGGCCGCGGTGCCGAGCGGCGAGGAGCCGCTGGGCTGGCGCAGGCTGCACGCGGGCACACCCGCCGTCTCCCGCCTGGGCACCGTCGACCTGGACGCGCCGCCGGAGATCCTGCAGGGCGAGATCGCGCAGATGCGAATCTTCGCCGGTTACGCCGGCTGGACGTCCGGGCAACTGGCGAGCGAGATCGCCGAAGGGGCTTGGTACGTCGTCGACTCGGAGGTGGGCGACACCTTCCACACCGACCCCGGCTCCCTGTGGCGCAACGTCCTGCGGCGTCAGCCGGGCGAACTGGCGTTCGTGGCAACCTGCCCGGACGACCCGACACTGAACTAGCGGTGTCCGCGAGCGACGATCCGGCGCCGAGCTAGACGTCCCAGCCGGGGCGGAAGGCGTTCTGGGCGAGTTCGAGGGTTTCCTCCATGCGGTCCACGATGATCCGTACGTCCGTCAAGTCGGCCTGCGGGCACTCGAACCCGACCCGGAGGATCGACATCGCGAACGCGACGATAAGGTGCGAACGCTGATCGGTCGTAACGTCGACGCCCCTGCGGGCGGCGATCTCGACGGCCAGGCGCCGCTCCGTCTCCGCGCCTCTGGCGACGGACAGGCCGACCAGGCGCGGATTCTCCTCAAGAAGCCGCCGCAACTTCAGGAATCTCGCCGTGTCCTCGGGTGTTGAGTCGTCCATGTCGTGCGCGACCGCGCGCACCGCGTGGATCATCGAGGTGAACGGGGGCTCATCGGCCGGGCGGGTCCGCAGGGTCTCCTGCATGATCTCCTCGCCCTGGTCGTGGTACCAGAGCACGAGATGGTCCTTGCTGGTGAAGTAGCGGAAGAACGTCCGCGGGGAGATCTCGACCGACCCCGCTATCTGGTCCACGGTGGTCGAGTCGTACCCTTGTTCGAGGAACAGGTCGAGCGCGGCGTCGAGGATCGCCAGGCGCGTCTTCTCCTTCTTGCGTTCCCTTAGACCCACTTGCGTCACTCCCTAGAAACCTTCCTGTCATAGTGTGCCATAAGTCATAGTCCGACAAATAAAACTCGTTTGTCATCTGTCATGGACTGCCATAGATTACCTGAGGCTTAAGTGACTTATGCCCCGTTATGGGGCGGCATTGAGGGGGACTTCATGGCTCACGCGAGGACGGTCGACGCGCCGTCGTCGCCCGGCCCCAGGGAGACGGGGACCGGGGGCGGCAACCCATGGCTGGTGCTTCTGGCGGTCTGCCTGGGCGTCATCATGGTGATGCTCGACGGCACCGTGGTCGGCATCGCCAACCCGTCCATCCAGCACGATCTGGGCGCTTCGCTGTCCGATCTGCAGTGGGTGACCAGCGGTTACCTGCTGGCGCTGGCGGTGTTCCTGATCACGGCGGGCAAGCTCGGGGACCTGTTCGGGCACAAGCGGGTCTTCTTGATCGGCGTTGCGGGGTTCGCGCTCTCCTCGATCGGCATCGGCCTCAGCCAGCAGCTGTCGGACATCATTCCTGGCCTGTCGCCGGTCGGCGCGCTGATCGCGCTGCGCGTGCTGCAGGGCCTTTTCGGCGCCCTGCTTCAGCCTGCCGCCCTTGCCCTGCTGCGTGGTGCCTTCCCCGGTGAGAAGCTGAACGCGGCCATGGGCGCCTGGGGCGCCATCATCGGCCTGTCCAGTGCGGCCGGCCCGATCGTGGGCGGCGTCCTGGTCGAGAACGTCAGCTGGCAGTCCGTCTTCTTCATCAACGCGCCGGTCGGGATCATCGCCCTGATCATGGGCATCTTCCTCATCAAGGAGAACCGCGTCCCGTCGCTGGCCAGGATCGACTGGCTCGGCGTGGTGCTGCTGTCGGGCGCGATGTTCGCGCTCGTCTGGACGATCATCAAGGCCCCCGAGTGGGGCTGGGGCGACAGCACGACGCTCGCCTTCATCGCCGGCTTCGTGGTGCTCATCGCCGCCTTCATCTTCTGGCAGAGCAAGGCCAAGGAGCCGCTGGTCCCGTTGTCGCTGTTCAAGAACCCGTCCATCTCCATCGGTACCGTGCTGATGATGATGGTGGCGTTCGCGATGTTCGGCGCGATGTTCTTCCTCGGCTTCTTCTTCCAGGGCGTTCACGGTCTGAGCCCGCTGGACGCGGGCCTGCGCATGCTGCCGATGAGCGCCGGCATGATCGTGGCCTCGCCGCTGGCCGGCATGATGATCGGCAGGGTCGGCCCGAAGATCACGATGGCCACCGGCCTGCTGATCACCGCGGCCGCGATGTTCCTCATGTCGCAGCTGAGCATCGACGCCTCGTTCATCGAGAGCGGCATCCCGTTCGTACTGCTGGCGTTCGGCCTCTCGCCGGTCTTCGTCGGCGCCACCGAGATCATCGTGGGCAACGCCCCGATCCAGCTCAGCGGTGTCGCGGGCGGTCTGCAGCAGTCGGCCATGCAGGTCGGCGGCGCGCTCGGCACCGCGATCCTGGGCGCCGTCATGGCCTCCGAGATCTCCAGCAAGCTGCCCGGCTACCTCGGCCAGACGGCCAAGGGGCTCCCGGCGGACCAGCTGTCGCTGCTGGAGAAGGCCGCCGCGTTCGGCGGGCTCCCGGCCGGCACCCCGCAGCAGCTCCAGAAGCTGGTGGGCGGGGCCGTGCACAATGCGTTCATGGACGGCATGCACCTGGCCTTCCTGGTCAGCACCTGCATCGCGGTCCTCACCGCGGTCCTGGCGCTGTTCGTCAAGAGCGGCCGCAAGACCGAGGGCGCGCCGGTGCACATGGGCTGACCCTTCTTTTCATCTGTACGGCCCTCGCCTGGTGGCGGGGGCCGTACGCGTGTCCAAGGGGTGGGCTGAACGATCTCGACCGGGAAGACGCGCTCGGAGGCGGGCATAGACTCGGTGGCGTGAGCACGAAGATCCTCCCTGAGCAGGAGACCACCCCGCGGACGTCGCATGGCGACGGCGATCATGAGCGGTTCGCGCACTACGCGGACAAGCACAAGATCACCGAGAGCATGGTAACCGGCACGCCGATCCGGGCCCTGTGCGGCAAGGTCTGGGTGCCCAGCCGCGACCCCAAGAAATATCCGGTGTGCCCCGAGTGCAAGGAGATCTACGAGGGGCTGCCGTCGGGCGGCGACGACGACAACGAGTGAGTGTTGATCACGTGTGATCACCCACGGTAGAGCTACGGTCTGCATACGGACCTACTCATACCGTAACGGGGGATTGCATGGCCCGGCGCGCGACCGCCGTCTCGTTGGCATGCCTGCTCGCGGCCGGGCTCACACCGCCGCTCCGTCCCGCCTCGGGGGCCCCGGCCGCACCTGACTGCGCCGCCGCGGACTCGCCGCGCGAGGTGGGTCTGCGCGCTGCCCACCATGGCGCCGTGGCCCGCGACGGTGGGTTGCCCAGGCCGGGTGGGGGGCTGGGGGACGATCCGCGGTCCTTGGGGCCGCGGCAGCCCAGGCCACGGGACGTCGAGCAGGTGCTGGACGAGCTCGCCCAGCGGCTCGCCGGAGTGACGGTCCCGGACGAGGTGATCGTTCCTACCTGGGTGCACGTACTCACCGACGGCGCCAGGCGGGCCTCCAACGCGGACGTCAGGGCGCAGATCGACGCGCTCAACTCCGCCTACAGCGGCGCGCTGGGCGGCGCCGCCACCGGGGTGCGCTTCCGCCTCGACGGCATCTCGGTCAAGGAGGACGCCTCCTGGTTCATCGACCCGATCGGCAACGAGCGCGCCATGAAGTCCGCCCTGCGCCGCGGCGGCCCCGAGACCCTGAACCTCTACATCGGCCAGCTGGGCGACCTCGTCCTCGGCTTCTCCACCTACCCCTACTGGTACAAGGACAGCCCCACCCTCGACGGCGTCGTCATCGACTGGCGCAGCCTGCCCGGCGGCGCGCTGGTCAACTACAACCGCGGCTACACCGGCGTACACGAGATCGGCCACTGGCTCGGCCTCTTCCACACCTTCGAGAACGGCTGCGCGTACCCGGGCGACGGCATCGCCGACACCCCACCCGAGGCCAGGCCCACGGAAGGCTGCCCAGACTCCAAGGAGACCTGCGCGGAGCGGGGTCTGGACCCCATCCACAACTACATGGACTACGCGCATGACCGGTGCATGTGGGAGTTCACGGCTGAGCAGGCGAAACGCATGCACCAGATGTGGGCCGTCTACCGGGGTCGGGGCTCGCTGCCCGCCCTCTGACGGGGCGTCGCGATGACATGGGCGTCGCGCTGATGGCGCGTCGTCCTGAAATAGCGGCACAACTAGGATGTTTGGGTGACAGCACCGAAGGCACTCGACACTCCGTACGATCAACCTCGCATCTTCGGTTCGGCCTATCGGACGGCCACCATCGGCATCCTGCTGGTGATCACGCTGATCGCCTTCGAGGGCATGTCGGTGGGCGTCGTCATGCCGGTCATCTCCCAGCAACTCGACGCGCTCGACCTCTACGGCCTGAGCTTCTCGGCCTTCCTCATCGCCAGCCTGTTCGCGAACGTGGTGTCCGGGCTCTGGTCGGACCGGCGGGGGTACACGATCCCGTTCCTGGTCGGGGTGGTGCTGTTCGTGGTCGGGATGGGGCTGGCGGGGGCGGCGTCGACCAAGGTGTTGTTCCTGGCCGCGCGGGCCGTGCAGGGGCTGGGCGCGGGATGCACGATCGTCGCCGTGTACGTGATGATCGCCCGGGTCTATCCGGCCGACGTGCGGCCGAAGGTGTTCGCGGGGCTGTCGGCGGCGTGGGTGGTGCCCGCCATGGTCGGGCCGGCCGTGGCCGGATTCGTGGCGGACACGTGGGGGTGGCGGTGGGTGTTCTTCGGGATCATCCCGCTCGTGGTGCCTGCCCTGGTCATGCTGGTCCCCGCCCTGAACAAGCCCGCCCACGAGCCGGACGCGTCCCACGCCTCCGGGGACGCAGGCTCGGCCGACTTGCCCGGCTCGTCGGTGCCGTCCGGGTCGTCCGGGTCGTCCAGGTCATCGGGCTCGCTCGGCTCATCCGATTCGTCTGGCTCGTCTGGCGCGGGTGGTGGGTCGGTGGAGGGGGCGCGTTCCAGGCCGTTGGCGATGACCGTGGCCGCCACCGCCTCAGCAGGTGGGGCGGGCGTGTTGCTGTACGGCGTGGACAAGCTTCATGTCTCGCCGGTGCCGAGCGCCGTCGCGGTCCTGGTGGGGCTGATCTGCCTCGGGTACGGCCTGGCCAAGCTGCTGCCGCCGGGCGCTCTGCGCTTCAGCCGGGGGCTGCCGACCACGATCATGATGCGGGGCCTGTTCTCGGCGGCCTTCTTCGGCGTGAACTCCTTCATTCCCCTCGCCCTCCAGCAGGTCAAGTCGTTCGGCCCCACGGCGGCGGGCATCGCGCTCACGACCGGGGCCCTCGGCTGGTCGACCGGGTCCTACCTGCAGAGCAGGCGCTCGGTCGAGCCGCACAGGCGGATCAGGATGGGAGCCGCCTGCGTCATGACGGGGGTACTGCTCGGGCTGCTGTCGGTCCTGCCCGGGGTCACCGGCTGGGTCGCGGTGCCGGCGTGGATCGTGGCGGGGTTCGGCATGGGCATAGGAATGACCACGGTCAGCGTCACGGCGCTCAAGCAGTCGCCGGTCAACGAGCAGGGGGCCAACTCCGCCGCGCTCTCGGTGACGGACATGCTGGGGTCCGCGCTGGCGGTGGGGCTCGGCGGCGCGTTGATCAACGTCATCGGGCACAGCCCGGGGATGATCGCGCGGGGCTTCGTGGTCATCTGCTGTCTGATGTCGGCCATATCCCTCGCGGCGACCCTTCTCGCCTCTCGCACTCGTTCCGACTGACCCGGTTCAAGGGTGATTCTTGTCCCTCCTGTCACAGCGATCACGGAACGCCGGACCCGGGCGGGCAGGAGTGATAGGACAGCGGGCAGGAGGTGTCATGGAGGACGATCGCCGCGTTTGGCCGCCGAGCTCGGGAGCCAGGCACCGCCGTACACCTCCCGCACCTCCACCCGACGACCCCGAGCCCCCGCAGTCGTCCGAGCCCCAGTCCCAACGCTCATCTGACCCCCAGCCCCAGCAGCCATCTGACCCCGAGCCTCAGCGGTCATCTGGCACGGCGTCTCAGCGGCGCGAGGAGGCGCCGAGTCCGGGGCGCAGGGGCGGGGATCCGTACCCGCGGGTCGGGCGGCGGGAGCCCGTACGCGATGGCGGGTCCTCGCGGCGGGGCGCCCCGCGCGATGACGAGGCCGCGCGGAACCCTCTACGCGAGGACGGGACGGCGCGGGACCCTCTACGCGATGGCCGGGCCGCGCGGGATCCCCTGCGCGAGGGCCAGGCTTCACGGCGGGACCCCCTGGACGATGACGGTTCCTCACGGCGGGGCCCCGAGCGCGATGGCGGGGCCGCGCGGCGCGGTCCCCTGGCCGGGGGGCTCGGGTGGGTGCGGCGGGGGTCTGCAAGCGACGATGACGAGGTCGGTGGGGGGTATTCGTGGCACGGGAGGGGCGATCCCGAGGGCGAGGAGGGGGACGAGCCGGAGGATCTCTGGAATCCGCGGTTGCGGCGCACCGCCGGGCGAGGGCTCGAGCGGGACGACGGCGATCCGCAGGTGCCCTGGGAGTCCCTGCCTCCGTCCGCCCGCCACTACGGGGTGCCCGCCGATCCCGGCCTGTCAGGGCGGGTACGGGGGCGCCGGTGGCGGCGGCCTGCCGGGGCGGTGCTCACACTGCTCCTGGCCACCGGGCTGATCGCGGCGCTGGTCATGGTCGTACTGCGGCTGGTCGCCCCAACGCCCGCGACGGCGAGCCTGAGCGACTCTCGGGCGGGGGTGACGATCACGCTGCCGGCGGGGTGGCAGGAGGCCGGGGTGCCGCCTGTGACCGGATTCACTTCGGCCGCCAGGAGCGGAGGCGCGCTCGTCATGGCCAGGCCGGTCCCCGATCCCACGGCCGACGTGACGAAGGCCACAAAGGACGCGGCGGAGCTGTACTCCCGGCTGCTGCTCAAAGGCGACAAGGTCGACATCGTGGAGGACAAAGTTCTCCCGCAAGGGCACACGCGTGCGCTACGAGCGCAATACCAGGATGTGGCGAACACACCCGCCTACCTACGTGTCACACTCCTCACCCGGGACGGCAAGGCAGTGCTGCTCGTTGGCCTGCTCCAACCCGAAGAAACCACCCGAAGGCAGGCGCTCGACGCGGTGATGTCGAGCGTGCGATAAGCCCCGTACGCCCCTTAGCACGCAAGGATGAGCTTGGCCAGGATCCCCGGTGCACGGCACGTCTTGTCGGTGGGCCCGATTACTCTTGGGTCACTGTGAGACAGCGAAGCACACGAACCCCAGAGGTGATGCGGTGAGCACCTTCGCCGCATCCCACCTTTCGCCTTCCTACCCCGACCGCGCCGCATGGGGCACCGCCCCCAAGTTGCGTGCCTGGCAGCAGGAGGCGTTCGACCTGTATTTCAGGCGCGAGCCGCGTGACTTCCTCACCGTGGCGACGCCGGGCGCGGGCAAGACGACCTACGCCCTGCGCATCGCCAGCGAGCTGCTCGCCAATGGGGTGATCCGGGCGATCACCATCGTCACTCCCACCGAGCACCTCAAGCGCCAGTGGGCCGACGCCGCCAGCAAGGTCGGCATCGGCATCGACCCCGAGTTCAAGAACAGCCAGGGCGCCACCTCCCGCGACTACACCGGCGTGGCCGTGACCTACGCGCAGGTCGCCATGCACCCCGCCCTCCACAGGGCGCGCACGGAGGCCCGCAAGACGCTCATCATCTTCGACGAGATCCACCACGCGGGCGACGCCAAGTCGTGGGGCGATGGCATCCGTGAGGCGTTCGAGCCGGCCACCCGCAGGCTCCAGCTGACCGGCACGCCCTTCAGGTCCGACGACAACCCGATCCCGTTCGTCGGCTACGAGGAGGACACCGAGGGGCTCAAGCGCAGCGTCTCCGACTTCTCCTACGGCTACGGCCCGGCCCTCGACGACGGCGTCGTCCGGCCGGTCATCTTCCTGGCCTACTCCGGGGAGATGAAGTGGCGCACCCGCGCGGGCGACGAGCTCGCCGCCACGCTGGGCACGCCGCTCACCAAGGACCAGCTCTCCCAGGCCTGGCGCGCCGCGCTCGACCCCAAGGGCGACTGGATCCGCCAGGTCATGGAGGCCGCCGACCGGCGGCTGACGGAGGTGCGGCGCGGCGTCCCCGACGCCGGTGGCCTGGTCATCGCGACCGACCACGAGGCGGCCCGCGCCTACGCCCGGCACCTGCGCAACATCTCCGGCGAGGGCGCCACCGTCGTGCTCTCCGACGATCCGGGGGCGTCGAACAAGATCAAGCAGTTCGCCGCGTCCAATGATCGCTGGCTGGTGGCGGTCCGGATGGTGTCCGAAGGCGTCGACATCCCGCGGCTGTGCGTGGGCGTCTACGCCACTTCGACCTCCACGCCGCTGTTCTTCGCCCAGGCGGTCGGGCGTTTCGTGCGGGCCCGCAAGCGCGGTGAGATGGCCTCGGTGTTCCTGCCCTCGGTGCCGACCCTCATGGGCCTGGCCAACGAGATGGAGCTGGAGCGCGACCACGTGCTCAACCGCCGTCCGCCGGAGGACGGGCTGGACGACAGCCTGCTCGAACAGGCCAACAGGAAGAAGGACAATCCAGACGTCCTTGGTGACGAGCTGCCGTTCGAGATGATGGAGACCTCGGCGACGTTCGACCGGGTGCTCTACGACGGCGGCGAGTTCGGCACCGGGGCGGAGGTCGGTTCGGCGGAGGAGGAGGACTTCCTCGGCCTGCCCGGCCTGCTGGAGCCCGACCAGGTGGCCACGCTGCTGCGCAAGCGGCAGTCGGACCAGCAGGCGGCCAAGGCCAAGAAGGCCGAGAGCGCACCGCCCGCGCTGGCGCCGCACGAGCAGATCGCCGAGCTCCGGCGGGAGCTCAACGGCCTCGTGGGCGCCTGGAACCACCGCACCGGCCAACCCCACGGGGTCATCCACTCGGACCTGCGCCGGGCGTGCGGCGGGCCGCCCATCGCCCAGGCCACGGCCGCCGAGATCCAGGAGCGGATCGCCAAGATCCGCCAGTGGGCCACCCAGCGGCGCTAGCGCAGCCGCCCGGCGAGGGGGTTCCCTCCTCGCCGGGTGACCAGGCCGACGTGGTCGTCCACAGGCACGTCCTGGACCAAGCCGACCTGGTCGCCCACGTCCACGTCCTGGACCAGGCCGACGTGATTGCCCATGTCCTGGACCAGACAGACGTGATCGTTCATGTCCTGGACCAGGCGGGCGGAGATGAACCCGTCTCGCCGGGTGACCCCAAGCCGGGCGTGATAGGGATCTTCGCGATCCGGTGGCCGTGGGCCCCGAATAGTGTCACGGTTAGGACACGGCAGCGAAGAGCCTGTTCATGGCCGTGCCGGGCGCCGATCCAGAGGTGAGTAACACAGTTGGTCACATCGCGGTGGCCTTTCGGCGGACGCCCAGCCGCATCGGCTACGACCCACGATGGCTGCCTTGGATGAACAGAAGGATTTCTTCCATGTCAGCTGGGGCCACGGGTAAATCGACGTTCGTCGTCACTTCCGGCCTCTCGGGAAACGCCATCGTCACCCGGCTGAACGGCGATCTCGACGCCTCCGCGGTGCCCGTCTTCCGGGAGCACATGGAGCGCGTCTGGGCGCACCCGGCGATGCCCGTCCTGATCATGGACCTGCGGGAGATCACCTTCTGCGACTCCCTGGGGATGAACGAGCTGGTCGAAGTGCTGCAGCGGTGCGAGGCCAGGGGGACCCGGTTGCTGCTGGGCGGGGTTCAAGGGGTCATGGGGCGGGTGCTGTTCATCACAGGGCTGCGGCACGCGTTCGAGGTCTACGCCGATCTGGACGAGGCGCTGCGGCAGGGCTCCGTCATCTCATAGGACGTCGTCTGTCGGTCGCGCCTGGCACGCCAGGATGTCCGTCGGTCGCTGCTGGGGTTCCAGGATGTTCAGCTGAGGTGCCGGGACGTTCCGCGGTCCCGGCTGAGGTGCCCGGACGTTCCGCGGTCCCGGCTGAGGTGCCAGGACGGTCGTCGGTTGCGGCTGGGATGCGGTGGCCGGTGCGGCCGTCGACCGGGCTGAGCCGCGCGGGGGCCGGCGGGTCGAGCGGCACTCGCAGCGAGGCGGCGCCCCCGACAACGTGTACGGGCACCGTACGCGCCTCCTTGCCCTCGCCGACCGTCGGCCCTTCGCGGATCCAGACGCGCAGCCCGCGTCCCTTGGGGCGGAGCGTGACCTGCGCCGTCGCGCACTCGTCGGGCGCGGCGGGCCAGGACAGCGTGAGATCGTCGCGCGCGCCGCTCAGCCGGGCCGTCTGCGGCATCGGCGTACGCGCCGCGCACGCCATCGAGAACACGCTCGGTGGCGCCTCATGGGCGACGACCGCGGCTTCCCGCTCCTCGGCGGTCATCGCGACCGTGGCCGCCTCCAGCAGTGCCAGCGTCACCACGGCCCCGACCCTGGCTCCGTTGCGTCCGCGGACGAGCACCCAGAGGCTGAGCGGGGCGAGCAGCAGCCAGGCGAGGCCGAGGGAAAAGGTGAGCATGGGGAACCTCACACCAGAAAGAAGTCATATCGCTCTCCGTGGCGGGGTGGGCGCGGAGAGCGTTCGCCTTCTGGATATCACATGACCGCAGCGTCGCGCATCGCGTACTCTTCGTGGCTGACGCTCCACGCGGCCTGCGATGGGCGGCACACGAACGGCGCGCGAGAGAAAGTCGCCGCGCGAAAGAAAGTCAGCGTGCGAAAGAAAGTCAGCCCACGGACGGTGTGCCCTGCAGGACGGCGCCCGCGGCCCTCAGTTCCGCCAGCGCGCGGTCCGTGGTCTCCCGTGCCACCCCGGCCGTGAGGTCGAGCAGCACACGTACGGCCAGGCCGTGCTGGACCGCGTGGAGCGCCGTGGCGCGGACGCAGTGGTCCGTGGCGATCCCCACCACGTCCACCTCGCTCACCCCGTGCTCGTCCAGCCAGGCGGCCAGCGACACGTCGTCACCGGAGGCGCCCTCGAACCCGCTGTACGCGGCGGCGTGGGCGCCCTTGGAGAAGACCTCCTCCACCGCCGAGACGTCGAACGCCGGGTGGAAGTCCGCCCCCGGCGTGCCCGCGACGCAGTGCGCGGGCCATGTCGTCACGTAGTCGGGGGTGTCGGAGAAGTGGCCGCCCGGGTCGACGTGGTAGTCGCGGGTGGCCACCACGTGGTCATAGCCGTGGTCGTCCACGTAGCGGGTGATCGCGGCGGCCACCTCGGAACCGCCCGCCACGGGCAGACTCCCGCCCTCGCAGAAGTCGTTCTGCACGTCCACGATGATCAGCGCGGTCCCCATACGAAGCACCATACGTCAGGCGAACTCCGTGGCGATCGCCGCATACCCCCTGCCAAGGTGCAGCGCCTCCTGGGGCAGGTGTGCGATCGTCTCGGCGTGTCGCTCGCGGGCCGCGGTCAACGGCTCCCTGCCGATGACCTCGCCGTCTCGTACGAGCTGGTGCAGCAGCCGCACACCGCCCTCCGGCGCCGGCCCCGACGTGGTGATCAGCTCGGTGTCGGCGTGCCCGCTCTCGTCGAACAGGCGGTAGGACTCCTTGCGTCCCCCACGCGACGGCTTGCCGACCGACCGCTTGGCGACCGGCTCCATGACGCCCGCCGCGGTTTCGCGCGCCACCAGCTTGTACACCAGCGCGGCGGTGGGCACGCCCGAGCCCGTCACCAGCGAGGTGCCCACGCCGTAGCCGTCGACGGGGGCGGCGGCCAGGGCGGCGATGGCGTACTCGTCCAGGTCGGAGGTGACCACGATGCGCGTGTTAAAGGCGCCGAGCGCGTCGAGCTGCTCGCGTACCTCCTGCGCGGCCGCCGCCAGGTCGCCCGAGTCGATCCGCACCGCGCCCAGCTTGGCGCCGGCCAGCTCGATCGCCGTGCGGACCGCGTCGGCCACCTCGTAGGTGTCGACCAGCAGCGTGGTCTCCGGGCCGAGAGTGGCGATCTGGGCCTCGAACGCGTCCCGCTCGGAGTCGTGCAGCAGCGTGAACGCGTGCGCCGCCGTACCGGCCGTCGGTACGCCGTAGACCCGCCCGGCCATCAGATTGGAGGTGGAGGCGAACCCGGCGATGTAGGCGGCGCGGGCGGCGGCCACGGCGGCCCACTCGTGCGTACGGCGCGAGCCCATCTCGATGATCGGGCGCTTGCCCGCCGCGTTCGTCATCCGGGAGGCGGCGGAGGCGATGGCGCAGTCATGATTGAGGATGGAAAGGGTCAAAGTCTCCAGGAGTACGGCCTCCGCGAACGTTCCTTCCACCACCATGATCGGGGAGGCGGGGAAGTAGACGTCGCCCTCGCGGTAACCATAGACGTCTCCGGAGAACCGGTAGCCGGCGAGGAAATCGAGGGTCGCCTCGTCGACCACCTCGTTCTCCCGCAGATAGGTCAGCTCTTCGTCACCGAAACGGAAGTTCTCCAGCTCGTCCAGGACACGTCCCGTCCCGGCGACAACCCCGTAGCGCCGTCCGCCCGGTAGATGCCGGGCGAACACCTCGAAAACCGCCCGCCGGTGGGCGGCGCCGCTCCGCAGTGCCGCCTGAAGCATCGTCAGTTCATAGTGATCTGTGAGCAACGCAGTGCTCATGGTCATTGCCACGACTCGAAGACTACGGCCGGGGTAGGGCAGGATGGGGGATGTGGGTAGCACTGCTCCAATGGCCGTCGAGCGTCCGTCAACGGACGTCCGGCCCGACCTGCCATGGGTGACGATCGTCTGGAACGACCCGGTCAACCTCATGTCCTACGTGACGTACGTCTTCCAGACGGTGTTCGGCTACTCCAAGGAGAAGGCCGAAAAACTCATGATGGACGTGCACAAGAAAGGCAAAGCCGTCGTGTCCAGCGGCACCCGGGAGGAGATGGAGCGCGACGTGCAGATCCTCCACTCCTACGGGCTGTGGGCGACGGTTCAGCCGGATTCGGTCAAGTGAGGCGGCACACGTGAACTCGGGGTTCTCGACGCGGGACGGCGGTGGCGTCATCGCGGAGTTCGAGGCGGCGGAGGTGTCGATCCTGCGCTCGCTGGTCACCCAGGTGCTCGGTCTGGTGGCGCCGGGCGAGACGGGCGACGACCCGCTGGAGCGGGCGCTCGGGATCGGCGTCGGGGCCGGGGCGGCGCCGTCCGATCCGGTGCTCGCCCGCCTGTTCCCCTCGGCCTACCAGGATGAGAAGGAGGCGGCGGAGTTCCGCCGCTACACCGAGGCGACGCTGCGCGACGGCAAGCGCGCCGACGCGCAGACCATGCTCGACAGCGCCCGGCCGGGCCGCAGCGAGCTGTCGCCCGAGCAGGCCCAGGCGTGGCTGCGTTCGCTCAACGACGTACGGCTGGCCCTCGGCACCAAGCTCGAGGTGACCGAGGAGATCCACGACGAGATCGCCACGATGTCCGAGGACGACCCTCGTTACCCGGCCTACGTCACCTACGACTGGCTGACCTACCTGCAGGACACCCTGGTCCGGGCCCTCTGGTAATTTCCCCGACATGCTGACGATCTCGCAGGAACTCGTGGACAAGATCATTGCCCACGCGCGGGCCGACCACCCGGACGAGGCGTGCGGCGTGATCGCGGGACGGGGCGGGGTGCCCGAGCGGTTCGTCCCGATGGAGAACGCCGAGCGCTCGCCCACCTTCTACCGCTTCGACTCGCTGGAGCAGCTGCGCGTCTGGCGCGAGATGGACGACCGCGACGAGGAGCCCGTCGTGATCTACCACTCCCACACGGCGACCGAGGCCTACCCCTCGCGGACCGACGTGACCTACGCCTCAGAGCCGGACGCCCACTACGTTCTGGTCTCGACCAGGGACGAGAACGAGACGGAGTTTCGCTCGTACCGGATCCTCGATGGGGCGATAACAGAGGAAGAGGTAAGGTTCGTACCATGATGGTCCGGCCGGTGCAGAGCTACCTCTTCGCGCATACCCCGGCTGTCGTCGTCTACGACTGTCGCTGATCAGGAATCCGTGTTCAGCCGTCGGCGTTGCTGCCGATGGGACGACGACCTGACCCGAGGAGACTGACCGCGATGGCCATCGAGGTTCGCATTCCGACCATTCTTCGTACGTACACCGCCGGCGCCAAAGCCGTCGACGCCGAGGGCGCCACCCTCGACGAGCTGATCAGCAACCTTGAGTCCCTGCACCCCGGGATCAAGGACCGCCTGGTCGACCAGGGCAACCTGCGCCGCTTCGTCAACGTCTACCTCAACGACGAGGACGTGCGCTTCCTCGGCGGCCTCGGCACGCCCGTGTCCGACGGCGACACGGTGACCGTGCTGCCCGCCGTCGCCGGCGGGTGACATGCGCTTCGAATCGTTGATCGACTCGGTCGGTCGCACGCCGCTCGTCGGCCTTCCCCGGCTCTCGCCGTCGGCCGAGGTACGCCTCTGGGCCAAGCTCGAAGACCGCAACCCGACCGGGTCGATCAAGGATCGGCCCGCGCTCTGGATGGTCGAGCAGGCCGAGAAGGACGGGCTGCTCACACCCGGCTGCACGATCCTGGAGCCCACCAGCGGCAACACCGGCATCTCCCTGGCGATGTCGGCCAAGCTCAAGGGCTACAAGCTGATCTGCGTCATGCCGGAGAACACCTCCGAGGAGCGCCGCCAGCTGCTGCGCATGTGGGGGGCGGAGATCATCTCGTCCGCAGCGGCCGGGGGCTCCAACGAGGCTGTACGGGTGGCCAAGGAGCTCGCGGCCGAGCACCCGGACTGGGTGATGCTCTACCAGTACGGCAATCCGGCCAACTGGCGCTCCCACTACGAGTCGACCGGACCCGAGATCCTTGAGGACCTGCCCACCGTGACCCACTTCGTCGCCGGGCTCGGCACGACGGGGACCCTCATGGGGGTGGGGCGCTTCCTGCGCGAGCGCGTGCCCGGCGTGCGGATCGTGGCCGCCGAGCCGCGTTACGGCGAGCTGGTCTATGGGCTGCGGAACGTGGACGAAGGGTTCATCCCGGAGCTCTACGACGAGTCCGTGCTCACCACGCGGTTCTCGGTGGGCTCGGCCGACGCGCTGCGCCGTACCCGCGAACTGCTCGCCGCGGAGGGGATCTTCGCCGGGGTGTCCACGGGGGCGGCGCTGCACGCCGCTCTGGGGGTGGCCGCCAAGGCGGTGAAGGCGGGGGAGAGCGGCGACGTCGTCTTCGTGGTCGCCGACGGTGGCTGGAAGTACCTGTCCACGGGCGCTTACGAAGGCACTCTGGACGAGGCCGAGCACCGCCTCGAAGGCCAGCTCTGGGCCTGACAGCGACCGCCTGACAGCGACCGCCTGACAGCGACCGCCTGACAGCGACCGCATGACAGTGGCCGCATGACAGTGGCCGCCCCCAGGTAGGGGGCGGCCACTCGTGTTCGTGCTAGTTGAACAGGACCCGCAGCGAGAAGGTGGCCTCGGTGGCGGTCTGCTTGCCGCTCATACCGACCGCCTTCAGAACCTGGGCGTTGGCCTTGTCGTCGCCCTCCATGCTCTGCAGGTAGTACTTCTCGACCTTGTCGAGGTCCACGAACAGGGCGAAGGTGGCATCGTCGCCGTCCGGGATCGCGGTCTTGAAGGTCTCGCTCTCGCCGAGCGTGCCCTCCCCGCCCAGAGCCTTGGCGTACTCGTCGGTGGTCGCCACCGTGAACGTGCCGTCACCCGCGACCTTGGCGAGCTGGGGAGCGGGCTGACCGCTGGACGTCATGGCCTTCTGGATCTTGTCGTAGACGGCCTGCGCCTTGGCCGGATCCGTCGTGATGCGGAGGCCGCCCTTGATCTTGTCACTGTCCAGGCCCTGGGCGTCGACCGCGAGGGTCAGGTTCTTGCCGAGGATCGTGGCCAGATCGTCGGGCAGCTGCAGGCCGTAGGTCTGCTTGGCCTGGTCGATGAACTGCTTGAACTGGGCCCCCGCCGGCGACGCCGCGACGGACTGCTCGATCTCGGCCCACTTCTTGGTGATGATCTGGTCGAGGCCCGAGTAGGACAGCGCGCCCGCGGTCGAGGCGGGAAGCGTCGACAGCTTGCTGGGCTCCAGGTCACCGTCGATCATGCCCTCGGCGCCGCTGACGATACCGGCCAGCTCGGCGTAGGAGCTGTCGAAGCGGAGCGCTCCGGCGAACCTGGCGTTCTTGACCTGCTCGAGCGCCTTGGCCTCTTCGCTCGACTTGTCGGTCACGGCCAGCTCGCCGACCTTGCCGAGGTGCGCCCAGTACGACAGCACGCCCTGCTCACCGAGCGCGTTCACGTCGTCGTTGAACTCGGCGTTGTCGGCGAGGCTGGTGGTCTCGGCGGCGTACTTGTCGGCCAGCGACTGGCTGGAGGTCACCAGCGCGTAGTCGTCACGGAAGGCCAGGCCGAACTTCTCCTTGCCCATCAGCTTGGTGATGCCCGCCTTGGCCTGCGCCTCGTCCTTGACCTGGACGGCCACGGCGTAGTCGGGCTCCTTGCCGCCCGACGGGACGATGGCCAGGCCGATCCTGCTGCCCAGCCAGGGGTCGACGTCCTTGGCGAAGTCGACCTTGGAGAAACCGCTGTCCTGCGTCAGGTCGAAGAGCGCCTGGCGCGGGTCGTCACCCTTGAAGGTGTCCTTGGTGACGGTGAACTTCCTGGCGATCTGGAACAGCGCTACCTTCTGGTTGGCCGCCGGGTCCAGGTCGAGCCGTACATAGGCGATCGAGCTGGCGGGCAGCACCTCGTGCGGCTGCGTGCCGCCGCCGCCGATCGCGCCGACCGCCCAGACCGCGCCGCCGCCGAGCAGGACCACGGCCAGCGCGGAGGCGATGGCGATGATCCAGCCCTTGCGGCTCTTCTTGGCGGGCTCGGCGGGGCCGAAGCCCTCGGGGCCCTGCTGCTGCCAACCGGCCTGGCCGTACTGCTCCTGCTGGCCAAACGCCTGTTGCCCGTACTGGGGGGACTGCTGCCCGTAGGACGGCTGCTGTCCTGTCGGGGCTTGCTGGCCGTACGCGGGGGCCTGCTGGCCGTACGAAGGTGGCTGCTGCCCATATTGGGGCTGTTGCTGGCCATATGGCTGCTGGCCGTATGAAGGCTGTTGCCCATACTGGGGGCTCTGCTGCCCGTAAGACGCCTGCTGCCCATAGGACGGCTGCTGCCCTGTCGGGGCTTGCTGGCCGTACTGAGGCTGCTGGTAGGACTGCTGCGGAGGATACGGCTGGCCCTGTGATGACAATGGCATTGTCGGTGGGTTCTCGGGCTGCTGCTCCTGGTTCCAGCGGTATGCCGTCGTCCGATTCGGATCCTGGCCACTCGGGGGATTATTAGCAGACATCACTCAACTCACAATGTGGACTTATGACCACAGAGACGGTAGCTGATGTTGCTAGACGGACGCTTGCAATGTACTTAGACCCGTGAGAGTTCCTTTCGAGAAGTGCTGATGTGCACCTCTCCGCCGTCGTGATCGGTGACGCTCGACCATGGGACGAAAGTGGATCCCACATAAAGCACCCGCGCCAACGCCCGGGAGAACCAGCCCCAGCGGCCGTGCAAGTCGCGAGTCAGGCAGAGCAGGGGCCTGCGGTGGGCCGAGACCACCAGGCCGTAGACGGTGGCGCTCTGTTGCAGTTCGCCTTTGTGCTTGATCACGCGGATGTCGACGACGTGGCCGACCCACACCCCGTTGGGGTCCCAGACCGACTGCCCGATGAGTTCGGTAACACTTCCCATGATCGAACTGTCTCAGCGAGAGGGCGTTTTCGCAGGTAGGCACGCTGATGGCCCGATGCTCTGGGTCTGCAATAGACTGTGTGGCTACTAGAATATAGTTCCAGATTGATTCGAGGGCGGCACCGATGACCAAGTTCGACGAGGCCACGCAGGCGATCCGGGTCGACGAGACCACCTACGACGTCTGCCTCGACCCCGGCTATGTGATCGGTGGCCCGCTCAACGGCGGCTACCTGCTGGCGGTGATTTTGCGCGCGGTCGTGGACGCGTCGCCGTTCGAGCACCCGGTGAGCACGTCCGCCCAGTTCCTCAAGGCGCCCGTGCCCGGCCCCGCCCGGGTTCGGATCGAGCAGCTCAAGGCGGGCAGGACGGCGGCCTTCACCCGGGCGACGCTCGTCCAGGACGGGGTGGCGCAGATCGAGAGCCTGATCACCACGGCCACGTTGCACGACGTCGAGCCCACTTACGCTGATAAATCCATCTATGTCATGCCGCGGCCGGAAGAATGCGCCAAGCTGCCCGAGCCCAAGCCCGAGTCCAACATGACGCTCAACGCCCGGATGGAAATGCTCTTCGACCCGCCCACGATCGGCTGGCTGACCGGCGAGCCCAGCGGTCGGCCCGAGTCCAGGGCGTACTTCAGGATGGCCGAGCCCCAGGACCCCGACCCCTACGTGCTCGCGCTGGCCGTGGACGCGCTGCCGCCCGTGGTGTTCTCGGCCGGAGCGCGGGGCTGGGCGCCCACCGTGGACCTCACCTGGCACCTGCGGGCGCTGCCCGCCCCCGGCTGGCTCACGCTGATCGGCAGCGGCCGCCTCATCTCGGACGGCTGGTTCGACGAAGAGGTCGAGGCGTGGGACTCCGAGGGCAGGCTGGTCGCCCAGTGCCGCCAGCTCGCGCGGGTGGGCCGCGGCTGACGCGCTGACTGTGAGCATTCAACTGTGAGCATTCTTACGCAGTGAGAATGTCGCAGGTCGCCTACCCTCTAAAGGTGCCGGACGCGAGCATTGGGATCTTCGACAGCGGGGTGGGCGGGCTGACGGTCGCCAGGGCGATCATCGACCAGCTGCCCCATGAATCCATCACCTATGTGGCCGACACGGCCCGCCAGCCGTACGGGCCCAAACGCCTGGCCGAGGTCCGGGCCTACGCGCTGGAGGTGATGGACCACCTCGTCGAGAACGACGTCAAGATGCTCGTGATCGCGTGCAACAGCGCCAGTGCCGCCGTGCTGCGCGACGCGCGCGAGCGTTACGACGTGCCGGTCGTCGAGGTGATCCAGCCCGCCACCCGGCGCGCGGTGCGCGCCACCCGCACCGGCAGGGTCGGTGTGATCGCCACCAGGGCGACCATCGAGTCCATGGCCTATCACGACGCCTTCACCGCGGCTCCCGACGTACAGCTCACCGGCGTGGCCGCCCCACGCCTGGTGGAGTACGTCGAACGCGGCGAGACGGCAAGCGAGGAGCTCATCGAGGTCGTGCGCGACTACCTGGCCCCCATCAGGGCGGCCGGGTGCGACACGCTGATCCTCGGCTGCACCCACTACCCGCTGCTCACCGGCGCGATCTCCTATGTCGCCGGCGACGGGGTGACGCTCGTCTCCAGCGCCGACGAGACGGCCAAGGACGTCTACCGCATCCTGCACGACCGTGACATGGCGGCAGGAAGCGAGGCCACCCCCCGGCATCGCTTCCGCGCCACAGGCGACTCCTTGCTCTTCGCCCGGCTCGGGCGACGTTTCCTCGGCCCGGAGATCGATGCGGTCGAAGTCACACCAGTGGGGGGTACTACCTCTAACGGGAGGCCCACATGAAGGTGACCATTATTGGCTGTTCGGGGAGCTTTCCCGGCCCCGACAGCCCCTCGTCCTGCTATCTCGTCGAGGCCGAGGGGTTCAGGCTGCTCCTCGACTTCGGCAACGGGTCCCTGGGAGTGCTGCAACGCCATATCGGGCTCTATGACGTGGACGCCATCTGCCTGAGCCACCTGCACGCCGACCACTGCCTCGACATGTGCGCCTACCACGTGGCCCGGACCTACGGGCCGGCCGCGCCGTACCCCAAGGTGCCCGTCCACGCGCCCGCCGACGCGCCGCGCCGCCTGGCCGCCGCCTACGGCATGCCGGAGGAGCCGGGCATGGAGACGGCCTTCGACTTCGTACCGCTCGCACCGGGTCCGTTCGAAATCGGGCCGTTCACGGTGGTCGCCGGTCAGGTCAACCACCCGGTCGAGGCGTACGGCTTCCGCGTCACACACGGCGGCCGGAGCCTGGCCTACTCGGGCGACACCGGCGAGTCCGCCGAAGTAGTGCGGCTGTCCGCCGGCGTCGACCTCATGCTGTGCGAGTCGTCGTTCCTCGACCAGCCGGGGCTGCCCACCGACCTGCACCTGTCGGGCCGCCAGGCCGCCGAGCACGCCGCCAAGGCCGGGGTGGGCCGGCTGGTGCTCACCCACCTCGTCCCCTGGAACGACCAGCAGCGGATCCTGGACGACGCCTGCCGGGGCGGCTACAGCGGCCCGATCGACCTGGCCCGCAGCGGGGCCGTCTACGACCTGGCCTGAGCCTGTCTCACGACTTGGCTTGAATCTGCGAGAAGTCCCGCAGCCGCGGCAGCGGCGAGAACATCAGCGGCAGGAACGACAGCAGCCGCGCGCCCATGAAGACCCACAGGGCCTCTCGCACCCCGATGTGCTGAGCCACGATGCCGCCGAGCAACGCGCCCAGCGGCATCGTGCCCCAGACGATGAACCTGACCGTCGCGTTGACCCGCCCCAGCATGCGCTCCGGCGTGACGGTCTGCCGGTAGGTGAGCTGGCCGACGTTGTAGATGATCGCGCCCCATGACAGCGCGATCGAGGCGATAGCGAAGAAGGCGACCCGCCAGTCGGCCTGCGTCATGGGCAGCAGCAGGCCGAAGGGCGAGGTGACGGCGATGGCCAGCCAGGTCACCCTCGCCGTGCCGTACCTGCTGAATAACCGGCTCCCGGTGAGGCCGCCGAGCAGCCCGCCGACCGCGCCCGACATGAGCATGACGCCGATCAGGCCGGGCGGCAGCCGGACCACGTCAGCCAGGAACAGCACGGACAGGCTGATCACACCGCTGAGACTCAGGTTCGTCGCCGCGGTCGTGACGACGATCGCCCGTAACAGCCGGTCGCGCCAGACGAACCCGAGCCCTTCGGCGATGCCCTGGCGCATCCGCGGGCGTTCCTCGGCGACCGGCGCCTGGTCGGGCGTCTTGATGGCGCTCAGGAAGACCAGGGAGCCCAACGCGGCCAGCGCGGTCGCCAGCATCGTGCGCGAGGCGCCGATCAGCTGTACGAGCGCGCCGCCCAGGCTGGGACCGGCGAGCGAGCCGCTCGACCGGACGAACTCGAGCTTGGAGTTGCCGTCGCTCAGCCGGTCTCTGCTCACCAGCTCCGGCAGGTAGGTCTGGTCGGCGACGTCGTTGAAGACCTGGGCGGTGCCGGCCAGCAGCGCGACCACGTACAGCATGCCGACCGACAGCAGCCCGAGCGCGTCGCTGACCGGGATGCTCGCCAGCAGGAGGCACCTGACCAGGTCGGAGGTCACCATCACGCGGCGCCTGCGCAATCGGTCGACCCAGACCCCCGCGGGCAGGCCGATCGCGAGGAACGCCGCCGTCTGCAGCGCAGAGAGCACGCCGACCTCAAGGGGTCCGGCGTGCAGAGCCAGCACGGCGACCAAAGGGAGCGCCACGCGGGAAATGTTGGCTCCGAGTTCGTTGGCCACGTGCGAACTGAGGAACCGGAGAAAGTCAGGGTTTCGCAACACCCCCGTTGTCATTGCGTAAGGATCCATGTGTCGGACACATTCGGTCAAGAGCGTTGCGGCGCGGAGATAGGGTGATCTGCATGTCGCGACAGGATGGCCGAAACCCCGATCAGCTCCGCCCCATCACCATTACCAGGCAATGGATTACCCATGCCGAAGGTTCGGTGCTGGTGGAGTTCGGTGGCACCCGGGTCCTGTGCGCCGCATCGGTCCAGGACAGCGTGCCGCGCTGGCGCCGGGGGAGCGGCCAGGGCTGGGTCACGGCCGAGTACGCGATGCTGCCGCGCGCCACCAACACCCGCAATGACCGCGAGTCGGTTCGCGGGAAGATCGGCGGGCGCACGCACGAGATCTCCCGGCTGATCGGCCGCTCACTGCGGGCCTGCGTCGACTACAAGGCCCTGGGCGAGAACTCCGTCCTGCTCGACTGCGACGTCCTGCAGGCCGACGGCGGCACCAGGACCGCCGCGATCACCGGCGCCTACGTGGCGCTGGCCGACGCCGTCGCGTGGATGCGCGAGCGCCGGATGTGCCCCGGCGAGCCGCTGGTCGACTCCGTGGCCGCCGTCTCGGTCGGTGTGGTCGGCTCGGTCCCGATGCTCGACCTCTGCTACACCGAGGACGTGGCGGCCGAGACCGACATGAACGTGGTGATGACCGGCGCCGGCAGCTTCGTCGAGGTGCAGGGCACCGCCGAGGGCGCGCCGTTCGACCGCGCCGCGCTCAACCAGCTCCTCGACCTGGCCGTCACCGGCTGCGAGGAGCTCACCCTGATCCAGCAGGAGGCGCTGGGAGCATGAAAATCGTCCTGGCCACCCGTAACGCGGGCAAGATCGCCGAGCTGCGCCGGATCCTGTCGGGGTTCGACATCGTCGGGCTCGAGGAGTTCCCCTCGATCGGTGAGGTGGCCGAGACCGGCGTCACCTTCGAGGAAAACGCCCTGCTCAAGGCGCACGCCGTGGCGCAGGGCTCGGGGCTGCCCGCGGTGGCCGACGACTCCGGCCTCTGCGTCGACGTGCTCAACGGCATGCCCGGGGTGTTCTCGGCGCGCTGGTCCGGGCGCCACGGTGACGACAAGGCCAACCTCGACCTGCTGCTGGCACAGATCTCCGACGTGCCCGCCGACAAGCTGGCCGCCCACTTCGCGTGCGCGGCCGCGCTGGCGCTGCCATCGGGGGAGTGGCGCGTGGTCGAGGGCACGCTGGCGGGCCACCTGGTCACGACGCCCCGCGGCACCAACGGGTTCGGCTACGACCCGATCCTGGTGCCCGAGGGCGAGACCCGCACCGCGGCAGAGCTCTCCGCCGACGAGAAGGACGCCATCAGCCACCGGGGCCGCGCCTTCCGCGCCCTCGCCCCGATCGTGCGCGACCTCATCGTGAGCTGACTGTGCGAGCTGACGTAACCATCGTGTAAGAACCATCGGCCGCCAGAGGCGTAGCGTCAGAATTGTGCAGAAGAACGATGTGATGCCGGCCTGGGCTGGGGCGCTGGCGGGAGTGGTGGCCGGGGCTGTGGCGCTCGGCGTCGCGCAGCTCGTCGCCGGGGTGCTGAAGCCCGCGGCCTTTCCCGTGGTGGCCGTGGGCAACGTGGTCGTGGACAACACGCCCGCGTGGCTCAAAGAGTTCGCCATCAGCAACTTCGGCTCGAACGACAAGACCGTGCTCATCGCGGGTGTGCTGGTGGTGCTCGCGGTGGTGGCGGCGGTCATCGGCGTGCTGGCGCGGCATCGGGTGGCGTACGGGCTGGTGGGGCTCGGGGTGTTCGGCGTCGTGGGCATCGCGGCGGTGGTGACCCGGCCGGGCGCGGGAGCGCTCGACGTGGTGCCGACCGTGGTGGGGGTCGGTGTCGGGGCTTGGGCGCTCACGTGGCTGCTGGCGCGGGGCGTGCGGGAGTCGTACGAGGGCGCGGGGGCGGCGGTCCCGGGCTCGTCCGCTTCGGGCGCTTCGGGCGCTTCGGGTGGTTCGGGCGTCAGGGCGGCGGCTCGGTCGGCTTCGGGCGCGACGGCGGCTTCGGGCGTCAAGGCGCCGGCTTCGTCGGCTTCGGATGTTGAGTCTGGCAGCGGCGGATCCCCCACTGATTTTTCGGGGGCTCCCGGCGATGAGGCTGAGCGGCCTGCCGTGATGCGGACCGGGGCGGAGCCGTACTCGTTCGACCGGCGACGGCTGCTCGGCGGCGTCGCGGGCGGTGTGGTGGTCGCGGGAGCCGCCACGCTGGCCGGGCGGGTGCTCGGCGGGCGGCAGACGGCGGAGACCGCCCGGGTGGCGATCGCGCTGCCCAGGCCCAGGGTGGCGGCCAAACCACTGCCCCAAGGAACGGATTTCGGTATACGCGGCCTTTCCCCATTCGTCACGAAAAATCAGGACTTCTATAGGGTCGATACCGCGCTTATCGTGCCGCATGTCGATCCCCGGCAGTGGACGCTGCGCATCCACGGGATGGTGGACCGGCCGGTCGAGATCACGTACGCCGACCTGTTGAAGCGCCCCCTCACCGAGTCGTACGTCACGCTGACCTGCGTGTCCAACGAGGTCGGCGGCGAGTACATCGGCAACGCCCGCTGGCTCGGCGCCCGGATGGCCGACGTGCTGCGCGACGCGGGCCTCCAGTCCGGCGCCGACATGCTGCTGTCCACCTCCGACGACGGCTTCACCGCCGGAACCCCGGTCGACGTGGTGATGGACGGGCGCGACGCGCTGTTCGCCATCGCGATGAACGGCGAGGCCCTGCCCGTCGAGCACGGCTTCCCGGTACGCCAGGTGGTGCCCGGCCTCTACGGGTACGTCTCGGCGACCAAGTGGGTGGTGGACGTCAAGGTGACCCGATTCGACAGGGACGAGGCGTACTGGACGCCGCGCGGCTGGTCCGCCAAGGGGCCCATCAAGACGGAGTCCCGCATCGACCTGCCCAAGCCGGGCGCGTCGGTGACGGCCGGCCGTACCACGATCGCGGGGGTGGCCTGGGCGCAGCACACGGGGATCGACGCGGTGGAGGTACGCGTCGACCGGAGTGAGTGGCGGCAGGCGAAGCTGGCCCAGGTGCCGGGCCCCGACACGTGGCGTCAGTGGTCGCTCGACTGGGACCTCACTGCCGGCAAGCACACGATCGAGGTCCGGGCCACGGACGCGGCCGGCCGTACCCAGACCGAACAGCAGGCGCCGCCGGCGCCTGACGGCGCGAGCGGCTGGCACTCCATCCAGATCAACGTTGCCTGAGCGCGGCCCTTCTCCCTGTTTGCGCAGGTACGGGGGCTGGTTGGGACCGCCAAAACTTGCTGACTTCCCCTCCTCGAGATGGCTCGTCGCCCTACGATCGGTCGTCGAGCCATGACAGGAGGCAGGACGTGTTCCGCGACCGCAAGTCCAGCGTGCGGGGGGTCCTTCCCGAGGGGCATTACGACCCTGTGGTGGGTGACGGGGTCAGGTGGCGCGACTATGAGCGCGCCGCCGACTCGGACCTACTCGCCTCCCCCCTCTCGACCCCGGCCCCGCCCTCTTCTGCCCACCCATCGCCGTCTTCCGCCCACGTATCGCCCAGCTCGCCCTCTCCCGCCCACTCATCGCCCGACCCGCTACCCGAATGGCCGGGGACTCCGTGGGGCGCCTCACTGACCGCGCTATCGGGTCCGTCCGTCGGGAGGTCGGCCGCGCGATGGCCGGCCCCGCCGGAGCGGTCGGCTGTGGTTGGCGGGTCGACCGTAGCTGGGACGTCGGCTGCCCACCCACCCACGCCCTCGGCTGGTTCCGTGTCCGCATGGTCGGGGGCCTCGCGGGGCGCCTCGTCGGTCGGGCGACACGGTGCGCCTGCCATCCCCCGGCACAAGGCGTCGAGCGGTGTGCCGGGTGACACGGCACAAGTGGGGGAATCAGCTGTGGCCCCCGGGCCCGCGCCCGCGAGCGGCTCGGTCTCCGGGAGCGGCAGAGTGTCTGGGAGCGGCTCGGTCTCCGGGGGCGGCTCGGTGTCCAGCAGCGGCTCGCTGCCCGGGAGCGGAGCGGTGCCTGGGAGCGGCAGGGCGTCCGGGGGTGGCGCGGTCTTCGGGGGCGGTTCGCTGCCCGGGGGCGGCGCAGTGTCCCGGAACGGATCGGTGTCCGAGGGCGGATGGGTGGCTGATGGCGGCTCGGTCTCCGGGAATGGCCTGGCCTCCGGGAGCGGTGCCGTCTCCGGGCGTGGCTCGGTGACCGGAGGCGGCTTGGACTCCGGGGGTGGCTTGGACTCCGGGGGTGGCTTGGACTCCGGGAGTAGGCCGGGCTCAGCAGGTGGCTCGGCGTTCGTGGAGGGCGCGGGGATTACCGGCGGCGGGATCAGCGGCGGCGGGGTTAGCGGTGGTGCGGATGGGCCGGGCGCTGGGGCGACGGGTGGGGCAGGGATGTTCGGGGGGTCGGCGGCGGCCATTCTGGGGCTCCCGCCGGACAGCGTTTCGCCGGGATTGGGCGTTGCGGCGGTTGGGTCCCAAGAAGGTGGGGTTGTGGCGCCTGTTCCGCGCGGAGCCGGGGTGGGGCCGGCGGCGGCCATTCTGGGGCTCCCGCCCGACAGCGCTTCGACGCCCTCGGGCGCTGCGGCGCTTGGGCCTCAGGGAGGTGGGGTCGGGCCGGCCGCCCTGAGCGAAACCGGGGTCGGGACAACTGGGCGGCACGGGGCCGGGACCAGCGGTCCTGGTCGGCAGGAGGCCGGAACCAGAGGCTCCGGGTGGCACGGGGCCGCCAGAGGTTCTGCTCGGCAGGAGGTTGGCGCCGGAGGCTCTGGGTGGCAGGGGGACGGGGGTGCTGGTCCAAAGGAGGTTGGTGCCGGAGGCTCTGGGTGGCAGGGGGACGGGGGCGGGGGTGCTGGTCGGCAGGAGGCCGGAAGCGGAGGCTCTGGGTGGCAGGGGAATGGGGTGGGGGCGGCTGGGCGGCAGACGGTCGCTGAGCGGGACTGGTTCGAGCGGTCGCATCGGCCGCCGAGGTTGGCCGGTTACCGGCCCTACGGTGTGCCCGGAGGGCTGGCGAAGCCCGATGCGCAGGTGGAGCACGATCTGGCGCTGGCGATTCCGCTCGGTACGCGGTTTCCCGATCCGCGTGGCACGTGGGTCAGGCTGATCAACGGTGGCGGTCCGGCCGATGACCCGTTTCGTGCGTCCAACGCCGCCGACTGCGCGCTGGCCGTACTGTCCACCTGGCACGGCGAGCCCGCTGCGGCGGCGCCGAGGGTGGCGGAGTACGACCGGATCGGGCGGCCGCAGGTCACCGGTGAGGTCGGGGGCACTGCGCGGATCGAGCGGTGGGTGGGGCAGCGGTTCCAGTACCTGGGGCAGGGGCGGCACGCCTATCCGATGGTGGCGCGGCGGCTGCTGGAGGCGGGGCACGGGGCGGCGGCCGTGATCGTGGTGCGCTGGCCCGGTGGCGGGTCTCATGCGTGGAACGCCGTCAACTCGGGCGGCGAGGTGATCTGGATCGATGCCCAGCGGGGCCACATGGCCGTCGAACCGCCCTATACAACCGTGACCGGGGTGTTCTGCGTGATCGTCGACAGGCAGGGGCAACCGCGATGAACCTCGACCAGGCCAGGGCATTGGCGGAGGAGTACTTCAACGGGGTGCGGCGGGCGGACGACTCCGTCTCGGTGGGGATTCATGGGTTCAATGAGGGTTATGTCGCTTGGGTGCGAGAGCCTGAGCTCGATGACCCGGCGACCCTGCCCAGTACGGTCGGCGGGGGCTGCATCGTGATCGACAAGGTGTCCGGTGAGGTGGTCACCCGGCCGCTTCTCGATCCGGAAACGGTCGCCGAGCTCTGGCCCGGCCGTACCCCCCGCTGATCGGCCGTACCCCTCGCTCACCAGAGGAGCGGCGGAGGCGGGGTGCGGGACGACGAGGGATGCGGCTCGCCGTCCCGCATAGTTCCTTTCCGGAAGTTGCCGTCTTTATCGTGATTTGTCGGGGTTTATCCGGTTGCTAGTGAGCCCACGATCGACGCCCGAGCCGCCCGCCGCGCAGGCAGTACCGCGGCCAGCACCCCGGCCAGCCCCGACAGCACCACGAACAGCACGATCTGCCCCACCGGCAGCACGAACCAGGCGCCGTCGATCATCGCCCGCATCGCCGCCCACCCGAACACGCCGCCGAGCACCACCCCGACCACCGCCCCGATGAGCCCGAGCACCAGCGCCTCCACCGAGAGCATCCGCCGCAGCTGTGGCCTGGTCAGCCCGAGGGCCCGCAGCAGCGCCGATTCCCTGGTCCGTTCATGTACCGACAGCGACAGCGTGTTGGCGATGCCGAGCAGCGAGATCAGGATCGCCAGGCCCAGCAGCCCGGTGATGATCATCAGCAGCATGTCCAGCGTGTCGTCGAACTGCCCGCGTACCTCCGTCGCGCTCGTCACCTGGACCATCGGGTAGGCCGCCGTCGCCGCGTCCACCGCCTTGCGGGCCTGTGCGGTGGGTACGCCGTCCTTGATGTTCACCATCACCCGCGTGTCGGGTATCTGGCCGAAGTACTCGTCGAAGGGTCGTTCGGCCACGGTGAACATCGGCAGGGACGCATCGCCCGAGAGAACGGCGACCACCCGCAATGTGACGGTCCCGGCCTTGGCGGTCCGCACCGCGACCGTGCCGCCGACCCGTAGCCCGAACCGGCCGGCCGCGGGGGCGGTCACCGCGACCTGCCCCGGCTCAAGCCGGTCCATCGAACCGGACCGTACCTCCGGCTTGAAGGGTCCGTTGAAGGTGCCGACCTGCACCGAATTGCCGGAGTCGGAGATCTTGGCCTTGGCCGCGCGGATCTGTACGACCGAGGACAGCTCCGGACTGCGCCGCAGCGAGTCGGCCACCGACCGGGGGACAGCGGCGTCGCGCTCCTGGGTGGCCACCAGGTAGTCGACGGGGAACTGGTTGTCGAGCTTGGTCGTCATCGTCACCCGCGTCGAGGCGGTGACCACCGAGATCAGCGTCATGAGCGTCACGCCGATCGTCAGCGCCACGGTCGTGGTGGCGGCCCGGCGGGGGTTGCGTCCGGAGTTGTCCACGGCCAGCCGTCCCGGTACGCCGAACAGCCTGGCCGGGATCCAGCCGATCAGCGCGCTCAGCGGCTTGACCAGCACCGGTCCGAGGATCAGTACCGCCAGGAAGGTCAGCGCGCCGCCGCCCATGACGACGAAGAGCGGCACCATCTGGCCCGGCTCCATCACCAGCGCCCCGTAGCCGGCCGTGCCGAGCCCGGCGACGAGGAAGAGCGTGGCGAGCAGCACGCGTACGACGCCGGTACGGAACGTCTGCTCCTCCACTTGCGTGCGCAGCGCCGCGATCGGCGCGACCCGGGTGGCGGCCCGCGCGGGCAGCAGCGCCGCCCCCACGGTGACCAGCAGGCCGAGGCCCAGCCCGCTGAGCATCGTGACCGGCGTCAGCGCGATGGCCGCGTTCGTGGGCAGCGGGGCGTCGAGCGCGCCGAGTACGGCCAGCGTGGCCGCGCCCAGGCCGTAGCCCGCGAGCAGGCCGAGCGCGGACGACAGGAGGCCGACAGCGGTGGACTCCAGGATGATCGAGCCGAACACCTGCCCGCGAGTGGCGCCGATGCAGCGCAGCAGCGCCATCTCCCTGGCCCGCTGTGCGACGAGGATGTTGAAGGTGTTGTAGATGACCAGCGCGGCCACGAGCATGGCCACCAGGCCGAACAGCAGCAGGCCGGTGGTCAGCGACTCCATCTGGATGCCGGACTCGGCCGCCAGGCCCTTGGCGAGCTCCGCGCCCGTCTTGACCTTCGCTCCCGCTCCGGCGGCGGCGGCGACCGCCTGCTTGAGCGTCGTGCCGTCGCCCGCGATGTCGATCTCGGTCAAGCCCTTGGCGCCGGTCATCCGCTGAGCCGTGGCCGGGGTGAAGCCGATCGCGCCGGTGTAGGCCAGCATCTGGTCCAGGCCGGTGTCCATGATGCCGACCAGCCTGAACCGCTGCTCGCGGTGCCGGGAGTCGAGCACGGTGATCGTGTCGCCGAGCTTGAGGCCCTGGGCCTTGGCGGTGTTCTTGTCGAGCACCGCCACCTGGTCGTCGGATCCGGGGCCGGTGCCGCTGATTATGGTGGTGCGGTCGAGGCGGCCGGTCACGATCGAGACGGCCGTGGTCGGCGCGTTCCCGACCACCTTGCCGTCCTTGCCCAGCAATGGCGCGCTGCCGCGGATCAGTCCTTGCGCCTCCAGTACGCCGGGCAGGCCGCGTACCTGGTCGAGCAGGTGTTCCGGTAGAACCGCCTCGCGGTCCTCGGGCAGTACGGCCAGGCCGACCTTGTCCGCCTCGGCCGTGGCCTGCTGCGACAGGCCGGCTTTCATGGTGTCGGTCAGCACGAACGTACCGGCGATGAAGCCGACCCCCAGCGTGATCGCCAGTGAGGTGAGCAGCAGCCGCAGTTTGTGCGCGCGCAGCCCGGCCAGAGTCGTCCTCAGCAACTCAGGCCTCCAGCTTCATCAGCGTGTCGAGCACCGACTGCGGTGAGGGCGCGTTGATCTCGCTGACCAGCTCGCCGTCGCGCAGGAAGACCACGCGGTCGGCGTACGCCGCGGCCACCGGGTCGTGCGTGACCATGACGATGGTCTGGCCGAGCTCGCGTACGGAGGTGCGCAGGAACGACAGCACCTCGGCGCCGCTTCGCGAGTCGAGGTTGCCCGTCGGCTCGTCGGCGAAGATCACCTGTGGCTTGCTGATCAGCGCCCTGGCCACGGCGACGCGCTGCTGCTGGCCGCCGGACAGTTCGGTCGGCTTGTGGGCGAGCCGGTCGCGCAGCCCGACGGTCTCGATGACGCGGTCGAAGAGCAGCCGGTCCGGCTGGCGGGCGGAGATCTCCAGGGGCAGGCGGATGTTCTGCTCGGCGGTCAGCGTCGGCAGCAGGTTGAACGCCTGGAAGATGAAGCCGATCCGCTCGCGGCGCAGCAGCGTGAGCTGTTTGTCGTTGAGCCCGGTGAGCTCCACGTCGCCGATGTGCACGGTGCCGGAGGTCGCGGTGTCGAGCCCGGCCAGGCAGTGCATCAGCGTGGACTTGCCGGAACCGGACGGGCCCATGATCGCGGTGAACGCGCCCGTCGCGAAGGCGACGTCCACGCCGCGAAGGGCGTGGACCCGCGCGTCGCCTTGGCCGTACACCTTGGTCAGCGCTTTGGCCACCACCGCCTCAGGGGCCTGTCGCCGGATATCGGTGAGGGTCACGTTCACTCCTTGTCGTCTGCGGGAACGTGACCAACCTAGAAGCGGAAAATGCAGGAAATATGGGCCCCGAGGAGGGGTTTCGTGTAGGTCCTGAGATGACCCGGGTCAGCCTTTCGGCTGACGTGACGGGACCACCAGGCCCGCCTCGTACGCGTAGACCACCACCTGGGCGCGGTCGCGCAGCCCCAGCTTGGCCAGCACCCGGCCCAGGTGGGTCTTGACCGTGGCCTCCGCCACCTCCAGCTCGGTGGCGATCTCCAGGTTGGACAGGCCGCGGGCCACCATGAGCAGCACCTCGCGCTCGCGTGGCGTCAGCTCCGACGCGGCCGCGAGCTCCTCCGTCGGCAGTTGCGCGGCGAACTTGGCGAGCATCCGCTTGAGCGTGCTCGGCGCCACCACGGCGTCGCCCGCGTGCACCGACCTGATCGCGGTCAGCAGGTCGGCCGGCGGCACGTCCTTGAGCAGGAAGCCCGAGGCGCCCGCCTTGACCGCCGCGAAGGCGTACTCGTCGAGGTCGAAGGTGGTCAGGATGAGCACCTTGGGGCCGTCGATGCGCCGGGTCGCCTCCACGCCGTCCATCCTCGGCATGCGTACGTCCATGAGCACCACGTCCACCTCGACCTCGCGCAGCACCTCCAGCGCCCGCACCCCGTCACCGGCCTCGGCGACCACCTCGATGTCGGGCTGGGCGCCCAGCACCATCCGGAACCCGGCGCGCAGCAACTCCTGGTCATCGACCAGCATCACCCGGATCATCAGGCCACCCTCGTGCCCGGCACCGGCAGCCTGGCCAGCACCTCGAACCCGCCACCCGATCTCGGCCCGGCCGCCACCTCTCCGCCGTACATGCCGACCCGCTCGCGCATTCCCACCAGCCCGTGCCCGTCGGGGCTGCGTGGTGCCGCCGCGCCCCTGCCGTCGTCGGTCACCCGCACGACCAGCTCGCGCCCGGCGTACCGTAGCTCGACCAGCGCGCGGACGCCGGGGCCGCCGTGCTTGAGCGCGTTCGTCAGCGCCTCCTGCACGATGCGGTAGACCGCGAGCTGCTGCCCCTCGGGCAACTCGCCCGGCGGGCCCCCGATCCGCAGCCGCGCGGGCACGCCCGCGCCGCGCACCAGCTCCTCCAGCTGGGCGAGGCCCGGTTGCGGCGTGTAGTCCGTCCCGTCGGACCCGTCTTCCCGCAGGACGCCGACCAGCCTGCGCATCTCGGCGAGCGCCTCGCGTCCGGTCTTGGAGATCGCGTGTACGGCCTGCCGCGCCTGGTCGGGGTCGCTGTCGATGGCGTACCCGGCCCCGTCGGCCTGGACCACCATCACGCTGACGTTGTGGGCCACCACGTCGTGCAGCTCCCTGGCGATCCTGGTGCGCTCGGCGGCGGCCGCCATCCGGGCCTGCTGGTCGCGCTCGCGCTCGGCCCGTTCCGCCCGCTCCTCCAGGCTCTCCAGATAGCGGCTGCGGGTCCTGGCGTACAGGCCGGTCAGCCAGACCGTCACGACGAGGATCGAGCCGCTGAAGAAGAGGCTGAACGTCGGCGCCTGCCAGTGCACCATGACCAGCAGCACGCCGACCTCGGCCACCGCGCCCGCGGCGACCGCCCACGGGAACCTGCACCGGAAGGCCACCGAGTAGAGCGCCACCAGCACCGCGATGTTGGCCGGCATCGGATCGATCTTGGCCAGCCACTGCCCGAAACAGGCCAGTGAGAGGATCGCGAAGACGGTCAGCGGCCGGTCCCGCCGCCACAGCAGCGGGACGATCAGCACCGCGCAGAGCCCGAGGTAGCCGGCCACCCCTATGTACAGGTTGCCGTTGTCGAACGGGCCGTTCTGCCCGTACGGCACGGCCATGAACAGGCAGAACACCGCCAGCGGCGCCACCCGGAGGGCGTCCATGAGCCTGCCATGGCGTCCCGACCATCCCATTACCCTGCCGAACACATCATTACGATACGGAGGCTTCGGCATGGGTTTGTCAGTCTGTAGGGGGAGGTTTGGGTACGACTCAGGTCTTACATCAGCCTTACGGGACGTAGGGCACTCTTGTCGTTGGGAGCGCCCTGAGGGGCGAGTAAAGGGAGATCGTGATGGCGGATCATGATCGTGACGCCGGGTCGCGTGGCGAAGAGGAAGCGCCACGCGACCCGACCCCTGGAGACCGGCCCGCCGCTCCCCCCGAAGCGGAAGCGGCGCCCACCCGGGTCTCGGGTCCGCCGCCCGGAGGCAGTTGGGCGACAACGGCTCCACCTCCGCGCTCTGACAGCTTCCACGACTTCTTCCGGCTGAAGCCCACGCAGATCATCGGTGCGGGCCTGATCGGGCTGATCATCGGCGGCGTGCTCGGGGGCGGCGCCGTGGCGGTGATCAGCGGCATGGTCCACCGAGGCGACACCGCCCGCGTCTACTGGCAGGACTGGGAGCGCTATCCCGGCTACCAGGACTGTCGTCCGGGCCCTGGCGGGAGTTACTGCCGGCGACTGCCGCCGTACCCCGGCCCGTATCAGATGCCCGCGACTCCGTATCCGTTGCCCACGGCGGTGCCTACGATGATGCCCCCCAGCGTCATGCCCACGCCGATGCCCACCAAGACCGGTTAAGGCGCCCGCAGACCAGGCCCGCGATCCAGGACCAGCAGATCGTGCTGCGCGGCCAGGAACCCGGCGTGAAACCGCGTACGGGCCCCCAGCCGCTCGCACAGCTCCTGCACCCGCCGCTGCACCGTACGCGGGCTGAGACCGAGCTGCCGCGCGATCGCGTCGTCCTTCATCCCCACCGCCAGCAGGGCGAGGACTTCGGTGTCGCCCGGCTGTGGCCACACGTCCCGTTCGATGTGCGCGGCCGGGTCCGCTGACAGCCGCAGTGGCACGGCCGCCTGCCACAGCACCTCGAACAGCCCGACGAGCGCGTCGAGCAGCGCCGACGGATGGACGACCAGCGCGCTCTCCACCGCCCGGTCCTCGTCGGACACCAGCGGCAACATGGCCGTGCGGCCGTCGGCGATGGCCAGCTTGACGGGCACCTGCCCCAGCCGGGCCTGCTCGCCGTCGGCGATGGCCTGCCGCGTGTGCTCCAGCATGCCGGGCTCCTCGAACGCCAGCGGCCCGTAGATGCCCCGGACGACCGGGCCCTGGTGGGCGGCGCGCTGCTGGTTCTCCTGATCGTCCAGGATGTCGACCGCGTACGGCGGGCGCACCAGCACGAGCATCTCGGCCGTGACGCTGCGTTCGAGCTGGAGGTAGCGGCGGGCGACGGCGTAACGGCCGGTCACCACCTCCAGCACCTCCTCCGGATGCGGTCCGGTGCGGTCGGCCACCTCGGTGGCGAGCAGTGCCGCGGCGGCCCGGCTGTGCGTGATCTCCTCCTGGCGGCGGGCCACCAGCACGTCGATGGCGATGTTCGGCGGCGTGGCGATCAGCCGCAGGGGCCGGCCGGCCACCCGGGAGATCAGCCCGAGGTCCTCCAGCCGGGGCAGCATCCGGCGGATGGCGGCGGTGGACGCCCCGGTCTCGGTGGCCAGCTGGCTCAGCGTCGCGGGCCCGTGGCGGAGCAGCGCACGGTAGGCCGTCTCCTCGGCGACGCTGACACCGAGGCCCTCCAGTAACCGCCGTTGCGCCATGCCAGCCCCCCGCTGTCCTGTCGTCTCGAACGCGAGCGTAGCCCAGGCGGGTTTACGACAAGTCGGGATCTCGCCAGACGAGACCTATGGACCGGAACGCCCCCAGATCACTAGGAATTGGGTCGGCACATTTCTCGCCTTCTGGAGGTGGCCGATGAGGCCCAGGCGTTGGACAGCGGTGGCCGCCTCCCTGGCGGTGGCCGCGGTCACCACGATCACCGGTACGGGCGCGCGGGCGGACGCTCCGGCGCTCGCGCGGGCCGACCGCGCTCCGGCTCTGGCGCCGGACCCCGCCAAGCACGGCTACGACATCACGCTGATCACCGGCGACCAGGTGCACGTCGCCGTCGCCGCCGACGGCCGCCAGAAAGCGAGCGTCACCGCCGCCCCGCGCGGGGACGGGCCGCCAGCCCGTTTCCGGATCACCGAGGACGCCGGGCAACTCACCGTGCTGCCCAGCGACGTGGAGGGGCTGGTCCCCGGCCGCCTCGACCCCGAGCTCTTCAACGTGACCGCCCTGGCTGCGCAGGGCTACACCGACGAGCGGTCGGACGCCCTCTCCCTCATCGTCACGTACGGGAAACAGAGCGCGATGCCGGCCGTCCCCGCGCTGAAGGCGGTCCGCACGCTGGAGAGCATCGGCGGTTCGGGCGTCCGGTTGGCCAAGAGCGCGGCGCGGGGCTTCGGCGGTGAGCTGTCCGCGCTGGCCACGGGCCGTACGAAGAGCCCGCTCGACGGCGTCACCAAGATCTGGCTGGACCGCAAGGTGGAACCGGCGCTGGACCGCAGCGTGCCGCAGATCGGCGCGCCGGCCGCGTGGTCGGCGGGCTACGACGGCGCGGGCACGACGGTCGCGGTCCTGGACACCGGCGTCGACACCGGGCACCCGGACCTGGCGGGGAAGGTCGCCGACGAGCGCGACTTCACCGACAGCGGCAGCGCCACCGACGAGTTCGGGCACGGTACGCACGTCGCCGACATCATCGCGGGCAGCGGCGCGGCCTCCGGCGGCTCGCGCAAGGGCGTCGCGCCCGGCGTCAAGCTGCTCAACGGCCGGGTCCTGGACGCCAACGGCGAAGGGCTCAGCTCCTGGATCATCGACGGGATGGAATGGGCGGCGGGGGAGAAGCACGCCGACATCGTGAACATGAGCCTGGGCGACCCCAGCCCCGGCGGGCCGCTCACCGACGCCCTGGGCGCGCTGTACGCGGGCTACGGAACGCTGTTCGTGGTGGCGGCGGGCAACAGGGGCTGCGAAGCCTGCGTCGGGAGCCCGGGAGACGCTCCCGCCGCGCTGACCGTGGGCGCGGTCGACGGCCAGGACCGGCTGGCCGAGTTCTCCAGTTTCGGACCCGTCGGGCTGGAGCGCGCGGTCAAGCCCGACATCACCGCGCCGGGCGTCGGCATCGTCGCGGCGCGGGCGAAGGGCACCTCGCTCGGCGAGCCGGTGGACGAGCACTACACTCGCCTGTCCGGCACCTCCATGGCCACTCCGCACGTCGCCGGGGCCGCCGCGCTGCTGCGGCAGTCACGCCCCGGCATCTCGGCCGGGGAGCTGAAGTCCCTGCTCATGGGTACGGCCAAGCCCATGCCCGACACCCCGGTGGACAAGCGGGGCACCGGCCGGGTGGACGTGGCCACGGCGCTCGGGGAGCCGGTGCTGACCGCCGAGGGCGCGGTCGACTTCGGGCTGTCCGAGGTATCCTCCGGCCCGCCGGTCATCCGCGAGGTCACCTACCGCAATCCCGGCAAGACCCCGGTCACCCTAGGCCTGGCCACCGGCGGCCCGTTCAGCGTCTCGCCCGCCGAGCTGACCCTGCCCGGCGGGGCGCAGGCGACGGTCCGGCTCACCCTCGACCCGGCCAAGGCGCAGGCGGGGCGGCAGCGCGCGGAGCTCGTCGCGACGCCGCGCCAGGGGCCGCCGATCCGTACCTCGCTGACCGGCAACGTCGAGGTCAAGCGGGTCCGGCTGCGGGTGAGCGGGATCGCCAGGGACGGCCGCCCCGCGCAGGCGTACGCCGCCGCGCTGAACGTGGACGACGGGACCCGCGACGGCCGCGAGATGCCCGGGGATCCGGTGCGGCGGTGCGAGAGCGACCCGGGTGCCTCGTGCGTGCTGGTGCCGCCCGGCACCTACTCCGTGCTCGGCGTCATCAACACCCTGCGCCCGTCGGTCGACAGCATGGCCTACGCCGACCGCGGCACCGTGCTCAACCTGAGCTTCACCGGTGAGCCCGAGCTGAAGGTCACCGGTGACACCAAGGTCGTGCTCGACGCCCGCAAGGCGGTCGAGATGCGGGTCGACACGCCCGACCACGTGACCAAGCGGAACAGGGGCACCGCGACCAAGCTCATCTGGACCCGCGCGCCCGTCAAGGGCACGCCCCTCACCGAGACGGTCCTCCAGGACGAGAGCGCCGACGAGACGTACTACCTGCAGCCCACGAAGCGCGTCACCAAGGGCCGGTTCGCCCTCGCCACCCGCTGGCACCTGGAGGCCCCCGCCATCACCCTGCGGACCGCCGGGCTGGAGCTGAACCCCGACTACGTGGACCCCGTCTGGTTCAGCGACGTGTCGGCCGACTTTCCCCGCCTCGACGGCTCCGCGCTGCTCCTGGCCGTGGACGCCGGGACCGGCACACCCGCGGACCTCAAGGGCCGCGACCTGCGCGGCCGGCTCGCGCTGATCCGTCGCACGGCCGACCTGACGGTCGCCGCCCAGTCCAACGCCGCCGCGGCGGCCGGGGCCCGGATGGTCGCGGTGTACGGAGACCTGCCGGTGTCCGAGAGCGGGGTGAAGCTGAAGGTCCCGACCGTCGCGCTCACCGGCAAGGAGGGCGCCCGGCTGGCCGAACGGCTGCGCAGACTGCCGGTGCCGGTCCTGGCCAAGGGCGTCGTGGCCAGTCCGTACGTGTACGACCTGTACCTCAGCGAGGAGGGCGGGATCAGGGACCGGCCCGACCACACCCTTCGGGCGAAGTCCCTGGCCCGGGTGGACTCGGACTTCTTCAGCCAGCTCGCCGACGACGTGACGCTCTCCGAGAACCGCTTCGGCTGGCAGCCGTGGGAGACCACCTCCTGGGACACCGGCCGGCCCGTCCCGCGTACGCCGCGCGACCGGGTCGACTACCTCACCGCCGGTCCCGGGGTGCGCTGGAGCAGCAGCATGGAGACGCCGGAGAGGCCCTACAACTACACGTGGGAGCACGACCAGGCCCACATCGGCGTCGCGGGCCCCGACGACGCGCCCTTCCGGGCCGGGGAGCGGATCGGCCGCACCTGGTTCAAGCAGCCGCTGCTGCCCGGCCCGGGTAAGGTCCGGCCGCTGCGCAGGGAGGGCGACCTGCTCCAGGTCGACATGTGGGGGCTCATCGACGCGGGGCGGAACACCGGCGTCGCCCAGACCGACAACTTCGAGACCGGCATGAAGACCGGCTGGCGGTTGTACCAGGGGGACACGCTGCTGGCGCAGACCGAGCGGCGCCCCCAGGGGATACTGCTCCTGCCGGCCGCCGCCGCCACGTATCGGATGGAGTACGACGTCGAGAACCGCGCCACCTGGGCCCGGCTGTCGACCAGGACGAAGACGGCGTGGACGTTCCCGTCACAGCACGACGCCGGGTCGGGCACGACGGTCCCGCTGCTGCTCGCCGACTATGACGTGGCGACGGACCTGAAGAACCAGGCCACCTCGCCGCGGCTCGGCCTGACCCTGCGCCACCAGGACGGCTCGGCGGCCGCCCCGATCAAGGACGTGTCGCTGGAGGTGTCGTACGACGACGGCGCCTCGTGGCGCGCGGTCCGGCGGCTCACCTCGAAGGGGAACGGCGCCTACGAGGCCACGCTGGACCGGCCGCGGTCAGCCGCAGTCGTCTCGTTGCGCCTCAAGGCCACCGACACGCGCGGGGCGAGCCTGTCGCAGGAGGTGATCAGGGCGTACGCGCTGAGGTAGCCCGAGGAGGCTGCGGTAGCCGAGGAGGAGGTGCGGGCGGGGGGACTCGAACCCCCACAGTGTCGCCACCAACAGGACCTAAACCTGCCGCGTATGCCATTTCGCCACGCCCGCGCAGCCCCTGCCAGAGCGGGCCTGAGCCGAGTTTAGCGTCCCGGCAGTGCGCTGGGGGCCCGTCGCATGACCGGACGGGCCCCTGGCCTATCAAGCCAGGCCGAGCTTCTTCTTCAGGCTCGCCACGTGGCCGGTCGCCTTCACGTTGTAGAGGGCCTGCTCGATCTTGCCGTCGGCGTCGATGACGAAGGTCGAGCGGATCACGCCGACGACCTCCTTGCCGTACAGCTTCTTGGTGCCGTAAGCCCCGTACGCCTTGTGCACGTCGAGCTCGGGATCCGACAGGAGCGGGAAGGTGAGCGAGTCACGCTCGGCGAACTTGACCAGCTTGGCCGTCTTGTCCTTCGACACGCCGAGCACCACGAAACCCTCGGCGGTCAGCTGGCCGAGGTTGTCGCGGAAGTCGCACGCCTGCTTGGTGCAGCCCGGCGTCATCGCGGCGGGGTAGAAATAGAGAATCACCCGCCGGCCGCGGTAGGTCTCGAGGGAGATGGTCTCGCCGTCGGCGGCGGGAAGGGTGAACTCGGGCGCGGCGTCGCCGGGCGCGAGCTTGGTTTCGGTCATGGGGCCCTCCAGAGTTCGTCGTGCAAAACCTACCGGCCTGCCCGGAGTGCCGGGCGGGTCGCCGACCTGACAGACTGATCAGCGAAGAGCGCTTCATCGATCACCGGGCGGAGCTCGCACGGAGCGCGGCCGAAAGGAGAGCCATGGCTGACACCGATCCCGACGAGCTGGAGCGGCGGATCGCGCGGACGCGCGCGGAGTTGGCGGACACGGTCGACGCCATCGCCGACCGGGTGAGCCCCAAGCGGGTCGCCGAGCGCACGGTGGCGGATGTGAAGACGCGGGCGAGCAATCTGGTGACCTCGGTCGGCGACGCGCTCGGGGTGACGCAGCGCCCCGTCGAGTACGCCGACGACCCCGACCAGCTGTGGGCCGAGGAGCGTCCCAGCCTGGCACCGGTGCTGATCGGCGTGGGGGTCGTGCTGGTGGTCGGCGCCGCCATCACCCTCTGGCGCCGCCGTCGCCGCCGCTTCTAACCCCCGGAGGACGCCGGCCACGACGGACCGTCTTCTTCCGCTCCCCCGGAGGGGGTGTCCCGCAGACCCAGAGCCGGCGTCAGAGGAACGTCCGCCCCTCGCCCCGATACGTCGGGGCGGTCTCCACAACGGTGTCCCCGTCGACGAGGTGCAGCTCGCTGAAGCGCTCGCACATCTCGCCCGCCTTGGCGTGCCTGAACCAGACCCGGTCGCCCACCCGCAGATCCCGGGCCGCCTGACCGAGCAGCGGCGTCTGCACCTCACCCGCACCCTCGTCCCGCGTGTAACGAAGCCCGGCGGGCAGGTACGGCTGCGGCAGCAGACTCGTCCCCGGCCGCCCGGAGGCCAGATAGCCGCCCCCGAGCACCGTCACCGCGTCCGGCCCCGGCCGCCGCACGACCGGGAGCGCGAACAGCGCGGCCGGCCGGCCGGTGAAGGCGCGGTAGAAGTCGAAGAGCCGCGGATGGAAGAACCCGGAGCCCGCCGCCACCTCGGTGATCGCCTTCTCCCGTACGGTCCGCTCGACGGAGCCGGTGCCGCCGCCGTTGACGAACTCCAGGTCGCAGACCTGCCGGACGGCGTTCACGAGGCGGCCGCGGCGCAGGACCAGCTCGCGGGCCGACAGGCTCTGCATGATCCGGATGGCCCGGACATACGCGGCGTTGCCCGGCTGGTCATCGCCGACCCCCGCGATCTGCCCCTCGTACGCCATCAGACCCGCCAGACGGAAGCCGGGCCGCTTGGCGATGTCGGCGGCCAGGTCGGCGGCCTGCTCGGGCTCGCGGATCGTGGAGCGCAGGGTCCCCGCCCGGAATCTGCCGCCCAGGGCGACATATCCCGCGTCGAGGTCCATCGATAACCGGATCTCCGCGCGTGAACGGACCGCCGCCACCGCGTCGTCGACGTAGTCGAGATGCTCGGCGGCGTCGATGGTCAGCGTGATCTCACCGGCCGCCCGCGCGTCCCCGGCCAGCGTCGCGAGCGCCTGCCTGTCGGCCGTCGGGTAGGCCACGAGTACGTCGGTGAACCCCCGCTCGACCAGCCAGAGCGCCTCGGGCAGCGTGAAGGCCATGATGCCCTGGAAGCCGTCCATGGCCAGGATGCGTTCCATGACCGAGCGGCAGCGGATCGACTTGCTCGCCACCCGGATCGGCTTGCCGGCCGCCCGCCGTACGAGATCGGCCGCGTTGGCGCGCATGGCCGCGAGATCGAGGATCGCCAACGGCGGCTCGAGCGCTCTGGTAGCGCTGTCATAGCGGCGGAGATCGTTCATAAAGGCAGCTTAACGACATATCGGGCGAATGAATATGAGGGAAGTTCATCTTAATTGCGGCCCTCGTAATGATCCTGCAAACCGGCGGCGAGGGCATGGTCCGGACCATGCCCGATCCGTGTACCTGTGGCGTTGTGACCACCCTCCAGCAGATACTGTCCGGCGCCGGGATCGTCGCGCAGGAGAGCCCGCTGCGCAGGTCGGGCCGGGTGCTCAGACCGGCGCGTACGCCCGCCGGGACCGTCGTGGCACTCACGCTGACCGCCGGGCTGTGGCTCGCCGCCGCCGAGGTGGTCTCCGCCTTGCTGGGCCGGCCGCTCGGCTGGCTGCCGGTGTCCGACCTCCTCGACCTCGCGGCCCATCGGGCGTGGGGGCAGCTGTCCCTGCCCGCTGTGGTGACCATGGCCGTGGGGGTCGTGATGTTGCTGCTGGCCGCCGTACCCGGCCGGTGCAGGCTCGTGCCGGTCGAGACGTCCGACCCGCTGATCGTCATCGGCATCACCCGGGCCGGCCTCCGCCGTACGCTGCGGGCCGTCGCCCAGGAGGTCGACGGCGTGCAACGAGCGCGGGTACGGCTGCGCAGGCGGACGATCGAGGTCGTGGTCATCACCGGCCCGGAGAGCTCCGGTTCCATGCTCAAGCAGGTCGGCACCGCGGTCGGTGACCGGTTGGCGGGCGTGGGCACCCTGGCCGCGGGCGAGGTCGTCGTACGGCTGCGCCGGAGAGGGCTGTGATGCGGCCGTACGTGGGCAACCGGGTGCGGCAGTGCGTGGGCAACCGGAGGGAGCTGTGATGCGGCAGTACGCGGGTAACCGGATCGGCCTGGCCGTGGTCGGCGGGCTGCTGCTGCTCCTGGGCGGCTACGCCTGGCTGCGCGGTAAGGACAAGCTGCCGGGCATGTCACCGCGCGCCAAGGTGCTGCCGGACCGGACCGCCCAGACGATCGCCGACCAGACCTGGGCCTTGTGGCTGGTGGCGCTGGTCATGCTGGTACTGGCGTTGGTGACGTTCCGCTGGCTGCTGCTCTGCCTCGGGTGGGGCCGCCGCGGCACCCGTAGCGGCACGGGCACGGCCATGCTCTGCATCGGCCTGAAGGACGTGGAGGGTCTCACCGGGGTCAGCGCCCGCGTGGTCGGAGACGCCGCCCGCCTGCGCATCTCCCTCTGCTGCCCCGCCTCGGCCGACGTCGGCGCGGTGGTCCACAAACTGGACCGGGAGATCGTCAGCCGGATCCGCCGAGAGGTCCGCGACGACGAGGTCGGCACCGTGGTCCGGGTCCACGTCCGCCGCTGACGGCGTCAGTCCGCCGGTAGCGTCCGTCGCGGCGGCTCGTGCGGCAGCGCGGTGCGGTCCGCGCCGGCGATGGCGTCGAGGGCGTGGACGTCCGGCCCGGTCGAGCCCCCATACGTGGCGATCTTGTACTCGACCGCCGTGAGGGAGAGGGTCAGCTCACGGATCCGGCGGCGGATGGTGTCGCGATGCTCGATCAGCAGGTCGAGCCGCTCGGGTGTGGTGTGCTGCCCGGCGTCGACGAGCGAGATGTAGTGCTGCAGGTCGCGCATCGGCATGCCGGACAGCCGCATCCGGGTGAGGAACACCAGGCGCCGCACCGCCTGGGCGTCGTAGACGCGATGACCGTTGCCGTCGCGGGCCACCTCGACCAGCCCGGCCCGCTCGTAGTAGCGCAGCGTGTGGGGCGAGATGTCGAGCAGGTCGGCGAGCTCGGCGATCGTCATCGACTCGGGTACGTCGGCCAGGTCGGTGAGGCGGTGGATCGCCTCGACCGACAGCGGGCCGTCGTCCCCGAGCGTTTCGAGCGCCCTGGTCATCAGTTCGTCGGTGGCCATGACAACCAGCTTAAATCGGGCGTACCGCCGCCGGGACACCCTCGAAGTCGGCGCTGCGGGAGGTCTCGGCCCACCGCTCGACCTCGTCAAGGCCGCGCCGGTACGCACCCGAGATGCGCTCGACCGCCTCGCGCCCGAGCGGCAGCCGCAGCGGCACCTCGTCACTGTGCGCGAGGGACACGATGATCTCGGCCGCCCGCGCCGGGTCGCCCTCCTGGAGGCCGTCGGCCCCGGCCATGTCCGCCCGGACGTTGGCGAGCAGCTCACGGTAGGTCTCGGACTCCTCGACGAACTCCAGCACGTCGTTGGCGTGGAAGTCGGTCCTGAACCGGCTGGGCTCGACGATCATCACCCGGATCCCGAGCGGTGCGACCTCCCCGGCCAGGGCCTCGGACCAGCCTTCGAGGGCGAACTTCGACGCGGAGTACGCCGACACGCCGGGGAAGGACATCCGCCCACCCTGGCTGCTCATCTGCACGATCGTGCCGGTGCCCCGCGCGTGCATCGCCGGCAGCGCCGCGCGGACGAGCGCGGCCGGGCCGAACAGGTGCAGGTCCATCAGCTCACGCAGCTGCGCGTCGCCGATCTCCTCGACCGCGCCGACCATGCCCCGGCCCGCGTTGTTGACGAGCACGTCGATCTGCCCGAAGTGGTCGAGGGACTTCTGTACGAGGTCCGCGGCGGCGGTGGTGTCCCGGACGTCGAACGTGGCGATCAGGCAGGCGTCCGGGTAGGCGGCCTTCAGGTCGGCCACGCTCTCGGGCCGGCGTACCGCCGCCACCACGTGGTCGCCCGCCGCGAGCGCCGCCTCCGCGAGTGCGCGCCCGAGTCCGCGGGACGCGCCGGTGATGATCCAGGTCTGTGTCTTTGTCGTCATGTCGGCGACGCTATGGCTTTGAGCGCGCTCGAACGCAAACTCTGCTTTGGACGCAAACCGCTTTGACGGCGAGCGCGCTCGAACGCGAGCGCGCTCCGGGTCAGCACTCGATGACGTTGACCGCGAGGCCGCCGCGCGAGGTCTCCTTGTACTTGTCCAGCATGTCCCGGCCCGTGTCCCGCATGGTCTTGATCGCCCGGTCCAGGGCGACGAAGTGCTGGCCGTCGCCGCGCAGGGCGATGCGGGCCGCGGCGATGGCCTTGATGGAGGCCACCGCGTTGCGCTCGATGCACGGGATCTGGACCAGACCGCCGACCGGGTCGCAGGTCAGGCCCAGGTTGTGCTCGATGCCGATCTCCGCCGCGTTCTCCACCTGCTCGGGCGTGCCGCCCAGGACCTCCGTGAGGCCCGCGGCGGCCATGGAGCAGGCCGAGCCAACCTCGCCCTGGCAGCCGACCTCGGCGCCCGAGATCGAGGCGTTCTCCTTGAACAGGACGCCGATCGCCGCCGCGGTGAGGAAGAAGCGGACGATGCCGTCGTCGTCGGCGTGCGGGATGAAGCGGGAGTAGTAGGTCAGAACGGCGGGGATGATGCCCGCGGCGCCGTTCGTGGGAGCGGTGACGATGCGGCCGCCCGCGGCGTTCTCCTCGTTGACCGCCAGCGCGAACAGCGACACCCAGTCCATGGCGTGCAGCGGGTCGGTCTTCGGCGACTCGGTCTGCAGGCGGCGGTGGAGGCGGTTCGCGCGGCGCTTGACCTTGAGACCGCCCGGCAGCACGCCCTCCTTGGCGATGCCGCGTTCGACGCACTCGCACATGACCTGCCACAGGTGCAGGATCCGCGCGCGGATCTCGGCGGCGGAGCGGCCGAACGCCTGCTCGTTCTCCAGCATCAGCGCGGAGATGGACAGACCCGTGTTGGAGCAGTGCTTGAGCAGCTCGTCCCCGGTCGTGAAGGGGTAGGGCAGAACGGTGTCGTCAGGCTTGATGCGGTCGGCGCCGGTGGCCTGCTCGTCCACCACGAAGCCGCCGCCGACCGAGAAGTAGACCTTCTCGCGCAGCTTCTCGCCCGATGCGGAGAAGGCGGTGAAGCGCATGCCGTTCGGGTGCTCGGGCAGGGAGATCTTGCGCTCGAAGACGAGGTCCTCGCCCACGACGAAGGGGATCTCGTGCGTGCCGTAGAGCCGGACCGTGCCGGACTCGCGCATCGCGGCCAGGCGCGCGTCGATGGAGTCCACGTCGACGAGTTCGGGCTTCTCGCCCGACAGCCCCAGCAGGACGGCCTTGTCGCTGCCGTGGCCCTTGCCGGTCAGGCCGAGCGAGCCGTACAGGATCGCCTCGACGCGGGCCGTACGCGCGAGCAGGTCGTCGTCGTGCAGACCGCGCGCGAACTTGTGCGCGGCGGCCATGGGACCGCCGGTGTGCGAGCTCGACGGGCCGATGCCGATCTTGAACAGGTCGAAGACGCTGATCGCCATTGATGGGCGCCCTTCTGAAGGGCCGGGGTCCGGCAGGACCCCGGCGGGTGGGTCAGGACTCGCCTGAGGTGAGCGCCGAATACTCCTCGGCGGTGAGCAGGTCCTCGGGGTCGCCTTCCACGCGCACGCGGAACATCCAGCCGTCGCCGTAGGAGTCGCTGTTGGCCAGCGACGGATCGTCCACGACGGCCTGGTTGACCTCGACGATCTCGCCGCCGACGGGGGTGTAGATCTCGCTCACCGACTTGGTCGACTCGACCTCACCCACGGAGTCGCCCGCCTCGACGGTCGAGCCGACCTCCGGAAGCTGCACGAAGACGACATCACCCAGCGCCTCGGCCGCGTAGGCCGTGATGCCGATGGTCACGGTGATGCCGTCGTCGAGCCCGGCCACCCACTCGTGCTCCTTGGTGTAGCTCAGGTCGTCTGGGATGTTGCTCACTTGTTCCTCCTGTAAAAGGGCAGCTCAATGAGGTCCATAGGTTCATGGCTGCCCCGGATGTCCACGGCCAGACCTGCGTCGGCCCCATTGTCGACGTAGGCCATGGCGATGGGCTTACCCAGGGTCTGGGAGGGTGCCCCGCTGGTGACCTCGCCGACGACGGCGCCGTCCTTGGTCACCGGGTATCCGTGGCGCGGCACCCGGCGACCCCGCGCGACCAGTCCGACGAGCCGGCGCCGCGGCGGCGTGTCCTTGACCGCCTCCAGCGCCGACCTGCCGACGAAGTCGCCCGGCTTGTCGAATTTCACCACTCTGCCCAGCCCCGCGTCGAACGGGGTCAGCTCGACGCCGAGCTCGTTGCCGTACAGCGGCATGCCCGCTTCGAGCCTGAGCGTGTCACGGCTGGACAGACCCGCCGCCCGCAGCCCGTACGGCCGGCCGGCCTCGGTCAGCGCGTGCCAGAGCGGGACGGCGTCCTGGTTGGCCACGAACAGCTCGAACCCGTCCTCACCCGTGTAGCCGGTGCGCGCGATGAGCGCCTGCCGCCCGTCGACCAGACCGGGCAGGCCCGCGTAGTACTTCAGCCCGGCGAGGTCGGCGTCGGTGAGCGTGGCGAGGATCTCCTGCGCGCGCGGCCCCTGCACGGCGATCAGCGCGTACTGCTCCGAGCGATCCTCGACCACCGCGTTGTACGACTTGGCGCGATTTTTCAGCTCTTCCCCGACTTTTTCATAGTTGGAGGCGTTAGCCACCACCATGAACTCCTCGTCCCCGAGCCGGTAGACGATCAGGTCGTCCAGCACCCCGCCATGCTCGTTCACGATCATGGTGTAGCGGGCCCGGCCGGGCGCGAGCGCCGACAGGTGTCCCACCAGCGCGTAGTCGAGTGCCTGACCCGCCTGAGGCCCGGTCACGAAGATCTCGCCCATGTGGGAGAGATCGAACAGCCCGGCCGCCTGGCGCACGGCGTTGTGCTCGGCGGACTCGCTGCCGTAGCGGAGCGGCATCAGCCACCCGGCGAAATCGGTCAATGTCGCGCCGAGGCTCTCGTGGACCTCTCGGAGCGGTGTAGGACGTGACATATGCGCACCTCAGGGCAGGATCGGATGCCAGACATCCTCCCCCTCTGTCATGGGTGCCTGAGAGCTTCGCCCGTAATTTGCCGGACTTTCACCTTCGGCGAGGCCGCCAGGCCTGCTTTCCAGAGGACACCTCGTCCGTGCGGTCCTTTGCCTTGAGAGGTTCGCGGGGAGGGCTTGCTCCTTCAGGGGACCTGGCCGGATGCCAGGACGCTCTCCCGCACGGTTTCGACGGTGATGTCCGCAAGCCTAGTGCTGTTATGGGGGAGTTGTCGCGTGCGGACCTGGCCGCTTGGGGCCAAAAGGGCTGTACCGGGGGCGGCTCAGCAGGCGGCGACGAGCGCCTCGAACAGCGCGCAGTCCTTCGCCGCCTCCGGATGCCACTGCACGGCCATGGCGAACGTCCGGGAGTCCAGCTCCACCGCCTCGATCGTGCCGTCGTCGGCCACGGCGGACACGGTCAGGCCGGGCGCGAGCCGGTCGATGGCCTGGTGGTGGTAGTGCGGCACGGCCACCGGCTCGGCCCCGAGCGCCTTGCCGACGAGAGTCCCCGCGACGGGCCGGACGGGCAGGTGGCCGAACTCGCCGGGGGCGGGGGAGTGCCCGGTGTGTCCCACCACATCGGGCAGATGCTGGTGCAGGGTCCCACCGAGTGAGATGTTCAGGACCTGCATGCCCCGACATATCCCGAGGTAGGGGAGGTCGGCCTCAAGAGCCGCCTCGATCACCGCGAACTCCGCCGTGTCACGAAATTTCCGGATGTAGCCGGTCTGGTCGTGTGGCTCCTGGCCGTACCGCTCGGGCGAGACATCACCACCACCGGCCAGGATCAACCCGTCCAACCGCGCTACCAGCCGGGCGGGCGACCCGGCGGGCGGCAGGATCACCGGCTGCCCGCCGGCCCGGACCACCTGCTCCACGTACATGTACGGCAGCAGGGCGACCGGCAGCTCCCACACGGTGTAGCGGGCAGGCTCGACATAGGACGTGATCCCGATGACGGGTCGCTCCACAACTTCCCTTCCTAAAGTTCCCTTCCTAAAGGTCCTTCCTAAAGAGGCGTGACGTACGCGCCCGAGATGCCGCCGTCGACGAGGAACTCCGAGCCCGTGATGAAGGAGGCGTCGTCGCTGGCCAGGAACGCCACCGCCGCCGCGATCTCCGACGCCTCGGCGAAGCGCCCCACCGGCACGTGCACCAGGCGCCGCGCGGCCCGCTCAGGGTCCTTCGCGAACAGCTCCTTCAGCAGCGGCGTGTTGACCGGCCCCGGGCACAGCGCGTTCACCCGGATCCCCTCGCGCGCGAACTGGACGCCGAGCTCGCGCGACATCGCGAGCACCCCGCCCTTCGAGGCCGTGTACGAGATCTGCGACGTCGCCGACCCCATCACCGCCACGAACGACGCGGTGTTGATGATCGAGCCCTTGCCCTGCCGTTGCATGTACGGGATCGCGTGCTTGCAGCACAGGTAGACGCTCGTCAGGTTCACCTCCTGCACCCGCCGCCACGCCTCGATGCCGGTCTCCAGGATCGAGTCGTCCTCGGGCGGCGAGATGCCCGCGTTGTTGAAGGCGATGTCGACGGAGCCATAGGTGTCGTACGCCGTCCGGAACATCCGGACGACGTCGTCCTCGCTGGTCACATCGACCTTGACGAAGAGCCCGCCCACCTCGGAGGCGGCCTTGGTGCCCGCCTCCTCGTCGACGTCGGCGCAGACCACCTTGGCGCCCTCTTCGGCGAACCGCCGCGCGGTGGCCAGGCCGATGCCGCCGCCCGCGCCGGTGATCACGGCGACGCGGTTGTGCAAACGCTGCATGTGTGTCACTCCGTTGAGATGAAGACGTTCTTGGTCTCGGTGAACGCCATGAGGGCGTCCGGGCCCAGCTCCCGGCCGAGGCCGGACTCCTTGAAGCCGCCGAACGGCGTCCAGTGGCGGACCGAGGAGTGCGAGTTCACCGACAGCGCGCCCGCCTCCACGGCTCGCGCGACGCGCAGCGCCCGGCCGACGTCGCGGGTCCAGATGGAGCCGCTCAAGCCGTACGGCGTGTCGTTGGCGATCCGCACCGCCTCCGCCTCGTCCGCGAACGGCACCACCGACACCACCGGCCCGAAGATCTCCTCGGTGAACGCCCGGTCGGTGAGCGCCGGCGTCAGGACCGTCGGCGGGAACCAGAACCCCTTGCCCTGCGGGCAGTCGCCCTGCAGATACGGCGGGCCGTCGATGAAGCCGCGCACCCGCTCCAGATGCTCGGCGCTGATCAGCGGGCCCATCTCGGTGCTCTCGTCCAGCGGGTCGCCGACTCGGATGTTCTGTACGGCCGGCAGCAGCAGCTCCAGGAACGCGTCGTAGACCTCCGCCTGCACCAGGATCCTGGATCGGGCGCAGCAGTCCTGGCCAGAGTTATCGAAGACGGCATACGGCGCCGTTTTCGCCGCTTTTTCCAGATCCGAGTCCGCAAACACGATATTTGCGGATTTGCCGCCTAGTTCGAGGGTTATCCGCTTTACCTGGGTTGCCGCCTTGGCGGCGATCTCCTTGCCCACCTCGGTCGAGCCGGTGAACACGATCTTGGCCACCCGCGGATGCTCGACCAGGCGGGCCCCCGCGACCTCCCCTGCCCCGGGCAGCACCTGGAGCACCCCCTCGGGGAGGCCCGCGGCGAGGGCCAGCTCGGCCAGCCTCAGCGCGGTCAGCGGGGTCCATTCGGCGGGCTTGACGATCACCGTGTTGCCCGCGGCCAGGGCCGGGGCGACGCCCCAGCTCATGATGAGCATCGGGAAGTTCCAGGGCACGATCACGCCCACCACGCCCAGCGGCTCCTGGAAGGTGATGTCCACGCCGCCGGGCACCGGGATCTGCTTGCCGTGATTGCGCTCGGGGGCGCCGGCGTAGAAGTGCAGCACGTCGCGTACCGCGCCGGCCTCCCAGCGGGCGTTGCCGATCGGGTGGCCGGAGTTCGTGAGCTCCAGCAGGGCCAGTTCCTCCCGGTGCTCGTCCACCAGGTCGGCGAAGCGGCGCAGCAGCCGCGCCCGGTCGCCGGGCGCCACGTCGCGCCAGCCCTGATAAGCCCGCCTGGCACGCTCCACGGCCCGGTCGACCTCGGCCGCGTCGGCCAGCTCCACGTCGGCGAGGATTTCCTCCGTCGCCGGATTGATGATCTGCATCGTGCTCACATCCGCTCGAAACCCCGGAACAGCTCCCAGTCCGTGACAGCCGCGTCGAAGGCGGCCAGCTCGATCCGGGCGTTGTTCGCATAGTGCGCCACCACGTCGTCGCCGAATGTCTCCCGCGCCAGCTTCGACCCCTCGAACAGCGCCAGCGCGTCCCGCAACGTGTGGGGCACGGTCTCGGCGCCGGAGTCGTAGGCATTGCCCCCGAACGCGTCCTCCAGCGGCAGCTCCTCGTCGATGCCGCGCAGCCCGGCCGCGATCAGCGCCGACACCGCGAGGTAGGGGTTCACGTCACCGCCCGGCACCCGGTTCTCGATGCGCAGCGATTCCCCGTGGCCGACGAGCCTGAGCGAGCAGGTGCGGTTGTCCACGCCCCACTTGACGGCCGTGGGGGCGAAGCTGCCGGGGACGTAGCGCTTGTAGGAGTTGATGTTCGGGGCGTAGAAGAGGGTGAGCTCGCGCATGTGGGCCAGCTGCCCGGCGATGAAGCGGGCGCCGAGCTCGGACAGCCCGTGGGGGCCGTCGCCCGCCATCACCGGGTCGCCGTCCACGCTCCGCAACGAGATGTGGATGTGGCAGGAGTTGCCCTCGCGCTGGTTCGGCTTGGCCATGAAGGTGATCGACTTGCCCTCCTGAGCCGCGATCTCCTTGGCGCCGTTCTTGTAGATGGAATGGTTGTCGCAGGTCTTCAGCGCCTCGTCGTAGCGGAAGGCGATCTCGTGCTGGCCCAGGTTGCACTCGCCCTTGGCGGACTCGACGTACAGCCCGGCTCCCTCCATGTCCCGTCTTATCCGGCGAAGGAGGGGTTCGATGCGGGCCGTACCGAGGAGGGAGTAGTCGACGTTGTAGAGGTTCGCGGGGGACATGTCGCGGTACGCGCGCTTCCACGCGTCCTCGTAGCTGTCCTCGTACACGATGAACTCCAGCTCGGTGCCCACGAAGGCGGCCAGGTCGCGGTCGGCGAGGCGGGCGAGCTGCGCGCGCAGGATCTGCCGCGGCGAGGCGGTCACGTCGTCGCCGTTCTCCCAGGTCAGGTCCGCCATGAGCATGACGGTGCCCTCCTGCCACGGAACCCACCGCAACGTGGAAATGTCGGGCTTCATCACGAAATCGCCGTAGCCGCGCTCCCACGACGACATCGCGTAGCCGTCGACCGTGTTCATGTCCACGTCCACGGCGAGCAGGTAGTTGCAGCCTTCGGAGCCGTGCCCCAGCACCTCGTTCAGGAAATAGCGCGCCGACAGCCGCTTGCCCTGCAACCTGCCCTGCATGTCGGCGATGGCGAGCAGCACGGTGTCGACCCGTCCGGCGGCCACCTCGTCACGCAACTCGTCGACGGACAGCGCTCCGGGCTGTGGAAGACCTCGCTCGCTCACAGAAGTTCGCTCGCTTTCCCGCTAATTGGGCTACTCTTAGACCATTGATGTGCATATGGGGATCGCTTGTCAAGACCTGAGGACACGTTGGACGACTCGGCGCGGTTGATGACGGTGTTACGGCCGGTCAGGGCAGGAAACGCCTTCGAGGAGACGGTAGAACGGCTGCTCCAGGCGATCAAGCTCGGCGTGGTCGCGCCGGGCCGGAAACTGCCCCCGGAGCGTGAACTGGCCGTTCAGCTCGGCATCAGCCGGGTGACGCTGCGCGAGGCGATCCGGGCGCTCCAAGATGCCGGTTACCTCGACGTACGGCGCGGCCGGTACGGCGGCGCGTTCGTCACCTACGCCCCGCCCCCGCCGGAGAGCGGCGACCTGCGCAGGGTCGTGGCCGACATGGGCACGGCCGACCTCACCGACGCGCTGACCTTCCGCATGGCGGTCGAATGCGGCGCGGCGGCGGTGCTGGCGGCGGCCACGCTGACCGACGACCAGCGCTCCCTCCTGCGCGGCCGGCTCGCGGCACTCAACAAGGCGGGCATCGGGGACTACCGGCGGCTGGACACGGCCTTCCACCTCTCGATCGCCGAGCTGACCGGCTCCGCCCTGCTCGCCACCGCCTGCGCCGACGCGCGCCTGCGGGTCAGTGACCTCCTCAACGCCATCCCGATGCTCCAGGTGAACCTCGACCACTCCGCCCGCCAGCACGAGGCGATCGTGGCGGCCATTCTGGCGGGCGACCCGGAAGGGGCCCGCCGAGCAGTGGCGGAGCACCTGGAGGGCACGGCGGCGCTGCTGCGCGCGTTCCTGTCTTGAGTCCGTTTCCCGGTCCAAATGGTCAAGGGATGACGATTGGCCTCGTAGCATCGTTTTCAAGGTCATGGGGAACTGGTTCGAGCTGAGCATTGTCGACACGGGACGGCTGCCGCTGTTCTGTTTCTTCGTCGCGCTCATCGGGGCCTTCGTGGCCACCCGCGTCAACGTGCGGCTGATCAGGGCGAAGGTCGGCTGGTTCCGCAACGTCAACGTGGGCGAGATGCACATCCACCACGTGGTGTTCGGGGTCGTGCTCATGCTGGTCGGCGGGGTCAGCGGGCTGATCGTGTCCTCGGCGTCGCAGGTGGCCTACGCCGCGGCGGCCGCCGTCTTCGGGATCGGGTCGGCGCTGGTGCTGGATGAGTTCGCGCTGATCCTGCACCTGCACGACGTGTACTGGGAGGAAGAGGGCCGCACCTCGGTCGACGCGGTGTTCATCGCGGTCGCGATGACGGGGCTGCTGCTCACCGGGCTCCGGCCGCTGTCGTTCGACTACGGGACCCCGGTCAATCCGGGTGCGCTGCTCGTGGCGAACATGGTGCTCGCCGTGATCACCCTGTTGAAGGGCAAGATCTGGACCGGGATAGTGGGTCTGTTCGTGCCCGTACTGCTGCTGGTGGGCGCGGTGCGGCTGGCCAGACCCGGGTCTCCGTGGGCCCACCTGTTCTACCAGAAGCGGCGCCCGCGGAGGCTGGCCACGGCCGCGCACCGGGAGGAACGGTGGCGCCGGCCGGTGATCAGGGCCAAGATCGCGGTCCAGGAGTTCGTCTCGGGGCGGCACGACCTGCCCTCCACCCGGCGCGGACGTCGGCAGCTCTAGCCCGCGCTGTGGAGGGGTTCGTTCCAGTCGATGTGGTGTTCGTAGATCCACCGGCTGGGGTCGTTGCCGGTGCGGGCCATCTGTTTCATGGCCAGGCTCATGATCAGGTCGTGCGGCACCCGGGCGACGGGACCGAGCGTCTTCCAGCCGCCGGTGCGATTGCCCTGCGCTACGACGCGTTCCACGCGCTCGCGCCGTAGCGAGCCGCAAACCCCCAGCCAGTGGGAACCGTGGCTCAAGGTAACCCGCACCGCGATCCGCAAACACGCGATCACCGCTGATGCGGGCAACGGCAAGCCGGACAAACCCGCCGCCTCACGCCTGATCCACACCCACTGCCACCGTCGGCCGACCGCCGACACCGGCCAGCACTTCTGGCAGCCCGCGAGCCCACGGAGCTTGCTTGAGCCGGTTGCTCGGAAACGGGCAAGGCCGGTTCTGAGGCCCGCTGCAGCAATGCAGCGGGCCCAGCGGCGACGGCGGTCGGCAACTTCCCGAAGGGCACAACAGGCTCAACTACCGCAAGCTGGCCTTTACCGGCTCATTCCTCTCCCGATTCTGCCGCTTTACTGAGCGACAGGCTCACTTCCCTGACCTGCCGCCAAGAGGACATATGGCAAACGGCCTCTTGCCCAGTACGTCGGGAGGTGACTCGGTACTTACGGACTCCCAAAAACCCGGCACGGGCGGAAGGGGTGGAGACTCTCTACAAGCGTCCTCCATGAAACCCTTGCGCAGGTTGGGCAGTAGCCACGAATAGGCACCTCCCGTTCTCGTCCCCACGGCTAATGTTCTTCCGTCCTTACTCATGGCCACCTGCCAGCTCTCGGACTCGGGCGTTCTGAGCGTTGCCAAGCTGACCGGGCGGTAGCCGTCCTTCAGTCCCCACACGATAACTGGGTCAGAAGTCGCCGGACCGCCTGGCTCATCATGCACTGTGAAAGCAATAGATCCGTCATAGGAGATTGCCACCGGAGTCGCCCGTTCGGGGATAATAGACAAATCACCCAGATGAGTTGGCGACTGCGGATTGGTCGTATCCCACACTCCTCGTCCGATTATCGCCCTCTTGCCATCTGCGCTAAGCGCGCCACTGCTCCATTGGCGCACCTCCGGCTCGAGAGTCGCGCTTTTGAGCTCCGCAATCTTGGTGGGCCGGCTCGGATCAGTCATGGACCAGAAAATTGCAGAATCATCGCTGACAGTAAGCAGCGTTTTACCATCTGATGTCCCGGATAAAATACGAACTCCAGACGCATGTTCATGCCTGCGCGCCAGCTGCCTTGGCTTCCGTCCGGCACCCAGATTCCAGATCTCAATGGAACCGTCCTCGAACCCTGCGAACAGGGTCGTGCCGTCAGCGGTCAACGACAACTCGAGAAGCTGTTCGCGGTAGTCACCTTTACGCACGGGCGTCCTGGACGGCCTATCAGGATCGCCCAGATCCCACACATCGATGCCGCCGCTCACGTCTTCGCCTGTTACCGCCCTCCGCCCATCCGAGGACAGGGCTATCGGCCCAGACCCAGCACCAAGGGTGCCCGTTCTGGTGGCCTGAAGATTCTCTCTGCCTGACTCGGGACCCTTTCCCTGGAGGTGCCAAATTCCGTAGCCCTCCTGGGCGTTAGAGATAAGCGCCGTTCTGCCGTCGGCAGCCAACGCGACATCGACAATGGTCGCACTGCCCGGAAATAGGCCACGACGCTCTATGGCGAGCGTATCCGCAAGTGCAGATGTAGTGTAATCATCCGAGTGGATCCCCACGGCAACGTAGCCTAATAGCTTTGCGGCATACCAATCGTGATCGCGTTGTTTGGCGCCGTCGAGGGCAATCGCCCGTGCTTGGGAGACCAGCAAATCTTGCTGGTGCATATATATGGGCACGGCCGCCACCAGCGCAACACATACCAAACCGATGACGACGCGAAGCCACAGCGAGCGGCCTCGCCCTTCCCATGGAGATGGTTCGTTGCCAGTACTTGGACTCGACGGGTGTTCGCTGAAAGTCTCCATCAGATCAAAGCTATCTCCCTAAGGGGCTTCATGAGAGACTGCGCGAATACCAGCGAGCCGGCTGTCGTTCGCCGCTTGTGCTGATCCAGTGACAGTCGGGGAGGATTCCCATGTCAGCGGCGGCGGAGTGTTCAGCCCTTTCGTGGCCGGCTCGTCCACCACCTCGCGCGGTGTCTCTAGCGGAAGCGAACCCTTGGGCCGCTTGCTATCGTCACGAGTCTTGCCCTCGCCCTGCGGCTGAGTGGCGGCCGGGCCGACGAGGTGCGGCAGTTTTTCCGCGGACCCGGAATCCTGGACTGGAACACCACTGACGGAGCCTGAAGATGGAGAACCGGGGAATCTGACAGAGAGGGCATCGCCAAGGTGGTCGGCGTCGAACGGCAACGATCGCCATCCCACCCGGCGGTTCTTTCCTCGGCGGTCCGGCAAGATGGGGTCGATGACCGTCATGTCCGCCGTCCGGGCGTTCTCCCTTTTTGCGCTCTGCCTCGCCGGCTGCGGCGTAGACGGGCCAGGCGCCGCGCCGGTCGGCCCGCACCACACCATGACTGCACCGCGGCCGACGTCGTGGTCCCCTCCCCCCACGCCGTCCTGCCCCGGCTCGGGGACGTCATTGACCGCCGAGGAGCCGAACGCCGCCATGGGGCTCCGCGTCCAGACCGTGACCCTCACCAACTGCGGCAACAAGATACGCAGCGTCTACGGCTACCCCCGCGTCCGCCTCTTGGGCAAGGCCGACGCGAGGCCCAGGCCGACGCCATGAGCGATGACCGCGTTCTTGAACCCGGCGTCGGTCCACGCTTTGGTCACGCTGGGGTTGTCGGCTGCGACGACGCCGCACGTGACGTCGCGTTCGCCATGCTCGCCGGCTATGCGGCGGCCACCGAGACGGGGGTGCGGCAGCCCTGAAGCGCCGACCTGCCCACCGATCCTCGGTAAGAAGTGGTCGAGACGCTCAACGGGCTTCGGAGGGCACCTCTTGGAGTGGTTTGTCCCAGTCGATGTGGTGTTCGTAGATCCAGCGGCTCGGGTCGTTGCCGGTGCGGGCCATCTGTTTCATGGCGAGGCTCATGATCAGGTCGTGCGGCACGCGGGCGACGGGACCGAGCGTCTTCCAGCCGCCGGTGCGATTGCCCTGCGCGACGACGCGTTCCACGCGCTCGCGCCGTAGCCGTTCGTAGGCGGCGAACGCGGCGGCGATGTCCGGGCTGTCCCGCAGGCACTTGGCCAGCACGACGGTGTCCTCGATGGCCATGGCCGCGCCCTGCCCGATCGAGGGGGCGGTCGCGTGGGCCGCGTCGCCGATGATGACCATCCGGTCGTCGTGCCACTTCGGTACGGTCGGCACGTCGTAGGTGCTCCAGCCCGCGAAGATCTCGCCGGTCGCCGCGATGATGTCCGCGGCGGGCCCGCGATCGTGCCGGAACAGGTCGATCAGCCGGGACCGCCACTGTTCGGGGGTGATCGCGGCCAGTTCTGCGGGGGTGGGCTCGGCGGCCTGGGCCGGATTCGCCGCCCACCACACCTCGCCGCTCGGATGCGTCGTGTGGGTGAAGAAGCAGCGCTTGCCGAAGATCGCGTTCATCGTGCCCGGCTCGCAGCCGGTGGAGACGCCGCGGGCGTAGCCGCCCGTGTTGAGCAGCCCGCCGTAGCGCGCGTCCGGCGCGTGCGGGTCGATGATCTCGCGGGTACGTGACCGCAGGCCGTCCGCGCCGATGAGCAGGTCGCCGCGGACCGAGGTGCCGTCGGCGAACCTCGCCAGCACCCCGTCGCCGGTGCTCTCGGCGTCGACGAGCCGCTTGCCGTACTCGATGTGTACGCCGGACCGGACGACCCGTTCGCGGAAGGCGCGGTAGAGGTCGGCCCGCTTGACGGTCCGGCTGACCATGCCGTCCAGCAGGGTGGTGCCGTACGGCAGCTCGCCGAGCCGCCTTCCGGAGCCGTTGGTGAACACGATGAGCGGCGTGTCGAAGCCGACGTCGCCGAGGTCGAAGTCGAGGGCGCGCAAGGCGTCGAGCGCGTTCACCGCGAGCGTCAGGAAGGCGCCTGTGTGGTCCGCGGTCCGGTCGTACGCCTCATAGACGACCGGCGTGATCCCCACCTTGCGCAGGGCGACCGCGCATAACGAGCCCGCTATCCCACCGCCGATGATCAATGCTGTGTATGTCATACACTGAGTGTATGGCATACACTTGGCGGGAGCGCAAGCGTGCGGCCCAGCTCGTCGGCGTCGGCGTCGGTGCCGGACGGACGTCGCGAAAGGCGAGGGCGATGCGCGAAGGTGAGGACCATGAACGACAAGCTGCCGCCGGGGCTCGACCTGCTCTGGGGAAGACTCGACGAGCCGGCGCCTGAACCCAGGCAGGGGCTCAGCCCGCCGCGCATCGCCCGCGCGGCGGTCGAGCTGGCCGACGCCGGCGGCCTTGACGCCGTGTCGATGGCCAGGGTCGCCGAGCGGCTGGGCTTCACCACGATGTCGCTCTACCGGCACGTCAAGAGCAAGAATGAGCTGCTGCTGCTGATGCTGGACACGGTCGCGGCCGTGCCCGCCGAGCTCGACGAGCCCTGCGACGACTGGCGGGTCGGCCTGGAGCGCTGGTGCGCGGCGCAGTGGGTGATGCTGCGCGCCCATACCTGGATCGTGGATCTGCCCGTCACAGGACCGCCGATCACGCCCAACCAGCTGGCGTGGACCGATCGCGCCCTGAGCGCGCTGCGCGACACCGGGCTCCCCGAAAGCGACAAAGCGGGCGTGGTCCTGCTGATCGCCAACTACATGCTCACCACCGCGCGGATGAGCGCGCATCTCGGCCCCGCCGCCTCGGGGGAGTCGATCGCCGCCTACAGCGCGCTGCTCGGCGACCTCGTCGACGCGCGGCGCTTTCCGGCCCTGCGTACGGCGGTCGACGCGGGCGCCTTCGACTATCCGGCGGACACCGCCGAGCCGGAGCGGCGCTTCGACTACTCCTTCGGCCTCGCCCGGATCCTGGACGGCATGGACACGCTCATCCGGCAGCGCGGCGGCGCCGGGGCGAGCTAGAGCGTGGCGGCCCCGAGGCGAGCCAGAGCGTCGGCGGCCCTGGGGCGAGCCAGGGTGCGGTGGTCCTTGGGGCGGGCTAGGGCCTGTATGGAGTTGAGATCAATGGGATTGGCTGCGCTGCGGTCTGTGGTCCTGGTAGGCCATCGCCATGGCGCGTGGAGACCTCACCGA
>NZ_JBEZDU010000028.1:0-138300 GCF_040648495.1 Nonomuraea sp. NPDC049129 | reverse complement strand
AAAGCTATCTCGCCGGGCTCCACCTACGCGGAGCCATCTTGTGGATCCGAAGCCTTCAACCGATCTAAAGATCCGAACTCCATACAGGCCCTAGGTCGACGGCCTCGGGAACGACGGCCAGCTCAGCGGTGTCCACGGCGCGCAGCTCCGCCCAGGCTCCCGACCAGCCGAAGGTGACCACGCGGGTGCCGGCGGCAGGACCTGAGCCGTCGGCGGCGGCCTGGACGACCACCCCGGCGGCGTCCCATCCCGGGACGTACCCGGGCCGGACGTTCGCGCTTGCGTAGGCGATCTCACCGAAGTTGAGCGAGAAGGCCGCCACCTGGACCAGCGCCTGGGAGGGCGTGGGCGCCGGGTCAGGCACGACATCGAAGGTGAGGTCTGGGTTGTAGATCAGGGCTCGCATCGTTACTCCTCCACGAAGGGTGACGGATACGAACCTGACGGAACGCGCGCACGATCGGCTGCGGGTCAGCGCATGGACGCCTCCTCGCCCAGCGCCGCGCGGACAGCGGCGGCGATCCGGTTGACGTCGCCGCGTTCTGCGGGCGGTAGGGGCGCGCCCACCGACTCCCTGAGCGCGGTGGCCTCACCCAGCAGAGCCGCCGCCTCCTCGTGGGCGCCCTCGGCCGCCGCGACCCCGGCCAGCCCCTCCCGGGCCAGGGCGATGGCGCGCGGATCGCCGGCCTCGCGGGCCGCGGCGAGCCCCTCCAGGTGCAGTGCCCTGGCCGTGGCGCAGTCGCCGCGCTGCTCGGCGATGAAGCCGAGCTCGGCCAGCAACAGCGTCACCCCGTAGAAGGGCACCCCGTAGTCGGCTGCCAGGCGGCGATTCCAGTCCAGCGACTGCTGGAAGAGCTCCGCCGCCGTCTCGAGGTCGCCGGCGCGGCGGGCCACGAGGCCGAGGCCGACCCGGGCGAACTCCTCGGCGAAGCGGTCGGACTGCTCGGCCGCCAGGCGCATCCCCCGCTCGTGCAGCTCCCAGGATCCGTCCAGATCTCCGGTCAGCAGGGCGAGCCGGCCGAGGCTGGACAGCCGGTAGGACGCGTCGATCCACAGCCTCAGGTCCTCGGCGATGCGCAGGCCCTCGCGGTGCAGGCGGGCGGCCCGCTCGTAGTCACCGATGATCTCGGCGAGGTAGCCGAGCATGTCGGATGCCTGCAGCCTTCCCCAGCCGTCGCCCAGGTCATCGAAAATCGTCAAGCTGTCGCCGGCGGACCGCTCGGCCAGGGCATGGTCACCCTGGAACATCGCCTGCTTGGCGCGACCCGCCAACGTCGCCGCCTCGCCCCAGCGGTCGCCGACAGCGCGGAACCCGGCCAGCGCCTCCGTCAGCAGGCCCGCCGCAGTGGCGGCGTCCCCGAAGCTCAGTTGCGCGTGTGCCAGGAACCAGCGTGAGCGTGCGTCGCGAGCGTCCAGCGCCCGAGCCGCAGTACGGCTGCGCTCCAGCAGATCGCTGCCGTCCCCGGTCAGCATCGCGAACCCGGCCTCCCACGCCGCCGTCCGCACGCATTCCACGCCGGGCAGCGCCATGGCCGCGGCGAAGGAGGCGCGGCCCTCCCGGTGCCTGCCGCGCAGGTACCAGTACCACCCCAGGGCGTCGACCAGGCGCAGTGCCAGCGCGTGGTCGGTGGTGTGCTCGAGCGTGGCCCGCAGGTTGGGCGCCTCGGTGTCCAGGCGGTCCAGCCACTGGCGCTGATTAGGACCGTACAGGTGGGGCCTCGCCTGTTCGGCCAGCTCGGTGTAGTAGAGGTCGCGGCGCTGGAAGACGGGGTCGCCGTCGGCGAGCCGTTCGAGACAGTAGGCGGCGATCGACTCCAGCAGCCGGTAGCGGATCCCGCCGGAGGACTCGACCATCGACCTGGTCACCAGCTGATCCAGCAGGTCGGCGACATCCACTCCAGGGTTGAGTCCAGGGCCCGCGCACACCGCCTCGGCCGCCTCCAGAGTGCAGCCGCCCGGGTGGACGGCCAGCCGGAGCAGGATCAGCCGCTGTTGCTCGGTGAGTTGCTCCCAGCTCCAGTCGATCACCGCGCGCAGGGTCTGCTGGCGGGCGGGCCGTCCCCGGCCAGAGACGGCGAGCAGGTGGAAGCGGTCGTCCAGCCGATCGGCCACGCCGCGGACGCCCAGGGCGCGTACTCGGGCCGCGGCCAGCTCCAGCGCCAGCGGCAGGCCGTCCAGCCTCCTGCAGATCGCCGCCACCGCGGGCGCGCTCATCTCGTCCAGGACGAACCCGGGCGCGGCGGCCGCGGCTCGTGCCACGAACAGCTGCACTGAGCCGGCCTGCCCCGGGTCTGCGCCGGGCACCGGAAGCTCGAGCGGCGCTACCGCGTACAGCGTCTCCCCGGGGATCGCCAGCGACTCCTGGCTGGTCGTCAGCACCCGCAGGTCCGGGGCGGCCCGCAGCAGCAGGTCCACCAGGTCGGCGACCGGTTCGACCACGTGCTCGCAGTTGTCCAGCACGAGCAGCAGCCGCCGGCCGCGCAGGGCGTCGGCGAGCCGGTGCGCCAGGCCGGCCGGTCGTACGCCGGGACGCGAACCCGTCGCCGTCTCGTCGCGGACGTCCAGCTCAGCGGCCACCACCTCGGCCACCGTCGCAGTCTCGCCCGACACCCCCGCCAGCTCGACCAGCCACACTCCGTCGGGAAAAGCGTCGGTAGCGAGGTCGGCTACCGCCAGGGCGAGCCGGGTCTTGCCGACACCGCCCGGACCGGTCAGCGTGACCAGACGCGCCGAGCCGAGCAGGGCATCGACCGCGGCCACGGCCTGCTCGCGGCCGATCAGTTCGGTGAGCGGGGCGGGGAGGTTCGTGCGCGGGCGCGCGGGCGCGAGCGAGGGATCCTGACGCAGCATCGCCTGGTGGAGGGCGGCCAGTTCGGGGCCGGGGTCGAGGCCCAGCTCGTCGGCCAGTCGGTGCCGCAGGTCGTCGTACCCGGCCAACGCTTCCCCCTGCCGTCCCGACCGGTAGAGCGCGCGCAGGTGCGCGGCGCGCAGGCGTTCACGCAGCGGGTGTGCGGCCACCAGCTCGCCCAGCTCGTCGGCCACCAGGCTGTGCCCGCCCAGCTCCAGCCGCGCCTCCGCCCGCTCCTCCAGCGCGGTCAGGCGCTGCTCCTCCAGACCGGTGGCGGCGGTACGGACGAATTCCTCATCGCGGAAGTCGGCGTAGGCGGGACCACGCCACAGCGCCAGCGCGTCCGTCAGCAGCTCGGCCTTCGCCTGGAGATCAGTGGCGGCGCGGGCCCGGCCGAGCAGCGCGACAAAACGGGCGGCGTCCACGTCGGCGGCGCGCAAGACATAACCCGGCGCCTGGAAGGCCACCAGCTCGCGACCTCCTGGCTCCGCCTGCTCCAGGGCGCGGCGCAACTGGGACACCTTGGTCTGCAGCGTGTTGACGGGGTTGCCCGGTGGGCTGTCTCCCCACAGATCCTCGGCCAGGCGGTCGGCGGACACCGTCCGCCCCTCGTGGGCCAGCAGGTCGGCGAGCAGCGCCCGGACCTTCACCTCGGGGACCCGCACGGGCCGCCCGTCGTCCCTCCACACGGAAAGAGGGCCCAGCACACCGAATCGCATCAGGTCACGGTACCCGCAGCGAACCCCCAGCCGATCGTGCGCGCCCCTGTCCACAGTGGAGCCCGAAGCAGAGACGCACCACACGAACGAGGAGCACCACCATGACCGTGAACCGTGAGATCCACCTGGTCGCCCGCCCCTCCGGCGAACCGCGCCCGCAGGACTTCCAGCTGGTCAGCACCGCACTGCCCGAGCCGGCCGAGCTGGCCGAGGACCAGGTCCTGGTCCGCAACACCTGGATGTCGGTCGATCCCTACATGCGCGAGCGGATGCACGAGGGGGAGTCCTACCTGCCGCCGTTCCAGCTCGGCGCGCCCATGGAGGGTTCGGCGATCGGCGAGGTCGTGGCCTCGCGCTCGGCCGATATCCCGGTGGGGACGACCGTCGTGCATTTCCTAGGCTGGCGCGAGTATGCCGTGGTGGACGCCGCCGCCGTGACCGTCGCCGACCTGTCTCTGGCCCCCGCCGAGGCGTGGCTGGGCGCGCTGGGCACCACCGGGCTGACCGCCTACGCGGCCCTGACCCAGGTGGCCCCGGTACGGGAGGGCGACGTGGTCCTCGTCTCCGCGGCGGCCGGGGCGGTGGGCAGCATCGCCGGGCAACTGGCCCGCAAGCTCGGTGCCTCCCGCGTGATCGGCTCCGCGGGCGGGCCGCGGAAGGCCAAGAAGCTCGTGCAGGACTTCGGCTACGACGCCGCGATCGACCACCGTGCCGGTTCGCTCGCCGAGCAACTGGCCGAGGCCGCTCCCGACGGCATCGATGTCTACGTCGACCACGTCGGCGGCGACCACCTGGTGGCGGCCATCGACGCGCTGCGGCACGGGGGCAGGATCGCGATGGTGGGTGCGATCAGCTCCTACAACGCCACCGAGCTGGTCCCCGGCCCGGGCAACCTGTTCGCCCTGGCCGCCAAGGACGCCACCCTGCGCGGCATGCTGATCAACTCCTACTTCCACCTGTTCCCCGAATGGATCGGCAAGGCGGCCGGCTGGCTGGCTGACGATTCCCTGCACACCGAGCTGACCGTGGCCGAGGGCATCGACCGCGCCCCCTTCGCCTTCCTGGACATGATGCGCGGCGGCAACGTCGGCAAGATGCTGGTGAAGCTCTGACACGCCGCCTCCACAGCCAACAAACAGATCAAGGAACGGACCATGTCCACAAAAATGACCACGGCTGAGCGGGAGAGCTTCCTCACCGACACGCACATCGGAGTGCTGAGCGTCGCCGGTTCCGGCGGGCGGCCGCCCATGGCGGTACCCATCTGGTACGGCTACGAGCCCGGCGGCGAGCTCACCTTCGCCACGAGCCTCGACAGCGCCAAGATGGCCCTGATCCGCGAAACATGCCAGGTCGGATTCACCGCCCAGCAAGAGGCGATGCCCTACAAGTACGTCTCCCTCGAAGGGACCGTTGTGGGCTGGGAGCCGACCGACGCCGACGAGTATCGCAAATGGTCAATCCGCTATCTCGGTCCCGAGGCAGGCGAGCGGTTCTTCGACAGCATCAAGGACTACGTGCGGACGATGGTCACCGTGCGCGTACGCCCCGAGCGCTGGCGAACCTACGACTTCGGCAAGGAATTCAGCGGTTAGTATCCGGGGGCGAGTTCGCCCCCGTCCCCATCAAGCGATCCAAGTCACAATGGTGAGCGTGACCGGCGCCCTGGAACCGCTCAGACGTCGTCGGGGCCGACGGATGCTCCTCGGTGGTACGAGGTCACCTCTGGGGAGCCGGCCCCGGCCGGATCACCGAGTGGATCACCTGGCAGGTGTTCGTCAAGGGCCCGCTCGACCTCGTCTCCTCCCATCGGGTCCTCATGATCGTTGGACGAGAAGGGCTCTGCGGCCTGATCCCCGCAGGGGAAGAACTGCTGCTGTGGTGGTTCGACCATCGGGCCGGCCACCGTGAGCCGCTACCCACCTCGCCCGTCGAGGCTCCGCGGAGCCCAGGAACCCGGTCTGGTCTGTCGGCAGCACGATCGACTTGGGCGCTGACGGGGTCCCGGGGAACGGGCCGGTGGCGATACCGGCACCGCGCCCCGGGCCGGCTCCAAGAACTCAAGGGATGTTTCTTATAGGCGCTCATCCGATGCTCATCGGCGCCCGGCAGGCTGGAGGCACCCATCGGAAAGGACCGAACCATGACGCCTGCCATCGCCGGCTTCGACTACCAGCGCGTGCCCGTCGCCGACGGCGTGTCCCTGAATGTGGCCGTCGCGGGCTCGGGCACGCCCATCGTGCTGCTGCACGGCTTCCCGCAGACCCACCTGATGTGGCGGCACGTCGCCGCCGACCTCGTGGCCGACCACACCGTGATCTGCCCCGACCTACGCGGTTACGGCGCCAGCGACAAGCCCACCGAGACCGACCGGGCCGGGGCGGGCCGGGCTGGGGCGGACCGCGCTGGGACCGACCACACCGGGACCAACCGGGCAGGGACCGACCACACCGGAACTGGTCCCATCGAGACCGAGCACGCTGAGACCGATCCCGCTGAGACCGAGCACGCCGTATACGCCAAGCGCACCATGGCCGCCGACATCGTCGCCCTGGCCCGCGCGCTGGGCCATGAGCGTTTCGCGCTGGCCGGCCATGACCGCGGCGCCCTGGTCGCCTTCCGCGCCGCACTCGATCACCCTGAGGTGATCACCCACCTGGCCGTCCTGGACGTACTGCCGACCCTGGACATGTGGCAGGTGATGCGCGGCACCAGCGCCGCCGTCGGCTTCCACCTCTACCTGATGGCCCAGCCGCCGGGCCTGCCCGAGCAGATGATCGCCGCGAGCCCGGACGCCTTCTTCGGCCACTTCCTCGACATCTGGACGAACGACCCGCAGGCGATCCCCGCCGATGTCCGCACCGCCTACCTGGACGCCTGCCGAGCCGCGGTGCCCTCGATCGTCGCGGACTACCGCGCCTCAGCCGGCATCGACGTCATCCACGACCAAGCCGACCGGGACGCCGGCAATCGGCTGCGGATGCCGGTTACGGTCCTCCAGCAGGACTGGGGCGCCGCCCTCGGCTTCGACGCGGCCGCCCTGTGGCGCGCGTGGGCGCCCGACCTGCGGCATGAAACCGTCACCTGCGGCCACTTCATGGCCGAGGAAGCGCCCGCTGACATCGCCAAGACCCTCCGAGACCTGCTCACCCGCTGAACGACCAGCCAGAGCCGGGCCGCCGAAGGCATCCGCCGGTCCGGCACGGCCTGGGTGCGTTCCGGTTGGCCTGTCGGCTTGGGGGGCGAGAGTCTTGGCGCCAGGAGTGGACCTTCCCCTTGGGTGAAGGGGCAGCATCGTGGTGCCGGTCGCTTTGGCCGGCGCGAGGAGGGCGGGGTATGGGGCTGCTGACGATCGGGGCGTTCGCTCGGGCCGCGCGGTTGTCGCCGAAGGCATTACGGCTGTACGACGAGCTCGGGCTGCTCCGCCCGGCCGCGGTGGACGGGGAGTCGGGTTACCGCTTCTATGATCCGGCGCAGTTGGAGCGGGCTCGGTTGATCGTGTGGTTAAGGCGGCTGGGGATGCCCTTGGCCGGCATCCGTCAGGTGTGCGATCTGGAGCCGGAGGCGGCGGCCGAGCAGGTCGCCGGCTATTGGGAGCAGGTCATGGCCGCCACCGCCGTACGCGAGCAGCTGGCCACCTTCCTCGTCGACTACCTGTCGGGAAGGGGCAGCGCCGTGGAGGACGCGGAAGCGATGATCGGGATCCGTTATGCGGCCCGGTCGGAGTCGGGGCTGGTTCGTACGAGCAATGATGACTCCGTGTACGCCGGCACCCGGCTCCTGGCGGTGGCCGACGGAGCCGGGCCGGGCGGGAACCTGGCGAGCGCGGCGGCGATCGAGGCCCTCAAGCCGCTGGAGCTGGCGGCCGTACCCGCCGGGGATCTGCTCGGCGCGCTGGCTGATGCGGTGACCCATGCCGATCGGGCCCTTCAGGGCATCGCCGAGTCGACATTGTCCGGTGAGGCGATCACGACGCTGACCGCGATGCTGTGGTCGGGCTCCCAGCTGGCGCTGGTGCACATCGGTGACACGCGGGCGTATCTGCTGCGCGACGGTGAGATCTTCCAGATCACCCACGATCACACCTATGTGCAGGGGCTGGTCGACGAGGGCCGTCTCAGCCCGGAGGAGGCCGCCTCGCATCCGCAACGCTCGTTGCTGGCCCGTGCGCTCATGGGCAAGGGAGGGGTGCAACCGGACCTTTCACTGCATACGGCTGTCGCCGGCGACCGTTATCTGTTGTGCTCCGATGGTCTGTCCACTGTCGTCTCGGCAGAGGCACTGCACGGTGTCCTGAGCAGTATGGAGGGGCCGGAGCAGGTTCTCGACGAGCTGGTCAGGCTGGTGTACGCCGCTGGGGCACCGGACAACGTCGCCTGCGTGGTGGCCGATGTGGTGATGCTGTGACCGGCGTGGCCCCTCACTCCCATGGCGGCGCGTCGGTGGTCCGTTCCTTCGGCGCGTACACGATCGACCGGCGGCCCCTGGCGATCCCCGCCTTTCGGCGGCTGTGGGTCGCCGCGGCCGTTTGCGCGGTCGGTGGCTCGTTCAGCGTGGTCACGGTGCCGACGCAGCTGTTCACGATGACCGGCTCGTCCGCGGCCGTCGGCGGTGCGGCCGTGGTGTCGTTCGGTGCTCTGGTCGTCGCTTCGCTGGGGGCCGGAACTCTCGCCGACCTCGTTGACCGGCGGTTGCTGCTGCTGGCCGCTCACTGCGGGCTCGCGCTGACCTACCTGGCCTTGTGGGCTCAGGCGGGCCTGGGAAATCGCTCCGTCGCCGTCCTGCTGGTGCTGGCGGGGTGCCAAGGGCTGGCCTTCGGGGCGATCATGGCGACTATGGGCGCCGCGGTGCCCCGCCTGGTGCCCGCCGAGCTGCTGACGGCGGCCAACAGTCTCAGTTCGCTGGCCCGGTACACCGGATCGGTCGTGGGGCCGCTCCTGGCGGGTGTGCTGATTCCGCTGGTGGGGCTCGGCACGCTGTACCTGTTCGACGCTGTCGCGTTGCTGGCCGTCATATACGCGGTGGTCAAGTTGCCGTCGATCCTGCCCGACCCGGCCCGCCCGGTGTCGGGGGGCGGGCTGTACGGCGCCGCCAAGCCCTACGGCGGCTCAAAAGCTTCGACAGTGCGGCGGTCGTCGATTCTCGGGCAGACGTTCGCCGGGTTCCGCTACCTGCTCAGCAGCCGGGTGCTCGTGGCCGTGCTGGCGGTGGACCTCGCCGCGATGGTCTTCGGGATGCCGTCAGCGCTTCTTCCGGAACTGGCGCAGCGCACCTACGGCGGACCCGTGGGAGGAGGCGTGGAGCTGGGTCTGCTCTACGCCGCCTATCCGGCCGGCGTCTTCGTGGCCGGGCTGATGTCGGGGACGTTCACGCGCGCCCGCCGTCACGGTGCCCTGATGGCATCGGCCGCCGCTGCCTGGGGAGGGACCGTCGTCGTCCTCGGGTTGGCGCCGCGGCTCTGGCTCGCGCTGACGGCCCTCCTGCTCGGCGGTGCGGTGAACTTCGTGCTCAGCACCTTCCGCAACGCCATCTCCCAGGCGTACACCGACGACGCCATGCGCGGCCGGATCCAGGGATCTCTCACCGTCGTCCTCATCGGTGGCCCCCAGCTGGCCAATCTGCTGCATGGGACCGCCGCGGCGGCGTTCGGCCCGCGGGTGACGATCTGCGTCGGCGGGCTGCTCACCGTGACGACCGTCGCCCTGATCGTACGAGCGGCGCCTCGGCTGTGGCACTACGCCGCCCCAGGGCCTGACGCAGGACCAGGCGGTTGACCGGGCGCCTATAGTTAGTTAGATGACTGACTCGAAAGGCTCCCGGGTGAAGACGGCGACCGCCAAGCGGCAGCGGCTGATGATCGCCGCCGCCCGGGTCGTGCACCAGCAGGGCGCGGAACGTACCACCATCGCCGACATCGCCCGCGCCGCCGATGTGCCCGTGGGCAATGTGTACTACTACTTCAAGACCAAGGACGAGCTGGTCTCGGCGGCGCTCAGCGAGCACGTCCGGCAGCTGGGGATGCTCACCGAACATCTGGAGAGCCTCGGCGGCCCGCTGGAGCGGCTCAAGGGCCTGGTGGAGGCGTGGGTCAGCCAGCGCGAGCTCGCGGCCCGCTACGGTTGCCCGACCGGAACGCTGGCCGTCGAGCTGGACAAACGTGATGAGGGTGGCCTGGACGTGGAGGCGGGCAAGGCCATCCGGCTGCTGCTGGACTGGGTCGAACGGCAGTTCCGCGACCTCGGGCTGCCTGATCCCGACGGGCTCGCCCTGACCCTGGTGGGCGCCTATCAGGGCATGTCGCTGCTGGCCAACGCCCTGCGCGAGCCCGACGTCATGACGCGGCAAGGTGCCCGCCTGGTCGCTTGGCTGGACTGCCTGCCGGGCGACGGCTGCCCAGAGCGGTCCGGCGACCGTTCTCAAGCGCACTGATAAAAGGCATGCCGATAAAGGACATATCGCTAAAGAAATGCCAATAACGACATTTAGCGGGCGGAAAGTGGGGCCGTCGGGTTCTGTTTATCGAGCGAGTAAAGCATAACCGCCAAGCGCCAATAGATCATGACAAAGGAGTCGCCAGTTGCTTGTAGAAGGCGTTTCCGGACGTCTCGTGCAGAGCAGGATTTGATCGACATGTTGGCGCCCTGGGGGCGGGGCGGATTCGATAGGGGGTCGGCCATGGGAATGAGCCGATTTAATGCTATACGGGCGGGCACAGCCGCCGCGATGGTCACCACGGCGCTGGCCTGGGCGACCTCCGCCCAGGCGGACACGTGTGCGGAGTCGACCACCTGCTCCACGACGGTGACGTTCACTGTCAACGCGGGCGAGGGGCTGGAGATCAGCGTGCCCGACGGGCCGGTCAGCCTCGGCAGCGGTCAGCCCGGCGACCAGGTCAGCGGGCAGCTCCACGTCGTCACGGTCATGGACCAGCGGGCCGCGCTGAACGCCACCTGGACGGCGAGCGTCTACGGCACGCCCCTGACGACCGGCGGCGGTACGAGCGTCGAGACCGTGCCGGTGAGCGCGCTCCACTACTGGTCGGGGCCCGCGACGGCCACCACCGGTGCCGGAACCTTCGTGCCCGGCCAGCCCACCGCCGCCGACGCGGAGGTGCTCGACGAGGTGTACACGGCCTTCAGCAAGATCAACGGCGCCGGCAACAACTCCGCCAGCTGGAACCCGACCATCGTGATCGACGTCCCCGCCCAAGCGGTGGCCGGTACCTACACTGGCACCATCAGCCACTCGGTCGCCTGAGCCGATGACCAGACGCCCCCGGCCGCACCGGAGCCGATCGCCGCTCAGCTGCTTGAATCAGCTCCGGTGGCGCTCTTACGGCGTGCGCGCAGACGGCGGAAGGTGATGATCAGGACTGTCCCGGCGGCGAGGGCCGCGAGGCATGGGAGGACGAGGATCAGTATCAGCGGGGAGTCCGACACGGCGGCCAGGCCCCACGACCCCGCCTTGCTCGGAAAGGTGAGCGTTCCGGTCTCCGTCCGGTCGATCCGGCCGCTCCTGAGCGTGAGGCTGAACTTCCACGGCCCGTCGGGAAGATCCTGTCCCAGATGTACGGAGACATCCCCCTGCTGGCCGGGCGCCAGGGTCGTGCCCCGCTCGATCGGGAAGGGGCCCGCGCTCAGAGCACTCGGCCCGTCCGTGAGCGACAGCTTCCCTTCGAGGTCGATGGCGCGTTCGCCGGTGTTGGCGATGGTGGCCACGATCTTCGGCTGCCCGTCCTCGGTCCGCTGGGTCAGGATCTCGCCGATCTTGAAGTCTGAGGGTGGCTCACCGCCCGGACCGACGTCGAGGTAGGCGCGGAGCCCTACGCGGTTGACGAGGGTGATGCCCTCCTGCTGCCCCGCGCCGGGCGAGGAGATCTGTGCCCAGATGACGGCGTACCGCTCGCCTTTGGGAGCCCATGCGGGAATGCCGACGGTGGCCTTCACCGACGTCCTGCCCTGCGGAGGCAGGTCGGTGGCGGCCTGGTTGAGCTTGATCCAGGAGCTCAGTTCGTTCGGCGTGCGCTCGGGCTCGAAGGTGAAGCGGCCGTGGCTGATGCCGGCACCGGCGGTGTACAGCTGCACGTGCTGGGGTTTGTCCGAGATGTTGTACACCTCGAAGCGCCGGGTGAACGTGGTGCCGGGATTGACGTGGTCGACGATGAAGGCGTGCGCGCGCGGGTCGTCCATCCGGTTGGCGGGGATCTCCAGCAACCGGATGCCGATGCTGTCCTTGCCGGAGGGGCGCGCCGCGTCCCGGCTCGAGTCCGCGATCGCCGGTGCGCTGAGCATCGCGTACGCGAGCAGCGTCACGGGGACGAGCCGGGGCAACAGTGAAGTGGGCATGTGGGCTAGGCGACGGAGTGGTTCACCGTGCCGGTGTAGACGCCCGCCACCGCTTGGTCGGGGACATTGATCACGATGGTCGGGTTCCAGGTGGCGGAGTTGTCGCCGGAGCCGGTTGTCTTGCTGAAGGCGGTGCGTGAGGAGCTCAGCGACTGCGCGGCCGCCGCGTTCACCTGACCGGGAACGAAGGTCCCGGTCCCTGTGGTAGCGGTCGCCGCGCCGGACCAGTACAGCACGGCCGTGTTGGGAACGGTCTCGGCGGCGGTGCCGCCGCCCGTGGTGAAGGCTCCCGCCGCGGCGACCACGGACGCCACCCAGGTGGCGCTGAGCGCGGCGCGCTGGTCGGCCACCGTGACCGAGCCGAGCTGCGCGCTGATCTGGCCTCCCGAGCTGCCGCTACCGAGGTTCGCCGTGTCGGGTACGGTGATCTCCAGCCCGCCCTCGGCGGCCACGGTGAAGGTCACCGTGGTGGAGCAGGTGGTGGACGCGGCACAGGTGTCGGCCTGTGCGGGCGGGGCCACCGCCACGGTCGCCATCATTCCGGCGATGCCTATCAGGGGAAGGCCCAGACGGCTTTTGAGCACTGCTGTCTCCTTCATCGCATTTCCCGCCCTCTCTGGGCCGTTCTCAGCACATTCTCCTCAGTGATCAGATTTCGGAAACCGTTCCCGAGGGCACATGGCACACTTTTGGTCATCAGATGACGACTATCAGAAATTAGAAATTCACCGCGTGGAGCCATGTGTGAGGAATAACGGTGGTTATGCCGATTTGCCCCTGCACTCTGGTTCACAACGGCATCGGCGTCCCCGGTCCGAGAGCTCTTGTCGTTGTCTTTACGTGGGAATTGCCGCCCACGGATCTGGCGGGGAGACGAAGACAGCGGCAAGTGATCTATGATTCATCGGTTTGCCGCGCGTCGCCGAACAGTCGCCGGACATGAGCGCGGTCATGGCCCTGGGTGAAGATCTGCCTCAAGCTCAGGCAGATGCCGCAGCACCGGCACCTTCACGCCGGGCCTCCGCCCGCACGGACGTCGGCGGCAGCGAGACGGTGACCCGCAGGCCGCCGCCGGGCCGGGCCCGCAGCTCCAGGCCGCCGCCGTGCGCGGTGGCGATGGCCGCGACGATCGACAGTCCGAGCCCGGAGCCGTCGCCGGAGCCGGTCCGGTCGGTGCCGAGCCGCTCGAACGGCTGGGCCAGCCGCGCCACCTGCTCCTGATCGAGGACCGGCCCGCCCGTCTCCACGACGAGCAGCGCGGTCGCGCCGTCGGCCGTGGCGGCCAGGCGGATCCAGCCGCCGTCGTGGTTGTGGGTGATCGCGTTGTCGATCACGTTCTCGGCCAGGCGGGACAGGAGCGTCCGGCTGCCCTGCGTCCACGCGCTGTCGTGGACGTCGCCGTCGTGGACGGTGAGGTTCTTGGCGGTGATGTCGGCGGCTCGGGCGGCCAGGGCCGCGGACACCGTACGGCCGAGCGAGACTTCCGCCCGGTCGGCCAGGGCGCCGTGCTGGGTGCGGGCGAGCACGAGGAAGCCTTCCAGCAGCCGGTCGACCCGGTCGAGCTCGGTGCGGAGCCGCTCGGACAACGCGACCGTCTGCGCGGGTACGGGTTCCGGCTTGGCCAGGGCCACGTCCAGCGACGCCCGCATGGTCGCCAGCGGGGTACGCAGCTCGTGGGAGGCGTTGGCGACGAACCGGCGCTGCGCGGCGAAGGAGCCCTCCAAGCGTTCCAGCAGGTCGTCGATGGTGTCGGCGAGATCCTTCACCTCGTCGGCCGGGCCCGGCACGGCCAGCCGCTCGTGCAGGTTGTCGGCGGAGATCCGCCGGGTGGCCGCGGTGATCGTCCGCAACGGGCGCAGCACCCGGCCCGCGACCATCCGGCCCAGCACGATCGACACCACGGCCATGACGGCCAGCGCGATCGCCGAGCCGATGAGGAGCCGGCGTGATTGGAGCGCCTGTACCTCCGACAGCTGACTCTGGAGGCGGGCGATGAGCTCCTGGGCGGCGCCGGGCGTGAGCCGCTCGACCGGCGCAGTCCCCACGGGGGAGGTGACCCGCGTCCCCAGGCTCACCAGGTTGGTGATGGCCAGCAGTCCGACGCCGGACAGGAGGAACAGGGCGCCGTACAGGGCGGTGAAGCGCAGCCGTACGGTGCCGTCCCGCAGTTTCCTCATGACTCCAGCATGCTGTTTCGCACCTAACAACGACATGACAGCCTCGGTTCGGCCCACGTTATGGCGGCTTGCGTAGAACCGAACCCATGCGAGCAACCATCGAGGTCGCCGGGCTGCGTAAGCGGTTCGGCCAGACCATGGCGTTGGACGGGATGTCCTTCACCGTGGAGCCGGGGCAGGTCACGGGCTTCGTCGGCCCCAACGGAGCGGGTAAGTCCACCACGATGCGGGTGATCCTCGGCCTGGACGCGGCCGACGAGGGCACCGCGCTGGTGGGCGGGCGGCCGTACACGGGCTTGCGCGACCCGCTGCGTCACGTCGGGGCACTGCTGGACGCCGCCGCGTTGCAGCCCAGCCGCACCGGCCGCAACCACCTGCTGTGGCTGGCCCACTCCCAGGGGTTGGGCGCCCGGCGGGTCGATGAGGTGATCGAGCGGGTGGGGCTCGGGTCGGCGGCCGGGCGCCGGGCGGGCGGTTTCTCCCTGGGCATGCGCCAGCGGCTCGGCATCGCCGCCGCGCTGCTCGGCGACCCGCCCGTGCTCATGCTCGACGAGCCGTCCAACGGCCTCGACCCCGAGGGCATCGTGTGGATGCGCGGCTTCCTGCGGGCGCTGGCCGCCCAGGGCCGGGCCGTGCTGGTCTCCAGCCATCTGATGAGCGAGCTCGAGGACACCGCCGACCATCTCGTGGTGGTGGGCCGCGGCCGGGTCGTCGCCGACACCAGCGTGGCCGGCCTGATCGCCGCCGCCTCCACCGGCCGGATCGCGCTGCGCACCACCGCGCCGTCGGAGGCGATGGCGGCGCTGGCACACGCCGGCGCCGCCGTGGCCGCCACCGGCCGCGACACCCTCACGGTGACCGGGCTGGCGGGCGAGCACGTCGTGGCGGTACTCAACCGGTCCGCGGTGCCGTTCTCGGAGGTGTCGGCGCATCGCGCGACGCTGGAGGAGGCGTACATGGAGCTGACCCGCGACGCCGTCGAGTTCCGCGCCGCGGGGCAGGAGGCGGCACGATGAGCGCCACCGCCGCCCACCGCTCCGGCTTCGCGCGGCTGCTGCGCGCCGAATGGACCAAGTTCCGGACGGTCCGTGGCTGGGTGCTCGCCATGGCGGGCGCGGCGCTGGTCACCGTGCTCCTGGGGCTGCTGTCCGCCTCGGGCAGCCACACCTCGTGCGGCGGCGCCTGTCCCGCCGTACCGGTGGGTCCGGGCGGCGAGGCGGTGGAGGACAAGTTCTACTTCGTCCACCGGACGCTGGACGGAGACGGCAGCATCACCGCCCGCGTGACCTCGATGACGGGCCAGAAGCGCCTGCCCGACCTCACCCCCACGCCGGGGACCCGGCGCGTCGTCTCCGGTCTCGTGCCCTGGGCGAAGGCCGGAGTCATGATCAAGGAGAGCATGAAGCAGGGCTCCGCCTACGCGGCGGTGATGGTCACCGGCGCGCACGGGGTGCGGATGCAGCACGACTTCACCCAGGACGTGGCCGGCCGGCCCGGCGGCGTCTCCCAGCGGTCCCCGCGCTGGCTGCGGCTGACCCGCTCCGGTGAGGACCTCACCGGCTACGAGTCCACCGACGGCAGGCAGTGGACTCGCGTCGGCACCGCGCGCCTGGCCGGGTTGCCGGCCACGGTGCAGATCGGGCTCTTCGCCGCCTCCCCAGGCGACCTGACGGTGACGCCGGGCGACTTCGACGGGTCCAGCGCGGCCTCCCGCTTCGCCGAGGCCACGGCCGCGTTCGACCAGGTCAGTCTCCAAGGCTCGGCCGCCGGTGGCGCGTGGCGCCCAGACGACGTGGGCGTCACCCTGAACCCCGACGGGTCGGCCCACCATCCGGGCGGCTTCAAGGAGTCCGGCGACACGTACACGGTGACCGGCGTCGGCGACATCGCGCCGCTCTCGGACGGCCAGCAGATCGAGAACACCCTCACCGGCGTGCTGACCGGGCTCATCGTGGTGATCGTGGTGGCGGTCATGTTCATCACCACCGAATACCGGCGCGGCCTGATCCGCACCACCCTGCTCGCCGGCCCGCGGCGCGGCCGGACGCTCGTGGCCAAGGCCCTGGCCATCGGCGCGGTCACCTTCGTCGCCGGACTGGCCGCGGCCACGGCGGCGGTCACCCTCGGCAAGGGGATCCTGGTCGCCAACGGCAACTACGTCCTGCCGGTGGCGCCGTTCACCGAACTGCGCGTCATCGTCGGCACGGCGGTGCTGCTCGCCGCCGCCGCGATCCTCGCCCTGGCCGTGGGCACGTTGTTCCGGCGCAGCGTCGCGGCGGTCATCACCGCCATCGTGCTGATCGTCGTCCCGTACATCCTCGCGACCGCCTCGGTCCTGCCAGCGGGGGCGGCGCAGTGGCTGATGCGGCTCACCCCGGCCGCCGGCTTCGCGATCCAGCAGAGCATTCCGGCGTACGCGCACGTGCTCGGCAACTACACCCCATCGGGCGGCTACTACCCGCTGGCACCCTGGGCCGGGCTCGCCGTGCTCTGCGGATACGCCGTGCTCGCGCTCGGCCTGGCCGTCTTCCAGCTACGTCGGAGGGACGCATGAGACGACACCTGCAGGCGGAGTGGACGAAACTCCGCACCGTGGCCGGCACCGGCTGGCTGCTGTTGGGGCTCGTCGCGCTGACCGTCGCCGTGAGCGTCGTGGCGGCCGCCGCCGTGTCCTGCACGTCGGCGGGCTGCGCCTACGACCCGGCCAAGATCAGCCTGTTCGGGGTCCAGGTGGGCCAGGCGATGGTCGCCATCCTGGCCGTGCTGGCGATCAGCGGCGAGTACAGCACCGGCATGATCCGCACCACCCTGGCGGCGATGCCGCGCCGGGCCACCGTGCTGGCCGCCAAGGCGGCCGTCGTCACCGGGCTGACGCTGGCCGCGGGGACCGTCGCGGTGCTCGCGTCCCTGCTGTTCGGGCGGCGCGTCCTGCTCGAGAACGGCTTCACCCGCGGTCCGGGCACCCCGATGCTGTCCCTGTTGGAGGGGCCGATGCTGCGCGCGGCGTTCGGCTCGGTCCTGTACCTCGCGCTGATCGCGCTGCTCAGCCTCGGCATCGCCGCCGCCGTACGGGACTCGGCCACGGCCATCGGGGTCGTGCTCGGCCTGCTCTACGTCCTCTCGATCCTGCCCTTCATGATCGCCGACCCGGACTGGCAGAAACTCCTCTGGCAGCTGTCCCCGATGAACGCCGGGCTCGCCATCCAGGCGACCACCCATCTGTCCACCCTGCCCCTCAGCCCATGGGCGGGACTCGGCGTCCTGGCCCTCTGGGCCGCCGCGGCGCTCCTGGGCGGCGGGCTGTCACTACGGCTGCGCGACGCCTGAACGACGCCTGAGCGACACCCGCCCGCACGACTCGGGCCCTCGCCGTACGCCCAGCCCGCACACCGCGTGGAACGTGGTGGAACGCCCCAAAGAGCACAGAGATGTGCCGCAAGGAAGCGGCACGTTCAGGACGGGGCGAAGGAAAAAACCCATGGAGAATCTCTTTCGATTGATGCTCACACGGCCGGCCGTGGCGCAGGATCCGGATAATCCCAGCATCCCGCTGAGCCAGGACACGCCGTTTCAGCAGTCACTGCGGGAGGCCGTCGAGGCCCCCCAGCGGCGTACTGCCATAGAGGAGGCCGCCACGGCGTTCGTGGCGGGCCCGGAGTTCATCGGCGACCCGGCGGACACCCCGCTGGGCGCCGAGCTCGACGAGCTGGCCGCGCGGCTGGACGAGATGGAGACCGTCGACGGGAGCACCTCACCGGAAATGGTGCGCGAGGCCATCATCGACGTGTTCGGGATGGACCCGGACGACGTGACCGAGCTGGCGGACTTCAAGAACGCGGTCAGGAGGCTGCGGGACAGCCTGATGGCGATCAAGGTGCTCCAGGAGGAGCACTCACGGCCCATCGAGCAGCTCACCCGGCAGTTGCGTACCGCCGAGGTGATCATCCGCCACGTGGCCGACGACAAGTTCCCCAAGGACCTGGACGAGCTGCGGCGCTGGCTGCGGCGTTCGCTCCGCCTGCCCTTCGACCTCGGCCTGACCTCCAGGCTGTCGACCCGCGAGGCGGAGCAGGCGCGGCAAGAGCAGCACGCGGCGGCGGTGGCCGCGCGCCAGGAGGAGATCGACGGACTGCTGACCCAGCACGCGAGCCTGCGGACCGGACTGGAGGAGCTGGGCCGGCTGAACTCCGAGCACTTCCACGTGACGTCCCAGACGGGCAGCGGGTCGGTGCAACCGCCGGAGCAGCTGCGGCTGACGAACGTGGCCACCGCCCTGAGCGCCTTCCACGGCAACCTGCGCGAGCGGGTCGCCCCGACCTCGGTCATCCCCATCGCAGGCGCGGAGGAGGCCGATACGGCCGCCGAGACCACCGAGGAGATCAACGCGCCGGTGGCCCAGGCGCTGCTGCAGACGGCCGCCCCGGTGCTGCGCGGCCGTACGGACTTCCAGCCGACGCCGCTGACCGAGGTCGGCTTCGTCCTGCTGCCGACGGCCAACGAGCAGCTGTCCGCGGCCACCCGCACGCTGCTCACCGACCGCGGCCTCGACCTGACCGCGGTGCCGCTCGACCGGCTCACCCACCGGCTGGAGGCCGATCTGGCGGCGACGGCGGCCCGGCTGGAGGCGGTGGCGGGACATCCGGTGCGCCAGTCGCTCCTGCGGGTCGGCGACGCCCTCGTGACGGTGCGGACGCCCGTGACGACCGGCTGGGGAACGCTCGGCACGGGTGGCTCCGTACCCCTGCCGACGCTCCCGCTGGACGGGCGCGTCCCGCACACCAAGGGCGAGGTGGCCCCGGCCGGCATCGCCGACCTGCTGGTGGTCAAGCAGCAGCTGACCGGATACGAGTCGGCCGACGTCGCGCACATCGAGAGCGTGCTGCGCGGCGAGCGCAAGTTACGCGACCACAGCCGCCGCGACACCACCGAGCTGATCACGATCAACGAGCAGGAGACCAACACCAGCGAGGACCGCGACCTGCAGACCACCGACCGGTTCGAGATGACCCGGGAGACCGAGCAGACGGTCAAGGAGGACGTCGCGCTGAAGGCCGGGCTGAACATCTCGGGCAGGTACGGCCCGGTCGTGGAGTTCGCCGCCAGCGCCGAGGGCTCCATCGCGCGCAGCAAGCAGGAGGCCACCAAGTCGGCCGCCAGGTTCTCGCAGGACGTCACCGAGCGGACCTCCCGCAAGATCGCCGAACGGGTGCTGACCCGCACCCAGCTGACGACCACGACCGAGACGATCGAGAAGAACACCCACGAGCTCGACAACACCCACGGCAACGAGAACATCTCGGGCGTCTACCAGTGGGTCAACAAGGTCTACCAGGCCCAGTTGTTCAACTACGGGCTGCGGGCGATGTTCGACTTCATGGTGCCCGAGCCGGCGGCCTTCCTCATCGCTTCCATGCAGCAGACCAACACCGCCGCCCGCAACCTGATCAAGCCCCCGGACTTTCCCCTCAACCCGGACCAGATCAACGAGATGAATTTCGCGTACTGGGTCAAGCAGACCGGCGCGACCGACGTGCAGCCGCCGCCCGAGCTGTTCAAGACGAAGTCCCTGGACTTCAAGGCCGGTGGCGGCGACAGCGACACCAACTACAACCACTCGGCCCAGATCGCCATCGACGAGGGCTATCGGGCCGTCTATGCCTCGGTGGGCGTGGTGCGCAACATCTGGGAGAGCGACAACACGGTAGAGGTGGTGGTCGGGCGGCGTACGCAGCGGATGCCCGGTGGTGACCGGCTGTGGACCACGACGCTGGACGACGAGCGCGACACGGTGGCCGTGGCCATCGACACCTTCCACGTCGCGCAGGTCGCGGTGGCCGTGGAGGTCAAGTGTCAGCGTACGGACCGGGCGATGGACAAGTGGCGGCTGGAGACGCACGCCAAGCTGGAGACGGCGCACAAGGCGGCCGTGGCCGACTACGAGGAGAAGCTGGCGGCGCTGCAGTTACGGGCCGGGGTGGACATCCAGGGCCGCAACCCGGCCGCCAACCTCGCCCTCATGCAGGCGGAGCTGAAGAAGAACTGCGTCAGCATCCTGACCGACCAGCACTACGACCTGTTCGACTCCATCGAGACCTCCCCGGCCAACGGGCTGCCGGAGATCAACGTGTTCGAGGCCGCCGGTGAGGGCCCGTACGTGCGCTTCTTCGAGCAGGCCTTCGAGTGGGAGCACGTGACGTTCGTGACGTACCCCTACTTCTGGGGGCGCAAGAACCAGTGGGAGGAGCGGCTCGGCTTCGACGACCCGGACCCGGCGTTCGCCGACTTCCTCCGGGCCGGGTTCTGCCGGGTCTCGGTGCCCGCCCGGCCGGGCTTCGAGGGCGCGATCGACCACTTCCTCACCTTCGGCGAGATCTGGAACGGCGGCCCGCTGCCGACCATCTCCAACCCCCTGTACCTGCCCATCGCCGACGAGATCGCCGAGCGGCTGGACCGGCCCGGCACGGAGGTGCCGCAGGGGGACCCGTGGATCGTGCGCGTGCCCACGTCGCTGGTGAAGCTGCGTGACGACGACCGGCTGCCCCGCTGGGAGCAGGACGCCGACGGCGAGTGGGTGGAGGTCTAGCGACCCCTCATGGACCGGCGGCGGCCTGTCGCCGCCGGTCCTCGGCCTGATCGTCCGCGGACATGAATGGAGGATTGCGGACATGGCAGATCCAGTCGTGCCGGCCATCGCGACCGGCCCGCTGCTGACCGGGTACGTCGAGCCGGGGGTGGGGCGGGGTGTGCTGACCTTCTTCGCCGACATCGCCGACCCGGTCTTCGGGGCCACCATGGAGATCACGCTCACGGCGCCCCCCTGGAACGAGACCGGCCACCAGCCCTTCACCTGGAGGTACCTGCCGCCCACGGCGGAACGGGCCTTCCCCAAGATCTGGCTCGCGGTCGGCCGGCAGGTCACGGTGACCACCCGGCGCACGGGCAAGAGGAGCGCGGCCGATCTCCTGGCGCTCGGCCCGCGCAACCCCTTGATCGAAATCGTCCGTCCGCAGGACGACGACCTGATCCCGCAGCCTGACGCGTCGGTCATCGAGATGTGGCGGTTGCTGCCGCAGCCCTTCACGGTCGGGCCCTTCACCGACGACGAGCGCGGGCGGCGGGACGATTTCTTCTCTCAGGCCGCCACGGTCAACGTCACGACGAAGCCGCTCGGCGTGGTCATCCGGAACGTGCTCAACGGCTATGTGGTCACCATCGACATCGACAACAGGAAGGACGGGAAACCGGCGGCCTTCGTCTACGACATCGTCGTCGATTCGCGCGAGGACGACGACAACATCTTCGGAGACCATGTCACGGTACGCGTCGTGCACACGCACAACGTGACCGTGCACGCCACGGCGTCGCAGGACATGGCCGGATTCATCAGTGTGCAGACCCTGCGACTGGATGACTCGTTCATACCGTCGTTCCCGCCGCAGGGGACCGTGCTCGACAACACGACCTTCCAGCCGCAGGAGGTCGAGGTCCACTTCGCCCCCGAACATCCGACCCTGATCTTCCTGTTCGAGCTGGCGATCCAGTTCGTGCCGTACGTCAACGTTCTCTACGACCTCTCGCAGCTGACCTTCGAACTGGCCACGGGACGCGACTTCTGGGGCAACGAGGTGAGCGGGGGGCAGATCCTGGCCTACGGGATCACGTCGGTGCTGCCGTTCGCCAAGGCGCTGCCGCGCTCGGTCCTGCGGTCCGTACGGACCGAGCTGAAGGCGACCAAGCTGGCGCGAGTCCTCGAAGAGGACGTGATCAGCGAGGTGGGCCGCGTCGCGGAGCGGGAGTTCCTCGAGGCCGTGGGCAGCATGGACGTCAAGGGCGCGACCGACCTGGCCCGGATGCTGACCCGCTTCGCCACGGGCAAGCTGTCGATGGACCAGGTGCTCAAGCGCTTCCACGACCTCGTGGGCAACGCCTATCTGCGGGAGCTGGACCGGCGCGTCGTGGAACGGCTCCTGACGGCCAACTTCAAGACCTTCCGCAACCCCCGCCTGGCGGCCGGGTTCAACGCCTTCTCCGCCAAGAAGCTGAGCCGGGGCATCGTGCGCTCACTCGACCCGATCTCGTGGGCGCTGAGCCAGCGCGGCAAGTCCCGCTTCATCCAGGAACTGGAGAGCGAGCTGGGCAAGAACTGGGCCGAGGTGCTCAAGCACGCCAAGCGGACCGACAGCCGCCTCAGGCAGCTCAGCAGCGCCGACATCGCGCACTACGACCAGCTCGCCGGACGAGTGGAGGACTTCCGCTCGCTGTCCAAGCTCAACCGCGGGCGCGGCGATCTGTACGAGGTCGACCACATTCTCGAGCAGCGTTTCTGGCGCAACGATCCGCGGGTGAGCACGGCGTTCGACGAGAAGGGCGAGGGCATGGCCATGGTGATTCCCAAGAACCCGGCGGTGGCGGCGAAGATGCCGGGAAAGACCATCGCCTATGTGCACACCCTCAAGACCCGCCTGCTCACCGAGCTGATACCGAACGGGCGGGAGGCGGAGTTCACCGTTCAGCAGATCTTCGACGCCCACATGTGGGTGCTGGAGTCGTTGCGGGTCGACCGCTCGGTGACGTTGGGGGATCGCCTCCTGGGCGATTTCCGGCTGCTGGCCAGGGCGCGCCGCGAGCGGCTCGAACTGCGCATGCCGTCCGCCGCCACCTTCACACCGCGGGGCGGCTGGCCGGTGCTCGTGGGAGTCCAGTGAGATCAGCCGCAGGACGGGTGGTCGGTGCTCGTGGAGGGGTAGTGAGGTCAGCCGCTCTAAGGCGCCTGCTTGCTCGCTCGCCACTCCGGCGCGAGCACCGACCAGACCTCCATGTCGAGTCGCTTGCCTCGATACGGGTAGCTCTCGCGTAGCACGCCGTCTTTCGTCATCCCGAGGCGCCGGGCCACCGCGATGCTGGCCGCGTTCTCCGCCGAGACGACCCACTCCACGCGATGGATGCCCCGCTCCTCGACGGCCCAATCGATGATCACGCGCGCGGCCCTGGTCACCAGGCCCTTGCCCGCCGCGGCCGGCTCCAGCCAGCAGCCCACCTCGGCGTTGCCATGCTCGACGTCCATCGTCCGGAAGAGCACCCCGCCGACCAGCTCGCCGTCCGTCCAGATGCCGTAGATCCGGCCCACGTCGGCCGCGGCCTTCTCGGCGTACGCCCGCAGGTACGAGCGGCTCGACTCCAGGTCCGTGACGGCGTCCGGCAGCGCGATGTGCTGCCCGATGAACTCCCGCCCCCGGTCCATGTGGGCAAGGAACTCCGCCGCCCGCCACGGCTCCAGCGGCCGCAGCTCCGCGCCGTCGTCGCCCAGGGATATCGCGTACATAATTCACCTCAACGGTCGAAACAGCCCAAACGGTGAACGGATCCTCTCACGGGCGGCGCGACGTCATCTCCCGGCACCGCCAGGCGACGTCATGTCCCGGCATCGTCAGGCGATGTCATGTCCCGGCACCGTCAGGCGACGTCGCGGTCGCGACAGCGTGGGCCGCGCCGCGTCCGCGGGCTCGGGCGATGATCTCGCCCGCCTGAACGCGTACCGCGGCCTCGGTGGCGTCGCCGATGTCCGGGAGGCCGACGGCCGAGGCGAGGGTGGCGTGGTCGTCGAGGACGAGGCGGAGGCCCGGCCGGGCCTCCGGCCCGAACACCCGCCGCAGGCACCCGGTGAGGTCGCCGACCCTGAGCCGGACGAGGCGTCCGATCTCGGCGGGGTCGTCCGTCACCACCGCCACGGTGATCTGGTCGCCCGGCCGGGCGGCGCGGACGGCTTCCTCCGCCGCCTCCAACCGGCCGGCCCCGAGGACCACGAGCACACCGTCGGCGCCGAACCCGGCCCGGCGGCCGGTGATCTGATCCGGCAACTCGGCGGGCGGCTCCCAGCGCTCCTGGACAGACCGGGCGGGGGCGACGAAGGGCAGGTGCGGCGGGTTCCACGTGTCGGCGAGGTCGAGGCCGGCCAGGTGCTCGCAGGCCCGCGCCACGTCGAAGGGGTCGGCGAATCCGGGCGCTGTATCGGCCAGGTGACCCGCCCCGTTCAGCAGTGTGAGGACCAGTTCGGCCAGCCGTACGCATCGCGTGTGGTGCGGCGGGCGTGACTCCAGCGCGAGAGCGAGCAGCAGCGCCTCCAGCCGGGTGACCTGCGCCAGCGCGGTGCGGCCCGGCTCGTCGTCGAAGACCCCGGCCAGCGAGCGCAGCCGCAGGCTCCCGTCGGCGGGCGTGTCGCCGGCCAGCGGCAGGCGTTCGAGCCAGCCGCGGGCGAACGCGCCCATCGCCTCGGCCAGACCGGGTGGCGACGGCGCCTCAGGGGCGTCCGCGTGCGCGATCGAGTCGTCGGGGGCGTCCGAGTGCTCGATCGAGCCGACCAGGACCGCCAGGTAGAGCGCGCGCTTGCTCGGGAAGTTCGAGTAGACCGCGCCACGGGTCAGCTCCGCCCGCTCCGCGATCCGGTCGACCTTGGCGTCGGCGTATCCACGCTCGCCGAACTCTGCCCGCGCGGCGGCCAGGACGGCCGCCCTGGTGCGTTCCTGCTGCTGCGCCCGGGTCAGCCTGACCATCGCGACCTCTTCGTACCCGCCATGATCACAGGATACTAAGGGCATTCGGATGCATACATCATCTGAGCTTGAGGTGGATGAGTTACTCGGTTGTGCCCGTCGAGTTGCTCCACTTCCTGGAACGCGCGACGCCGCCCCGGCGACAGCCACCACTGGCACGTCCACCCCGCCGTCCATCTGCCGCGCGACCGGAGGAGCTATCCATACCGGTCGAGCGACCTCTGCAGAACAGCCAACATCTTGACCCTGTCACGTCCAGCGGAGTGCTCGCTGACCGGTAGGCCTCAGTGCTTCCCGGGAGGTGGACGAAGGCCTCCATCGTCATGGAAACCACCAGAACTCGGCTTGACGTCCCCCGGCGTAGCGTCGGTGTCATAAGAGGGATGGCGGCCCTGGTGGAGTCCTGAACGAAGGGCGTAGATGTACATCACCGCACGAAAGGAAAGGGAGCCAGGCCATGGCCGATCCACTGGCAGATCGAATCAGCGTCAACGTCACGCTGATCTTCTCCCTGTCCCGTTACGAAGCGGTGATGAACGCTTTCCTCGACGGGATGGAACGCGCCCTGCGGGCCGGACGGGATTTGTCAGCGCTCGCCTCGCCCCGCTGGACGGCGTTGGAGGCTGCGGGCGCGCGCCCGCAGCGTCCGGCACTACCAGCACGCCCAGCAGATACTCGAGCGGCTGCGACGGCTGGGCATCGACTACGACGACGTCGTGCAAAGGCTCGAAGACGAGGGAGTGGCCGCGTTCGAGGCGAGCTGGGACCGGCTGCGCGCGCAACTGGCCACCACCCTACGAGCAACCGACAGAGGTGCTGGACATGGCCGTTGACATGACCTACCTGATCGCCGGAGCCGGTCTGGCGGGGGCCAAGGCCGCCCAGACCCTGCGGGAGGAGGGCTTCCAGGGGCGGATCGTGCTGGTCGGTGAGGAGAGCGAACGCCCCTACGAGCGGCCGCCGCTGTCGAAGGGCTACCTGCTGGGCAGAACCGAGCGGGAGGAGATCTACGTCCACCCGCAGCCGTGGTACGGCGAGCACGACGTCGATCTGCTCCTCGATACGGCGGTCACCGGCATCGACCCCGCCGAGCACGAGGTGAGGCTGTCCGACGGCAGCCGGATCGGCTACACCAAGCTGCTGCTGGCCACCGGCTCCTCCCCGCGGCAGCTACCGATTCCGGGCGCCGACCTGGATGGTGTGCTCTACCTGCGCAGGGTCGAAGACAGCGACCGGCTCAAGGCGGTCTTCCCAACCGCGTCCCGGGTCGCGATCATCGGCGGTGGCTGGATCGGGCTGGAGACCGCGGCCGCCGCCCGCGCCGCCGGAGCCGAGGTGACCGTCCTGGAGAGCGCGGAGTTGCCGCTGCTGCGGGTGCTCGGCCGCGAGGTCGCCAAGGTCTTCGCCGGGCTGCACCGCGAGCACGGTGTCGACCTGCGCTGCGGCGTGCGGGTCGCCGAGATCGTCGGCCGTGGCGGCCAGGCCGTGGGCGTCCGGCTGGCCGACGGCAGCCAGATCGACGCCGACGCGATCATCGTCGGAATCGGCATCATCCCCAACAGCGGGCTCGCGCTCTCCGCGGGGCTAAGGGTGGACAACGGCGTCCAGGTCACCGCGCGACTACGCACCTCCGACCTGGACATCTACGCCGCCGGCGACGTGGCCAACGCCTTCCACCGTCTGCTGGGCAAGCACATCCGCGTCGAGCACTGGGCCAACGCGCTGCACCAACCGCAGGTCGCGGCCAAGGCCATGCTCGGCGAGGACGTCCGCTACGACCGGCTGCCGTACTTCTTTACCGATCAGTACGACCTCGGAATGGAGTATTCCGGTTACGTCGAACCTGACGAATATGACGAGGTGATCTTCCGCGGTGACGTACAGACGCGTCACTTCGTCGCGTTCTGGCTGCGCGGCGGGCGGGTGCTGGCCGGTATGAACGTCAACATCTGGGACGTCAACGACGCCATCCAAGATCTCGTACGTTCGGGCGAACGAGTGGACACCAGCGCGCTGGGCGATCCCAGGACACCGCTGGGCTCGCTGGTCGGCGCTTCGCCCTAGGCAGGAGACGGATGAAGGCGCCCGCCATACAGGGACGCGCACGACCGTGAGGAGGCAACCATGGCAGGCAAGGGCAAGGTTCAGGTGCGCCGGGTCTATGAGGAGCCGGCGGGAGACGACGGCACCAGGGTGCTGGTGGACCGGATCTGGCCGCGAGGGCTGACCAAAATCAAGGCCGGCCTCGACGAATGGTGCAAACAGGTCGCTCCGTCGACAGAGCTGCGTACCTGGTATCACCACGATCCCGAGCTCTTCGCGGAGTTCGGCCGCCGCTACCGCAGCGAACTGGCAGATCCCGAACGGGCAGCCGCGGTGACGCACCTGCGCGAGCTCGCGAACAGCGGAGTGCTGACCCTGCTCACCGCGACCAAACAGCCCGAGATCAGCGAGGCCGCCGTGCTCGCCGAACTGCTCCAGCAGTGACCACGGCCGCCGGCAGGACAGCCGTGCTCGTAGGGCCGATACGCACAGGCATCAGCCGTCAGCCCGCACCACCACGATGCCTACCTGATCACCGGCAACAGGCCGGAACGCCATCGGCGCGGCCAACGCGCGGAGGCGAGAGCAGACTCTTTGACGCAGGGCCAGGAGGCGCGGCATGGGGCACAACATCGCGCAGAAACTGATCGCAGCTCACCTGGTGTCCGGCGATATGACCGCCGGGCAAGAGATCGCAGTGCGTATCGACCAAACCCTCACCCAGGACGCGACCGGCACTTTGGTGATGCTCGAACTGGAAGCGCTGGGCCTGGACCGAGCACGCACCGAGGTGTCGGTGCAGTATGTCGATCACAACCTGTTGCAGACCGACAGCAAGAACGCAGAGGACCACACCTTTCTGCGTTCAGCCTGCCATCGATTCGGACTGTGGTACTCCAAGCCGGGCAACGGTGTCTCCCACCCGACCCACATGCAGCGCTTCGGCATCCCCGGCAAGACGCTCGTCGGCTCCGACAGCCACACACCGGCGGCGGGATCGCTGGGGATGCTGGCGATCGGCCTGGGCGGCATCGAGGTAGCGATGGCGATAGCCGGTGAACCGGTGTACCTGCGGATGCCCGACATCTGGGGAGTTCGGCTAACCGGCGAACTGCCGGCCTGGGTCAGCGCCAAGGACGTCATTCTCGAAATGCTGCGCCGGCACGGCGTCAAAGGCGGCGTGAACCGGATCATCGAATACCACGGCCCTGGGCTGGCGCATCTGACCGCCATGGACCGGCATGTGATCGCGAACATGGGGGCCGAACTGGGCGCGACCACCACGGTGTTCCCGGCCGACGATCAGGTCAGGGAGTTCCTGCGTGCAGAACGCCGCGAGCACGACTTCGTCGAACTGCTCGCCGACGCGGACGCCACCTACGACGTCACTGACGAGATCGACCTGTCGAGTCTGGAGCCGCTGATCGCGCTGCCCAGCTCACCGGGAAACGTGGTCACGGTGCGCGAGGTAGCCGGTCGGCAGGTGGACCAGGTGGTGGTCGGCTCGTCAGCCAACCCAGGATTGCGCGATTTCGCAGTCGTCGCCGCCATCGTTTCCGGGCGGCAGGCGCATCCGAGGGTGTCGTTGGACATCAACCCGAGCTCGCGGCAGATCCTCCAGGACCTCACGAAGATGGGTGCCACGTTCTCGCTGATCTCGGCCGGTGCGCGGCTGCACCAGTCCGGCTGCATGGGGTGCATCGGCATGGGCCAGGCGCCGGCCGGCGGGCGCAACAGCCTGCGCACCGTCCCTCGCAATTTTCCCGGACGGTCCGGAACCCGTGAGGACTCGGTCTTCCTCTGTTCCCCCGAGACCGCCGCCGCGGCCGCTCTCACCGGCCAGATCACCGACCCTCGCGACTTGCCGCACCTACTCGGCATCGACCATCCGCACCTGGAGTTGCCGGCCGAGTCCAGCGTGAACACCGCCATGCTCGAACCGCCGCCCTCGACGCACGCCGGTCAGGCCGAACTGATCAAGGGAGCGAACATCTCCTCGCTGCCCGACTTCCCGCCGCTTCCCGACCGCATGGAGGCGCCGGTCGCCCTCAAGGTCGGCGATGACGTCTCCACCGACGAGATCCTGCCCGCCGGAGCGCGGGTGTTGCCCTACCGCAGCAACATCCCCAAACTGGCCGAGTTCACCTTCGCCCCCATCGATGAGAACTACGTCGGCCGGGCACACGCCTCCCACGGCAGCGGGCACATCGTCGTCGGCGGCGCCAACTACGGACAGGGTTCCTCGCGTGAACACGCCGTCATCGCCCCCCGCTATCTCGGCCTGCGCGTGGTGCTGGCGGTGTCCTTCGCGCGCATCCACTGGCAGAACCTGGCCAACTTCGGCGTGCTCGCGCTGGAGTTCGCCGACTCCGACGACTACCACCGCGTCGAACAGGGCGATGTTCTCGTGCTGGACGACGTACGGCACGCGATCGCCTCCGGCGGCACCGAGATCACCGTGCACAACACCAGCCGAGACCAGCTGTACTCCACCCGACACCGACTGTCCGACCGGCAGATCGCGATGCTGCTGGCCGGTGGGCTGATTCCCTGGCTCCGCGCGCGAAAGAGCAGTCAATCACCCGTACCGCCTACCTCGCACGACGCCCGGTAAAACAACAAGCCGCCGCCGCATCCGCCATCCGTCTGCGGAGCCGGGCTCACGTCGGCTGACCGCGTGCTCCGACGCATTACCGCCGGCCCCCAGCGTAATCGGCGACGTTCCCCTCTCCCCGCGTTAGCGGCGCACTCAAAGGAGAACTAAGTGAAGTGATCTCAGCGAATTGCCGGTCGGCGAGGGTGGGTAGCGGTCGATGGGGATCAGAGTGCCGTCCAGCGCAGTCGGGGTCATCGACGGACTCCCTCTGCGCTGCACCGTCTAGTCACCCGCCCCAGGCGGCGGGTGGTCGCGGACTAGGTGAGCCGGGTTCGACGTCGCCGGGAAAGGCACAGGGCGAGGACCAGAGTGGCCACGACCGTCGTGACGAGGCCGATGATGAGGACCCACGGCCAAGACGAGTCGATCAATGTCGGGATACCCCAGCTGGCGGGTTTACCGGGGAAGAGGAGTGTCGCGGTGACGGTGCGGTGGATACGGCCGCTTTCCAGCAGGAGTTCGACCTTCCACGGGCCCTCGGGCAGCCGTTCGTCGAGCACGACGGAGACCGGTGCACTCGCGTTGATCGCCAGCGTGGTGCCCAGCTGGGCTGGGAACGGTCCGGCGCCGAGTCCGCCGGGCCCCTCGCTCAGCCGCATCTGCCCGCTGATGTCCAGGGCGCGCTGTCCGGTGTTGTGCACCGCGGCCTGGACGACGGGCATGCCGTCGGCTGTGCGGCCGGGGGTCAGCCGGTCGATGCGGAAGTCCGACGGCGGGTCACCACCGGGGCCGACGTCGAGATAGATCCTGATGCCGACCCGGTTGATCATTTGGACGTTGGGAGCGGAGCCGGGTGCGGCTGGGGAGGTCGCCTCAGCGAAGATGGCGCCGTACCGTTCTCCCTTGGTGGCGGTCTGGGGAATGCTGATCGTCGCCTTGAGCGGGATGTGGCTGTGCGGCGGCGCGACCAGCTCGGTGCGGTTGATGGACACCCACGAACTCAGCTCGTTGGCGTCGCGCTCCGGCGACGGCACGAACTTGCCGTCGCGGATCTCCGCCGCACCGGGATAGACCGTGATGCGCTGGGGGCTGCTGGAGGTGTTCTCGATTTCGAAGCGCCGGGAGATCTTGGAGCCGGGGTTGATGTGGTCGACGATGTACAGGTAGGCGCGGGGATCGTCGCGACGGTTGGCGGAGGCCTCCAGCAGCTTGATGCCGATGACGCCGCGGGGGGCGCTGTGGGACGGGTCAGAACCGCCCGATCCGCCTTGCGCGAGGGCGGGGGCGCAGACCGAGCTGAGCAGCAGCGTCAGCGCCCCGAACAAGGAGAGCAGTGGCGAGAAGAGCGGCGGCGAGAAGAGCGGCGGCGAGGAGAGCGGCGGCGAGGAGAGCGGCGGCGAGGAGAGCGGCGGCGAGGAGAGCAGCATGGTGCGCAGGCCCACGTGGTCAGGTCACCGTGTGCGTGATCGTACCGGTGTACTGGCCTGCCACGTTGCTCAGGGCGGTTGCGATGGTGATCAGCGGGTTCCATGTCGCTGAGTTGCTGCCGGTGCCGCCCGAATGGCTGTAGGCGGTGCGCGAGGCGCTCAAGGCCTGTCCCGTCGCGGGAGGCGGTGCGGCACAGCCGGTCTGGCCGGCGGTGAAGGTTCCGTTGCCGCTCGTGGCGGAGGCGGTTCCCGAGCAGTAGGACACGCTGGCGTTGGAGATGGTCTCCCCGGGGTCGTCACCGCCGCCGGTGGTGAAGGCCGTCGAGGTCACGGACGCCGTCCAGGTGGGGGTGGCCGAGCCGCGCGCGTCGTTCACGGTGACCGCCCCCAGCTGGCCGGAGGAGTAGCCGCCCGGTGCCGCGTCATTGGTCAGGTCGACCGTGCTGTTGGGCACGGTGATCTCCAGCGCACCCACGGTCACATCGAAGGTGACCGTGGTGTTGCACGCCGTGTTGTTGGCACAGGTGGCGGCTTCGGCCGGCATTCCGGTCAGCGTTCCCAGCGTCATCACCCCCGCCAATCCCACCAGGCCGGTCCGCAAAAGAGCTTTCATGCTGGTGAATTCTCCTTGAACTCGCAGATATCGAAAACCCGGCCCGCTCCGGGCACAGGGTGTGGGAACATTAACACGGAGTGAAAGCGACTCCTCTGCCGATACAGTTAATCGCCCCACCAAAAAACGCCAAGCCTTCGAATGCCGTGATTGGCCTGGTAGCCGCCCCCGTTCTGTGAGGTGTCCGCCCAAATCCTGCATCATGTTTGGCGATGAATTTACCGGACGCGGGGATTGCCCTATGAACGCGGCCCGCCATTCCCCACTTAGACTGCCGACGGCATTCGCTTGTCGCCTGAACGGTCGGCGGTCCGGCTCATGCAGATTCATCGGAATCGAGGGAGATACGTGGGGACATTCGCCTCGCTGATGGCGTCGATCGTCGTGAGCCTCGCGCTCGGTGCTCCCGCGGTTCCCGTGGCCGCCGCCGGTGCCATCGGTGCCGCGACGAACTCCACGTTCGCCTTGCACGTCAACACCCTCACGATCACCGTGCCTGCCTCGGCCAGCCTGGGAAACGGCACTCAGGGCAACACGCGCAGCGCCAGCATGGGCACGATCACCGTGGAGGATTCCCGTAACGGGTCCCTGACCTGGACAGCGACGGTGACGTCCACCAACTTCACCACCGGCGGCGGGAGCGCGGGCGAGACGATCACCAAAGGCAACGTCGCGTACTGGTCCGGCCCGGCCACCAGCCAATCGGGCGGTGGCACCCGCGTCCCGGGGCAGCCCACCGCGGCGGACAAGGTTCCGCTGTCTTCGCCGGTGATCGCGTTCAAGGGGACCAAGGCGCCGCTCAGCACCACCACCAGCTGGCAGCCGACACTCGTGATCAGCGTCCCGATCGCGGCCGTCTTTGGCCACTACACCGGCGTCATCACCCACACGGTTACCTGATCACTCGCTTCCCGCCATCGCGCGGGCCCCGGTTCGACGTCTTCATAGGGGCTCGTTGCGGCGAAGCCGACATTTCCCACTAACCGCCCGCCCACTGCTTTGGCAACCCGGCCGGTGAATTGGCGGACTCATGACCGGCCACAAACGAAGACGGCCGAGGTGGAACAGTGGCGCCGGGAGATATTGGGACGGCTGAGCCGGGCGGAGGTGAGGAATGTCCGAAGTATCGATTATTCGGCGGTGTTCGCGGCGGATATTCGAGCATTCCAGACATTGCTTGTGGCGGTAAAAGCCGCTCATTCAGCCGATATATTTCCATTCTTCCTGAAAGGGGATGTCATGCGTCGACGCTCCAGAATCCTCGGATATCCACTCGCCGTCATGGCCCTGCTCCTGGCGGCCCACATACCAGCCGCCGCATCCGACGCCAAGCCACCCCACCTCCCCTCGCCCCTACGCCCCTGGGTCAAGCTCTGCCTCATGCTCAAGCAGCGGCCGCACCATAGGCACATCCGGTGCATCTTCCCGCCCGCCGACCGGCACGCGAACGCCCCGATGCGCATAGCCGACTCCCTGCGCACACCGACGATCAACGAGAGCTCCGTACCGACCAACCAAGCGAGCCCTGTCGGAATCACCTCCGGTCCGGACGGCAACATCTGGTTCACCGAGAACTACGCCAACAAGATCGGGAAAGTCACCCCGGGCGGCGTGTACACCGAATACAGCCTGCCCAACGCGGACTCACAGCCCGGCCACATCACCACCGGATCTGACGGCGCCGTGTGGTTCACTGAAGCGAACGCCAACAAGATCGGGCGCATCACCACGTCCGGGACGATCACCGAATACAGTCTGCCCACTTCCGGCGCCTACCCATGGGGCATCACTTCCGGTCCGGACGGCAACCTGTGGTTCACCGAGACCAACGCCGACAAGGTCGGAAAGATCACCACGTCCGGGACGATCACCGAATACAGTCTGCCCACTTCCGGCGCCTACCCCATGTTCATCACCACTGGCCCCGACAGCAACCTGTGGTTCACCGAGCCCCTTCTGGGCAGTCTCGCGAAGATCACCACCAGCGGAACCGTCACCGAGTACGCCGGTCCCACTGGCGCGTTGCCCATAGGGATCGTCACTGGATCCGACAGCAACCTGTGGTACACCGACGCCCAAGGCAGGATCGGCAAGGCCACCACCGCCGGGAGCTTCACCGACTACTCCCTCAGCGATCCCAACAGCTTCCCCTGGGGAATGACCCTCGGCCTGGACGACAACGTGTGGTTCGTCGAACAGAGCGCCAACAACGTCGCCAACATCACCACAACCGGCACCATCAGCGAATACGGTCTCCCGACCAGCTACGCCGGCCCCATGCAGATCGCCGTCGGATCCGATGACAACCTCTGGGTCACCGAGAACCCCGTCGACCAGCTCGCCATCGTCACCCCCTGACCAGACCGGCCGGCAGCCTCATCGCCTGCGTGGCGCGGCTGCCGGCCGAGCTCTCGTCCGAAGATTTCGCATCCGGTGGGCAGGTCCCGGATCCTTCATCCGGACCAACGGTCGGCGCGGCGCTCGACGGCCGCACGGCAGGTCCTGCGGCGGCTGATGCAACCGATGATCAGCGCCGGCCCAACATGACCGGCCGTTGACCGAATCGGACGACGGCCCGGCCCTCAGCGCGACTACGCACGGACAGGCATGTCCTCACCAGGCATAGATCCGCGTCATGATCCCATGGCGCATCGCCAAGTCCGGGCCAGGAAATGCCACCATCACCGGGGCGCCGCTCGGATCACTGCCTTCAACCAGGGTGAAGCCGCCACTGGTCCGCGTGTGGACATGGGCTTTTGCGTCTTTGAGGAACTGCTCGCAGCGCCGCAGGTCCTGCTCGTCAGCCGCGGTCCAGATCACGTACTGAATGCCGACGGTGCCCAGCGCGTGGGGGCATTGGTACCCATTGCGCGAAGGTAAACCTGGAGGCTGTCCGCGCTGACCAGCAGGGCCGCGGTGGCACTGCGGACCCTGACCTCCATCCCCAGGAGCTCACGGTAGAAATCCACGCTGACGTCCAGATCGCGGACGAACATCACCACCGACGCCAACCGCACTCGGGGGGCGGCCTCTGGAAGGGAGACTCGCTGGGCACCTCCCGGCTGGAAAGAGCTGCTGTCCGCGGCAGATTCCCCATGGTCAGAACCCGGTCGCAGGCCCTTCCCCGATCTTCCCTCGCAATCGCGAAGGGCTCGCTCTGGACTACGCTCTCCTTCCACCTCGGTGCCGGCGCGATCGGGGGAGCATGAACGACGGGTCATCGGGCCGGGAAGTACGCGTAGGCGTCCACGGAGACGGTCACCTGCGAGGTGCCCTCGTTCTTCAGCACGACCGTCCCGTCCTGCCGCAGCGCGGCCGTCGTGAAGCCGCTGGTGTCCTTGCCCGCCGGGTACGCCACCACCCGGACGGTGTTCGGGCCGCTCTGGGGCACCACCGAGACGATCCCGGCCGCGCTCGCCTTCGCGGCGACGGACAAGCCGACGGCGGCGACGCCGGACGAGGGGATGTCCGGCACCCCGGTGAACCTGAGCACGCGGGTCCCGCCCGCGGAGATGGTGACGGCTTTGGTCACCGACGCCGGCCGGATCGCCTTGGTGGTCGATCCCCGCTGGGCCGAGGTGTAGTAGCCGCTCACGTCGACGGAGATCTCCACCGTATTGGCGCCGAGATTGTGCAGGTTGATCTTCCCGTCGGGGCCGGGCTTGACGATGGTGAAGAACTGCGCCGCGGTGTTGGCCGGGTAGTCGATGTTGGCGTCGATGGGATAGATGTCCCCGGCGGCGTAGACCCGTATCGTCCCGGTGGCGGCGCTCTTGACCATCACCGTGAGCGCGACCGTGTCCACTCCGGAGGCGGGGACGCCGGACATGCTGGAGGTGGCCAGCTGGACGTTGCCCCAGGCCGGGATGACGGTCCGCTCCGCCGGCCGTACCGGGGAGATCGGCATGTAGGTGCCGCCCACGGCGGCGTCGGCCTGGGCGCGGGTGTGGCCGTGGACGTCGAGCGTCACGCGCACCGGCGCGCCGCTCCTGTTCACCACCTTGACCTTCCCGTCCGCGCCGACCTTCGCGATGACCATGGTGGAGGTGTAGCGGCTGCTGTCGTAGAAGAGCACGTTGCTCTCCGGCTCCGCTTCGTCGGAGGGGTACACCGCAAGGGAGCCCGAGTTGAACCAGTCGCCCTTGGCGGCGATGTTGAGCGCGACCGCGCGGATCCCCGTCGCGGGCAGTCCGGCCACGCCGACGACCTGCACCGCCATGGTGGAGTTGGCGCTGAGCTGGACGCTGTCCAGGATCCGGCCGCGGGTGTTGAAGTACTGGTCGGGCCCCGGTCTCGGCGTCGCGCCCAGGGCGGCGTCGTCGAGCTGGATCCGCGGCGTCGTGGCGCCGGGATAGCTGATGCTCCTGCCGTTCTCCTTGAGCATCGATTCCAGCTCGGTCACGCTCGCGTTGGGGAATGCCTGGCGCAGCACGGCCAGGGAGCCGGCGACGTGGGGGGCGGCCATGGACGTACCGCTCATGGAGCGCCACGCGTCACCGGGCACCGAGGAGATGATGTCGGTTTCCGGAGCGAAGAGGTCCAGGAGCGGGCCGCGGTTGCTGAAGGAGGAGACCGCGTCCTCGTTGGTGGTGCTGCCCACGGCGATGGCCGAGGAGACGCAGGCCGGAGCGCTGATCGCGTCCGTGTAGCCGTCGTTGCCCGCGGCGACCACCGTGGCCACCCCGGCGGCCAGGAGGTTGTCGATGGCCAGCTTGCGGGGGTCGCCGTCGCAGGGCGCGGTGTTCCGGCCGCCGCCTAGACTCAGGTTGGCCGCCACGATGGGCAGCTCGCCGTTCAGCTCCCGTACCTTCTCCAGCCCGGCCAGCTGGGCGCTGGTGAAGCTGAGCACGCATGGCGTCCCGCCCCACCGGGTGGTCTCGGTGAGTTTGGCGCCGCCTTCGGCCTCGTAGCGCCGCACCCCGCCGCCGTCGGGGAAGGAGACGCTGCTCTTGAGCGCGTATCGGGTTTTCTCCCCCGAGTCGAGCTCGGTGACCTGGACGGCGTCGCTGAGGACTTCGAGTTTCCTGCCGGTCATGCCGCCGAGGAACTCGGCCTGCCAGCCCGGCCCGAACACCGACAGGTCGGCGCGGGAGGCCGGCACCGCCTTCGGCTGGGCCAGGCTGCCGTCGATGGCGGCCACGCCGTGCTTGCGGCCGATCGCGCGACACCAAGACCTTCGATCTCGTTGAGCTCGAAGGTCTTGGTGTCGGCGAAGTACTGGCCGGGGCCGACGGGCTGGTCGCTGTCCGACGCCGTGGCGGCGACGGCCGCCTGCCCGGGAAGGACGGCCAGCAGGGGCAGGATCACCGCGGTGACCGCCGTGACGATGGCTAATCGCCTCATGAAGCTCTCCTTACGTCGTTGGGTGAAGACGCTCGCGGTCCCGCTGGACGAGTGCCGGGGGTCGAGGATCACTCTTCGTGGAGCGTGGGGCTCCCCCGGCGAGGAGGGGACTTCGAGGAAAGGAACGGTGCTCGAAATCTATGGAGAGATCGGCGGCCCGTCTTCAATCCCTGGTTTGAGCCGGCGGTCCACCATCCGCGGTAGCCGCTTCTACTCCGTTCGCTGGCACCGGGGGTGTGGCCTACCACGGAAGTCGCAGACGCGCCCTTTGCCATATCGGCAACAGAGTTTGCGGCTGTGACCCGTTGGGTCGCATAGTTCGTCGCGGAGGTGGTCAAGGTGACCGATCAGCTGAAGGACGGCTATGACGTGGTGGTGGTCGGCGGTGGCGCCGCGGGGTTGAGCGGGGCGCTGATGCTGGCCCGGGCGCGGCGGTCGGTGGCGGTGATCGACGCGGGGGCCCCGCGCAACGCCCCGGCGGAGGGCGTCCACGGGCTGCTGGCCCGGGAGGGGATCCGGCCGGCCGAGTTGCTGGAGCGCGGCCGGGCCGAGGTTCGCGGCTATGGCGGTCACGTGGTGGCCGGGGAGGTCGCCACGGCGGTGCGGGACGCCAAGGGGTTCACCGTGGCGCTGGCCGACGGCAGGTCCGTCCGGGCGCGCCGGCTCCTGGTGGCCGCCGGCCTGGTCGACGAACTGCCGGACGTGCCGGGACTGCGGGCTCGGTGGGGCCGGGATGTGATTCATTGCCCGTACTGCCACGGCTGGGAGGTTCGTGACCGGGCCATCGGCGTACTGGCCAGTGGGCCGATGGCGGTGCACCAGGCGCTGCTGCTGCGTCAGTGGAGCGCCGACGTCACGCTCTTCTCCCACACCATGCCGCCGCCGGACGAGGAGGAGGCGGAGCGGCTGGCCGCTCGCGGCATCACCGTGGTGCCCGGCGAGGTGGCGTCCCTGGAGATCGTCGAGGACCGCGTCGTGGGAGCACGGCTGGGCGATGGCACGCTGGTCCGCCGCGAGGTGATGGCGGTCGCCACGCGGATGGTGGCGCGCGCCGGGTTCCTGGCGGCGCTCGGGCTGCGGCCGGTCGAACATCCCACTGGAGCCGGCGAGTACATCCCCGCTGACGCGACCGGCCGTACAGACGTGCCCGGGATCTGGGTCGCTGGCAATGTCAGCGATCTGGTCGCCCAGGTGGGCACCGCCGCGGCGGCGGGCGCCACCGCGGCGGCCCAGATCAACGCCGACCTGATCGCCGAGGAGACCCGAGAGGCGGTGGCCGCTTACCGGGACCCGTTCTCGGCCGAGGCCGAAGCGCGTCTGTGCGAACTGGCGATGGGCGAAAGCCGCCACGGTCTGTGAACCATCGCGGCAGGTCGCCGTCCTCGCGGCACATATCATGACATTTCGTGATCCGTACCTGGCGTGGCCGACTCGCCCGTGCGCTGCGCGGTGAGCTCGCGTACATCCGCGGCAGCTGGCACGGGCTGGCCACCAAGGACTCCCACCAACGGCTGCAGGCCCGCCAGATCGGCAAAGCCACCCTGGCCGCCGTGCTGGCCTGGTTCCTGGCCAGCCGGCTGCTGCCGCACGAGAGCATCTGGATCGCCCCCGCCACGGCCGTGATCATGGTGCACGCCACGGTGTACCAGACCCTGACCAACGGGTTACGCCGGGTCGCCGCCGTGGCCGCAGGGGTCATCCTGGCCGGCAGCATCGGCTCCCTGATCGGTCTGACCGCGCTCAGCCTCGTCCTGGTCATCCCACCCGCGCTGCTGGCCGCGCGCTGGCGCCGGATGGGCAGGTACGGCTCCGACGTGGCCACCACCGCCGTCCTGATGCTCTCCTTCGGAGCCGCCTCTCAGGAGCGCTACCTGCTGGCCTACATCATCGCCACCGCCATGGGCGCGGTGAGCGGGGCCGCCATCAACACCTTGCTGTGGCCACCGCTCTATCACCGCCGCCCCGACGCGGCCTTCCGGCGCCTGGCCGAACAGGGTGCCGCGCTGCTCGGCGACGTGGCCGACGGGCTGCGCCAAGGCTGGGACCTGTCCGGACTGACCGAGTGGCAGGCCCAGGCCACGCGGTTGACGGAGCGCCTGGACGCCGCCGAGGCCGCCGTGGCGGCCGGCGCCGAGAGCCGTCGCTACAACCTGCGCCGCCTCACCGCGCCACCCGGCCGCGACCACACCCCGCACCTGCGGACCATGGCCGCCGTCAGCACCCACATCGGCGCCATCATCCAGGCTCTGGCCCACCTCGACCACAGTCACACCCCGCCGTCCGGCTCGGCCGACGTCAGTGACGCGTTCGCCCGCGACTACGCCGACCTGCTGGACCGGCTCGGCGACATCCTGACCATTCAGGTGCGGCACTCCGACGATCCCGACTCCATCCGGGACCAACTGGCCCGCGCGCAAGCCCGGGCTATCGGGATCCACGAGGAGATGAGCGCCGAAATCCAGGCCGGTCGGGTCGACCACCCTGAGGGCTGGGCCGTCAGCGGCAGCCTGCTCACCGACGCCCACCGCATCATGATCCTTCTGGCCGACGGACACGACCCGACCATGGTCGCGCCTGCCCAGGGCCCTCACTGAGAACCACAACCGCAAAGTCAGTGGCGTTCCTGGCGCGGCAGCACCACCTCGGCCGTGATCAGCTGGAGGGCGGCGGCCGCCGGGATGGCCAGCAGCGCGCCCACCACGCCGAGCAGCGCACCGCCGATCAGCGCGGCGACGATGGTGGTGGCAGGGGGTACGTCGACGGAGGACTTCATCACCCGCGGCGCGATGAGGTAGTTCTCGATCTGCTGGTAGACGATGAAGAACACCAGCGTGGCGATGGCCACCGGAAACGACACGAACAGTGACACCAAGATGGCGATGGTCGCCCCGATCCCGGCGCCGATCAGCGGTATCAGGTCGGTGATCGCCACGATGATGGCCAACGGCAGCGCGTAGGGCACGCCGGCGATCGACAGGAACATGAACGTGGTCACCCCGGCGATCAGGGAGATGAGCAGGTTCCCGGCCACGTACCCGCCGACGCTTTTGAAGATCTGATCGCCCAGCATCTGTACGCGCGGTCGCCGGCTCTTGGGGACCAGCCGATAGCCGACCCGGATGATGGAGGGCAGTGCGGCGAGGAAGTACAGCGTCAAGATCAGTCCCGTGATGGCGGAGAAGACCGCGCTGACCACGACGCTGGCCGCACCGAGCAGCCCGCCGAACAACTGCTGTCCGACCTGCCCGCCGGTGAGGTAGGCCTGGGCCTGCTCCAGCAGGCCGAAGCGCTGATCGAGCTCGCGCACCTGCGGGTTGTTCTGCAGTTGGCTGATGTAGGTGGGCAACTGCTCGACGAACTGGCCGCTCTGCTGGGACACGGCGGGCACGACCGCGATGACGAAGACCGCGAAGAACGCGATCACCGCGACGAACACCAGGGTGATCGCCAGCCAGCGCGGCAGGTGCCGCTCTTCCAGCCATTCCACCATGGGGTTGAGCCCCACCGCGAGGAACAGCGACATCACGATCAAGATCAGTATCGAGACGGCGGCGGTCAACGCCTGGACCAGCAGCCAGGCGGCCAGTACGCCGAGCGCGGCGGTGAAGCCGAAGAGGAAGGGGTTGCTGCCGAAGGGACGGCCGGGGCGGCCGAACGGTAACGGCGAGGGTTCCTCTCGAACGGCCCTGGCATCGCCCGGGGCCTGCGCGGTGGGGGGATCAGAGTGTTCCGGCACGGGTGCTCCTCTGCCCGGAGTCCTCGCTTCATACCGTGCCGGGGGTCACAGCTTGCCGAGGCGCGGCGCCATGCATCGGACGATGCCGATCACCAGCGCCGATCACCAGCGCCGATCAGCGGTGGCTCAGGGAGGTGGTTTGTGGGTGTTCGCCCCGGTCAATCCCCTCGAACAGCGCCGCCGCCCGCCCGGCCGTCTCCGAGGCCCAGCGCCCGGTGCTGAGCAGTCCCAGGGCCAGAACGCCGAGCCCGAGCCCGAGCACCAGCCACCACACGCCGTGCTCCGCGCCGGTGAACGCCGTGCCGCCGTGAGCCACGGATGACCCGACGATCGTGCCGGAGATCGCGACGCCCAGGCTGGTGCCGGTCTGCCGGCCGGTGGAGGCCAACGAGGCGGCCACCCCGGTCATCGAGCGCGGCATACCGGACACCGCCGTGTTGGTGATCGGCGGGTTGACCGTGCCCAGGAACACGCCGAACAGCAAATAGATCGCGAGTACGGCCGGCAGCGGGGTGGCCGGTACGAGCCAGAGCGACGCCCCGCCGCCCAGCGCCAGTGCGGCCCCGGCGACCACCAGCGGCAGGCGCGGACCGCGCGCTCCGACCACCCGCCCGGTGAGCGGGGACAGCACCACGACCAGCCCACCTACCGGAAGCAGGCACAGTCCGGCCGTCAGCGCCGACATGCCGCGTACGTCCTGCAGATACTGGGTGGTCACAAACAGGAACGCGCCGAACCCGCACAAGGCGAACAACGCCATCAGAATCGCCGAGCTGAACGGCACACTGCGAAACAGGCGCAACTCCAGCAGGGGGTCGGCACGGCGCGTTTCGTACCCGAGGATGCCCAGCACGCCGAGCACGGCGACGGCGAGCAGGCCGAGGATGACCGGCGAGGTCCAGCCCGACCTGCCGGACTCGATGATCGCGTACACGACGCTGCCCAGCACCAGGATCACCAGCGTCTGGCCCACCGGGTCGAAGCGGCGAGCACGGGCGGCGCGGGACTCGGGAACGAACAGCGCCGTGCACACGATCGCGGCCGCCACGATCGGCACATTGATCCAGAAGATGGAGCGCCAGCCGAAGCCGTCGACCAGCGCGCCGCCGAGGATCGGACCCAGCCCCAGCGACAGACCGGACATCGAGCCGAAAATGCCGATGGCCCTGGCCCGCTCGGCCGGGTCGGGGAACGTGGTGGCGGTGATCGCCATCGCCACCGGGTTGAGCATCGTGCCACCGACGGCCTGGAGCGTACGCGCGGCGACCAGCCAGCCGATGCTCGGCGCCAGGCCACACATCAGCGAGCCGAGCCCGAAGACGGCGAGGCCGACCTGGAAGGTCCGCCGACGGCCCACCCGGTCGGCGGTGGACCCGGCCAGCAACAGAAAGGCGGCCAGCACCAGGGTGTACGCGTCGACCGACCATTGCAGGCCGGACACCGAGGTGTGGAGGTCGTGACGGATCGCGGGCAGCGCCACGTTGACGATGGAGATGTCCATCACCACGACGATGATGCTGGCGCAGCAGATGGCGAGCACCAGGTATCGACGGCGCCGGCTGAGGCCGGGCACGTCACGCGACACCGGCCCGCGTTCGACGGCCGTCGCCTTCGGCCGCATTGAGTCACTCATGACCACGACGCTAGGATTTAGAGCATGCTCGAAGTCAAGCCGCAGCCGGAAGTCGAGCCGCAGCCGGAACCCGAGCCTGCCCGCTCCGGCCCTGCCCGCTCTGCCCCTGCTTCCGCTGTCTCTACCCGCTCTATCCCAAACCGCTCTGTCCCTGACGCCGGCCTGAGCATCGCCGAGGCCGCTCGCCTCACCGGGATCAGCGCGCACACCCTGCGCTACTACGAACGCGCCGGCCTGGTCGTCACCGCCGTCGACCGGACCGCCGGCGGCCGGCGGCGCTATCGCAAGCTGGACCTCGAGTGGATCACCATCTGCACCAGGTTGCGGGCCACCGGCATGCCCATCAAGGCCATCCGGCGCTACGCCGAACTCGTCTCCGCCGGACACGGCAACGAGGAGGAACGACTCGCCCTCATGGAGGGCCACCGCGCCGACGTGCTCGCCAAGATGGCTGAGCTACAGGAGAACCTCCGGCTCATCGACCACAAGATCGACGTTTACCGGGGCCGGCTCGCCGCTGGCGACGCCGACCAGCTCTGGGCACCCAAGTCACCCAACCGCCAAGCGTCTGACCCGCCAAGCGGGCGTCCACTGAGCGTGCTGTAGCGAACTTGCGCGGTCCGCTATGTCATCAGCGGTCGAACCAGCGGGCCGCCGAAGGCGTGAGCAGCATGATGACGAGCACCAGCGGCAGGAGCATGGCCGGGAGCAGCGTGGTCCAGCCGAAACCGCCGTCGATCGCGTTCCTGAGGAGGGAACCACCGACCGAGACCCCTTCGACGGCGATGGCACCCCAGCGCACGAGCTTACGTCGCGAAGTCCAGCGGGCGAGCAGCCAGCACATGAACGCTGTGATCACGGCGCTGTAGAGCAGCAGTAGGAGAAACGGCCCACTGAAGGCGAAAGCGACCGTGCCGATCATGATGGCGAGCCCCAAGAGGCTGAAGGCCACATCGAGCGTCAGGACGAACATGGCGACTCGCATGGCGGTCGGCATACGCTCGACCGGGATCGCATCCGTCACATGATCAGGTTAACCGCCGCCACGTCGGGGCGCGATCACTTCCAGATCACGGAGTCCGGGTCCTCGTCATGGGCCCAGTCTCTTTCACCTAGATACTCGCTCTGGGATCCCGGGCGCCTGCGGCGATCTCCTCAGACGCCACCGGTCGCCCGGCGGCGGCTCCGCGGAGAACGGATCACCGGCGAGAAGGGGTCAGGACGAGGCGCTGGCCGGGCGCGGTCGGGGCGTTCCATGCCTGCTCGACCTGGTCCAGCGGCATGGGCAGGGGGTCCACGGCCAAGGCGCCGGAGGCGATCTCCGCGGCGAGGGACGGCAGTTCGGCGATGATGCCGGCGGTGGTCAGGGAGCCCTGGCCGCTGCCCATGATGTTCAGGTTCGCCGCGCGCAGCAGGTACGAGGGCAGGGCTAGGTCCTGGCCGGCCATGGAGCCGATCTGGACCCAGGCCAGGGCCTTGGACCGGTCGGAGCGGGCGGTCAGCAGGGCGGGCATGGCCTGCTCGGTGGGCCGGCCCCACAGGTAGTCGATGACGACGTCGACGTCCGCGGCCGCCCGCGCGAGCCGCTCGGCGACGTCGTGGGAGTCAGAGCCGGAGCCGGAGCCGGAGCCGGAGCCGGAGCCAGAGCCGGGGTCGGGGTCGGGGTCGGAGAGCCTGACCACCTCGTCGGCCCCGAGGCTCTTCAGCAGGTCGAGGCGTAGTGGGTCGCGGCCGGCGCCGATCACGCGGGCGGCGCCGAGGTGTTTGGCGATCTGGACGGCGAGTTGTCCGGCGTTGCCGGTGGCGCCCATGACCAGGACGGAACCGCCGGGCGGTAAGGACACGCGGCGGCGCAGCGCTACCCAGGAGGACATGCCGGGGTTCATGGCCGCGGCCACGGCGGCCGGATCGGTGCCCGCCGGCAGGGTGATGGCACGGCGGCGGTCGACGACGGCGTGCTCGGCCATGGTGCCCAGCGCGGTGTCGGGGGCGGCGAAGTAGAGCAGTTCGCCCTGCGCGGTACGGCCGACCGCGTCGATGCCGGGCACCAGGGGCAGGGTGCCGTCGGAGGTGTAGTGGCTGCCGTTCGCCGCCGAGCGCACCCGTGGGTGCAGCCCGGCGGCCAGCACGTCGACCAGGACCTCGTGCTCCCCCGAGGGGATGGGGGTCGGGAAGGTGCCGAATCGGGGCGGGGCGTTGAAGGAATGGACGACTGCGGCGCGCATGGGATTCTCCTGCCATAGTTGGTTTGCGGCGCGTACTACTTTTGAAAGTAGTTTGTGCCACGTACTAGGTCAAGTAGGCTGACCCCATGACGACCGATTCCACCCCGGCCGACGGGCCCCTGAACACGGTGGACGCCCTGGTGCAGCTGTCCTTCCTGGTCCAGCGCGTCCTGTCCGAGGCCGGCGCGGAGCACGACCTGTCGATCATCCAGATCAGGCTGCTGGGCATCCTGCGCGACCGGCAGTGCGGCATGCTCGAACTCGGTGGCTACCTCGGCCTGGACAAGTCCTCCATGACCGGCCTGGTCAGCCGCGCCGAGAAGCGCGGACTGGTCCAGCGCTCGCCTTCCCCCCATGACGGCCGCGCTGTGCTGGTCCGCCTCACCCCCGAGGGTAGGCGGTTCGCCGAGGGGTGCGCCGCCGAGATCGGCCGCCGGGTCATGGGGCTCACCGACCGCCTCTCCGCCGCTCAGCGCGCCCAGCTCACCCGGCTCGCCACTGCCGTCGTGGGGGTCCGGCCCACATCGGGCTGAGTGGATGTCGTTATCCTCGTCGTATATACCCTCGGGGTATAGTGGCGTCCCATGAGCGTCCCCCTCGCCTTGCTCGGCCTGCTGGAACGGGAGCCGAGCCATGGATACGACCTGAAACGCGACTACGACACCTTCTTCGGCCGCGGTAAGCCCCTGCCCTTCGGCCAGGTCTATTCCACGCTCGGCCGGCTGGCCAGAGACGGCAAGATCACCGCCGGGGCGAGCGAGCCGGGCGACGGGCCCGACCGTAAGCGCTACGCCATCACCCCGGTGGGCACGGGCGAGGTCGAGGAGTGGCTGGCCGAGCCGGTGGCGGCCGAGCCGTACCTGCAGACCGTGCTGTTCACCAAGGTCGTGCTGGCCCTGATGCTGGGCCGCGACGCGGCCGGTTACCTCGACGCCCAGCGGGCGACGCATCTGCGGCGCATGCGCGAGCTGACCGAGATCAAGCGCGCCGGCAACCTGGTCGACGCGCTGCTGGCCGATCACGGGCTGTTCCGCCTCGAGGCCGATCTGCGGTGGATCGACGTCACCCAGGCCCGGCTGGACGCGCTGACGGCGGCGGTGCGCGAGCGATGATCGTCAACCCGGTGCTGCGGGCCGACGGCATCAGCCGCGCCTTCGGCAACACGCCCGCGCTGCGCGAGGCCAGCCTGTCGGTGAGCGCAGGCGAGGTCCTGGCCGTCATGGGGCCAAGCGGCTCCGGCAAGTCGACGCTGCTGCACTGCCTGGCCGGAATCTTCACCCCGGACAGCGGCGAGGTGTGGTTCGACGGGCGGCGCCTGGACACGCTGAACGACGGCCGCCGCAGCGAGTTACGGCGCAGCGCCTTCGGCTTCGTCTTCCAGTTCGGCCAGCTCGTGCCGGAGCTGACCGTGGCCGACAACGTGGCGCTGCCGCTGCTGCTCGGCCGTACCCGCCGCCGTCGTGCCTACGCGCGGGCCGCCTCCTGGCTGGAACGGCTGGAGCTGGCCGACCTGGGCGGCCGGCGTACGGGGGAGCTGTCCGGCGGGCAGACGCAGCGGGTGGCCATCGCCAGAGCGCTGGTGACCGGGCCGCGGGTCGTCTTCGCCGACGAGCCGACCGGCGCGCTCGACTCGCTCACCGGCGAGCACGTGATGGAGCTGCTGGTGAGCCTGGCCCGCCAGGAGGGCACCACCGTGATCGTGGTGACCCACGACGCCCGGGTGGCCGCCTGTGCCGACCGGGAGGTCGTCGTCCGCGACGGCCGGGTCACCGACCCGTACGCCAGCGGGATCGTCCGATGATCCGGCTGGGCCTGCGGCTGTCGCTGAGCAGCGGCAGGGAGGCGGCAGCAAGGCTGGCGCTGATCGTCGGCGGGGTGGCGGCCGGTGTCGCGGTGCTGCTGGGCACGCTGTCGCTCTTCAACGCCTTCCAGGCCACCAACGACCGCCAGTGCTGGGAATGCACGCGCGGCACCGCCCCCAACGGCTGGGCCCTGGACGCCACCGCCGACGGCGCGCTGTGGAACCTGCACGAGGACTACTACGCCGGCCAGACGATCACGAGGCTGGACGCCGCCGCGCTCGGCGCCCGGGCGCCGGTCATCCCCGGCCTGTCCCGCATGCCCGCTCCCGGCCAGTACTACGCCTCGCCCGCGCTGGCCAGGCTGCTGGATTCGGCGCCGCGCGAGCGACTCGCCGATCGCTTCCCCGGCACCCGTGCCGGGCTGATCGGCGAGGCCGGGCTGTCCGGGCCCGACGAGCTGGCCATCGTGGTGGGGCGGACATCGGGGCAGGTCGCCGCCATGCCCGGCGCCGCGCAGGTCGACACGGTGGCCACCGGGCCCGCGACCGATGGCTACGCCGACATCTACCGGTTCGGCTTCGGCGTGGGCGCCATCGCGCTGGTCGTCCCGCTGCTGGCGCTCGTGGGCACCGCCACCCGGCTGGCGGCCGCCCGCCGTGAGACCCGCCTGGCGGCGATCCGGCTGGTGGGCGCCACCTCCCGGCAGATCAACGTGCTGGCCGCGGTGGACGCCGCATTGGGCGCGCTGCTCGGCGCGCTGGCCGGCCTGGCGCTCTTCCAGGTCGTACGGCCCGCGCTGGCCGGGGTGCGGATCACCGGTGTCCGCTTCTTTCCCGAGTTGATCGCCCCACATCCTTGGCAGTACGCGGCCGTGCTCGCCTGCGTGCCGGTCGCCGCGGCGGGCGCCGCCCTATGGTCGCTGCGCAGGGTGCGGATCTCACCCCTCGGAGTGGCCAGGAAGGGCGCGGCGCCTGCGCCGAGGGCGTGGCGGGTGATCCCGCTGCTGGCCGGGCTGGGGCTGTTCGCGGGCCCGGTGTTCCGCGACGGCAACGACCTCGACACCGTGCTGGCCGTGGCGGGGCTCGCCCTGATCATGGTCGGGCTGATCCTGGCCGGACCCTGGCTGACGATGCGGGCCGCTCGCCTGGCCGCCCGGCGGACCCAGAGCGCGGCGACGCTGCTGGCCGCGCAGCGGATGGCCGCCGACCCCAAGGCCGCCTTCCGCGCGGTGAGCGGGCTCATGCTGGCGGTTTTCGTCGGTACGGCGCTCGCCGGCATCGTCCCCGCGGTGCTGTCCGGCCAGCGGGCCGTGGCCGGGGGAGCGCTGAACCACGTACTGCGCGCCCAGTTCGACCGGCCCGGCAGCGCGGGGCTGTCCCAGCAGGCGCAGAAGGATGTGCTCGCCCGGCTGCGCGGCTTCCCGGGCGTGGACATACTGCCGATCTACGCCTTGGCGGAGCCGGCGGCCGCCCCTATGCCCACGGACGGCCCGCCGCCCCCGCGAACCGCCGTCGAATGCGCGAGCCTGGCCCGCTTCCCCGTGCTCGGGCGGTGCCCGGCGGACGCGCACGCCGTGGCGGGCGTCTTCAACCGCGTGGCCGGCGCCGACAACCCGCTCACCATCGACAAGATCCTGCCCGTCGCGGGAGCCGGCAGCCGATCCGTCTCCTCCACCACCGGCCTCGCCATGGAGGCGATCCTGATCTCCACGGCCGACCCGGCGGCGGTGGAGCGGCTCCGCACGCTGCTGGCCGAGCACACCGTCGAAGCCCCGATGACCTTCGCCGAGGTCGCCCAGGTCAGAGCCACCCTGTACACCCAGGGCCAGAACATCGCGCTGGCCGTCGTCGCCCTGACCCTCATCGTCGGCGGCTGCAGCCTCGTGGTGGCGGTCGGCGGCGGGCTGGTCGAACGCCGGCAGCCGTTCACCCTGCTGCGGCTGGCCGGCACCCCCACCCGGACCCTGGCCGGGGTGGTGCTGCTGGAGTCCGCGCTGCCGCTCGTCCTGGCCGCCGTGCTCGCCGCCGGCGCCGGTTTCGGCGTGGCCGAACCGCTCATAGGCCAGCTCGCGATGAAGAAGGCCGCCCTGGCGCTGCCCGGCCCCGTCTACTTCGCGACCGTCGGCGGCGGCCTGACCGCCTCCCTGCTGGTGATTCTCGCCGGCCTGCCGCTGCTCAGGCGCCTGACCGCGCCCGACAACGCCCGTTTCGAATAGGAGCCACATGAAGCTCATACCGCGACCGGCCGTGCTGGTCGCGCTGTTCGTGCTCGCCTCCTCCGTGGTAGTGAACGCGACCGCGCCGTCCGCCGCTGCCGCCGACGAGCGCTACTCCGCCACGATCCGGCGCACCGAGTACGGCATCCCGCACATCTCCGCCAAGGATTACGGCGGCCTCGGGTTCGGGTACGGCTACGCCTTCGCGCAGGACAACCTGTGCGTGCTGGCCTCGTGGGTGGTGACCATGCGGGGCGAGCGGTCCCGCTACTTCGGCGCCACGGCCATGTCCGACGACCCGGTCCGCCCGGTCACCAACCTGTCCAGCGACGTCTACCGAGATGCGGGCTAGTGCTCCTGTCTTCAGGCGGGATGGTGTAGGCCCACGTGTGAGTGCCCTCTGGGGCGTGAGCGTGCAGTGATCGAAACTGCTTGCGACGCTTCAATCACGTACGGTAAGGTTTCCGTGATTGAACGGGCAAGCGATAACCAAGCTGGCCGTGAGATCGCTTCCTGGATTCATCGGTATGACGAGGCCGCCGGACGGGCGGTGACAGGACGTGGAGACTTGCCGGTAGGCGGGTCAGTGAAGCGTCAAGCATCCTGTTCCACAGCACGTGCTGCTTACGCGGCACGGACTGCTGCGTAAGCAGCACGGGAATCCCCCGCCTCTTCAGGGCGAGGAGCACGTCAAACCTCGCGCTACGGCCCGGTGCTCGCCGTCGGCCAGACCCACAAGGTCGCGTACGTGCTGGCCGACGTCAGCGCCGCCAACCTGCGCGCGGCCTGCCGGACGCTGGGCGACTGGAACGGGCGTGCCACTCTCGACGGCCAGGGGGCCATTTTGTGGCGGGAGTTCTACACCCGGCTCGAGCGTCCCACCAAGCCGGGAGAGCCCAGGTTCAGTCCCTGGCGGGTGCCGTTCGATCCCGCGCGTCCGCTGACCACCCCTCGGGGGCTCAAGGGCGAGGATCCGACGGTCCGGCAGGCCCTGGCCGACGCCGTGCTCTTCTTCCAGACCAACCGCGTCCCCCTGACGCTGACTCCGGGCCAGGCGCAGCGCTACGCCTCGATCCCGATTCCCGGCTGCACCGAGGGGGAGGGCTGCTTCGACGGGGTGCGCATGCGCGGCCCGCTCGGCGCCGACGGGCGCTACCCGGAGGTGGACACCGGCTCCAGCTTCATGATGGCCGTCGAGCTCACCCCGGACGGGCCGCGTACCCGTACCGTCCTGACCTACTCCCTGTCCGCCAACCCCGCCTCGCCCCACCACACCGACCAGACGGTCCTGTTCTCGCGCGGTCAGTGGGCCACCGAGCGCTTCACCGAAGCCGAGATCGCCGCCGCCCCGCAGCTGAAAACCGCCACGGTGCGTGGGTGACGGCTCAGCTCAGCCGTCGAGGCGCACGGTGACGGTGACGCGGCCCGCTCCGTCACGCCGGGCGACCGCGTGCCCGGTGCGGTCGGTCCCGTCCAGGTCCAGCGATATCGGGCCGCCCTCGTCCAGGAAGTTGCGCCACCACTTCTTGGCGTCCGGCATCTGCACGCCGATGGTGACGACGTCGTCCGCCCGCCGGTAGGCGACGGGTGTGCTGAAGACACGTCCCGAGCGACGTCCTGTGTAGGTGACGATCGTGAGGTGTTTGCGCACCAGCCTGCCCCAGCGAGGAGAGGAGCGCAGCGCGCTCGCGCAGGCGTTGACACGGGTGACCACTTGCTTCGGCAGGGGTCCTTTGTAGGGCACGAATCCTCCATCCCGGTAACTGGAGTGGGTTATCCAGTTACCGGGATACCGTAGCACGGTAAGTGGAGCGACCCCTCCACCTGAAGGGTCTATCGTCCGCGACGCAGCCCGCGCAGGAAGTTCCACAGCGCGGAACGGGGCGCCCCTTGACCGGTGGCGGCCTCACCCGCCGGGGACGGCTGCACGTCCACGGGAGCGGGGGCGGTCGCGGGGACGTGGGGGCTGGCGAGTTCGTACTGGACGGGCAGGGACCGCAGCGCCCGCATGAAGGGAGAGGGGCGCCAGGGCAACTGGTCGGCCGGTAGCGCCAGCTTCATCTTGGAGAACCTGTTGAAGAGCCGGCGTACGGCGATGGTGGTGATCTGGGTCGCGAGCCGCTGACCCAGGCAGCTGTGCGGCCCCGCGCCCCAGGCGAGATGAGCGCGGGTGCTGCGGATGGCCTGCCGATCGATCGCCCCGGCGAATCGCGGGTCGGCGTGCGCGCCCGCGACCGAGAGCATGACCGGATCCCCGGCGGCGATCGTGTAGTTGCCCAGTTTCACGTCCGTCATCGGGAACCGGAAGGTCAGGTTGGCCATCGGCGGATTGAGCAGGGCGACCCGGTTGACCGTCTCGTCGATCGAACCCACGGACAGGCTCTCCCGGACATCCGGATTGGAGATGACCTCGACGACCACGTTGCAAACGAGGCTGGCGGTGAAGTCCAGCAGGCCGGGCAGCATGAGCAGCTCGCGGGCCAGCTCGTCCAGCGTGAAGTCCGGCTTCGCCTCGATCATGTAGGAGGGCAGGTCGTCACCGGGGCTCTCACGCTTGCTCGCCGCGAGCTCCGTCATGGCCGCGTACAGCCGCTCGAACGCCGCGGGCGCGTCCGGCCCGGCGTCGATCATCCGCCAGAGATCCATCACGACGTCCTCGCCACGTGAGGCGGCGAAGCCGAGCATGCGGTTGGCGACCATCAGGGGGAGTGGCCGCGCGTACTGCGCCGCCAGATCCGCCCATCCCGTGGCACCGCCCTCCGCCAGCGTGTCGAGGAGGTCGTCGGCGTACCGCACGATCGAACGTTCCAACTGCTGCGCCTGGAGGTGGCCGGGGTTCTGGAACGGCGCGAGCGCGCTGGTCCACGCGCCCCGCAACTCGCGCTGCGTCGCGCCCTCCTGGAAGGCCGAGCTGTTGACCTGGAAGACGGGCAGCAGCGGCCAATCCGCCGGTAGCCGCCCCTCGATGTTGGCCTGCCACCTGTCGACGTGCTTGCTCCAGATGCCGCCCGTGTTCTGCAGGACGCGCAACACTTCCTCATAGCCAAGGACGAACCAGACCGGCACCCCGAGGAGGTCGACCGGGGCGACCGGTCCGTACGTGGCGCGCAGGCGCTCGTGCACGAGCGCGGGATCAGCGTCGTATTCCCTGGTCAGCAGCGGTTCAATGGGCGTTGACGGTGGTGTTTGCGCAGGCTGCTGGGGCCACGGGCCATGGGTCACGGGGACGAACTACCTCTCTGGTTGCTCCCGTCGCCACGTCGGTGCAGACGTAACAGCACGAGTGATGCGCTCTGGGAGCTTTCGGCCGATTCACATAAGAGGTCAGTAAGCATCACGTATCCCGCTGGTCATGGCAAGGCTCCAGCCTGATGGACCGCTCCGGGAGTGCCAGCTCCTTAACTGCGGCTGGGCCTGCTGCAAGAGGGGACGACGAAAGCATCGAGGCCCTGTTCATGACCACCTTTCGGACCGCCTCTCGAGAGGACACGCTGATGTCGTCTCCGCGCGGCATTGGATCCCCTGGTGTTCGGCGCGCGCGGGATCGTCCCCATGGCGTACGCGGCCTTCGCCTTCGTCGAACGTGGACAACACCGGCGTGGCCCGCGGCGGCGCGCATCCGCGAGTGGCCCTGGAGTCGGCGATACCCGGCCACACGGGCGCCTGGTCCCCCGCACCCGGAGCGCTATCGGTCTCGCGCCCCGAGGCTGGCCTGATCGGCGGCGGTACGGCCCGCCGCCCAGCCCTCCCGGTCCCAGGACGTGCGGACCGCATGCGAGACCAGGTTCGGGAACATGCGCTCGACTGCCTGCTCCACCTCCTGTTCGCGGGCCGCCAGCACCGGCACCAGGTCGGTGCCCCGGCTGGCGCTCTCCTGCGAGACCGCGGCCGCCGTGGCCTCGGCGAGCCGCTCCCCGATCCTGGAGGCGAACGCCGACAGGAACGACTGGCGGAACGTCTTATTCCTCGATCGGCCGGTGCCGTGCTTTCTGGTGCCCGAGTTCACCAGCGCGGTCTGCGCCTGCACCAGCAGCGAGGTGAACAGCATCTCCACCCAGGACAGGTCCGCCCAGAACCCCAGCACAGTGGCGAACCCCAGCTCCTTCGACCAGATCACCCGGCACCTGTTGGCCTCGGCGATGAGAACGAGCAGCACGGCCTTGGGCTGCTCGTACGGCGCGTCGATGCCGACCCGGATGCCCGCCGGGGCCTCACCTCCGCCTGGTTGCGCGTCCAGCATCGCCGCGTCGATGCTGTACTTCGCCATCAAGCTCTGCGCCGCCGACATGAACGTCTCCGCCTCCGCCTCGTACGCCGTCGACTCCGCCTTGGCAAGCAGCGCCCGCACCCGCCCGAGCGTCTTCTCACTGACCACGTGTGAGCGTGCCTGGACCGTACGGCGAGCGGCCCCGGGCGGCGGGCTCAACGACTCCAGCCGGGGCAGCCCGGTCAGCAACCCCAACAGTTCCAGCACACCGGAGACGGTCACCAGACGGCCGGCCCCGTCGCGCGCCTGCCGCGCCGCGAGGTAGCCGCCCTTCCACCACACCGCGGCCTCCAAGCCGGCGAGTTGGTCGCGCCAGCGCTCATCAACCGTGGCCGGCTCATAGGTCCGCATCTCCCAGGCGATGAGGTCGGCCGCCGCCCGCCCGTGCCAGTCGGTCAGCCGCCTGGCCGCGATCCTCACCACGTCGGCGGGCTGCCAGCCGTTCCGCCACAACCCCGAGATCGCACGGGTCACGACCTCCACCAGCACGCGATCGGCGTCGTCCCGGTCGGCCAGGAAGGCGGCAGCGGAGTCGAAGGCCGCCTGATCCTCGCTGGCAAGCGCCTCCATCGCCGCGCCGATCAGCTCATTGGCCTTGCTCACACGTGCCGTCCACCTTATAGAAAGTCCGCCAGAACCCTACCGTGACGGAGCACCGTCCCCTGCTCACCGGCGCGGCGGAAGGCGGCGAGGTCCAGACCGACCCCGGCTGTGTTGTCGTCCCGACCGGCGCAAGTCGGCTTGAGTCCCGGTCCTCAAGCTGCGGAGAATGCTTGTCCGCTCTTATGCCACCCAGTGCAGGGCGCGCTGGGGCGTGCCAGCATCGTGCTGACCGCCGGCGTCGGGCCTTCTGGTCGGTGGCTAGGAGTTGTCCTCGGCGATGGCGGCGGGCTCGGTCTCGGACCGGGCGGCTGCGAGGGTCTTGTGGACGACGCCGACCGAGACCTTCACCCCGGCGGCGATGGTACGGCTGGTCAATGCCACCTTCGCCGCCCGCGATGCGGCGTGGTGGGGCGAGGGCATGGCCTGCGCGAGCGACTCCGAGAAGTTCGGCTCGTGGAGCTAGAACTTCATGACCGAGTGGCACCAGTGGTACCGCGGCCCCGGGGTGATGATCTACTGGCACGTCGAGAAGAAGTCGCTGTGCGTCTACAGCCAGCTCAAATCCTGCGCGGCCTCCGAAGTCGCCGCGATGATCGAGGGCGTACTGCGGCACTGCACGGACGTGGAGATCGACCGGCAGTCCACGGACACGCACGGCGCTTCCATCGTCGGGTTCGCCTTCGCCCATATGCTCGGCTTCAACCTGCTGCCCCGGCTGAAGAACGTCATCTCGGCCCGCCTGTACCGGCAGGCCGCCGGGGAGGACGAGAAGTGGCCGAACCTGGCGCCGGTGCTGTCGACCAAGACGATCGACTGGGACTTGATCCGCCAGCAGTACGACCAGATCGTGAAGTACACCACCGCCCTGCGCCTGGGCACCGCCGAGGCCGAGGAGGTCCTGCGGCGCTTCACCCGCGGCGGGCCCAAGCACCCCACCTACCGGGCGATCGAGGAACTGGGCCGCACGGTACGTACGGCGAGTGGCAGAAGCGGCCCACCGACGCCGACCGGCGGGCCCTGTCGCCACTGTTCTGGACCCACGTGAACCCCTACGGCCGATTCGAGCTGGACATGAACTCCCACCTCGACCTCGCCACGCGGTGGCGGCCACTCTTCCCGGCCCCCGAACCCCGCCCGAGGCGGTCGTACGGCGGTTCTCGATCAGATTGATCTCGGGCTGTGCCGGCGCCAGCATGTCTGCGCCTTCACTTCCAGGCCAGATGCCTCATTCAGGTGGTGAGACCGGCGCTGGTCAGCCAGATGTGTTCGCAGGTCGAAGATGCCTTTTGTAAATTCTCGCGGGATTCCTGCGAGGCGTGGTAGAAGGTCCGCTCGATCATCCAGCACAGGGCGCGTGCCATCGCTGACGCTTGTTCTGGTTCGGTGCCGGCCTGAACGCCGGCTCGTTCCAGGACAGCGGTGATGGCCGTGATGAACAGGTCAGCCGTGTGGCTCCACAGCTCGCCGATCTCCGGCACGGTCAACGACAGATCGATCGCCGTGCGCATGACCAGACCGTGCTCATCCCACAGCTCAACCGTGCGCTGCATGGCTGCTGCGATGGCCTGGCGCGGCTCGTCGGTCTCTGCAGTGGCCCGGGACCGCTCCCACAGATGCTCAACGGTTCGGGCCACGAGTGCCGTGACCACTTCTTGTTTGGAGCCGAAGTAGAAATACAGGGCGCCGCGGGTGATACCGGCGCCCTGAGCTATGTCGCCGACAGTCATGGCGTCGTAGCCCTTTTGCACCAGTAGAGTTTCGCAGGTGTCCAGAATGGCCCTCTCCCGGACATCGCCCTTGCGTTCGGTGGCGCGCCGGCTCCGCGCGGAGTGGTGGCTGGGCATCAGAGCTGAGCACCCTCGGCAAAGTCGGTCGTACGGGAGAGGGGCTCCCATGCGCGGATGTCCTCGTCCACAGCCTTGCGCGCGGCAGTGACCAGTCGCAGCGCATCCGAGCCAAGGACGAGGTGGGCCGGCGGCTGGTCGACCGACGCGATGTGCACGACGGCCTCCCCGCCCTTGGCCGGATCGCCCAGCTGGTTCCCGCTGGCCTTCTGCCTCGCTTCACGGATGGGGGTGAACAGCTCGTCGTAGTCGTCGATGGACCGCGCGGTGCGTGTCATGGACCGTCCGGCCCAGTCGGTGCGGAAGGAGCCGGGCTCGATCGCCGTCACATGGATCCCGAACTGTGCGACCTCCTTGCCCAGTGCCTCGAGGATGCCTTCCAGGGCGAACTTGCTGCCGCAGTAGGCGGACATGCCGGGCACGGCCATCAGCCCGCCCATGGAGGTGACGGCCATCAGGTGCCCGCGGCGCCGCCGGCGCATGTGGGGCAGGGCCGCCTGCAGCGTGGCCACTGTCCCGAACACGTTGACCTCGAACTGCCGCCGCACGTCGGCCAGCGGCGTCTCCTCGAAGGTGCCCTCCAGGCCGTAGCCCGCGTTGGCAATGACGACATCCAGGGGGCCGACGCTCTGTTCCACCTCCGTGATCACACTCGAGACGGCGGCGTCGTCGGTCACATCCAGGATGCGGCCGTGAGCGTACCCGGGTTTGAGCCCTTCGAAGGCCCGCAGGTCCTCCTCGGAGCGGACCGTGCCGACGACGGTGTGACCGGCGGCCAGGGCGGCTTGGGCGAAGGCACGTCCAAGGCCCGTGCTGACGCCGGTGATGAGCCAGTTCTGCCTCTGCATTGTTCCTCCTGAGGAGACTCGCGAGGAGCTGGACTGCTCCCCATCTCAAAGTCTACACAGTGTCGATTTTTATCATCACCACGTAGATTCTGACAGTGCTTGCGGGACCGCCCCGGCCTCGGTCAGGCGGCGGGCGGTCTCGAAACCACCGCCGTTCTGGTGCCTCGGGCGGTGACTGTGGGGGAGGCGTCCGAAACTGGCGGTCTCCCTTCGGCCTCCCAATTGGATGCGGCAAGGTCACGGCGTACCAGTGCGCCGTGGACGGCAGGTGCGAGTCCATGCAGACCCGATGACAGCGTCGCGCTGCTCAACCTGCCGCTGGTGGTGCTCACCGACCGCGGCTGCGCCTCGGCGTGCGAGCACTTCAGCTCCGCCGTCCAGGTCCGACGCCGCCAGGTCCCCCAGTCCGTCGCCCCGATTCCTAGGTGCCCGAAGCGAAGGCCAGGGAGCTCATGGTCACCTTGTGGTACACGAGGCGGGCGCGTGCGGGGCGGCGGGCCCCGTACATGACGCGTCACGACCGACCGTTGTCTTCCTCTCCCCGCAGGGGGTATCCCTCTCAAAGAACCCCAGCCACCACGGACCGAGACGGTTGTGTGACGAATCCCCCGGGGGACCGTCAGGTGGCCGGGTCGGCGATGCGGTCGAGCCACTCTTCCAGGAGGCGCTGCTCCGGGTCGGTCAGGACGGTGGTCCGGGGCAGGACGGCGCGCAGGGTGACCGCTGCGGTGACCGGGCCTGGAGACGTGGCCGCCGGAGTGTCGGTGGTGATCGCGGCGATGACCGCCTCGCGGGCGAGGACGGACAGCTCCAGATCGCGACGGTCCGCGGGCATGGTGATCAGAGTGACCGTCGTGCCGAGACCAGCCGCCTGGACGAGGTGGGCGGCGCGTTCCTCGCTGACGCGCAGCCGGCCCGCTTCGGCGATCCGGCGGATGTGCGTGGCGAGGACCTTTTCGCCGGCGACGGCGGCGGGCGGGGCGGCGACGTCCCCGAGGCGGGGCTCGTTCATGAGCAGGTACAGGGCCGGGTTGGCCAGGCCGAACCCGATATGCAGGTCCCAGCCGGCGCGGAGGTCCTCGACCGGGTCGGCGGTGGGCTCCCGGTCGGTCTTGCTGCTCAGGTAGGCGGCGAAGCCCTCGGCCGCGACCGCGTCGAGCAGGCCCCGCATGTCGCCGAAGAGCCGGTAGATGGTCGGCGCCTGCACTCCTGCCGCGGCGCCCACCGCACGCGTCGACGCGGCCTCCCGGCCGCCCTCGGCGAGCAGCTTGGCCGTGGCGGCGAGGATGCGTTCGCGAGGGCCGCCCCCGGCGTCGACGTCATCGGCATCCATGGTGGCAACGATAACAGATTCGCGTTAGCATCACTATTTATCGGTGATAACGTCCATCTCGTTAGCAGTGATGCGCGGGAGTTGATCTGACCCCGGCGACCCTGCTGCAAGGCGACAACTGGAGGTCATAATGATCATCGTTACCGGGGCCGGCGGACAGCTCGGCCGGGCGATTCTGGAGGATCTGCTCGAACGCGTCCCCGCCGAGAAAGTCGCGGTGAGCGTCCGCGACCCTGAGAAGGCACAGTGGTTGCGGGAACGGGGCGTCCGCGTCCGCCGGGGTGACTACGCCGAGCCCGCGAGCCTCGCCCACGCCTTCGAGGACGCCTCCCAGGTCCTGATCGTGTCCGCCGCCGCCACCGGCGACACGGCGCTCAGTCTGCACCGCGCCGCGATCACGGCGGCCAGGGGGTCCGGCGCGCGCCGGATCCTCTATACCAGCCATATGGGCGCGAACCCGTCCTCGCTCTTCGCGCCCATGCCGGACCACGCCGCCACCGAGGCGGCGCTGAGAGAGTCCGGCGTCGCCTGGACCTCGCTGCGCAACGGCTTCTACGCCACCACGACGCTGATGCTGTTGCGCGACGCCCTGCGGACCGGCGAACTGGCCGCGCCGCAGGACGGGCCGGTCTCCTGGACGGCCCACGCCGACCTGGCCGAGGCCGCCGCGATCGTCCTGGCCGACGAGGGCCGCTTCGACGGCCCGACCCCGCCGCTCACCGGCTCCGAAGCCCTCGACCTCGCCGACGTCGTCGAGATCGCCGCCGAACTCACCGGACGCCCGATCAGGCGCGTCACCATCACCGACGAGCAGTACGTGGCGAACCTGCTCTCCCATGGCGTGCCGGAGCCGCAGGCACGGATGCTCGTGGGCATGTTCGCCGCCAGCAGGCAGGGCGAGTTCGCCCAGGTCGGCCCGGCGCTGGCCGACCTGATCGGCCACCCGCCGACGCCCCTGCGGGACGTCATGAAAGCGGCGCTCACAGAGGGCTAACGCAGACGCGACTCGATGGCCTCGATGATGCGCGGGCGGAGTTCGGCGGCGCGGATGACGGCGTCCACGGAGCCGACCTCGACCGCGCGCTGGATGTTGTGCACCCGGTCGAACTCCGTGGCCACCTCGCCGAGCTTCTCCGCGCGGACCGACGCGCGGAGCTCGTCGAGCTCCGCGGTCAACGCGGCGCGTTCGGTGCCGGCGGCGGCCGCGGTGCGCGCCTCCAGATCCCGTACGCGCGGGTCGGCCGCGGTGCGGACGTTGACGTCGCCGGAGAACACCACCGCGGCGGCGGGGGCGCCACCGAGCACCGAGGCGAACGAGCCCTCCAGCGCGAGCACGGTCATGTTCGGGTTCAGCGCTTTGGAGAACACCACGAACGCGCCACCGTGATAGCGCGAGATCACGCAGAACACGATGGGCCCGCGGAAGTTCACGATCGCGCGGCCGATCTCGGCGCCGTACTCCAGCTGCAGCTTCCGCATCGACTCCGGCGAGCCGTCGAAGCCCGACAGGTTCGCCAGCACCACCAGCGGCCGGTTGCCGCTGGCCGCGTTGATCGCCCGCGCGGCCTTCTTCGACGAGCGCGGGAACAGCGTGCCCGCGGTGTAGGTGTCCGGGCCGTCGGTGGGCGGGAACCCGCGCCGCGGCACCGCCCGTGACTCGATGCCGAGCAGGCACACCGGGATGCCGCCGAGATGCACGTCCTGCACCGCCGCGGTGTCGGCGTCGGCCATGCCCGCCCAGCGTTCCAGCACCGGGTGGTCCTGGTCGGACAGCGCCCGCATCACGGTACGGATGTCGAACGGCTTCTTGCGGTCGGGGTTGGCCTCGGTGGAGAAGATCTCGCCGACGGTGGTGAAGTCGCTGTCCGGCAACGAGTGCGGGAAGTCGGAGATGTCGCGCTCGACGGGGTCAGTGGTCTTCGCCCGCCGTGGCCCCTGCTCGCCGGGCGCGACATACGTGTGGTCGTAGTACGACATCAGCACGTCCCGCGCGGCGGCCAGGTTGGGCGCCCAGTACTGAGCCTGCCCGTTCGGGCCCATCACGCGGTCGTAGCCGCCGATGCCGAAGTTGTCCTCGGCCGACACGCCACCGGAGAAGTCGAGTGACTGCTTGCCGGTCAGCACCATCGCCGAGTCCGGCGTCATCACCAGGATGCCCTTGGTGTGCATGAGCATCGTCGCCTCGGCGTTCCAGTAGGGCTGCGCGCCGACGTTGATGCCCGCGACCACGATGTTGATCTCGCCGCCGTCCTGGGTGAACTCGACGATCCGCTTGAGCGCCGCGGCCACCCAGTCCATGTTCTCCGTGCCGGACTTCATGGAGATCCGGGCGCCGGCCGACAGCGCGTACCACTCCAGCGGCACCCGCATCCGCTCGGCCAGGTCCAGCGCGGCGATCACGCGGCGGCACTCCGCCTCCGACAGCGCGCCGAGCGACTTGGTCGGGTCGCCGAGCAGCAGGACCCTGGTGACGCCTTGCGGGTGCCGGCGGGTCGGCGTGGTGACCACGCCCGCCACGATCGCCGCGGTGTTGCGCCCCTTCGGCCGGTCGACCGGCACCAGCGCGTGGTCGTCGTCGAGGTCGTACTCGACGAAGTCGCCGAGCCGGCCGGTCAGCTCGTACGGGTAGACCGTGTTGCGGCTGCTGGCCCGCAGCACCTTCTGCCGGTAGTCGTCCAGCGGCTCGACCGGCTCGTCCGACGGCTCGCCGATGGTCAGGTCGGTGCCGCCGGTGGCGTCGAAGGTGATGCGTACGGCCATCTTCGTCAGCTCGCCGGTCGTCCGGTCGCGCTGCCGCGCGATGAACAGGATCTCCTCAAGGCCGGCGCCCACGGTCGTCGGCCGTACGCGCGCGGCGATCATCTCGATCTCGGCGCGGGTGATGCCGCTCGGCGGCCAGACGTAGACCACGATCCGGTTGGTGTTGAAGCGCTTCTCCGACGGCCGCCGCGACTGAGCGCGGCGGATGGAGTCGAGGCAGGTGGCGATGGTGTCCTCGGCCGTCGGCAGCGCCACCAGCCGGCCGTCGTGCTCGCGCAGCTCGGTCAGGTCGCGCACCTGCGCGAACGCGACGAGGCGGTCGTCGGAGGGGTTCTCCCGCGCCACGCACTGGAAGAGGTAGACCTCTTCGTCCGAGGACGGCAGCCGGGTCAGGTCGAACTTGCTCAGCCGCTCCAGCTGCATCCGCTGCGCGATGTACGGGTGCAGGCCGCGGATCAGCCGCTGCTCGGTCATCCCGGTGTCCGACGGGCGGAAGGTGAAGTGGTGGTGCATCACCGTGCCGCCGCTGCCCGCGACGGTGGCGGTGAGCCTGCGGACCTGGCTCGGCAGCGGGTGCGCGCTGATGACCTCGTGCAGCGCGGCCGCCATCGCCTCGGAGCCCTCCGGCTGCCTCTCCCAGGCGAGATAGATGTCGGCGTCGACGGCGTCCTCGCCGCTGACCAGCTCCGCGAGCCCGCGCAGCGCGCTGCCCAGATCCTCGAAGGCGACCGCGGAGGAGACCACGCGGGAGCCCGCGCGCTCGGCGACCACGAACGTGCAGCCCGCGGCCTGGCTGGTGCGGACGCCGGTCAGACCCTTGTTGCCGTAGTAGCGCCGGGTCAGCACCTCCAGCATGATCGCGTTGTCCAGGTTGTCGCGGGTGAGCCGCTGGCCGAGCAGGCGTACCAGCGGCTCGGTGGTGCGTACCATCTCGGCGATGCGCTCGGCGCGGTCCGGCGCGTCGGGGTGCGCGTCCAGGTGGCGCAAGTGCTTGCGGACGTCGGCGTAGACGCGGGCGCGGTTGCGGCGCAGCAGCGGCTGGGCGAACCAGGCGAACACCACGCCGCGCGCGAGGTCGGAGACCACGGGAAAGCGGACCTGAGTCGCGGCCAGCAGGCGCTCCAGCGCGAGACCGGCGGGCTCGCGCAGCGTCTCGTCCGGCGGCGACTCCCGTAGCCAGGCGCGCAGCAACGTCGTGACCACCGCGGCGTCGGCGGACGCGCGCTGCTGGGCGAGGAAGATCCGGAACACAGCGGCCTCGAGCTCGGGGGAGCGCTCCAGGTCGGTGACGCCGTAGTGCCCGAGCGCCTTGGCGAGCTTGGCCTGGAAGGCCGCCGGCAGCCCGGCCCGCTCGACGTCGAGGCTCTGCAGGTAGGTGTGGAAGTACTCGCGAGCGCTGTAGACGTGGCCGGCGCCGCCGTCCTCGCCCGCCGGCCGGTTGCGGCTCAGCTCGGCCAGGTCGGCGAACACCTCTATGAGCGCGAGCTCCTCGGCCAGCGGCCGATGGCCCTCCTCGGTGGCCGCCCGGCGCGCGGCGAGGTAGTCCTCGAGCACCCCGCCCTCGTCGTGCGGGTCGACGTCGAAGCCCAGCAGCAGGCTGCGCAGGTCCTCCTGGCCGCGCGCGGCGCGCTTCCACGCCGGGATCTCGCCCGGCGCGGCGGGCAGGTCCAGCTCGACGGACGCGGCGGCCGAGGTGCTCGCGGCTTCGGCGGCGTCGTCGGCGAGCGGCTCCAGCCGCAGCAGCGGCGCACCGGTCTCGACCTGGCTGCCCACGGAGACGACGCACTCCTTCAGCCGCGCCTTGAACGGCGCCCGCAGGACCGTCTCCATCTTCATGCTCTCCAGCACCAGCACCGGAGCGCCCGCCTCGACCTCGGCGCCGACCTTGAGCGGCGTGGCGACGACCAGCGCGGGCGCGGGCGAGCGGACGACGCCGCCCTCGTCACGGCTGACCCGGTGCGTCACGCCGTCCACCTCGACCAGGTGGATCGGCCCATGCGTGCCGGTGAGCAGGCGGTAGGGGGTGCCGTTGACGATGATCCGCCCGGTGTGCCGGTCGAAGCGCTCGAGCTCGACGTCGGCGGTGCGGACGTCGTCACCCGCTTGGACGCCGACGCGGAAGCGGTGCGCGCCGACCCGCGCGACGCGCACGCGGTAGCCGGCGCCACGCAGCTTGAGGTCCAGCGGCCGGCCGCTCTCGTGCTGCACCTGCGGGCGGCCGCCGAACGCCGTGGACAGCAGCCGCTGCCGCTCGGCGCGTTCCTCCTCCTCGTACGCCTCGATGGCGGCGGCCGCCAGCGCGACGGCGGAGTGCCGGTGGGAGACGAGCCTGCCCTGGCCGCGGACGCGGTCGATCCAGCCGGTGTCGGCGCTGGCGTCGATCACCTCGGGCTGGTCGAGCAGGTCGAGCACGAAGCTCTTGTTCGTCGCGCCGCCCTCGATGATCACCGTGGTCTGTGCCATGGCCCGGCGCAGCCGGCCGAGGGCCTCGTCGCGGTCGACGCCGTACGCGATGATCTTCGCGATCATCGAGTCGAAGTCGGCCGGGATGGTGTCGCCCTCGCTGACGCCGGTGTCCACGCGGATGCCCGGCCCGGCGGGCAGGTCCAGACGGGCGATGCGGCCGGGGGAGGGCGCGAAGTCGCGGTCGGGGTCTTCGGCGTTGAGCCGGGCCTCGACGGCGTGCCCGCGCTCCACCGGCGGCGCGCCGTCGAGCCGGCCGCCGGATGCCACCCGCAGTTGCGCCTTGACCAGGTCGAACCCGGTGGTGGACTCGGTGATCGGGTGCTCGACCTGCAGGCGGGTGTTGACCTCGAGGAAGGCGAACAGCTGGTCGCCGGGGTGGTAAAGGAACTCGACGGTCGCCGCGCCCCGGTAATCGACCGCTACGGCCAGCCGTTCGGCCGACGCCTTGAGCTCGGCCGTCTGCGCGGGGCTGAGCACCGGCGAGGCCGACTCCTCGATGACCTTCTGGTTGCGCCGCTGCACCGAGCAGTCGCGGACGCCGAGCGCCCACGCGGTGCCCTGGCCGTCGGCGATCACCTGGACCTCGACGTGCCGGGCGCCGGTGACCAGGCGCTCCAGGAACACCACGCCGCTGCCGAACGCCCGAGCGGCCTCCTGGCTGGTGCGCTCGTAGGCGTCGGCGAGCTCGGCCTCGTCCGTGACCACGCGGATGCCGCGCCCGCCGCCGCCCGCGGTCGCCTTCAGCATCAGCGGGTAGCCGATCTCGGCCGCCGCCGCGAGGGCGGCGTCCAGGGTCTCGACCGCGCCGCGGCTCCACGGCGCGACCGGCACGCCGACCTCCTCGGCGAGCAGCTTCGCGCCGATCTTGTCGCCGAGCCGGCGCATGGCCTCCGCGCTCGGCCCGACGAAGGTGACGCCGATCTTCTCGCACAGCTCCGCGAACGCCGGGTCCTCGGCGACGAACCCCCAGCCGACCCACGCGGCGTCGGCCCCGGTCTCCACCAGCGCGCGCTCCAGCGCCTTCAGGTCGAGGTACGGGCGCTCGGACGCCGGACCGAGATCGTAGGCGAGGTCGGCCTCGCGCACGAACGTGGCGGCGCGGTCGACGTCGGTGTGCAGCGCGACGGTTTGGATCGGTGTCGCGGTCTCCGCGGCCAGCTCCCGGACTGCGTGGATGAGCCGCATCGCGGCCTCACCACGGTTGACGATGGCGACACGACTGAACACCCGACCGAGCCCTCCTGTTGACTGTGCGCGCCTTCCCTGTGGCACCCCCCGCACCTGTACAGCCTTGCCTCTGCCGGCTCGTAGGGAAATGTCGCAGAGGGAGCACACCAAGGCTCCACAGTTGTAGGGAACGACCAAAAGCACGCGTGCGCGAGCGCGCCAGGTGGCCCTAGGTTACCGTGCGGCCACCACAGCGTGACGCCGTACGGCCTCGGCGAGGCCCGCTGTGGCGAACGCCGCCGCCACCAACACGGCGCTGACCCACAGAGGCGAGTGGTAGCCGAGCCCGGCGGCGATGGTGGCGCCGCCGATGGCGGGCCCGGCCGCCGCGCCCACGTTGAGGGCCGCGGTCGCGAAGGAGCCGCCGAGCGAGGGCGCCTGGGTGGCCGCGTACAGAACCTGGGCGATCAGGGTCGAGCCGACGGCGAACGACAGGGTCCCCTGGACGAAGACGAGCAGGAGCGTGGCGACCGGGCTGCCGGCCGTGGCGGCGAAGAGCGCCCACCCGGCGAGCAGGGCGATCCCGCCCGCGATCAGGACCAGCGTCGGCCGCGTGTCGGACAGGCGCCCGCCGATGGTCACCCCGGCGAACGACCCGAGACCGAACAGCGCCAGCACCGCCGGCACCCAGCCCGGCGAGAAGCCGCTCACGTTGGTGACCAATGGGGTCAGGTACGTGAACGTACAGAAGGTGGCGGCGTTCACCAGCGCGGCCAGCGCCAGCACGACGAGCAGTCGCGGGCCGCGCAGGGCCCGGAGTTCGCGCCCCGCGCGGGGGTCCCCCGTCGCCGGCGCGACGTCCGGCACCGAGCGCAGCACGGCGAAGACGGCCGGCAGGGAGATCAGGGCCACGGCCCAGAACGCCGACCGCCAGCCGAACGTCTGACCCAGCGCGGCACCGGCGGGCACCCCGGCGACGCAGGCGAGCGTGATGCCGCCCAGCAGGATGGAGGTGGCCCGCCCCTTGGCGTTCGGCGGGGCCATGCCGGCCGCCGTCGCGAGCCCCACGGCGAGGAAGCCGGCGTTGGCCAGCGCTCCGAGCACCCGGGTCACCAGGAGCACCGAGAAGCTGGCGGTGAGGGCGCCGGCGACGTGCACGAGCATGAACGCGACCAGGAAGACGAGCAGTGCCCGTCTACGTGGCCAGCGCATACTGAGCACCGCCATCAGCGGCGCTCCCACGATCATTCCCGCGGCGAAGGCGGACGTCAGCGCGCCGGCGGCCGGGATGGACACGTTCAGGTCGGCGGCGATGTTCGGAACCAGTCCGGAGAGCATGAACTCGGACGTTCCTTGGGCGAAGACCGCCAGTCCGAGGATGTAGATGGCGAAGGGCATGAGCGAAAGACTCCAGGCCGCGTTGAAAGGGCATCACAGGACGACGCGGCGCGCACCAGCGTCCATCAGGGACGCGGGCGCTACCGCGTGAAAGGAAAGGACCAGGTCCGGCACCACGACAGGGGCGCAACTCCTGGAACGAATCAGTCCGTACGACGGTGATCCGGCGGCGGGAGTGACGAAAGGGCGCGCTGGCCTCAGGGGGCGGCGCTGCCGCGTGACATCACGAGAAGCCACCGGAAGAACCGGTGGCTAGCGTCTTGATGCCTCAGGACTGGACATAGGCCACACGATAGTCAAAAGTCACAGAACTCGTCCAGCGCATAATCGCTTTTGCCCAGACGCGGGTTTTTCGCACCTGCGAAGCGAGCATGATGCGCACGACCCCTCGGTGGACGTCCGGAGGGGGAGAAGCGATGAAGGGGTATGACTTCGAAGGAGCGGCACTGGAGCTTGGTGCCCTGGTGCGCGAGGACGGCACCGCCGACTCCGCCGAGCGGATCCGCATCCCCCTGAGCATGCTGAACCGGCACGGACTGGTCGCCGGCGCCACCGGGACCGGAAAGACCAAGACCCTCCAGCTCATGGCGGAGCAGCTCGCCGCCCAGGGAGTCCCGGTCTTCCTCGCCGACATCAAGGGCGACCTGTCGGGCCTGGCCTCACCGGGTACGGCCTCCGAGCGCGTCACCCGGCGCGCCGCCGAGGTGGGCGAGACCTGGCAGCCCGCGGCCTGTCCGGTGGAGTTCTTCTCCCTGGGCGGTCTGGGAGACGGCATCCCGATCCGCGGCACCATGACCGCCTTCGGCCCGACCCTCCTCGCCAAGGTCCTCGGGCTCAACGAGACGCAGGAGTCGACTCTCGGGCTGATCTTCCACTTCGCCGACAAGCAAGGGCTGCCGCTGCTCGATCTCAAAGACCTGATCGCGGTCATCCGGTATCTGACCACCACGCCGGAGGTGCTGAGCGGCATCGGCGGGCTGTCGGCGGCGACGGCCGGGGTCATCCTGCGTGCCTTGACCAACTTCGAGGCGCAGGGGGCGGAGGCGTTCTTCGGCGAGCCGGAGTTCGACGTGCGCGACCTGCTCCGGGTGACGCCGGACGGTCATGGGGTGATCTCCGTTCTCGAGCTGCCCGCCGTACAGGACCGGCCGCAGCTCTTCTCCACCTTCCTGATGTGGCTGCTCGCCGACCTGTTCCACGAGCTCCCCGAGGTGGGGGATGTCGACAAGCCGAAGCTCGTGTTCTTCTTCGACGAGGCGCATCTGCTGTTCGACGACGCGTCCAAGGCGTTCCTGCAGTCGATCGCCCAGACCGTACGGCTGATCCGGTCGAAGGGTGTGGGCGTGTTCTTCGTCACCCAGACGCCGAACGACGTACCGACGGACGTGCTGGCCCAGCTGGGCGCGCGCGTGCAGCACGCCCTGCGCGCCTTCACCCCCCAGGACGCCAAGGCGCTCAAGGCCACCGTCTCGACCTTTCCCGCGTCCTCCTATGACCTGGAGCGGCTGCTCACCGAGGTCGGCATCGGCGAGGCCGTCGTGACGGTCCTGTCCGAGACGGGCGCGCCGACCCCGGTCGCCTGGACGCGGCTGCGCGCCCCTCAGACGCTCATGGGACCGTCGAGCCCGGACGTGGTCCAAGGCGTCATCGCCGCCTCGCCACTTCAGCGGAAGTACGGTACGGCGGTCGACCGCCAGTCGGCCTACGAGATCCTGTCCGCGAAACTGGCCGAGCCTCCCAAGGGCCCCGCTCGCGAAACCCCGCGAGAGCCTGAGCGAGAGCCGGAGCGAGAGGCGAAGCAGTCCATGCTGGAGCGGGTGCTGGAGTCGAAGGAGTTCCAGTCCCTGGCGCGGTCGGCGGCCTCCAGCCTCGGCCGGGAGATCACCAGATCCATCTTCGGTACCGCCCGTCGCGGGCGACGCTGAATCAACGCACGCGGACCCGGCCCGCGCCGGCGCATATGAAGCCGCCCGAGCCTGGGAGGGCGCGGCCCGGGGTTTCAGGCCAGCGCGGCGGCGACCCGCTGCCGGAGCAGGGCCTCGTGGCCGGGGTCGGTGCACAGGGTCGCGGTCAGCCCCGTCTTGGCCGCGTCGGCGAGGACGGCCAGCAGGGTCGCGAGCTGCCCGGGAGGCTCGGCGCTGAGCAGTTCCTCCGCGTGCCCGACGATCAGGGTGACCGCGCCGACATCGCGCAAGGAGTCGGTGAGCGCGTCCCAGTTGCGGCCGAAGTGGCCGGGAAGGCGCAGGGCGCGTGCCACCTCCTCGAAGAAGGCGGCACGCGTCCGGCAGGCCCGCCCATCCACCAGCGTCGGCGCAGGGCCGGTGGACACTGTCAGCCAGTGCGGCGGCGGATGTGCGGCGGCGGTCATGGCGGTCCTAGAGCCGGTAGAAGTCGGTGTAGTGGTTGGGGGAGAACCACGTCACACCGCTGCTGCGGTTGACGACGATCCGGTACGCGTCACGCGCGGCACCCCGCGCCCGGGAGTAAACGTCGTACTCATAGTAGGTGGCGCCGCTGGGGAGCTGGCCTTCCCGGTTGTAGAAGCGCCCGCCGGTGTAGTTGTACCTGCCGTCCGTCCAGGCGTACCAGCCGCTGCTGGTGGGGTAGTTCTTTGAGGCCCAGATCGAGTTGGCCGAGCGTGCGTCGGCGCAGCGGGAGATGGTGCAGGAGTTGTAGACCGTGGCGTTGGCGGGGGTGATGTCGACCAGGCCGACCAGGGAGGTGATGGCGGCGAGGACGACGGTCAGTCGTACCGGCCAGGAAGGGCGGGGGCGCGGCTGTGTGTGCACGAGGCCTCCTTCGGGGGTGACAGACATGGTCATGTTCGCCGCTCTTCTCAGGTCAAATCACGGCAAAGAATGCCAAGGGGAAGGTGAACACTTCGCGGACGGCTCCTGCTCAATCACTCTGTACCCGGCGGGGCGGCTATGTCGGTTGCCGCGCTGGCATAACGGCGGGCCAGGCGCGCGAAGGCGTTCTTGAGCTCGGCCGGGCCGACGACCTCCATGTCGGCGTCGAACCTGCCGAGGGTGGCGGCCAGGCCGGTCCAGGACCACGAGGTCAGGACGAGCCGGCAGCGGTTCGGGCCGAGCTCCTCGACGACTCCGTCGTAGGCGAAGCGGGAGACGGCGGCGGCGGGTAGGTCGAGGATCACCTCGCCGCGACAGGGCCAGTTGCCGGCACTGTCGACGCCCCGGAACTTGCTGGTCACGAAGGCGACCAGGTCGCCTCCGGGCAGCTCGCGCGGGGTGAAGCGGGGCCCTGTAGGGGTGCGCGGGGTGATCCGATCGGCGCGGAAGGTACGCCAATCCTCGCGGTCGAGGTCCCAGGCGACGAGGTACCAGCGCCCGCCCCAGGTGACGAGGTGATGGGGCTGCGCCCGGCGCGGCGGGGTCGGCATACCGTCGTCGTCCACACCGGGTGGGTAGTCGAAGCGCAGCACCTCCCGGGCGTGGACGGCGGCGCTGATCGCCATGAGGACGCCGCTGTCGACCTGTGGGCCCGGTCGGCGCGCCGGCCGCTCGACGGCGGTGATCTGGAGGGTGTCGATCCGGTGGCGCAGCCGTGCGGGCATGACCTGCCGGATGGTGTTCAGCGCGCGCGCCGCGGCTTCCTCGATGCCCGCCCCACTGGAGGTGGCGGCGGTCTGGAGCGCGATGGCCAGGGCGACGGCCTGCTCGTCGTCGAACAGCAACGGGGGCAGCTCCGCGCCTGCGTCGAGCCGGTAGCCGCCGTCGGGCCCCTTGAAGGCCAGGATGGGATAGCCGAGCTCACGCAGGCGGTCGACGTCGCGGCGTACGGTGCGCGGGCTGATCTCCAGCCGCTCGGCCAGCAGCGCCCCCGGCCATTCCCGGCGCGTCTGGAGCAGCGACAGCAACGACAGCAGTCGCGCGGAAGTCTTCGGCATGACCTCATTTTGCCTGGAGAAGAGGCCACTTCCTGTCCGCTACCTCTGCGACTGTTGTCGTGTGCCAGACAACGACGACAACTCGAAGGGCCCGAACGCCGTGACCGCCACCACCACGCCCCCCGTAACCCTCGACGCCGAGCGGGGCGACCTGCTCGCCGCGATCGCGAACGCCCGATCGGCCCTGATCAACACCGTCCGCGAGCTCAGCGACGAGCAGCTCGGCGAGCGCCCGACGGTCAGCGCGCTGTGCCTGGGCGGGCTGGTCAAGCACGTCGCGTCCATGGAGGAAACGTGGCTGCGCTTCGTGGTCGACGGCCCGTCGGCGATGACGTACGGCCTGCCCGAGGGCGTCACCTGGGCCGACATCGCGGCCGGTACCGCACGCGAGTTCCCGCAGTGGATGATCGACCACCAGAACGACTTCCAGATGCTGCCCGGCGACACGCTGGCCGGGATCCTGGCTGGTTACGAGCAGGTCGCCGCCCGCACCGCGGAGATCGTCGCCGCCGTCCCCGACCTGTCGGCGACGCAGCCGCTACCGGAGGCACCCTGGCACGAGCCGGGCGCGGTGCGCAGCGTGCGCGGGGTGCTGATGCACGTCATCGCCGAGACCTCCCAGCACGCCGGGCACGCCGACATCCTGCGCGAAACGCTCGACGGTCAGAAGTCGACCTGAGCGGCGATGACCGTTCTGGACACCCGGGCGCTCAACCGCGCGACGCTCGCCCGGCAGTTGCTGCTCGATCGCGCCGACATGCCGGTGCTCGACGCCGTCGCGCACCTGTGCGGCCTGCAGGCGCAGGAGCCGCAGGAACCGTTCGTCGGGCTCTGGTCGCGGTTGCGGGCGTTCGACCCGGCGGCGCTCTCGGACCTGCTCATCCGGCGGGGCGTGGTGCGTACCCACCTCATGCGCCGCACCGTCCACCTCCTGACCGCCGACGATGTCCTGGCCTGGCGGGGCCGCCATGACGCCATGCTGCGTCAACGCGTACTCGGGACCTATCGCCGCGAGCTCGCCGGGGTGGATCTCGACGAGCTCGCGGCCGCAGGACGGGCGGTGATGGCCGACGACGAGCCGCGCTCGATGAGCGAGCTCGCGCGGGCGCTGGCCGAGCGCTGGCCAGAGCCGGGGCCGCGGGCCCTGGGCGAGATGCTGGTCGCCGCGCTCATCCCGATGGCGCAGCTGCCGCCGCGTGGGGTGTGGCGTGCGAGGGCGGGAGTACGCAACGTCCTGCTCTCCTCCTGGCTGGGGCGCGAAATCGACCCACCGGCCCGGAACGGCTCCGGTCCGAATGGCTCCGATCCGGTCGGTTCTGATCCGAACGCCTCCGATTCAGTCGGCTCCGATCCGGTCGGTCAAGCGCTGGTGCGGCGCTATCTGGCCGCGTTCGGTCCGGCCGCCTCGGCCGACCTCCGGGCTTGGTGCGGCCTGGCCGGACTGCCGGCCGCGGTGGCCGCGATACGAGAGGAGCTGGTCACCTTCCGGGACGAGCGCGGCCGGGTCCTGCTGGACCTCCCCGACGCGCCGCGCCCCGACCCCGACACACCGGCCCCGGTACGGTTCCTGCCGGCGTTCGACAACGCGCTCCTCGGTTACCACGACCGCGGCCGGATCATCGACGACGCCCACCGCCTCCTGTCGGTCGCCGGGGCCCGAGTTGTCCTGGTCGACGGCCGGGTCGCCGCGACCTGGAGCGTCCAGGCGGGCACCGTGATCGTCACCCCGCTGGGCGGCTTCTCCCGAGCCGACCGGGCTGAGGTCGCCGAGCAGGGGCAGGAGCTGGCGGCGTTCCTCTCCGACGGCGAGAGCGACCGCGTACAGATCGACGCGTCTCCCCGCTGACCGCTACACCCGCGAGCCGCTTCCCCTGAGCACGGGATCGTCAGAAATCCCTGGAGAGGGCGCAGCCGGCGCGCGGGTGTAGCGTCTGCTCAAGCGAGCCGATCATGAAGGAGGTCACCCGCTGGAACCGCGCGGCTTGGACATGTCCCGGGGTGAGCGTCTCGGCAGATACAGCGCTGTGGCGAGCGCGCTGGCGTTGCGCAGTGACCGGCGATACGGCGACGCCTGCACGCCCTTGCGCGAGCCACCGCCTGCGTCGTGCTCTTTCAGGAATTCATCCCGCACAGCCTCCATGACTGGCTCGCCGCACAACTCGCCGCCGGCCGGGACGCAGCGGTAGCGGCGTGCGCCATGGTCGGGTCACGCCTGCCGGCCGGTGTGGCGTTCATGAACGGCCATGGGCTGACGCACTTCGACGCCCCCTTCGGCAACGTCCTGACCGACGGCCGACGCCTGGACATCGCCGACTTCGGGCTGGCGGCCTCCCCTCGGTTCGACCTGTCCGCCCGCGAGAGCGGGTTTCTGGCCCGCAAGGCGACGCATGACACGGGTTACGCGCTGATGCAGCTGGTCAACTGGCTTGTCACCAACATCTGCGGGTGGCGGTGCCACGAGAGGGCGGGCCCGTGCGGCGCAACGCGTACATCCGCGCGTGCGCGGCCGGTGCGGACCCCGTCGGTGCTCCGCCGGCCGTCGCCGCGGCGATCCGCCGGTACGCACCTGTCGCGGCAGTCATGAACGACTTCTACTGGGAGTTGTTCGGCGTTGCTCGCACGACGCCGTACCCGGCCGAGAAGGTCGAAGGCCTCCTGAGCGCGCCGCGCTGAGCGATCACCTCATCGCCGGTCCTCTGGTACGGCGCAGCCGTGCACCATGACCTCGACCACGTTCTGGACGGCCGCCCTGCTGACGCTCCCCGGCGGCGCGGCGACCAGGGTGAACAGCGCACCCCCGTAGAGCGTGATCAGGGCCGGGATCCTCTCGCGCGGGATGGTGAGGCCGAGCTTGTCGTGGTAGCCGGCGGTGAGCAGCGACGCCGTGTCCTGCAGGCTCGCGAGCGCCGAGGCGAGCGCCGGCCGGCGCGCGGCCTCCATCTGCAGTTCGAAGATCGCCAGGTAGCGGTCGCGCAGAGTGGTCGCGGCTGTGAGCAGCGATTGCGTCCACAGGTCGACCAGCGTCGTGGGCTGCTCGGTGGCCCGGTCGATGGCCTGGTCGGTGTCGGCGTGATGCAGTTCGACGATGCGCTCGGCGGCGGCCACCAGCAGTGCTTCCCGGCTGCGGAAATAGTTCGAGGCCGTTCCTGGTGGCAGGTCCGCCTGCTTCTCCACCGCACGGTGGGTCAGCCCATGGACGCCCGAGGAAGCCAGCAGCTCGATGGCGGCATCGGTCAGAGCTCGGCGACGGGCCGGATTGGTCGGCGGCATGCGGCCATGCTACCAATAGTCGTACTAGTACGATCGTAGTGAATCGGCGAGGAGGTTCCATGAGGATCGCGGTGGTCGGTGCCGGGCTCGGGGGAGTGGCGGCGGCGGTGGGGCTGCACCGCCTGGGCCACGAGGTGACGCTCTTCGAACGCGGCGCGGAGCTCCGAGAGGCGGGCACCGGGATCGTGGTCATGCCCAACGGGCTCCGCGCGCTGGAGGCGCTGGGGCTGGCCGGCGATGTTCGCGGGCACGTCATGCGGGCGACCCATGGCGGCTTGCGGGACCGGCGGGGACGGCCGCTGCTGGTCACCGACTTGACCCAGGCGCAGCAGGAGATCGGGGCGCCCGTCATGATCGAACGAGTGGAACTGCACCAGGCGCTACGCGCCCCGCTACCCCCCGACCTGGTGCGCACCGTGACCCTGGTCGAGCGCCTGGAATCCGACCCCACCGGGGTGACCGTGATCAGCGGCGGCGGCCCCGTCACGAGAGCGGACGCGGTGATCGCGGCCGACGGCATCGGCAGCAGGCTGCGCGCGCAGCTCTTCCCCGGCCATCCCGGGCTGCGGCGGACCGGCCGGCTGGACCTGCGCGGCATGCTGCCTCGCCCTCCCGGCCTGGCGCCGGAACTGCTCGCCAGCCAGCTGGTCGACCGTCGCAGCGGGGCGATGTTCGGCCATCTATGTCGATCCGATCGCCTGCCTGGCCGAACCCCTGCCCTCGTACGCGGCCGGCCGGATCGCACTTCTCGGCGACGCCGCGCACGCCATGCCACCCGACCTCGGCCAGGGCGCCAGCCAGGCCTTCGAAGACGCGGCCGCGCTGACCCGCCACCTGACCGGCGCCGAACCGGTGGACGTCGCCCAGCGGCTCCTGCGCTACGACGCCGAGCGCAGGCCCAGGGCCAACGGCATCATGCGGGCGGCGTCCCGGCAATCGCGGCTGACCTCCCAGACCGGCGCCGCCGCCTGGGTGCGCGACATGTTGTTCCGCGCCGTACCGTCCCGGCTGGCCGTCCGGCAACTCGCCGCCCTCTGGCGCGCCTAAAGGTTACTCTGCGTGAGGACTACGGCATCGACCTCGAACCCCGGCGGCCGCAGTCGCTGGACGCGGTCACGGGCTTCGACTACGTGATCACGTTGTGCGACAAGATCCGCGAGGTTCCTCGCCACCACGGATCGGCCGCCACGACGCATTGGAGCGTCTTCGGTTCCCTGTGTTTACCTAGATAAAGCGACATCGGCGTAGTCTCGTCGCACCCGATCGGGGCCGGGTAGTGATTCGGTGGAAGCCGAAGCCGCGTCTGTCCGGCAAGCCGGGCGGACCGTGGGTGAGAACCGCGTTGTCGGGGCCTGACTGCGCGCTCCTGGAGGGAGTGCGCCTCTTGGGCCACCGCCCCGCCGGACGCTTTCCCGTTGGTGCGGACACCAATGGGGCGGGGACCGAGCGCCAGTCAGGCACCCGGCTATGACAGAAAATTACCTCACGATTACCATCCGTCGCAACCGATCACTGCTCGCCGACCCCGCTGGTAATCTCATCGAGCTGTTCCAGCCCGCCCCGAGCTCCGCGTAAAACTGAAAGCACCTTCCATGCTGATACGCCGCCGTGCGCGATGGCTCCGTACTCCGAGACTGATCGGGGTCGTGGTGCTGCTCGCGGCGTTCGTGACGATCGCGCTGTTCGTTCCGTATCCGGACGCCCAACAGATCCGCGACTGGGCACGGGCGGCCGGTCCGTGGCTTCCTCTCATGTTCTTCGTCACGCATGCGCTGGTAACCATCGCCTTCCCGCGGTCCCCGTTCACCTTCGGCGCCGGGCTCCTGTTCGAGCCGGTCACCGGCATCGCCATCGCACTCTGCGCGACCACGGTGAGCGCGGCGCTGGCCTTTCTGCTCGCCCGCGCGATCGGTCGCGACGCGGTCGCCGCGCGGTTGACCCACCCGGCGGTCGCGGCGGTCAACCGGCGCCTCGCCCGTCGTGGCTGGCTCGCCGTCGGGTCGCTGCGGCTGATCGGGCCGGTTCCCTTTCCGCTGGTCAACTACTGCGCGGGCGTGTCGTCGGTCCGGCTCGTGCCCTTCCTGGTCGCCACGGCCGTCGGTGTGGCTCCCGGCACGATCGCGGTCGTCCTTCTCGGTGACGCGCTCACCGGGCGTACCGATCCCGCGCTGGTCGTCGTCACCGTGATCTGCGGCGCGATCGGATTGGCCGGCCTGCTGCTCGACGGTCGGCTCGGCGTCGAGCAGCCGGACGCGGAAGATCCGGCCGGGTCCAGGTGAGCCAGGACGAGCCCGGAGCGCACGGGCAGGACCCGGTGGCGGCCCGGCGTCGGCTGCGTGAGGTGACGCTGGTGTTCCTCAAGCTGGGCTTGATCGCCTTCGGCGGCCCGGCCGCGCACACCGCGATGATGCGCGACGAGCTGGTACGCCGCCGCGGCTGGGTCAGCGACCAGCGGTTCGTGGACCTGATGGGCGCCACCAACCTCATCCCCGGCCCCAATTCCACCGAACTGGCCATCCACCTCGGTTACGACCGGGCCCGGTGGCGCGGTCTGGTCGCCGCCGGGGTGTGCTTCATCCTCCCGGCCGCGCTGATGGTCACGGGCCTGGCCTGGGCGTACGTCACCTACGGCAGCACGCCGGCGGCCGAGGGTCTGTTGTACGGCATCGTCCCGGCGGTGATCGCGATCATCGCGCACGCGCTGTTCGGCATGCTGCGCACCGTGGTCAAGACCGTCTGGCTGGGTGTGCTGGCGGTCGCCGCGCTGGCCGCGTACCTGCTGGGCGTCAACGAACTGCTGGTACTGGCGGCCGGGGCGGCGCTGGCCGCCACGGCCCGAGCCCTGCGCCGCCCGCCGGGCCGGGGCGCGGCCCACGGGGTGCTCGCCGCACCACTGCTGACGTTCGGCGGGTCCCCGATGATCGGCGGGTTGCCGGTGTTCGGCGACCCCACGGGCGGCCAGCTGCTTCAGCTGTTCGCCACCATGCTGAAGATCGGTTCGGTGCTGTACGGCAGCGGCTACGTGCTGCTGGCCTTCCTACGCGGCGACTTCGTCGACCGGCTCGGCTGGATCACCAACCAGCAGCTCATCGACGCCGTGTCGGTCGGCCAGGTCACCCCGGGGCCGGTGTTCACCACCGCCACCTTCGTCGGCTACATGATCGCTGGGCCGCTGGGCGCGTTCCTGGCCACCGTGGCCATCTTCCTGCCCTCGTTCGTCTTCGTCGGCCTGCTCACCAAACTCACCGACAAGCTCCGCTCCAGCGAGTGGACCTCCGCCCTGCTCGACGGCCTCAACGCCGCCGCCCTCGCTCTCATGGCCGGGGTGTCCTACGAACTGGGCCGGACCGCGATCATCGACCCGCTCACCGCGGTCATCGCCGTGGTCACGCTCGTACTGTTGTGGAAGACGCGGCTCAACAACGCCTGGTTCATCGCCGGCGGCGCCGCCATCGGCATCGCGCACGCCCTGCTGTTCTGACGCCCCGGCCCCGCCCCGCCGAGTGCGCGGAGCGGGACCGATGCTGAGCGAGTCAGGGACTGTGGAAGGCGACCTCGGAGTCGGCCGGTGACGGCCCGTTGAGCAGCGGTTGCTCCCTGCCCTTCAGGTGCAGGTCGAAGAAGGCGCCGACGTAGGCGCGGGTGAGCTCGAGGGAGCGTTGCGGCGACAGCTCGTCAGGCGCTGACATGCCGACCGCTTTCTGCAGGATGGTCAGGTCGGTGAAGCTGGTGTGGCTGGTATGGGCCACGGTGAGCCAGCGCTTCCAGCCGCTCATCTTGGACCAGCTCGCATCCCAGGTGTCGTCCTTGCCGGGGACGTGGTCGGCCTGGCTGCCCAGCAGCAGGAAGGGCCGGTCGAGCGTCACGGCGGGGTGGAAGGTGCCGTCCAGGTTCACCCCCGCCCGTACGCGCTTGTCGACGGCCATGGTGGCGGCACTGGCGTCGCCGCCGAGGGAGTGGCCGGCCATGCCTATCCGCTTGAGAGCGATCATGCGGGACTTCTTCCAGGCGGGGTGCCGGCCGGCCAACTCGTCGATGACGAAGGAGACGTCCTTGGTCCGGTTCTTGGTGATGGTCGCCTGCCCGCCCTCTGGAGGCTTGGGCTGGTCGCACAGAGGGGCGCAGGTGATGGTCTGCCCGTCGGGCAGGGTGGTGCCGGAGGACTCGTAGGCGTGGTCGACCAGCGCGATGACGTAGCCGCGGCTGGCCAGGTCTTCGGCCAGGAAGGTGAGGCTGGCGCGGGGGAGGCCGAGGCCGGGGGAGAGGACGACGAGTGGATACCGGCCGCGCTTGGCGGGAGCGCCGGTGCGGGCGTAGGTGCGGGTGGCGCTGACGGTCTCGGGAGGGAGTTCGACGCCGGGGGCCTTGCGCCGCAGCAGAGAGGCGGCCTCCGCGGTGGTCATGTAGGGGGCGGGGGCGCCGGTCGCGGAGCGGGCCGGATAGTACATCGACAGCATGAGTTGGCGTGGGCCCGAGTCGGGCACCCAGGGGTCCTTGCGGCTGTTGTCGACCAGGTGCAGGATGTCGCGGCCGACCGCGTCGGGGCCGGTCGGGCGCGGGAGTGCCAGCCGGACGGCGGTGGGGGCCGGTTTTCCGGACACGGTCGCGGTGGGGGCCGGGTTTCCGGTCGCGGTCGTCGTGGTGGCGGCCACCGCGATCAAGGTGAGGCAGGCCGTCAACGGAACGGCCGGCAAGCGGGCCAGTATCATGCGATTTCTCCTCGTCAGGGCGCTCATACGTCACGGCGACGTACGACGATCAAGGTCACGACGGCGGCGGCCAGCGGCCAAAGCGCGAAGGCGGCCCAAGAGCCGGCCACCGTCGGCAGAGCGGGGTCGTCACGGAGCTGGGGCAGGCCCAGGCAGGTGCGCCAGATATAGAGGGGGACCAGGGCGTACAGGTCGTTGAGCCACTGATGGACATTGGGCTGGAAGAAGGTGGGCACGATGACCAGCGCGGCGCAGACGGCGACAATGGCGGCGGCGGTGTGCCGCAGCAGCGCGCCGATCCCCAAGCCGGTCAGCGCCGACACCGGTGCCAGCAGCGCGTTGGCGGCCAGGACGCGCAGGACGGCGGGGTCACCGAGCGAGACGGCGACGCCGCGGCCGGACAGGACGGCCTGGTTGACGCCGAACGTGCCCAGCGACACGAGCGTGCCGGTCGCGAGCGTGACCGTGGCGACGACGGTGAGCTTGGCGGCCACGACGCGGTGGCGGGCCGGGACGGCGACCAGGGTGGTGCGGATGAGGCCGGTGGCGTACTCGCCGACGATCGTCAAGGCGCCCAGGCTGCCCGCGCCGATCATGAGCATGGAGGCGGACAGGCCGCTGAACGCCTCGGTGAGAGGGTTGAACCTGGCCTTCTCCATCGCGGTGAATCCGGGCCAGCCGTTGTAGGCGTCCAGGCTGTTCTGGAGCGCGAACGCGACGATGGCCAACGTGCCCAGGCCCACCAGCCAGGAGGTCGAGCGCAGGGACCAGAGTTTGATCCACTCGGCGGCCAGGAGGTCGCGGAATCGGCCGCCGGTCATCGCGGGGCCCCGGCTCGGTAGTCGGCGCGGTCGGCGGTCAACTCCATGAACGCCTGCTCCAGCGAGGCGGTACGCGGGGCGAGCTCGTACAGCATGATCCGCCGCTGGTGGGCCAGCTCGCCGACGCGGGCGGCGCTCAGCCCGGTCACGGTCAGGGCCTCTCCGCCGTCCGGCCGGACGTGCGCGCCCTCAAGGGTGAGGACCGCCGCCAGCTCGGCAGGGTCGGGAGTACGTACGGCGATGGACGCGCCGGTGCCGCGGGCGGCGAAGTCGGCCAGGCTCTCCTCGGCGATCAACTCGCCTCGCCCGATGACGACCAGGCGGTCGGCGGTGTTCTCCATCTCGCTCATCAGGTGGCTGGAGACCAGCACGGTGCGTTTCTCGGCGGCCAGGCGCCGGAACAGGCCGCGCACCCAGCGCACGCCCTCGGGGTCCAGGCCGTTGATCGGCTCGTCGAACAGCAGCACGGGCGGGTCGCCCAGCAGAGCGGCGGCGATGCCGAGCCGCTGGCGCATGCCGAGCGAGAACCCGCCGATCCGGCGGCGCGCCGCTCCGGTCAGGCCCACCTCCTCCAGCACCTCGGCCACCCGGCGGCGGGGCAGGCCGTTGCCGGCCGCCAGTGCGCGCAGGTGAGCGGCGGCGGTGCGGCCGCCATGGACGTCGCCCGCGTCCAACAGCGCGCCGACATGACGCAGCCCGGCGCGATGGCGGGCGAAGGGGCGGCCGTCGATGGTGGCGGTGCCCGCGGTGGGGCGGTTCAGGCCGAGGATCATGCGCAAGGTGGTGCTCTTGCCGGCGCCGTTCGGGCCGAGGAACCCTGTGACGTGCCCCGGTCGTACGGCGAAGGTGAGGTCCCGCACCGCCGTCACCGCGCCGTAGCGTTTGGTCAGTCCGTTGACTTCGATCACCCGATCAACGCTGTCGCAGCTCCCAGAGGCGCCGCATCTGGCCGTGGGCCGGTTTCCGCGGCGCGGGGGTGGCCTGCGGGCATACGCCCACAGGCCGATGCCCGACGGGAAGCGGATGACTACGATCGACCGGGTGCGCGACAAAACGCCCAGACCGCCCCTTTGGTCACGGTTACCCTCCGGCGTGCGGGCGCTGCTCATCTGGGGCGGCGTCGCGGCCCTGGTGCCCCTGCTGTACGCCATGACGCTGACCGACAGTGAAGACCTGTTCCCGGTGGGCGCGGCGCATGCGGGGTTCGCCGTCGCCATGGCCGTCCCCTTGGCCTGGGCACGGCAGCGGCCGGCCATGGTGCTCGCGGTGCTGCTGGCCGAGATCGTCGTGGCGACCTTCCTGGGTTACCCGGCCCAGGGGGTCTGGCCGCTTTTCCCGGCGGCCGACGTCATGGTCTGCCTCTTCGCCGCCACCCGGTCGCGCCGCGCGGGCCTGGCGGCGGCCGCCGCCGCGTTGATCGTGCAGCAGCCGGCCTGGCAGCTGGACCTGCTGCGCGACGGCCTGCGTGCCTCGGCGCCGGGCTTCCTCGCGCTGTCGCTCCTGCTCGGCTTGGCCGTCTTGGTCGCCTGGCTGGCCGGGATGTTCATCCGGCAGCGGCGCGAGTACGACCGGGCACTGCGCGCGTACGCCGAGGCTCGGGCGGTCACCGACGAGCGGCTGCGCATCGCGCGAGAGTTGCACGACATGGTCGCGCACAGCATCGGCATCATCGCCATCCAGGCCGGCGCGGGCGCCCGGGTGATCGACAGCCGGCCGGAGCAGGCGCGCCAGGCGCTTGACGCGATCGAGGACACCAGCAGGCAGACGTTGAAGGGGCTGCGGCACCTGCTCGGCGTGCTCCGCACGACTGAGCGCGGGCAGTCTGGCCCGACCGGGCGCGGGCAGTCTGGCCCGGCTGAGCACGGGCTTCCCGGCTCGACCGGGCGCGGGCGTCCTGGCCTGGCTGAGGGTGGGTATTCCGGCCTGGCTGAGCCGGCTGCTCCCGTGGGGCTGGCCGACGTCGACCGGCTGGCGCAGACGACGATGGCCGCCGGTGTCCGCGTAGACGTGCGCCGGCACGGAGAGCCACGCTCGCTGCCCGCCGCCGTCGATCGGTCCGCCTTCCGCATCATCCAGGAATCGGTCACCAACGTGCTCCGCCATGCGAACACGGACCACTGCCGGGTCGTGATCGACTACGGGAAAGAGGAACTACGCATCGACGTCATCGACGACGGACACGCCGCTGTCCGCGAGTGCGACGGGCATGGGATCGTCGGCATGCGCGAACGGGTCGCCCTGTTGAACGGCGACTTCAGCGCGGGCCGCCGGCCCGAGGGCGGCTTCCGCGTCACCGCACGTCTGCCGCTCGCGCCAAGCGGACTCGGCCAGGACGCGGACATCGACCTGATGGAGGCCCGGTGACGATCCGCATCGTGCTCGCCGACGACCAGCCGCTGATCCGCGCGGGCCTGCGCATGGTCATCGACGCCGCCCCCGATGTCGAGGTCGCCGGAGAGGCCGGGACCGGAGCCCAGGCCGTCCAGCTCGTCCGCCGGCTGCGCCCCGACGTCGTGGTCATGGACATCCGCATGCCGGGCATGGACGGCATCGAGGCCACCCAGACCATCCTCGCCGAGTCCCAGACCACCCGCGTGATCATGCTGACCACCTTCGACGACGACGACAACGTCTACGCCTCCCTGCGCGCGGGAGCGAGCGGATTCCTGGTCAAGGACATGGCGCTGGAAGACATCCTGTCCGCCGTCCACGTCGTCGCCGCCGGAGACGCCCTGATCGCCCCCGGCGTCACCCGCCGCCTCATCGAGGACTTCACCCGTGGTCCGGCTCGCGCCCCTTCTCCCGAGGCGCGGCGGCTCGTGGGCGTCACCGAACGGGAGCACGAGGTGCTGGCCCTGGTCGGGGGCGGCCTGTCCAACGCCGAGATCGCCGCCCGGCTGCACATCAGCCCTGGCACCGCCAAGGCACACGTGGCCAGCCTGCTTGCCAAGCTGAGCGCCCGTGACCGAATACAGCTGGTCATCATGGCTTACGACGCGGGCCTGGTTTTCCCATCCCGTTGACGGGCCGGCCTCCTGCCGGCCGGTGAGTTCACGAGGGACGTCAGCTGACAGGCCGGCCCCCCTGTCGGCCGGCGAGTTCATGACGGACGTCAGTGCTACCTCCTGGGGCAGACGGCTCAGGAGTCGGATCGCAGCAGCTCGGCGGCCTCCTGGTAGGCATCGGCGGCGCGGTCGAAGTAGTCGAAGAGGACGTCGAGCTGCTCGGTCGAGTAGCCGGCGAGGATCGCGCCGACCTTCTGCCGGGCGGGGGCCATGACCTGGTCGAGCTCGGCCGGTTTGCCGATGGGCTCGACGATCACCTTGCGGCGGTCGTCGGGTGCCGGAACACGGCGTACATAGCCGGCCTGCTCCAGCCGATCGATGAGCCGGGTGGTCGGCCCGGTGGTCAGCCCGGTGCGCGTGCCCAGCTCGCCGGGGGTCATCGGGCCGGTCAGCTCCAGGATGTTCAGCGCGTACAGATCCGTAGCGCCCAGGTCGCACGCCTTGGCGCTGGCTTGGCCGTGCAGCATCACCGCGCTGAGGTAGCGGCGGTAGAGCCGGCCGGCGTTCGATCGTCCCGGTGTGGTTGACACGCGATTCTCCGCTTCATATTCTCTTCTTCAGAGAAGATACTTCGTTAAGGAAGTAACTGCTCCTTAGAAGCTATCACGAGAGGGTATCGCCATGACCACCACGATCGACCTCGCCGCCATCCGTACCGTCCTCCAGCGCAGCCAGGACGCCTGGAATCGCGGAGACGGCGCGGCCTACGGCGCCTGCTTCAGTGACGACGCCACCGACGTCACCTTCGTCGGTACCGTGTACCACGGCGGCGCCGAGATCGGCCGCGCCCACCAGGCCCTGTTCGACAGCTTCCTCAAGGGCACCCAACTGGTCATGGAGATCCTCGAGATCCGCCGCTACGGCGCCGACACCGCCGTCGTGGTCACCCGTGGCGAGGTCGTCAAGGGCGCGCCCAAGAAGCTCGGCAAGCTCGCCACCTACACCCTCGTCCGCGAGGCCGACGGCCAGTGGCGCATCGCCGCTGTCCAGAAGACCAAGCACAAGGGGCTCATGGAGGCCGTCTCCTTCAAGTTCCAGCCCGCCACCAAGCCCGCCGCCCAGTAACCGCCACCCAATAGCCCGCCGACGCTCGGGGAGGAATACACCTATGAGCTCCATCGCCGTCATCGGTGCGGCCGGCCGTACCGGACGGCTCATCGTCGAGCGGTCCCTGGCCGCCGGACACCGCGTCACCGCGATCGCCCGCCGGGCCCAGGCCCTCCAAATGACCGAGCCCGGGCTCACCATCCGCACCGCCGACATCCTGGCCCCCGGCTCGCTTCAGGGTCTGCTGGACGACCACGACGCGGTGATCTCCGCGCTCGGCGCCGCCGGACGGGGACCCACCGCCGTCTACTCCACCGGCACGGCCGAGATCATTTCCGCCCTCAAGCCCGGTGCCCGGCTGGTCGTGATCTCCTCCGCCGGGCTCGGCGTCCCCACCGGCGCCGGACCGGGCACCCGCCTGGCCGCCCGCCTCCTACACCACCTCATGCGGCACACCTACACCGACATGGCCCGCATGGAGGATCTGCTCTCCACCAGCGGCCTGGCCTGGACCGCCGTACGCCCCACCAGGCTCACCGACCGGCCGGCCACCGGCCATCCCCGCGTCTCCATCGGTGCCACCGCCAGGGTCGGCTCCCAGACCTCCCGCGCCGATCTGGCCGCCTTCGCCCTGGACGCGATCGACGACCCTCGCAGCTATCGGACCGCGGTCGCCGTCTCCTCCTGACTGCGGAGTGACTACGGACTGACTACGGACGAAGTTTCGCGAGCAACTCGCCGCCCGTTCTTGTTCGATGAGCCGCTACCTTTGCCGACGGCTGCGGCCTGGCGCGGCGTCGGCGAAGCGATGGTTGACGGGATCTGCGATGGCGCGCGTGCCGGAACGGCGACAAGGGCGTACCGAGGCTATTCGTCGCTCTACGCATTCCTTCTATGTGCGCGATGTGAGAGGCTCACATGCCCGCGAAATGTCCCATTGTTGTCCTAGGTGCCATAGAAGCGAACGTGTTAACTTTCTCGCAATAGCCGTTCTTCATCGCAGGAAAGAACCGCAATGCGCCCGGTCGGGTGGCGGATCAGAAAAACAGCCATTGCCCTGGGCGCGATTCTACAAGTGCCGTTCGTCATGTGGTTCACCGGAAAGATCCAGCGGGAAATCACCAGGCAGGGGAGAAGGAAATGAAGAGAATGGCATGGGCTGCCGCGATCGCCATGACAGCAGGTCTTCTGGCTAGTGCGGCACCCTCCGCATCGGCGGCCTCACCAACGGACAACGGGGTTCACAATACGAGCACGATCGCCCTCGGCGCCGTCGAGGTCTGGAGGGGGGCCAGCTGTATTTACCGCCAGGGTTGTTACGATGCCCTGATTCCGGCCGGGCAATATTCAGGCTGGCGGCACACGGCTGCTATTTACTTCGGAGACAATTATTGCTTGCGAGTCCGCAACTGGCTACCAGGAGGTGGTCTGGGGCCCGTACAGATCAGCCCTGAGGGGCCCAGGTGGGCCCTATTTCCCGATGCCCCTCCTGGTTTTGACGTGAGGGCGGTGCCGATCGGCGATGCCGGCTGCGACACCTCGACAGCGGCCTCCAAGGGTGCAGTGGACTTTGTTCGGGCCGAGTAGTAACGCCAGCGGGTCTGAAGGCACTTGACCTGTTTGCCTGGGGGTGTGAAGCCCCAGGCAAACCCGGCGCCGCATCAGCGGTTGAAAGACAAGCTCAGAAGGCGTTGACCAGGACGACGTAGACGGCGGTGCCGATTCCGACGCTCAGGATGGTGCGGCGGCCTGAGGCGAGGTGGATGACCGCGGTTATGGCGACCGCGAGCAACGCGTACAGCGTCGTGTGCGGGTCGGCGGTGATGGTGCTGTGCAGGGCGGTCAGGGCGAGGATGGCGAGGATGCCGACCGGCATCCAGACCGACAGCTGCGCCACGGCGGCCGAGCCGCGCAACGTGCGCAGCGCCGCGAAGGGGACGGCGCGCAGGGCGAAGGTGATGCTGAAGACGATCGCGAGGACGGCGAGGATGTAGGCGAGGTCAGGCATCGTCGGCCTCCGGGACGGGTCGGCGGGCGGTGAGCGCGTGGCGGGCCAGCAGCAGGGCGACGAACAGCAGCAGCGCCGTGAACATGGCGACGCCCGGGGTGACGATGAGGGCGGCGGTCACGCTGGCCGCGGCGAGCAGCACGGAGGGGATCTCGCGGCGGGAGCGGAACGCGTCCAGGGTGAGCACCGTGAACAGGGCGCACAGGGCGAACTCCAGGCCCTTGATCGGTGCGGGCAGGGCCGCGCCGATGGCGACGCCGACCAGGCCGCCGCCGACCCAGTAGGTCTGGCAGGAGATCTGCATCGCCAGCAGCCGGGCCGCCGAGCGTTCCGACTCGGGGAGGGAGGCGTTGACGGCGTACGCCTCGTCGATCATCGCGTACACGGCGTACGCCTTCGCCCACCGGTTCTTGACCAGGTGAAGCGGGAAGGAGAAGGCGTAGAAGACGTGCCGGAAGTTGACCACCAGGACGGTCAGCGCGACTGCGGCGAGCGGTGTGACCGTGGCCATCATGCCCACCAGCAGGAGTTCCAGGGAGCCGGCGAAAGCGGCCAAGGACAGGGCGGGGGCGAGCCACCCGGGCAGGCCGGCCTGGAGGACCAGCAGGCCGAGGGCGATCCCCAGCGGGAAGATTCCCAGCCCAGCTGAGAAGGAATCGCGCACACCCGCGGCGATCTGCTGGCGCCGGGTGGTGTGGGCGGGGGTCACCGCGGTCGGGACTAGTACATCTTGCACCCTTCTAGGGTGCCGGAAAACGGCTGTTATGTGGTTGCGGATATTGCTCAGCCAGAGGTCTGCGGTGCAATATTCTTTCGTGGACTCGATTGACAGAGCAATCATCGCCGAGTTGGAGCGAAACGGGCGGCTGACGAACGTGGAGCTGGCCCAGCGGGTCGGGCTCACCACCGGGCCGTGCCTGCGGCGCGTTCAGCGGCTGGAGGCCGAGGGCGTGATTCGCGGCTACCGGGCGGTCATCGACGCCGCCGCCGTGGGCCGGTCCTTCGAGGTCCTGGTCGACCTGACGCTCGACGCCCAGGACGCGGAGACGGTCGAGCACTTCGAGCAGACCCTGGCGCGGGCTGAGGAGGTCGTCGAGCTGCGGCGGTTGTTCGGCAGTCCCGACTACTTCGTGCGGGTGGCCGTGGCCGACCTGGCCGCCTATGAGGCGTTTCTGAGCCAGTACGTCATGACCATCCCGCGCGTCCGAGGCATCACCTCGCACTTCACGCTCAAGAACCTCAAGCCGGCTCCATAGCGCGCACGACCTGCCCAGCCCGCCGGGATGGGCAGGTCGTGCGCGGGGGTCGCCATCCTGTTCAGCGGCCTGCCGGGCCAGATGTTCTCCCAGCCGACCAGGTCCGCGCAGCCGGTGCTGCTGGAACTCGAAGGCTGCCTCATGGACGCGCTGCGCGACCGGTTGGTCAAGGCGGGCAGCGAGGAGGACGAGCAGGCGCTCGCTCTGCGCGCCTCCGTGCTGTCCCGCGCCAATGTGGGCGCGCTGCGCGCCACCGTGCTCGCCTTTCACGCCCTTCCCGAGGAGGAGCGGACGCTGGAGTCGGCGCGGCGGCCGGCCCGCCAGGCGTTCGACATCCTGCGCGACACATGACCTCGCGGTGCTGGGCCGGTCTCAGAGCCCCGTCGAAGCTCTGGCGGTCGCGGCGACGTGCTCGTCGGCGGTCATGCCGAGGTCGGGGTCCTGCCGGTTGAGGTCGTGCTGGTCGTCGGCCCATCGCTGGTAGTCCCGCCGTACGGTGCGCTCGTCGGAGTCGACGATGCGGGCGATGTCGGCCCAGGTGACTCCGGCCAGCACCGCGTGGTGAATGTTGGCGGGATGACGCACGGTACGCGCGATGCACTCCGCCAGCCCCAGCAGCTCGATGTGCTCGGCCACGGTAAGGGGAGGACGATCATCGGCTCCGTGCCGGTCGGGGTCATAGATCCCTCGGGTCACCAGCTCGATCCGGGCGCGGGCCGACGCGTGCTTGGCGGCCAGCTCGTCGTAGCGCGCCAGCTGCTGACTGACGGGCATGTCGTAGCGAGCGTCGCGCCAGGTCGCGATGTGTTCGGGCACGGTCATGATGACTTCTCCAGGGTGATTCGGGGGCGTGACGACGAGCACGGCAGGAAGCCAGAGTGCCGCCCCGGCTGATCGACGCTGCCATGGCATCCTGTGGATGCGGGGATGATGACATGAAGCTTTCCGAATGCGTGACACCGGGTTCGGACGTAAGGCATCCTCTTCCGCCTGGCCGGGCAGCTGGAGCGCGCCCGCCCATGGGCGGACCGGACGCCGGCCGTCTGAGCCGGCAGCCACCAAAACGTTAGGTGAGGCGTTCGAGCCAGCGCAGGAGAAGGGCGACCTCGGCAGGTTCGAGGGCGTCGGTGCCCCCGAGGCCGAGTTGCGCGTGCAGGCGCAGTGCGGCGGTACGCAGCGGGTCGGCGTCCTCTTGAGCGGTTGTTTCGGTGAGCACGTATGAGAACACGGCGTCGCGCATGCGATGGGACAGCGCGGGGTCGTCGAACAGGGCCGGGCCGGCGATGTGGTTGAGGGCGTTGCCGATGCTCGCCGACAGGATCAGCTGGGCGGCGGTCCGCGGCTCGACCTTCAGCGCGCCCGTCGCCGCGCACCGTACGAGCGTCGCCACCAGCAAGTCGAACACGCGATCCCGGGCAGTAGAGTGAGACCACGGCCGGGGAGTGAACATCAGCTGGTAGAGGGCAGGATTCTCCCTCGCGAACGCCATGTGGTCGTCCCAGCCGGCGCGCAGATCGGCCACCGGATCGGCTGTCTGCTCCTGCGCGGCCTTGAGCGTGGCGTACCTCTCATATCCGTGGTCGGCGATGGCGTCCAGGAGTCCTCGTTTGTCGCCGAAGAGCCGGTAGAGCACGGGCTGGCTCACACCGACCGCCTCACAGACCGCCCGCGTGGCGATCTCGTTGTCCGAGGAGGTCGCCAGCTGACGCTCCGCGGCTTCGATCATCGCCGTGCGAAGGGAGTCCGTTCCAGTCATGTGACCAATGATACGCCACAGCGCTAGCGATGATACGAAGACCGTGCTACCGTCGTGCCTTAGCGGCGATACCGCTGATGCGTATCGACGATACGAATGGAGGGGTTTCCATGAACGAGCAGCGCGTAGCAGTGGTCAGCGGCGGCTCCCGCGGGATCGGCCGGGCGATCGCGACGACTCTGGCGGCACAGGGGTCCGCGGTCGTCGTGGGATACCAAGGGTCGGCCGCGGCCGCCGCCGAGGTGGTCCAGGAGATCACCGCGGCCGGCGGCCGGGCGATCCCGGCGCAGGCCGACGTGGCGGACGAGGCCGCGGTCGCGGCGATGTTCGACGAGGCGGAGAAGGTCTTCGGCGGGGTCGACGTCGTCGTGAACTCCGCGGGACGGCTGTCACTGTCCCCGATCGCCGACCTCGACCTCGCCGACCTTGACGCCCTGCACCGCACCAACATCCGCGGCACCTTCGTCATGGCGCGGGAGGCCGCGCGTCGCGTGCGCGCCGGAGGCGCGATCGTCACCCTGTCCACCTCCGTGGTGGGCCTGCAGCTCCCCAACTATGGGGCGTACGCCGCCAGCAAGGGTGCCGTCGAGGCGATGACCCTCATCCTGGCCCGCGAGCTGCGCGGGCGGGACATCACGGCCAACGCGGTCGCGCCGGGGCCGACCGCCACCGACCTGTTCCTCGAGGGCAAGGACGAGGCCACGATCGAGCGGCTCGCCAACCAGCCCCCGCTCGCGCGGCTCGGCACCCCGGAGGACATCGCCCGGGTCGTCGCCTTCCTGGCCGGCCCCGCGGGGCACTGGGTCAACGGGCAGGTCGTGCGCGCGAACGGCGGCATCATCTGACGTCCGCCGAAGGCTCATCTCTGAATCATCCACACGAAAGGGAAAACACCATGCCGTTCGCCAACCTCAAGGTGCCCGCCGACACCCTGACCCCCGAATCCAAGAAGAAGCTCATCGACGCCGTCACCGACGCCTACGCGGCCGTGTACGGCGAGCGGGCCCGGGCGAACACCCTGGTCCTCATCGACGAGGTCCCCGATGGCGGCTGGGGGCTCGGCGGGGACATCCTCACCGCTGAGATGCTCGGCCGAAGCTGAGCACCTGTCCCACCCGTGAGTGGCATTCGTGCAGGTAAAGGGCCATTTGGGGGTGGTATGTTCGTCCCATGAGTCCGGAAGACCTCGCTAATCTCGCGCACCTGCGCCGAGCGCGCGATCTGATCGACCGGGAGTACGCGCGGCCGCTCGACGTGCCGGCGATGGCCCGCCACGCGCTCATGTCGCCGGGGCACTTCTCGCGACGGTTCCGGGCGGCCTATGGCGAGACGCCGTACAGCTATCTCATGACCCGCCGGATCGAGCGGGCGATGGCGCTGCTGCGCGAGGGCATGAGCGTGACCGACGCGTGCATGGCGGTCGGCTGTACGTCGCTCGGCTCGTTCAGCTCGCGGTTCACCGAGGTCGTGGGGGAGACGCCGAGCGCGTACCGCGGCCGGGAGCACCGCGTCGAGGCGGCGATGCCCGCGTGCGTGGCGAAGGTGCGCACGCGGCCGACACGAAACCCGCCGAGCAGGATCGGAGAAGCGGATCGCGTCGCCGCCGCCTAACGTGGGCGACATGACCATCGCACTCCGCTACTGCCACATCACCGTCAACGACGTGGACGAGTCGCTCGCCTTTTACCGCGACGCGCTCGGCCTTGAAGTACGCAACGACGTCGCCTCCGGCGGGTTCCGCTGGGTCACGCTCGGCAGCGCGACCCAGCCGGACCTCGAAATCGTGCTCTCCGAACCACACGCCGGCCGTTCCCAGGCCGACGGCGACGCCCTGCAGGAACTGCTCACCAAGGGCGTCCTGTCGATGATCATCTTCAGCACCGACGATCTCGACGCGACCTTCGAGCGGGTCCGGGCATCCGGCGCCGAGGTGCTGCAGGAGCCCATCGAGCAGCCCTGGGGGCCGCGCGACAGCGCGTTCCGCGACCCCTCGGGCAACCTGGTGCGGATCCAGCAGGCGCCCAAGGCGTAATACTCGCGTTCAGCTTCTGGAGCTGGTCGGGGTGGGGGAGGCGACCGTCATGACGAGGGAGCGACGGGTCGCGATATCCCAGAGGCGTGCCGTACCGTCGTAGGAGCCGCCGCTGACCAGAGACCTGCCGTCCGGGCTGAAGGCCAGGTCGGCGATCTGCCCGCTGTGGCCGGTCAGTGTGTCGAGCGGGCGCGTGGTGGCGACATCCGTCAGCACGATCGTCTTGTCTAAGCTGCCGCTGGCCAGCGTCTTGCCGTCCGGGCTGAACGCCACCGGGCCGACCCCGTCGGTGTGTCCGGTCTTGAGGTCCTTGCTGGTACGCGTCGTCAGGTCCCACATCTGGATGGCGTACGTGACCCCGCTGGAGCTGGCCAGTGTCCTCCCGTCCGAGCTGATGGCCAGGTAGTGGATGCCGTCCTGGGAGCCGGTGAGGGTGCCCTTGGTGTGGCCGTTCGCCGGGTTCCACAGGCCGATCGTCTTGTCCTCACTGGCGCTGGCCAGGGTCTTGCCGTCGGGCGTGAAAGCCAGCGCCGTGACCTCGCCCGTGTGACCGGTGATCAGGGTTCGGGTGCGGCCGGTGGCCACGTCCCAGAGCCGGATGGTCTGATCGATGCCGCCGCTGGCGAGGGTCTTGCCGTCCGGGCTGAAGGCGACGGCTCGTACGACACTGGCACGACCGCCGTTCGTCAGCGGGCCCTCGGTGTGACCGGTGAGGTCGGTGATCGACGCACCGGTGCGGACGTCCCACAGGTGGATCGAGTTGTCGGCGCGGCTAGCGGCGATCTTCTTGCCGTCCGGGCTGAAGGCCATTCCGTAGAGGCCGCTGGTGTTGCCTGAGTCGTTGAGGGTGGACAGGGCGGCTCCCGTTGACGCGTCGCGTAGCCAGAGGTCGCCTTTGAGGTAGCTCGCCATCGCGACGGTCTTGCCATCCGGACTGAACGCCACCGACGTCATCGGCGCCTCGACGCCACCGCTGCCGCTTTCGTGGCTGCTGTCATGGTTTGATCCGTATAGCAGTGCTGTGGTGACGGCTGTCGCTGCGACGACCACCGCGAGCCCGGCCAGGAGAACGACGCGGGGCCGCCGCCGCCACATCGCGCAGATCGAACCCGCGATGGCAGATGGCTTCAGCGTGACGGGCTGCCGAGTTGGGCTGGCTGGTTGAGGCGGGGGAGAGGGCTCGACCGGTGTGGCGGGAGCCTGGGACGTGGCGGCGGGTTCGGGCTCGGCGGTGAGGGCAGGTTGAGCGGTGGGTTCGGGTGGAGCGGTGGTGCCCGGCCCGGCGGTGGCGAGGGCTTGGGCGGCGGCGGCGGAGACCATGCGGCTGTCGTCGTCGGCCAGCTCCCGCAGGGCCATCCGCGCGGCCAGGGCGAGCCCCGCATGTGCGCCGCGCAGCAGGCGCTCCAGCTCCCCGACAACGGCGGTGCGCACCGTGGGAATCGGATTCTGCAGCGCTTCGCGTAGTTCGGCGGGCAGTTCGCTGGGCCGTTCGACCGGGCGGGCCCGCCGGGCGACGACCAGATCACCCTGGACGTCGAACGTCCACTTGCCCGGCGTCTGCTTGGGGGTGATCGTGCGCACCCGTTCGTAGACGAAGTCGTACAACTCGTTGATGCCCACATACCCGTCCTGGTTGAGATCGGCCTCGCCGGTCTCCAGCCCCTGGACGAGCACACCGGTGAACACGGACGGAGCGGGCTGCCGGTCGTCGGCCAGGTCGAGGCCGTCGAAGGCGTACTCCAGCGCGTTCGAGGCGGTGATGACGACGCGCCCACGCCCGCCGAACTGGTCCTCGACGTGCATGCTGAACCCGGCCCTCGGCATCGCGCCGCGCGCGAAGGCACCCGCGTAACAGCAGTCGAGCAGCAGGACGATGCGGCGGCAACGACTGCGGCTCATCCCCCGGTTGACGAAGTCGGCCGGCACCGCTGTCGCGGCGAGCCGGTTCAGCTTGGTGCTGGAGGTGGCGAAGTACAGATCCCCGCTGTCGTCCTTCACACCGTGCCCGGAGAAGTGCAGCAGGAGCAGGTCGTCGGGATCGCGGTCGGCGAAGAAGTCCTCGATCGCCTCGGTGACGACCGGTGTGGGCTCGTTGACCAGCGTACGCACCTCGAAATCGCCGATCGCGGGATCGCCCAGCACCCGGGTCAGCGCTTCGGCGTCCATGGCGGGCGCGCGCAGCCGGCGCAGCCCCGAGTCGCGGTAGTCGTCGCAGGCCACGATCAGCGCCACCCGCCGGCCGCCGCGAGGAGCGGCCTCGGTGAGCTCCTGCCGCGCCTGGCGGCGAGCCAGCCACTCATCGATCAGCCGGCGCTGATCCGCCGACGACACCCCGGTCACCTCGAGCACGTCGCCGTCGAGACTCATCTTCACCGAACGATCCCGGTGCCGCGTCAGCCAGGCGGTCACCGCCTCCACGATGGCGCCGAGGAACTCGGTGCCCGCCAGCGCGACCGTCAGGCCGCCGATGGCGAAGGACAGGATCGCCCTGCTGCCCGGCGGCGTCGCACCCGCCTGGGAGAGGCTGACCATGACATCCATGTCGAGCAGTTCGGCGCGGAGCGCGGCGGTCAGCTCGTCCAGTTCCTGCGGATCCGCGGAGTCGTCGACCACCCACAGGTTCAGCTGGTTCGTTCCACCCGCCATAGCGGCTCCCACAGGGAAAGGATCCGGGCTGCGTCGAGTGGAGCCTAGCCGGGGCTCATCTCGATACCGTCACCTTCTCCGTACCGGAGCGAGCCTGCTCGATCCGCGCTGCGAAAGGAGCGCCGGTAGCTGTCAGGTGGGACTCCGACGATCCGTTTGAACTGGCGCCGCAGCGTCGTGGCGGTGCCCATGCCGGTGGCGACGGCGACCGCCTCGACGCTCTCGTCGGTGGCCTCCAGCAACTCCTGGGCACGGCGTACGCGCTGGGTCAGGAGCCACTGAAGCGGCGTCTGCCCGGCCACTGACCGGAACTGCCGGCCGAGATTGCGCGGACTCGTGTTCGCCTTCCGCGCCATGTCGGTCACCGTCAGCGGCTGATCCAGCCGTTGCCGGACCCAGGTGAACAGGTCGGCGAGCAGGTGGTCGCCCCGGACCTGCATCGGCGTGGCCACGAACTGGGCCTGACCGCCGGGCCGATGCGGTGGCATGACGAGGCGGCGGGCGACGGAGTTGGCGACGGCGGCGCCGTGGTCGAGGTGGATGAGGTGCAGGCAGAGGTCCACGGCGGCGGCCTTGCCCGCGGCGGTGAGCACGCTGCCGTTGTCGGTGTACAGGACGTCCGGATCGACCACGGCCAGTGGATGGCGGGCGCTCAGCTCCGCGGTGTGAGCCCAGTGAGTGGTGGCCCGCCGGCCGTCCAGCAGGCCCGCGGCGCCGAGCACGAACGCTCCGGTACAGAGGGAGGCGATCCGGGCCCCCGACTCGTGGGCCGCGCGTACGGCTTCGACCAGCTCCGCCGGCGGCGGATCGTCGATGTCGGCGCACGCGGGCACGATCACCGTGTCGGCACCGGCCGAGCGCTCCAGCCCGCAGTCGGGCTCGACCATGAACGGGCCGACCCGCACCGGCCCCGGCCCGCAGAGCAGTACGTCGTACCAGCCCTCCGTGGCTTCGCTCGGGGGATTGCCGAAGATCTCGTAGGCCACCCCCAGCTCGAAGTGCAGCAGGTGACCGGCGGTCAGCAGCGCGACGGTGGGCATGTCCGAAAGTGTACGCATGATGGCGTTCCGGACCCTCACCGTCGGGTCCCGCCCACCGCGAGACTGACGCCCATCAGAACATCGAGATGGGGGAACCATGAGCACGACGGCCGCAGTGGTGGTGTACGGGGCGACAGGGCACACCGGTCGCTTCATCGTCGCCGAGCTACGCAGGCGTGGCATCGCCACTGTCATCTCCGGCCGGGACGCGGCTCGGCTGGCGGCGCTGGCGGCCGAGTGGGCCGACGTGGTCGTGCGGCCGGCCGGCGTGGACGACGCGCGCGCACTGGACCGGGCCCTCGCCGGTGCGGCGGCCGTGATCAACTGCGCGGGACCGTTCGCGGTGACGGGCGGCCCGGTCGTCGAGGCGGCCTCGCGCGCGGGGATCCCGTACGTCGACGTCGCGGCCGAGATCGAGGCGAACGCCGCGATGTTCGCCGACCACGCGGCGGCTACCCGACCCGTGGTGCCGGCGATGGCCTTCTACGGTGGGCTGGGCGACCTGCTGGTGACCGCGGCGATGGGAGAGTGGACCGCCGCGGACGAGGCGCACGTCGCGTACGGGCTGAGCAGCTGGCGTCCAACCGCGGGCACGCGGGCGGCCGGACAGGTGTCCCATGAGCGTCGCGGGGGCCGTCGGGTGCGGTTCACGGACGGCGCGTTGCAATACCACGACGACAAGGCGGTGGAGCAGGACTGGCTCTTTCCAGAGCCGCTGGGCCGGCGGGCGGTGATCGCGGAGTTCACCATGGCCGATGTCGTGACCGTTCCTAGTCACCTGGCCGTGCCTGAAGTCCGCACCTACATGACCGTCGAAGCCGCGAGGGACCTGGCCCGGGAGGACACGCCGGCGCCGGAGCCGGTCGACGCCCTGGGGCGGTCGAATCAGACTTTCGTCGTCGACGTCCTGGTACGCGCGGGCGGCGTCGAGCGCCGCGCCACGGCCCGGGGCCAGGACATCTACGCCATCACCGCACCTCTGGCGGTGGAGGCCGTCCAGCGGATCCTCGCCGGGCATACCCGGACGACGGGCCTGGCCTCGGCGGGCGCGATGTTCGACGCGGCGGACTTCCTCCGGGCGCTGAGTCCGCACCTGTCGGTGGAGCTTCCGCACTGACCGCATCCATCGCGCCGCGCCGGGCCTGAAGGACAGCGGCGGTGTGATGCTTACTTGGCGGGCGCGTCGAAGGTCCACACGGCGCGCGCGCCGGGGCCGACGGCGAGGGTGGACCGGCCGATCCGCTCCTCGGTCATGGACAGCAGGGGCTTGTTGAGCGACATCTGGATCTGCTTGAGGCCGGCCTGCTCGCGCGCGACGGAGTCCAGCTGGATCCGGGTGCCGCCGCCCTCGGCGACGACGCCACCGCCGGGAAGCGTCCGGACGGTGAAGCCGCCGGCACGCAGCAGCGGCACCGTGTTGGCGAGGTCACGAGCGGGCACCCCGATGCGAATGGAGGTCACGTCACGCATCAGGTGGTCGCGGTAGTCGTCGGGCAGGTAGCGCTCCCGGCCGACGTCGCCGGGGAAGCTCTCGGGCTCGGTCTTGCTGCGCGGGTCGGCGAAGTACTCCGGCAGGTATTCCATCGCCCACGGGTCGAAGGCGTCGTACTGGTCGCCGGTGGTACGGATGGTGTCGAACCACGGCACCTTGACCCCGTCGCCGAAGTCACGCGTCTGGCGGTACGGGAACGGGTTGGCGATCCCCGCGGCCTTCAGGCGCTCGGTCACCGTGGCGAGGTCCCCCGCGCGCTCGACCGAGGTCCCGAGCCCGGCGGAGCCGAACTCGGCGTCCTGGCCGGGCAGGTCGCCCACCGAGAACAGCTCCAGATAGGTCTCGCGGCCCTTCAGGTAGCGGCCTTTCCAGGTCATCCCGCCACCGGTCGTGGTGCGGACCTCGAAGTTGGCGAACTTCCGGAGGTAGTCGGAGTTCTCGACCGCGTCGGCGGTCTCCTTGTCGACGACGCTGTAGGCGTGGTTGTAGAAGAGCAGCTGACGGTCGGGCTTGGGCCGGCTCTCGTCGGCCATCGCCGCGCTCGCGCCGCCTGTGACCGCCCCGGACAACGCGACGGTGAACGTCGCGGCGAGGACGGTGATCGTCCGTAAGGTTCGGTGAATCAGCATGGAGGTGATCTTAGGTTTGGGAAGATCACATCCACTGAAGATTTGACAAACCTCTAACAATGCGCCGGAACCATGCCCACTGCCCTCGCGAATCCGCAGGTCAACCGCCATGTCGCCCGGCCGCTCTGTGTTATGCGCGTCGCTGCCGCCCCATGCGATGATCGCTACATGTCGTCGTCACGTACGTCCGCCGCCCTGACCGGTTTAGCCCTGGCCGTCCTGGTCGCCGGATGCGCCGATCCGGCCGCCGACCGGGTGTCGCTCATCAGCGCACCCCAGCCCCTGACGTCGCTCACGGTGGTCCCGTCGCTGCCCTCGCCCATGGTGTCCTCGGGTCCCGTACGGCACCCGTTCCCGATGGCGACCTCCTTGGCCGAGCCCATGGCGACCGGAGCGCCCCTGACCGCGACGGGCCCGCCGCGGTTCTTCGTCTCCGCGCGCACTCCGCTCACCCACTTCCCCGGCAGGTCCAAGACCGCCGTCTTCACTCCGGTGCCGCCCGCCGTGCACAACGCCGAGACCGGGTCGTTCATCGCGAACATCCCGCTGCCGCCCGGCGCTGAGAGTTCCTGGCACCTCGTGGCCGCCGCCCGGGACAACCGCACGTTCGCGGTCGCCGGCTGGACTGAGCCGAAGAAGCCCCGCATCTGCTTCTTCCTGGTACGTCTCGGCGAGGACGGGCGGCCCGGTAAGCCGGTGGCCGTCACGCAGACCGACCCCGACGACCTGACGTTCGTCTTCGACCTCGCCCTCAGCGCCGACGGCACCCGGCTGGCCTACTCCACGCCGCTCATCGGAGGTGGCGCCAAGATCTCCGTGCTCGACGTCGCCACCGGCCGGCGCCGGGACTGGAAGACGATGGCGCACTCGATGGTGACCGGCCTGTCCTGGGCCCCGGACGGCCGCTCGCTCGCGTACGTGCTGGGTGGCCGGGCCATCGCCTCGCTCGACCTCGCCCGCCTGGACGCCGACCCGGAAAGTGCCGCGTCCCGGATCATCAAGAACACCACGGGCGCCATGCCGATCGAGTCGGTGGCCCACACCCCCGACGGCAGCGCGTTGATCTACGCCTCCGGGCACGTCGTCGAACGCGTCCCCGTGGCAGGCGGGCCGGCGCAGGTCCTGGCCCGGCCGGAGCTGCCGCCCGGCGCCTCACTGAGCCTGCGCTTCAGCGTCGACGGAACCGGCGAGCACCTCCTGTATGTGCACGACTGGCGCGCCTACCGGGTCGGCCTCACCGACGGCGCGGCCACCTCGGTGCCGATCACAGTCGACCAGCGTCCGGGTGAGGGCGACCCGCCGCGCGCGGCCTGGTGACCACAGGGCTTCGTGAGCTCGGCGGGCCAGGTAGAGGTCAGCCGGCTTCGGCGGAGTCGAGATGGCGGGTGTCACCGAGGATGACGACCTGACGGTTGTGGAAGAAGTCGTCTTCGCGCAGCGTGGTGATGCTGCCGGACGGCGCCCGGAAACTGGCATGGCCGACCGACTCGATCGGCATCTTGATCCAGGACGCCACTGGCCTTCCCCCCGCCTCTCCGTAGGATTTCTCCCGCAGCCTGCGGTCCAGGGTCGCTTCCACGCCGGACAGCTTGGCAACCTTTCAGCCCTCGACGTGGTGCGTCGCCTCCGGATGGGTGATGGCGTAGATGGTGCGCATGAGTGAGCTCTTCCTGTAGGGGAAAGTTCCGGGATGATCTTAAGAGCGGCCCTACCGGTGATCGGTGTCGGTGGTGTAGCGGGCGGCGACCTCGGCCGCCTTACGGGCCAGAGCCTGGCGGAGTTCGGCCGGAGCGAGGACTTCGGCGTCGGTGCCGAAGGCCAGCAGTACCTCGGCTGCGGCCAGGGAGCGGAAGCGCAGCTCGACGTGCACCCGCTCCGGGTGGTCGTCGGCGTCCGGCGAGAGGTCGGTGGGAGGAGGCCCGGCCAGGTCCGCTTCGTGGATGCGCAGGAATCTGGCAAGGATGTCCCGGTGGACGCTGACCGTGACGGGCAGTGGGGCGGGGATGTCGTCGATGTGGCGGCGCAGGCCGTCCCAGACGTCGGCCAATTCGAGGCCGTCGCGGCGTCGTACGGGCTCGTCGAGGATGCCGGCTGACAAGGCTCGGTCGGTTCGGAAGAGTGCGGGCTCGCCGCGGTGGTCGGCGACGAGGTACCAGACGCCTGCCTTGTTGACCAGGCCGTACGGATCGAGCGTGTAGGAGCGGACGCGGTTGTCGCGGCCGTGCCGGTAGCGCAGGCGCAGCCGCCGGTCGGTGAAGATCGCCTGCTGGAGTACGGCCAGGTCGACGGCCGGCCCGGTGGCGGGGTGTGCCGGCCCGCCGCGCCAGCGCACCGGGTCGATGAGGATACGACGGCTGGCCAGGTCGGCGTCCGGCCGGTGCGGGGCGGGCAGGGCGGCCATCAGCTTGCGCAGCGCGGAGCCGAGGGCCCGGCCCAGGCCCAGCTCGGTGTGAGCATGATCGGACAGCAGGACGAACAGGGCGCGAGCCTCGTCGGCGGTCAGGCCGGTGACGTTGGTGCGGTAGCCGGGCAGCAGGGCGATGCCGCCATGGGGCCCGCGCACGGTGTAGACGGGCACACCGGCCGCCGACAGCGCCTCGATGTCGCGCATGACGGTGCGGACCGACACTTCCAGGCGCTCGGCCAGGTCTCCGGCGGCCAGCCGGCCGTGGGTCTGGAGCAGCAGCATGATCGACAGCAGGCGCTCGGACCTCATGGTTCCAAATTTACCTATGTATATGACAGCACCTGACATATACCTCGGCGAAGCTGCGGGCAGACGAGCCACCTACAGGAGGCGGCTTCGAGCGTCCCGGCCTTGCCAGGGACAAAGCACCACGAAAGGAACTGTGCTGTGACCGCAACGAACGCGCTCGCCCAGAAGGTCGCCGAGGACTTCGTCCGCGCGTGGACCAGCAAGGACGTAGAGAAGGCCCTGAGCCTGCTCGCCGACGACGTCGTGTGCGAGGCCCCGACCGGCACGTTCGAGGGAGTAGAGGGCTACCGCCGGTTCCTCGAACCGTTCGCGAACACGCTCATCGGCGCCACCGTCATCGACGTCCTGGGCAACGACACGAACGCGGCGACCGTGTACGCCGTCGACACGCCCATCCTGAAGGACTTCCGCGGCATCGACTACCTCACCGTCGAGAACGGCGAGATCACGCGCGTGATCAGTGTCTTCGACCTGCTCCCGATGGCTAAGGCCAGAGGCGACATCCAGCACTGACCCGGCCCCGCGCCGACGGGACCGCATACGTGAGCGGCGACAGCCTCGGTCAGGAGGCGCGGGGCTGCTCGGCCGCATCGCGGGCAGCCATTCAGGCGGTGTGCGGGTCGAAGGCCGCCCGGTTCTGGGCGACGAAGCCCTCCACATCGAGGGGGTCGGCGCCGCCGATCTTCTTCACCAGGTCGTTCGTGCCGGCGAAGACGCCGTTGCGGTAGTCGACCGCGACGGCGAGAAGGTGCTGGATGAGGTGCTCCGGCGCGCCGCGGTTCTCCAGGATGGTCCTGAACTCGTCGAGGCTGATGGGCACGTACGTGACCTGACGGCCGAGCGCCTGCGACATCTTCTCGGCGATCTCGTAGTGGTTGAGCTCCACCGCCCCGTACAGCGGATAGATCTTGCCGGCGTGCGGGGCGGGATCCTCCAGGATGGCCGCGATCACCCTTGCCTGGTCGCTTTCAGCGATCGGGGCATGGCGTCCGTCGGCGAAGGGCAACCGCAGTTCGCCGGTTCCGTCGGCCCAGGTGTCGATCAGCCACTGGGCGAAGAAGGTCGGGCGGATGTGGGTGACGGCCACCGGGAAGCGGTCCAGCACGCGTTCGGCGACCCAGTGCTGGCGTGCCGCGTTGCTGGCGGAGTCGCGGCGGGCGGAGATTTGCGACATGTTCACGATCGCCCGCACGCCGCTCTCCTCCGCGGCCAGGGCCACGTTCGCCGTGGCGTCCATCAGGCCGTGACGGATCGGGTAGGTGAAGTACAGGGCATCGATCCCTTTCATCAAAGTCTAGTTGTTACTCCTTCTTTGGAATTAGCGGCGTGCGGCGGGGTGGATGGTCGTTCGCCGCAGAACGCTGACCGCTCAGCGGATCGCCCCTGACGCCTGAGCCGTCACCTCTCGTGGTTCTGGCCCGGGTGCGGCCTCGGTGGGAACGTCCCGGACGACCTCTGTCAGCTCGCCGGAATCGACGTTGTAGAAGAGGCCATGAATCTCAACGTGCTTCGGCGTGCCTTGGCTGTTACGGATCAGGTTCACGTCGTACTTGAGTGACTTCTCGAAGTCGGCGATGCGGATGCCGTCCCAGTCGTACACGGACGAGATATCGGTGTGCTGTTCACGCTTCCACGCGTCGATGATCCCCTCCTCCGTGAAGGAGGTCCCGCCACAGAAGGAATGGTGTACGACGACAACCCGCTCGATTCCGAACAGGTGCTGGGAGACGGTGATCGAGCGAAGAGTGTCCGCCGCGCGTCCGCCCCCGACGATGAGGGGGAACACCGTCGCGGTAGAACCTATTTTCCGGCCGGTCTCGTCGAGAATGAGTTCTCCAGGATAGACCTCGTCACCGAAGTAATCGGCCACCGCTTGCGCGACGCCGGCCGCCCGGGGGTCGAAACAGTAGATGGCGATCGTCCTGACGGGAATCGAACTGGTGACGATCTTCCGGACCGCCGGTTCGCTGTATCCCGGCTGCCCGCTGAACGCGAATTCGACAAAATTCGACATGCTTGACTCCAATTCTTGTGGGCCTACTCTCCCCACGGGCCATTCGTAGGTCAGGTAGGTCAGCAGTCCCATGCGTTCGGGGACCTGCGGCCCGTGCCGCGGCGAGGCTCGCCTCGACCAGCGGCCCGGTCGGGAGAGCGAGTACGTCGTTCTGCGGCCCTTCCGAGAGGGCGGCGGTATCGGTCATGACTCGACGGTACGAGGCGGAACCCGGGCAAAAGTGGCACGGATGCCATTCGGCGCTACAATCGTGCCACTATGGCAGACAGACACCACGTCGCAGTGCTCGTACAGCCCGGGGTGCTCCCGCTCGAGTTCGGTGCCGCGACGCAGATCTTCACCATGGACCCCCACTATGAGCTGACGGTCTGCGCTGACACCGAGACCGGACTGGTGCCGGGGTGCGGCTTCGCGATCACCGTCGCGGCCGGCCTCGAGGCGCTGGACGACGCCGACACTGTGATCATTCCGGGTTACGACGACATTGACGCGACCCCGTCAGCTGAGCTGCTGGCGGCGCTACGGGCGGCCCACACCCGAGGCGCCCGGCTCGTCTCCATCTGCACCGCGGCCTTCACCCTTGCCGCGGCCGGGCTGCTCGACGGACGCCCCGCGACCACACATTGGCGGGCGGCCGAGCAGTTGCGTCGGCGCTACCCACGCGTCGATGTCCTGCCAGATCAGCTCTACGTCGACGACGGCGATATCCTCACCTCCGCCGGCGTCACCGCGGGGATCGACCTGTGCCTGCACCTGATCCGCACCGACCTCGGCGCCGCGGCGGCGAACACACGCGCACGTGATCTCGTCGCGCCGCCACGGCGACGGGGAGGTCAAGCGCAGTTCGTCGAACAGTTCCGCCCCGAAGCGAGCGGAGATGTGCTTGCTCCTCTGCGGGAGTGGATGATCGACAACCTGGCGAAGCCCCTTGCCGTCGACGACCTCGCGGAACGCGCCCATATGTCGCGGCGGACGCTGATCCGCCGCTTCCGCGAGGAGACCGGCACTCCGCCCATGGCCTGGCTGACCGACGCGCGCATCGACCGGGCACGCGAACTGCTGGAGGCGACCACCGTGCCCATCGAGCAGATCGGCCGCCTCACCGGGCTCGGCGCTCCCGCTTCCTTGCGGGCCGTGTTCCATCGGCACCTTGGCACCTCGCCGCAGGAATACCGGAGCCTGTTCCGTCACAAGGACGAGATGGCGGACGCCTGACCGGTCACACCCGCGCGTCAGCCGTGCTCGCGCCCGAAGGCCCGGATCTTGGCGAACATGTCCTCCAGCAGGAAGCGCACGTCGACCTCCTCGCAGACCCGGATCGGGTGGTTCGAGCCGGGCAGGTAGGAGCCGTCCGCGCCGAAGCGGGGAGCGGGCCTGACGCGCAGGTTTCCGCTCGCGGGGTAGAGCATCAGCGCGACGGCCGGTGAATCGCCCAGCGAGCGGGACTCGATCGGGCCGGGGTGGTACGTCGCGTTCCACTCGTGCAGCTGCTTGATCAGGTAGCGGCCCAGCGGGCCGGCGTCGCCGATCTTCTCCTCTAGTTCGGCGTAGCTCACCGAGACCTTGGTGTAGACGTCTCTGGGCACCTGCCACACGGTCATGCCGGAGTCGAACACCACGTTGGCGGCGTGGATGTCGTTGGAGAGGTTGAACTCGATCCGGGTGCCTTCGTCGTAGCCGCGGTATCCGGAGCCGCCGATCCAGATCACGACCAGCGGGCGTCGTACGAGGTCGGGGTCCAGCAGGATCGCCGAGGCCATGTCGGTCAGCGGCCCGAGGAAGGCCACATAGAGCGGATCCTCCTCGCTCGCGAGCTTCGACTCCTCGATGATCAGCCGGGCGCCGGGGGAGTCCACGGCGGTGCGCTCGTCCGGCAGCGGCGTCGCCGCGCCGTTCGCGACGGTGACGGAGCCGGTCAGGCCGAGCAGATCCAGCAGGAGATCGATCTCCTCGCGGGACTCCTCCATGCTCCGCTGCGACCGCCAGGTGCCGAAATGGGCAGGAATGAGCCCGCGCATGTCGAGAGTCGGCGACAACAACCCGTGGACGATGGCGAACTGGTCATCGGCCTCGTTCTTGGCGTCGGTGTTGATGATCACTCTGCGCTTGCGCATCGCAGCTCCCGTTGCATAATTATGCACTGCCGCATAATCTTCCGTTCCGGTAGGTTGTCCGATCTTCGGGGCGCTGTCAATGAGGAGCGCTGTCAACGACTGGCAGACGATCTCGGATCGCCTGGCTGCCTGTTATACGGTTAACCGTGTCGATTCACCCGGTTACGGTGGCGGGCGCCGTCGCCGACGAGCTGTGCCGTCGGCTGCTCGCCGACCTGGAAGGCGCAGTGCGGAAGAGGAGCGTGCACGGTGACCTTCAGCGATTTCGATGCCCTCAGCTTCGACTGCTACGGGACCCTCATCGACTGGGAGGCCGGTATCGCGGCCGTCCTGCGTAAGTGGGCCGGCACGCATGGTCTCCGGATGACTGACGAGCAGTTGCTGACGGCGTACGCGACGCACGAGGCGCAGGCCGAGGTCGAGCACCCCGGCGACCTCTACTCCCGGATCCTGGCCCGCGCGATGCGGGGCCTGGGTACGAAGCTCGGCGTGCCGGTCAGCGACGAGGAGGCCGAGCGGCTGGCGGTCTCCGTGCCTGACTGGCCGGCCTTCCCCGACTCGGCGGAGGCGCTCGAGCGGCTCGCGCGCCGGTACAAGCTCATCATCTTGTCCAACGTGGACCGGGCCTCCTTCGCCGGCTCGAACAAGCGCCTCGGCGTCACCTTCACCAGCATCCTCACCGCTGAGGACATCGGCTCTTACAAGCCGTCTCCCCGTAACTTCGAGGCGCTGATGAGCGAGGCCGGGCGGCTCGGGGTGGCCGACGGCAAGCTGCTGCACGTGGCGCAGAGCCTGTTCCACGACCACGTGCCGGCCAAGGCGGCGGGCCTGCCGACGGTGTGGATCGACCGCCGTCATGACAGCCCAGGCGGGGGAGCGACGCCGGCGCCGTCGGCCGACGTCACTCCGGACTGGACCTTCACGTCCATGGGCGCGTTCGCGGACGCGGTCGATGCCGACAACTCTGTTTGAGGGTACGCGCTCGTAAACAGCCAGAAAGGCCGCCAAAGTTTAAACTAAGAGTTCAACGATACAGTCGAATGCATGACGGCCTTCAGCCGGGACGCCGCCCGTCCCCTCGCCGGCAGCGCCCTCACCGCGCTCCTGTCTCCGGCCACCCGCCTGCTCGGCCTCGGCGAGCCCACCCACGGCGTCGAAGCCTTCCTCGAGCTGCGCAACGAGCTCTTCCACCACCTCGTCGAGCACGAGGGCTACCGCTCGATCGCCTTGGAGAGCGACTGCCTCGCGGCCCTGGTCGCCGACTCGTACGTCACCGACGGCACCGCCACCCTCGACGACGCGATGAGCCGCGGCTTCAGCCACGGTTTCGGCGCCTCACCCGCCAACCGTGAGCTCCTGCGCTGGATGCGCGCCTACAACGAGCAGCGTCCCCCGCACGAGCGGCTCCGCTTCTACGGCTTCGACGCCCCGCTGGAGGTGATCGGCGTCGCCAGTCCCCACCCAGCCCTGACCGCGCTGTACGACTACCTCGCCGCCCACCTCGACCTGGCCTGGAGTCGCGAGACCCTTGACGAACTCCTCGGCTCCGACGAGCGCTGGATCGACCGGGGCATCATGGATCCCACCGAGTCCGTCGGCCACACCCCCGAGGCCAAGGAACTGCGCCTGATCGCCGACGACCTGCGCGTGCTGCTCACCGCGCACGCGCCCCACCTGACGGCCACCACCTCACCCGACGACTGGTGGCGCGCCGACCTGCACGTCCGCACCGCCGCCGGGCTCCTGCGCTATCACGCCGGCCTGGCCGACACCGCGCCCACCCGCCTCGGCACGCTCATGTGCCTGCGCGATGCGATGATGGCCGACAACCTCGACGCCATCGTCCGCCGCGAGGCCCGTCGCGGCCCCACGCTCGCGTTCGCCGGCAACCGCCACCTGCAGCGCGACAAGAGTCACTTGTGGTTCGCGGGTCAGTCGCTCCAGTGGTGGAGCGCGGGCGCCATCATCGGCACCCACCTCGGCGACCAGTACGCCTTCGCCGCCGCCACCTTCGGCACCCGCGACTCCGACGTCCCTCCTCCCGACACCCTAGAAGGACTCCTGTCGACCCTGCCCCACGCCCGCGCCGTCATCGATCCCGGCCGCCTCGCCGCGACCCTCGACCGGAAGCTGACGCCTCGCGTGCCGGCCGACCACACCTACCTGTCTCTTGACCCGGCCACCATCGACCGGAAGCTGACGCCTCGCGTGCCGGCCGACCACACCTACCTGTCTCTTGACCCGGCCACCATCGACCGGATCGACGCCATCGTGTTCGTCAAGGAAATCTGAGCCACCCATCGTGGCCGCCGTCCCCCGAATGGGGTGGTTTGTCAGACGACCGCCTCAATCCTTGTGACGGCCTGTCGTGGCTGGGGTCCCTTGATGGGAATGCCCCCTTCGGGGGGAGATAGCCGACCGCCTCAGTGGTGGGTGGGTGTGCCGTCGAGGTGGTGGAGGGCGGCGAGGAGGGGCCAGGTCGACGCGGCCATCTCGTTCGGTGTCCGTGGACATCCGCGCTGGAGCCAGTCGGAGGCCACGCCGATGAGCGCGCCGGCGGTGAACGCGGCGGGTACGTCATGCGGGACCTCAGGCGCCGCGACCGGTGACGCGCATGCGGCGAGGTGGATGGTCGCGGTGATCCGGCGGCGTACGTGGTCGATGACGCGCGCGCTGCCCTGCGGCCCCAGCAGGCTGCGATAGAGACCGGCGTACTCGGCGAGGTTGGCGAAGAACGCCGCCAGCGCCTGGACCGGGTCCGGCGCCTCGTCCGCCGTCTCGCAGGCGAGGGCGGGCAGCGACTCGATCAAGTCGTCGACCATGGCGGTGCAGGCGGCCTCGGCCAGCTCGTGTACGTCCCGGTAATGGGAGTAGAAGGCGGAGCGGCTCACCTCGGCCCGCTCGGCGACGTCGGCGACGCTGATCTGCGACAGGTCCCGCTCCTCGGCGAGCTGGATCAGAGTGCGCCGCAGGGCCGCCTGGGTGCGTCGCACGCGCAGGTCGACCTTCGGGGGATTGCTGTCTCTGGTCGTTGTCACATCCACAACTCTAGCCTACCGTACATGTGTCTTTATTCTTGCATGTGTGCTGTATCTTGCAGATGTCCCGTAAATTTCCCCACTGAGATGGAGACGCCATGACCAAGACTCTCGGCCTCATAGGCACCGGAATGATCGGCGGCACACTGGCCCGCCTCGCCGTCGCCGCCGGTCTTAACGTCGTTCTGAGCAACTCGCGCGGCCCCGAGACTCTCTCCGATCTCGTGACGGAGCTGGGCGGGCAGGCCCGCGCGGCTACACCGGCCGCGTCCGCCGAGGCGGGTGACCTGGTCGTGGCCACCGTTCCGCTGCACGCCTACAAGCAGTTGCCGGCCGCCGCTCTGGCGGGCAAGATCGTGATCGACACGATGAACTACTACCCGGAGCGCGACGGCCGCATCGCCGAGCTGGACTCCGACGAGCTGACCTCCAGCGCCCTGGTGCAGCGGCACCTGGCCGGCTCACGCCTGGTCAAGGCGTTCAACAACATCGACTTCCACCGCCTGTCCACCAGCGCCCGGCCGGCCGGGGCCGCCGACCGCAGCGCCCTGCCAATCGCGGGTGACGACCCGGCCGCGAAGGCCGAGGTGACCGCGCTGCTGGACGTCCTCGGTTACGACGCGGTGGACGCCGGGTCGCTCGCCGACAGCTGGCGCGTCGAACCGGGCACGCCGGTGTACGTGCAGCCGTACTTCCCGGGGCAGGCGCCTGAGGGGGTCGGCCAGGACGAGGCGTTCCGCTGGTTCTTCGAGACCCCGGGCGTTCCGGTTCCGGCCGCCCGGGTGAAGGAACTGATCGACAGCGCCGTCCGGGGCGTGGCGGGCGGAAAGCTTTCCCCAGGGGCATAGCCCGACGCGGCCGGGAGCGGGCTGATGACCTCGGTCACGATGTCGTGGTGACCAGCAGATCTCAGCCCGACCTGGCATGGCCTTTCGGCGTCGGCAGTTTCCACATCGTGTCGCGGGCAAAGCGGGCGAGGAGGCGTTTGAGCGTGTCCACGTCCTCGTCGCTCCAGTCCGCCAGGAGCGACTCAAGGTCCTGCTGGACGCACTCCATGATCCGCTCCCCGATCTCCCGTCCGCGGGGAGTGAGGGCGAGCAGCACGCTGCGTTCGTCCGACGGCTCGCGAACACGCACGATGAGGCCGGCGTCGTGCAGGCGATGGGCGATCTTGGTGAGATTGGCCCGTCCTGTTCCGAGGGCCAGCGCGAGGTCGCTGGGGCGCATCGCTCCCCGGTAGCTGAGCTGGTTCACGACGAGGAACATCGGCACATCGTTGACGGGGAACTCGACGGCGGCCATGAGGGCCAGCCGAACCGCGTGACTGTCCGCCCAGTGGATGATCGAGGAGAGGGAGACGCGCGGATCGAGGAGGTCCGGGGCGATGACGGAGGACAGGTCGATGTCCTGATCGTCCAGCTCGTGGCGTTGCGCCCGCGTCACGATGTGCCTCCCCTCTCCCGTTGTATCCCCGGAACCCTACTGCCGGTCGGTCGGGCAGGCGACCGGATGCCGAGGCGCCCCGCGCGTCCGGTCGCCCGCCCGCCCGACCCAGCCCGCCGCCCGCCCTCCCGGCTGGTTCAGTTCGCCGTCGCTTCGCGCAGTAGCAGCAGTCGCACCGGTCCGAGCAGGCCGTGGTCGTGTACCTCGGTCCGCTGCGTCCCAGCGCCTCCGGCGAGCTGCGCGGCGATGTCGGGAATCGAGTCGTAGTAGCCGCGGGCGAGCAGCCGGTTGTTCAGTGAGCTCGACACCCGGACCGTCACCACGTTCTCCCCGGGCCGCAGGTCGGAGGTGACATCCACGGTCGGGCGGGAGGTGTCGAAGCCCTTGACCGGGCCCTCATTGACCTGGACGGAGCCGAGACCGCCCGCCGTCGACCCGAGGTCGAGCACATACCTGGCTCCCGAGACAGGCGCCTCCTCCAGGGTGAACGTCGCGTCGTACGCTCCGACGCCGCTGACCTCGGGACCTACCTCGGGGAGGTCCTTCCACGGGCGGAGCGGGCCGTGGCCGCCGTCGAGGCGGGTGATCGCGGTGGTGGGCCGTACCTCCCGGGTCTCGTAGCCGAGTCCGCGGTCCTCGCTGATCACCTCGAGCTCGCCGGCGTCCCAGCTCTCGACCGTGGTCGTCCACTCCGCGATCTCCTGGAGGAGGCGCGGCTCGACGGGCTCGGAGCCCGCCGGCTCCCGCGCCGAGCGGTCGATCGTGAACAGCGCGGTCTCCCCGGGCGCCAAGCTCACGGTGATGATCGTCCGCCCCGCTTCGTGCCGGATGCCGGGGTGCGGGTGGATGTCGCCGGTCCAGGGGTCGATCCGGTGCGCGGTCCCGGTGCCGGGCAGGGCGATCTCGGCCGTGGTCGGCTCGCCGGTCTCGTACAGGAAGTGGTACAGGTACAGGTGCAGCAGGTCGCCGTCCTCGCGCAGGTGGCTGAGCAGGCTGCGGTTCTCGCCGGTGAACTCGGCGCGTCCGGCGATGCCGAGCTCGCGCAGCGCCTCGACGGTGCCGGCCGGGTCGTTCACCTCGGCGACGGTCGGCAGCGCGCGAAGTCGCGCCATCGTCTGGGCGAGCTCCTCGTCGCGGCCGTCGAGTCCCGGGGTGCGGGCGGCGGCTCGGGGGTGGGTGGTGTACTGGCCGGCCGTGAGCCACTTGAGCTCGGTGGCGCCGTTGACGATGAGCAGCTTCAGCCCCTGCCGCGCCCACTCCAGGAGCTTGACCGCCACGTCCGGGTCGAGCGTGTCCTGATAGACGACGAGCGCCTGGTAGCCCGGGCCGTGCGGTTGCGCGATCCCGTCCGCGAACGACACCTCCTCGCGCAGCAGCAGTGACCCGTCGAAGAACTCGTAGGTCCACCCGGCGTCCTGCATGCTCAGGTCCCGCCACCAGTGGTTGTCCCGGTCGCGCATCCACATGCGCCCGTAGGCGTCCTCGTCCGGGATCCGCCGACCGTCCTGGTCGAGGAGGGCCACCCCTGAGGTGTTGTCGGTGAAGTGGTCGGTACGGAGGATCCCCACGTCGATCCGCGGCCGGCCCTGCCGCAGGACGCACTGGTAGCGGCCGATCGCGTTGTTCCACAGCGGGTAGAACTCCGCCGCGGGCTGACGCGTGTCGAACCGCTCGGAGAACATCGGCCACATGCCCTCATGTCCCGGCCAATGGGTGACGCCCTCCGCGCCCGCGGTGCTCGCCCAGCCGTGCAGCACGGTCTTGGTGATCCCCGCCGCCAGCTGGGTGGCGATGATCTGGTCGTAGAAGCGGTGGTCGAGCATGTGGTTGCGGGTGGTCGCGCCGGTCTCGGAGGAGTACTGCTTGCCGAACAGGTGCGCCGGCCCGGCCAGCAAGCGATAGGCGTCGATCTGCGCGGCGAACTCCAGCGACTCCGTCTCGATGCCGTCGACCTCAGGTCCCGGGCGCGTGAGCTCGAACGGCAGTCCGTAGCTGATCTCGGCGCGGAGCGAAATCCCGTTGTCGTGCAGGAACGCGGCGAAGGGGCGCAGCATGTTCTCGATGTAGAGGTCGGTGAGCGTACGCACGTAGTCGAAGCGCACCTTCTCGACGGTGACGCGGTGCTCCTCGCGTACGTCGTTGTGGTAGGTCGTGCTGACAGCCATGAAGGGCGCGGACCGGATCAGGAAGGGCAGCCAGCGGGTGAGGTCGTACCCGCGACGGGCGCGGAACTCCCGGGCGACGGTGCGCCCCCAGAACATGCCACCGGCGCCGTAGACGGACAGTTCGAGGGAGTCCATGTACATCTGCGCGCGCGGGTTGCGGCTGATCTGCTCGCGCAGCTCCGGCGTGAGGACGACCGAGTCCCAGTAGTCGATGACCGCGTCGACTCCGTCCCGGTCCAGGTAGTTGACGGTGTAGTTGACCGACGCCGAGGGCGAGGCGGTCTGCCCGGTGCCGTGCATCCAGAAGACGAAGAGCCGCCAGTCGCCGTCGGCGGGCGCGCTCCAGTCCAGCGCCTCGTCCCGCACCTGGTCGGAGAGGTCGACGACGGAGTCGAGGTCGAGGATCGCGCCCGTCGCGCTGGTCTCCAGCAGGCGGGCGGCCACGACGGCCACCAGGTGCTGCTCGGTGATCTTGCCGCGGTGGCCGGGAATGTGCAGCGTCGGCGGCTCGGCGTCCAGGTCGACGCGCGGCAGCGCCCCGCTGCGGGAGCCCGAGGGGACGAGGTCCTCGAACACCACGTCGAGCTCCTGGGCCGCGGCCGGGTCGTCGGGGGTGATCGTGGGGAGGTTCGCGTTCGACCAGTTCGTGCCGGAGGTGAAGCTCACCGACATGTTCCGTTTAGTGGTCTCCTCGACGACCACCTGGGAGTCGTGCACCCATTCCTCCGCGCCCCAGCCGTAGCGGGAGTGGTCGATGGCGCCCTCGTCCATCGCGAGGAACTCCATCCCGCCGAAACCCAGCCGGTGCGCGGTGTCTATCTCGCGGACCAGCGTCTCGTCGGTGTGCAGCCCCTCCGCCAGCCACCAGCGCAGCTCGGGCCGGAACTCGATCGACGGGTCGGCGATCATGCGGGCGAGGTCGTCAAGTGACACGCGTTTCTCCCTGAACGTCAATGGGCGGCCCTGAGGGTGCCCGCCGGACCGACACTAAGGCGCGCGACAGCAGAAAACAATGTCGTGAGGAAACAATAAATTGTCCTGAGGAAACTGGTGAGCCCTCGCGTACACCTGGGAACAACGGGTCGACAGCGTCGCGGCTTCGCGGCAAGCTTGAGATCATGCGCAAGCCGGCCGGCCAGATCGGGCTGAGCGCCCACGGCACGCTGCCCTGACGGTCGGCGCGGTGGTGACGTTCCCGCTGATCACGGGCGGTGCCGCCGCGACGGTCCGGGCCGGGTTCGAGCGCGACACCGACGACTGGGTCATCCTGTACGGCCCGCAGGTCGCCCAGGCCGAGGTGACGACGAGCATGGCGTACGAGGGCCGCCACAGCCTCCTGGTCACGGGGGTCATGGTGTTGTCGTCACCGCCCGCGAACCCGAGCCGGTTCAGGGTCGCGAAGAAGGTGTCCCAGTCGACCTCTCCCCGCCCGATGTCCAGGTGCTGGTGCACCGAGCCGTGGAGACGGGCGGGAACCCGTCGTCCTTCCCGGCGGTCTCACCGAGCGTCAGGGGGCGGCGGCGCTGAAGCGCCTCCGCACAGATGTCACGGCGGCCATCGGCCCGTGGGGGTCACACGACGGCGACGGCGTCGATCTCGACGAGGAACCCGGGGCCCAGGCCGGCGACGACGTGGACTGTGATGGCCGGCGGTGGGTCGGCCCGGTTCCACACCTCCTGGAAGGCGGCAACGCCCTCGTCGAAGGTGTGGCCGTCCACCACCGCGATGCGCCAGTGCACGATGTTCGCCAGGCTCGCCCCCTCGCTCTCCAAGATGGTCGTGAGGTTGCGGAACACCTGCCTGGCCTGCTCCCCGACCGTGGGACCGACGACCTTGCCGTCGGCGCCGACGCCGTTCTGCCCGCCGATGTAGATCGTCTTGGCCGGCTGTTCGACCACGACGGCCTGGCTGAAGGCCGGACTGCGGTGGAGTCCCTCGGGGTTGATGTGCCGTGTGCTCATGTGTCGCTCTCCTCGGACGCTGACACCAGTAATAGTGGTTTCGTACGACACCAGTTATAGTGGTTTCATGCGCGCGAGCACAACCGGCCGGATGCTGCACGACCCCAAGGGAGGGTCGTTCTGGTTCGACGCCGGCGCGGTCTGCCTGGACTTCGCCCACACGGGCGGCGAGGGCCGTTACGCGGTGTTCGAAACCCTGCACCAGCCTGCCGACCTCGGCGAATGGCTGGCCGAGCCGCCACTGGCCGCGGTCATGACGGTCCCCGTGACGGTCCGCGAGCTGGCCGCGGCCAAGGCCCTCCGCCAGGCGATCTGGGACGCGGCGCACGCCCAGGCCGCGCGTCGCCCTCTCCCCGCCGAGGCGGTCACGACCATCAACCGGGCCGCGGCCGAAGCACCGCTGATCCCCGAGCTGATCCCCGAGCTGATCCCCGAGCCGGTCCACGAGCTGGACTCCGCGCCGGTCCACGAGCCGGTCCACGAGCCGGTCTCCGCGCCGGTCGCCGGAGGCGCGACCGCGGGGTGGGTGTCGCCCGTGCGGGCGACGCAAGCGCTGTCGACGCTGGCGCGGGAGATGATCGAGCTGCTGTCCGGGCCGCTCTCCGAGCGCATCCGCGAGTGCGCGAGCGACGACTGCCCGCTCGTGTTCGTCGACTCCTCCCGCCCCGGAGCCCGGCGCTGGTGCGCGATGGAGCGCTGCGGCAACCGCCACAAGCTCCGGGCGCACCGCGCCCGGCGCACCACGGAGCCGGATGGCGGCTGATGCCGCCATCCGGCCCGTGGAAGGTTACTCAGCGGGTTTTACGGCTTGCGCACGCCCGTTCTCAGGGCATGCCGAAGAGGAGAACAGCCGCGTAGTAGACTGCCGCGATCTTCCTGCAGGCGCCCCGCACCAGGAAGAAGTAGCCCCCGCACACCTTGTCCTTCAAGGTGATGTAGAAGCGGGTGTCCACATCGGCCTTCCGCCTGAGAGTGCGGTCGAGGTAGTACTTGTAGTGCTTCTTCTGGTTGGTCATCAGGCCGTACCCGTAGTCGTGGGAGTCACAGGCCGGTCGGAAGTCGAACCCGGCGGGGCGGTCCGCTCCCGGCTTCGTGCAGTGGTCGTAGTCGATGCCCCTGACCTTGAAGCCGCTGGCGGTCCGCTTCCAGCTCGGCTTCCGCCATTTGCCGCCATGGAATGCCCAGGCCGAGCAGCCCGACTTCGTGTACCACATCCAGGTCTTGGCCGTGTCGCACTTCTTCGGGTAGGACTGCGGGGGGTCCACGCCGTCCGGCAGGAAGTCACTGGCCGGCGGCTCGGTGGCGTTGGGGTCGTCGAGTCCGGCCGCGCCCTCGGTCGTCCCGCCGTTGGTCGGCATGTCGGTGTCGGTGGCGGTCACCTGGGGAGCGGCGACGCCCGCCGGGAAGGACAGCTGCCAGCCGCCGTTGCTGGCGGACTCGATCGACGACAGGCGTCCCACCGGGTCGTAGGCGTAGGTCCCCTGGGTGGCGCCGACGCTGGGGTCGGTCACGGTGCGCAGCAGGCCGTTCGGGTCGTAGGAGTAGCTGGCCTCGGTCTGCGGCGCCTGGGTTCCGTACGCGACGGTGACCTCCTTGAGCCGGCCCGCGAAGTCGCCGAAGGAGGTGCCGGCGGCCGTGGTGGCCGTGGCGTAGGTGAACTTGGTGACCGACGCGGGGTTCTCGCCACGGGCCGGTTCCTTGACGGTGCTGACCCGGGCCTGGGCGTCGTAGGTGATCGTGGACTTGCCGAGGGCGGCGGTGCCGACGCTGGTCACGCGCCAGGGGTCGGCGCTCGGCGCCCCGGCCGGCCGTGACCAGACGTAGGTGAGCTGGAGGTCGGCGGCGCTGATGGGGGTGCCGTCGGGGTAGGTCATGGGCTCGGCGCCCGGGTTCAGGGGACCCAAATCCGTCACGTACGTCTCGGTCGTCGTGGTGCGCATCGCGCCGACGGCCGCGTCCCACTTGGTGGTTTCGGTGATCTTGGATCCGTCGGCGGCCTCGTACGTCTGGATGCCGCCGCCGTCAGGGGTGGAGACGCTGCTCTTCAGGGGGTAGCTGGTCGAGGTCCCTTCGTCGAGTTCCGTGACGACCAGGGTGCCGTTCTGGTTCTCCAGTTTCCGGTTGATCTCCCCACCGGCGAACTCGGCCTGCCAGCTCGGCCCGAAGACGCCCAGCTCAGGGCGGGTGGACGGGGCCGACTGCGGCCGTGCCAGATCGCCACCGGCCAGCGCCACACCGTGCTTACGGCTGATCGCGCCCGCGGACACGTCCAGCTCGGTGAGTTTGAAGGTTTTGGTGTCGGCGGAGTACTGGCCGGGGCCGATCTCCTGCACGTCGGCAGGCGGCGGGTCGGCGAGCACCGCGACGGAGGCCTTCGAGGTGACCGTGGCGGCGGAGACCTCGGGGGCGAGGAAGGGGAGGAGCATCGCCGTGACGGCGACGGGGAGCGCTAATCGGCGCAAGTGGTGCCTCCAGGAAAAGAGAAAAAGTGATTTGATCACCTGGAGGATAAGTGCTAATAAATCGCTTTGACAAGAGCTTGACTATTTCGCAGGACGATGTTCAAATCGCCCATGGAGCTATAGCTTGGAGGTGATTCATTCATGCGTTTGCGCAGGTCGGCGGACTGTATGGTGAGTTTATAGCGAATTTATGGCGATACTGTGGCGGCTTCGACAATAATGACTTGACTTTGGTTATTGGCAATTGTGCTGTCGCGTTACCAGGGATCGCGGCGGCGTCGTTCCATCGTCTCGTCGTGGGCCGATCGCGGCGGTAGGTCGAGGGGCTCCGGGTCGGACAGGACGAAGATCTCGAACAGGATGCCGCACACCACAAGGATGGCCACCACGGCGATGAACACATACGGCAGCGATTCAGGTACGAAGATCACCACCGTCAGAGCGACGAACCCGAGGATCAGAACCGCCACGAAGGCGAGGGCGAGCTGCCGCAGCCTCTTCTTCACACATCCTCCCGATCAGAGCAGGTAAGGGGAACGCTCAACTGCTTCGACGGCGCAGGCGACGCCGAAAGCGTTGAGCGCTTTCTTGACGTATTCGTCGGGAACCACCGCTGCGGATTCCGGATAAATCATGAATCCGGCGAGCTTGCGGATTCCGCCGCCGAGATGCCGAGGGCGGACAGGAACGCCGCGGCGACGGGGGAGGGCTGGAAGCGGCTCCAGATGAGGTGCTCCATGCGGGCGGGAGCGTCGCGAAGCTGGAGGATGGGCAGATCGGGGAGTTCGGCCACGAAGGCGGCGGGCAGCATCCCGATGCCCAGGCCCTGCCGGACCAGGCGGGCGATGAAGTCCACGGTCGTCACCTCGAAGGCGACCTCGCGCCTTACCCCGGCCGCCGCGAACGCCTCATCCGACTGGGCCCGCGCGGCGGTGCCCACGGGGAAGTCGACGAACGGTTCGTCCGACAGCTGGTGCAGGTCCACACACTGCTCGTCCGCCAGCGGGTGATCGGGCGCGACCAGGGCGACGAGGTCGCCGCGCGCCAGTTCGCGGCCGCGGACTCCCTTGGGGCGCACGCCCAGGGGAAGCCCCAGGAAGGCGACGTCCAGGGTGCCCTGGCTCACCCCTTCGATGAGATCCTCGCTCGCGCCCGAGCGGAGGCTGATCCGTACCTGCCGATGCCGCAGGTGGAACTCCTTCAGCGCGGCCGGCAGATCGACCGCCGCGACCGTGGGGATGGCGCCGATGGCGAGCCGGCCGCGGATCTCGCCGGCGGCGGCCGCCACCTCGGCGCGGGCGCGTTCGGCGGCGTCGAGAGCCTGGCGGGCCGCGGGCAGGAACGCCGCGCCGGCGGGGGTCAGCCGGACCCGGCGGCTGGTGCGCTCGAACAGCTTGGCACCCAGCTCACGTTCCAGGCGGGCGATCTGGTGGCTCAGCGCGGACTGGACGACCAGGCACTGCTCGGCGGCGCGGGTGAAGTTGCTCGTCTCCGCGACCGCGACGACGTAGCGCATCTGCTGCAGTTCCATGGATCAATCGTGATACGCGATCGGTCCGATGACAAACATGCGTTGGACTCATTGATCCCCTGTCGCTCAAGGTGGGGGCATGATGGTGATGAGACCTCACAACACGGACGGCGGCCTGTCGCGCGGGCTGCTCCTGCTCATGTCGGTGGCGACCGGGCTGGCCGTCGCGGGCAACTACTTCGCGCAGCCGCTGCTCGACCTGATCGGCCGGGAGCTGGGGATCGGGTCATCGCGGGCGGCGCTGTTGGTGACGGCCGCGCAGATCGGGTACGCACTGGGGCTGGTCCTGCTGGTGCCGCTCGGCGACCTGGTGGAGCGGCGGCGGCTCGCCATGTCGCTCTACGGGGCGACCGCGGTGTTCCTGCTGGTCTCGGCCACCGCCCCCAACGGCATGGTCCTCCTGGTCAGTACGGCCCTCACCGCGCTGACCTCGGTGGGAGCGCAGGTCGTGGTGCCGTTCGCGGCGACGCTGGCGGCCCCGGCCGAGCGTGGCCGGGTGGTCGGCACGGTGATGACCGGGCTGATGCTCGGCCTGTTGCTGGCACGTACGGCGTCCGGAGCATTGTCGGAGCTGGGCGGCTGGCGGACGGTCTACTGGGTGACCGCGATCCTGATGGCGTTGATGGCCGTGCTGCTGCGCGCCTTCCTGCCCCGGCTCGGCGGAGACAGCGGCGATGGCCGGGACGGCGGAGGTGGCGGACGCCAGTCTTATGTCGGTCTGCTGCGCTCGACGGCGGCGATGTTCCGGTACGAGCCGTTGCTGCGATGGCGGGCGGGTATCGGCGCCTTGAGCCTCGCCTCGTTCAGCGTGCTGTGGACGGCGCTGACCTTCCTGCTGGCGGGCTCGCCGTACGGCTGGTCGGAGTCGGCCATCGGCCTGTTCGGGCTGGCCGGTGTCGTGGGCGCGCTGACCGCCACGGTGGCCGGGCGGCTGGCCGACCGCGGGTACGTACAGATCGTTTCCGGCGCCGGGACGGTCCTGCTGGTGGCGTCCTGGCCGGCGCTCGCGGCCGGGGCGCACTCGCTGGTCTTGCTGCTCGTCGGTGTGATCGTGCTGGATCTGGCCCATCAGGCGGTGCTCAACAGCAGCCAGAACGTCCTGTACGCGCTCCGGCCCGAGGCCCGCAACCGGATCAACTCCGCCTTCATGACCTCCCTGTTCGTCGGCGGCGCGGTGGGGTCCGCGCTGGCCTCGGCGGTCTGGGCGAACAGCGGCTGGACCGGCGTGTGCGTCCTGGGCGCCACTCTCTCGGCCGGGACCCTCATGCTGTGGCTTCTCGAGCGCGTCACCGTTGCCCGGGCGACAGGCAAGCCCCCGAAGGACGTCCGCAACCTCGTCCGTACCTCCACCAAGGGAGAATGAGCATGTCGCGTACCGTACTGATCACCGGCGCCACCGGAACCGTGTCCACCGCGCTGATCAACGCGCTGGAAGGCGCCGATGTGAGACTCCGGGCTCTCGTCCGCGAAGAGTCCAAAGCGGCCGGCCCGCGCGAGCGGGGCGCCGAGGTCTTCGTCGGTGACCTCGACGACGCCCAGTCGCTGCCGCCCGCCTTCGAGGGCGTGCAGGACGTGTGGCTGCTCACCCCGAACGGGCCGCGCGCTCCGGAGCACAACATGAACGCCGTGTGGGCCGCCCGACAGGCCGGTGTGGAGCGCGTCGTGCGCCTGTCCGTCGTCGGCGCGGCACACGACACGCCGAACCGCAGCGGCAGACTGCACGCGCTGTCGGACCGGGAGACCGAACGGTGCGGCATGCGCTGGACGATCCTGCGTCCCCACTGGTTCATGCAGAACCTGCTGAACGAGGCGGGCGACCTCGCCGCCACCGGCACGTTCTCGCTGAACATGGCCGCGGCGCGGATCGGCATGATCGACGCACGCGACATCGCCGAGTGCGCGGCCCGCGTGCTCCTCGATGACCCGGATCGCCACCACGGCCAGACGTACACCCTCACCGGCCCGCGCTCGCTGACGTTCGACGAGGTCGCCGGCCACTTGAGCCTCGCTCTCGGCAGGTCCATCACGCACGTGCCGGTCAGCGACGACGCCAAGCGCAAGACACTGCTCGGCTACGGCGTTCCGCAGTGGACTGTCGACATGCTGGAGGAGTACGCGCGGGCGTATGAATCCGGCTGGGGAGACTTCACCACCGATACGGTCGCCGACCTTCTCGGGCGCCCGCCGCGCGACGTCGCCGACTTCGCCCGCGACCACGCCGCCGCGTTCGCCCCGGCCGTCGACAACTGAAGGCATCAGACCATGCGATCAATCAGGGGCCTTCGCGCGATTCTCGCCGCACTCGTCCTGGCCATCACCATGGGCGGGTCCGCCGGAGCGACAGCGGACCGGCGGGCCGGGACGTCTCCGACCTCCATCTCATTACCCGACGGCTTCCAGCCCGAGGGCATCGCCATCGGCCCCGGCCCGTTCGCCTTCATCGGCTCCATGGCCGACGGCTCCATCTACCGCGCCGACCTGCGCACCGGACGCGGCGCGATCATCAGCCGCGGGTCCGGAACACCGTCCCTCGGGATGAAGACCGACCCGCGCGGACGGTTGTTCGTGGCGGGCGGCACGGGCGGCGACGCACGCGTCATCGACTCCCGCACCGGCCGGGTGCTGGCCTCCTACCGGCTGGCAACCGGCCCGGCGTTCGTCAACGACGTCATCCTCACCCAGGGCGCCGCGTGGTTCACCGACTCCACCAACCCGGTGCTCTACAAGCTGCCGCTGCGCGGCGGACGGCTGCCCGCCGCCGCGGCGCGGATCCCGCTCACCGGGGACCTGGTGTACGGCGACGGCTTCAACGCCAACGGCATCACCCCGACTCCGGACGGCCGCGGCCTGATCGTTGTGCAGTCGAACACCGGCAGACTGTTCCGCGTCGACCGGTCCGGCAAGACCCGCCGGGTCAACCTGCACGGCGAGTCATTGCGGGAGGGCGATGGCCTGTTGCTGCGCGGCCGGACGTTGTACGCGGTGCAGAACCGGCTCAACGCCGTGGCCGTCCTGCGGCTGAACGCGGCGGGCACCAGCGGCCGCGTCGTGCGGCGGGTGAGTGATCGCCGGTTCGACGTACCGGCGACCGTGGCGGCCTTCGGGACCCGGCTGCACCTCCCCAATGCCCGCTTCGACACCAGCCCGACCCCCACCACCCCGTACACCGCCGTCGCCATCCCCCGCCCCTGAGCGGCGCTCGTGAGCCGGCGCGACCTCGCCGCCACGTTCGTCTCGGCTGTAGCCGCGGGTGCCGTCGCGCGGCTCCCCGGCAAGAGCTGATCTGGGCCGGGCGGATCAGCGGCCGAATGCCTTCCGGTAGGCGGACGGGGAGGTGTGCATCGAGCGGCTGAAGTGGTGACGGAAGGTCACCGGGCTTTCGAAGCCGACGGCGGCCCCGACCTCCTCGACCGGCGCCGTGGCCGACTCCAGCAGCGGCAGGCTGGCCGCGATCCGCTGCGCGATCACCCAGCGCAGCGGGCTGGTCCCGGTCCTGCGGTTGAAGTGCCGGACGAAACTGCGCTGCGACATCCCGGCGACACGGGCCAGCACCGCCACCGTGATCGGGCGGGAGAGATTGGCCAGCGCCCATTCCATCGTCCTGGCCACGGCGTCGTCGTCCTCGACGGGGGTGACGGCGGCCTCGATGAACTGCGCCTGGCCGCCCTCCCGGTGCGGCGGCACGACCAGCCTCCTGGCCACCGCGTTGGCCACGCCCGGGCCATGGTCCCGGCGGACGAGGTGGATCAGCAGGTCGATGCCGGCCGCGCTGCCCGCGCTGGTCAGAACATCGCCGTTGTCCACGTACAGCACGCCGGGATCGACTCTCACCTGCGGAAAACGCTCCTGGAGCAGCTCGGCGTACCTCCAGTGCGTGGTGGCCGACCGGCCGTCCAGGAGGCCGGCCGCCGCGAGGACGAAGGCCCCCGAGCAGATCGACACGACGCGGGCGCCCCGCTCGTGCGCCCGTCGCACCGCGTCGATGAGCGCGGGGGAGACCTCGGCGCGGACGTCCGGCACACCCGGGACGATCACCGTCCGTGCCTCGGCGAACACCTCCAGCCCGTACGTGGCCTGGATGGTGAAGCCGCCGACCGCCCGCAGCGGGCCGTCGTGCTCGGCGCAGACGGCGAGGTCGTACCACGGGACGTCCAGCTCCGGCCGGGGAAGCCCGAAGACCTCGACGACGCACCCCAGCTCGAAAGGGCTCATGCCGTCGTAGGCCAGGACCGAGACGGTGCGGTTGCTGTCATAGCGCCAGAGCATGGCTGGATATTAGCGACATTAGGCATTCATGCCACTCGTGAGGCGGTGGGGGCGCGCTGCACCATTCATGGCAGGAACGAGTTGGAGGTAATCCCGAAATGTCAGCAGTTCTTGCCACGCTGGCCGCCGACGTGGCCGCCGCCGTCGCTCATTTCTCCGCCCGTCTGGCGTTCGAGACGGACGTGTCCGATGTCCACGCCGATCTCAGCGCGGGCGATGCGAGCATCGTCGTGGTCGACTCGCGCAGCGTGGAGAGCTGGCGTCAGGGTCACATCGAGGGCGCGCTGCACCTGCCCACGGCGGAGATCGCCGCACGCGCGCCATCGATCGTCTCCCGCGACGTGACCGTGGTGACGTACTGCTGGGGGCCCGGGTGCAACGGCGCGACGCGCGCGGCGCTGCAGTTCGCCAGGCTCGGCTATCGGGTCAAGGAGATGATCGGCGGATTCGAGTATTGGGCGCGCGAGGGCTTCCCCGTCGTGACCGTCTCCGGCGTGGAGAGGCGGCCCGCCGACCCGCTGACGGCTCCCGTCCACGCCGACGCATGCGGCTGCTGACCTGGTCACATGCGGCCGCTGACCGCGGACCCCGGCTTCATAGGGTGCGCAGGTCGATGGCGTCGGCCATCGCCTGGTAGCCCGCCGGGTTGGGGTGGAGGTGGTCTCCGCTGTCGAAGCCGGGCCGAATCCGGTCGGGGTCGGCGGGGTCGGCGACGGCGCGCTCGAAGTCGACGACCGCGTCGAACGCGCCGCTGGTCCGGATCCACGTGTTGACCGCGTCGCGGATCCGCTCGGCCTCGTCAGTGAGGTACGCGTACCCCTTGGCGGGCAGGAGGGTGCCGCCGATGATCCGCACGCCGTGTGCGTGGGCGGCGCGGATGAGCTGCCGGTAGCCGCCGATCAGGTCGTCGGCACCGACCTTGACCGCGGGCGTGGTGCAGGGCGTGGGTTCCTGCAGGCCCAGGAGGATGTCGTTGATGCCCTCCAGCACGATCACGCTCTTGACGCGGGACCGGTCGAGCACGTCCCAGCGGAAGCGCGCCAGTCCCCGCTCACCCAGGCACGCCGAGTCGGTGAGCAGGCGGTTGCCGGCGATGCCGAGATTGACCACCGGCCGTCGTCCGGCCAGCCTGTGGGCCAGCGCGTCCGGGTAGCGGTCGTCGGCGTCCTGGGTGGCGCCGTACCCGTCGGTGATGGAGTCGCCGAAGGTCGCCACCGCTGCCGCGTCGCCGTACACGTCCACGCCGGACAGGTAGAACCAGGAGCTGTTGGTCTCGGCGAAGGCGGTCGCGCCGAGGTCGCGGAGGTGATCGCCGGTGGCCCGGTAGGAGGTGGCCTGCGCGAGGTTGTGGTAGGTGGCCGGGCCGGTGGCGCCCTGGAAGTAGAGCGTCACGGTCAGCCGCTCGCCCGGCTTGACCGCGAGCCGGACGGGATCGCCGGCGGCCTGCCCGCCGGCGGGGATGTTCACGGAGGCGGAGTGCGCGAAGGTCAGCGGCCGGAGGGTGCCCGCCTGCACGGCGGCGCCCGTGCCGGCCTTGCCCACGCTCGCGCCGGTCAGCCGGAGCGGGCTGCCGCCGTAGCGGTTCGACAGCCGGATCCGGAGCTGCGAACCGCCGGCGGTGACCCGCACCACCTGGCGGACGGAGTGGTCGGCGAAACCTTTCTCCGCCCAGGTGGGATACCAGACGTCGGCCGACGGCTGCTGGACGGCGCTCGCCCATCCCGCTGTCCACCTGCCGGTTTCCGCGTCGGCGGGTGCCGGTAACGCCGTCAATGCGGCGATCAGGGCGGCCGCGGTCGCGATTTTCCACACGTGGGTGCTCCTTCAGTCCAGGACAGGGAAGTTGGCGCGGAAGACGCCATAGGGATCGCGGTCGCGCTTGATCTCGCGCAGCCGGGCCAGGGCGTCGGCGGGGAAGGCTTGGGCGGCGTTCTCCGCCGGCGCGAGGAAGGTGTACGGTTTGCGCCCGCTGACCGCCTGCCCCAGCGCCTCGACCAGGGCTGCCTGCTTGCCCCGCACCGCATCGGCCAGGTGGGGCAGCCGCAGGCCGAGCAGGTAAAGCATGTACGGCTCGGCGAGCGCGCCACCGGCGCCGCCGACGGGATCGGCCTCGGCCAGCGCCCCGCCCAGCTGCCGGACCTGCAGGTTCAGCAGCGGCGCGAGGTCGGCGCCGGCGAGCGTCTCCAGCGTCGCCTCGTCCAGGCCGGTCAGCAGTTCGGTACGGGCCAGCATCGGGCTGGGCTCGATCGGCTCAGCGGCGATCGTGCCCAGGTCGGCGAGGTCCATCAGGCCACGGCTGTCGGAGAGGCTGCCGCCGATCTCGTCGAAGACGGCGAGCAGCGCCTTGGCCTCGGCGTCGTCGCCGAGGTAGGTCACGTCCACCGTGACCATCGGCGGGGCGGGCGGCGGCGGAGCCACGCGGTTGACCCACACCGACAGCTCGCGCGGCGCGTCCGCGGTGACCTGGCGGAAGGCGTCGAACACCGCGGCCGTGCGGGCGGCTGGCCAGACGATCCGTCCGCCGTACACGCTGGGCGCCGGGTACAGCGCCAGCTCGATCGAGGTGATCAGCGCGTAGTCGCCGCCACCACCGCGCAGCGCCCAGAACAGCTCGCTGTCGGATTCGGCGGTGACCCGCACCTGCTCGCCGTCGGCGTCGACGATCTCGAAGGCGCGTACCGAGTCGGCGGCCCAGCCGTACTTGCGGCCGAACCACGAGATCCCGCCGCCGGCGACGAACCCGGCGACCGTCACCGCCGGGCTGCTGCCGGCCGGCCCGGTGAGGCCGTACTTGCCGGTCTCGGCCAGCACCCGGCCCCACCGCACGCCGGCACCGACCCGGGCGACACGCGCCTCCGCGTCGACCTCCACCCGGTCCAGGCGGCCGGTACGCAGCAGGATCACCCCCTGCACATCGCCCGAGGCGCCATGGCCCGACGGCTGGGCGGTGACCGTCAGCCCGGCTTCGCGGGCGTATCGCACCAGCGCCGCCACATCCGCGGCGTTCTCGGCCGTCACCACGGCGGCCACCGGCTGGTGCACGCCCACCGCCCACGGCCGGGCCGCCTCGTCGAACCCGTCCTCGCCGGGGAGCAGTACACGCCCTCGGACGGCATTACGCAGATCCATAGCTGTCATCTCCTTCAGGAATTACCAGGGACTACGAGGGAAGAGGGCCTTCGTGCTGGACGAAGGTGGCGGTGGGGCCGTCGGCTTCCAGCAGGGCCATGGCCACGATCGGTGCGGCGCCTTTGGCTCCGGTCCAGGGTGCGGCCGATCGAGCCGCGCTCGCTGGAGACGTTCACGATGCGGCCCGCCGCCGAGCGGCGCAGCAGTGGCAGCATCTAAGCCGATGCCCTTGTTCGCGCCGGTGACGAGGGCGACCGCTACCATGCCGCGCCCGCGATCTGCCTGGTGGTCGCGTTGAGCCTGTTCCACAGGTTGACGGTGGAGACCGTCATGATCAAGGCGGCGAGCTCGGTCTCGGAGTAGTGGTCGGCGGCCTCGTCCCACACGTCGTCGCCGACCTGACCGCCGTCGGCGAGCCGGGTGACGGCCTCGGCCAGTGCCAGCGCGGCGCGTTCCGCGTCGGTGAAGTACGGGGCCTCGCGCCAGGCGGCCACGGCGAAGAGCCGCTCGTCGCTCTCGCCCTGCTTGCGCAGGTCCTTGGCGTGCATGTCGACGCAGACGCTGCACCCGTTGATCTGGCTGGCCCGCAGCAGCACCAGGTCGGACGTGACCTTGGGCAGCCCGGCCTGGTCGGTGGCCTTCTGGAGGTTCATCAGCGCCTGCATGGCTCCGGGCAGGACGATGGCGGGGTTCTTCATGCGTGCTTGCATGGTCTGTCTCCTGGAGAGTTCTGAACGTTGTCGCTCATATGACTGAGGCGAGCGGGGAAATGTGACCGCCGCGCCGTACGACCAGCATCACGGGGGCGATTGATACATCCGCGATGCATCGACGATGTGGTGATCCGCCGCGGATATAGACTCCTGCGATGCTCGGCTGGAATGTACGGTTTGTGGTTCTGGGTGCCGTGGAGGTGTCGGTCGAGGGCCTGGAGCTTCCTTCGCTCGCCCCGCGGCACCGTGCGTTCCTGGCGTACCTGTTGCTGCATTCCGGCACGGTGCTGAGCGTCGAGCGGCTGAGCGAGGCGATGTGGGGCCCGACGCGGCCGGACACCGCCCGGGCACAGGTACACGCCGCGCTGACGGCGATCCGGCGCACGCTGCGCGCGGCGAACACGGGCCACCTGGTCGAGACCCGGCCGGCCGGATACGTGATCACTCCGGAGCCGGGACAGCTCGACCTACAGGAGTTCACCACGCTCGTGGCCAAGGCGGAGTCCGAGGCGAGGTCCGAACTGAGGTCCGGGCCGGGGTCCGAGCGGGGGTTCGAGCCGGCTGCGGCCGTACGGACGCTGCGTGGAGCGCTCGCCCTGTGGCGCGGGCCCGCCTTCGCCGATGTCCAGGCCCATTTCGCCGAGAGCGCCAGGGCACGGCTGGAGGATCGGCGGCTTGCCGCGATCGAGCGGCTGGTGGAGCTCGAGTTCGCCGCCGGAAGGCACGAGGAGCTCATTGATCAGCTGGCCGCCGAGCTGACCGCGCATCCCTTGCGTGAACGACTGGCCGGGCAACTGATGCTGGCCCTGCGCCGCGCCGGGCGCCAGACGGACGCGCTGGCCGTCGGCCGTGACTACCGCCGCAGACTGGCCGATGAGCAGGGGCTGGATCCGGGCCCTGACTTCCTGGCAGTGGAGGAGACCGTCCTGCGCGGTGAGCCGTCTGCGGCCGCTACGATCCGGCCCCCGGCGGCCGACCTACTCGCCACGGCGAGGCCCGCGGAGGCCGTGCTGCCCGCCGCCGTCACGGCCCGGCGCGAGGCGGCGTTCCTGCCCTACGACATCGCCGACTTCGCCGGCCGCTCCGTCCAGGTGGAGGAGTTGTGCCAGCCCGCCGGCCAGGCGGTGACGATCTCCGCGATCGACGGCATGGCCGGCATCGGCAAGACGGCGCTGGCCGTCCATGCCGCGCATCGGCTCGCCGAGCGATACCCCGACGGTCAGCTCTTCATCGACCTGCACGCTCACACAGCGGGCCAGCGGCCACTTGAGCCCGGGGAAGCGCTGGAGGTGCTGTTGCGGCAGCTCGGCGTGCCGACCGAGCGCATCCCCGCGTCCATGACGGAGCGGGCCGCGCTGTGGCGAGCCGAGCTGGCCGGCCACCGAGTAATGCTGGTGCTGGACAACGCCGCCGACGCCGCCCAGGTCCGGCCCCTGCTGCCGGGCGCTTCGGACAGCCTGGTGCTCATCACCAGCCGCCAGCGGCTCACCGACCTGGATGGCGCGCGGGCCCTGTCCATGGACGTACTGCCCCTGCCCGACGCCTTGGCGCTCTTCACCGGCATCGTGGGCGAGCGTGCGGCCGCCGAGCCCGAGGCGGTCACCGAGGTTCTGCTGCTGTGCGGGTTCTTGCCGTTGGCCGTACGCATCGCCGCCACCCGTCTGCGGCACCGCCCTCGCTGGAGCGTGGACCATCTCGCCGAACGCCTGCGTGATGAGCGCCGCAGGCTCACCGAACTGGCCAGGTCGGAACGCGGCGTGGCGGCTGCGTTCACCCTGTCGTACCGCCAGCTCACCGCTGACCAGCAGCGGCTCTTCCGCCTGCTCGGACTGCATCCCGGCCGCGACTTCGAACCCTACGCTGCCGCCGCGCTCGCCGATCTCCCCATGGAGCGTACCGAGGACGTACTGGAGGACCTGCTGGACGCGCACATGCTTCAGCAGCGCGTTTTCGGCCGGTACGTCTTCCACGACTTGCTCCGCCGGTACGCCGCGGACCTGGTGGCCGAGCAGGAGCCGCCGCAGGCCAGGGACGCGGCGCTGACCCGGCTGCTCGGCCACCAGCTGGCCACGGCGTCGGCCGCCATGGAGGTGCTCTACCCCGACAGCGCCCACCGGCGACCGCGCATCGAACGAGCCACGCTCCCACCGGTCCCGCTCCATGACGCGCCGCAGGCATTGGTGTGGCTGGACGCCGAGCGAGCCAACCTCGTCCTGGCCGCCGATCGCGACGTGGCGCACACCAGCCTGCTGGCCACCACGCTGTACCGCTATCTTTACGACCACGCCCACCACGACGACGCCCTCACTCTGTACGGCAAGGCACTGCGGGCCGCCCGGCGCCGTGAGGATCCGGCCGACGAAGGGCGGGCGCTGACCGATCTCGGCTGGGTGCATCAGGTGCGGGGGCGCCATGACGTCGCCCGTGAGCACTTCGACCGGGCGCTGGCCGCCTGCCGTACAGCTGAAGACCGGCGAGGTCAGGCGCGGGCGCTGCTCGGCTTGGCCAGGGTGAGTACGGACGAAGGCGACCACGAGCGGGCCAAGGAGGCGAACCTGCGTGCCCTTGAACTGTTCCGCGACATCGGCGACCGGTTCGGGGAGGCCGTGACGCTGGACTACCTCGGCATCGTCCACGAGCGGCTGGGCCGGTACGCGCGGGCGGCCGACCTGCATCGTCAGGCGCTGGAGCTGTCCCGGGAGATCGGCAGCCGAGGCGGTGAGGCCGACGCTCTGGACAACCTCGGGGTGGCCTGCACCCGGCTGGGCCGGCTCACCGAGGCGCGCGACCATCACGAGCAGGCGCTGGAGCTTTATCGGCTCTTCGGCTACCGGCGAGGCGAGGCCAAGGCACTCAACAGCCTGGCCGAGATCGCGGCGACCATGGGAGACCTCGGCCAGGCCGTACGCCTGCACAGCGCGGCTCTCGATCTGGCCGTGGAGCTGAGCAACCGGAGCGAGGAGAATCGCGCCCGCGAGGCCATCGCCCAGCTCCTCTCCGCGCCGGAGACCTCTCGCCGAAAGTGACCAGGGGGCTGGCGGTCACCGGTACGACGACGCTTGCGAACGGTACATGTCCTACCGCCGGACCGGCCACGGTCGCCACGACGGACTCGCGGCCGACGGCGGTATCAGCACAGATGGCGGGCGAAGAAACGCAGCGCGCTGTCGGCCTCGAAGGTCGGCACGTCCCCGTGCTTGCCGGGGTTGGCGTGCAGCGTCTTCTCACTCGAAGCCAGGGCGTCGAACAGCGCCAGGGCATCCTCGCGCGGAACCCGCTCGTCATCCCACTGCACCAGGAACCGCACGGGCACCGCGACCCCGGCGGCGGCCTCGGCCGAGGCCGCCGACGTCCCGCTCAGCCCCAGCACCGCCGCGCGGACGCGCGGCTCGGCGGCGACCAGCGGAATGCCGAGAGCGCAGCCCAGCGACATGCCCCAGTAGCCCACTGGGCCGACATCCCCGAGCACGTCCAGGACCGTGCGCCATTCCGGGACCGTCTGGGCGGCCAGCAGAGTGTGGAGCTCGGCCAGCAGCGGGAGCGGGTCGCCCGCGCCGGCCATGCGGGCGCGCATCTCGGTGATGATCCGCTCGTGTTCGGCGCTCTTGGGCCGGTCGCCGTGGGCGGGGGCGTCGATGGCCGCCGCCGCGTACCCGCACTCGGCCGCCAGCCGGATGGCGCGGGCCACCACGCCAGGGGCCTGCTTGTGCTGTCCGCCGCCGTGTCCGATGAGAATCAGGGCACGGGGCTCGGCTTCGTCCGGCGTCCACAGTACGCCGGGGATCTCGCCAAGGGTGAAGGGTCGTTCGGTGACGCCGTCGGTAGACGTCTGAGAGATGAAGCGCATGCGCGTTTCACGCCTTTCGGGATGCCTTGCGCGGGCGCTCCCTAGGCCATGCGAGGGAGGGAGCCCCGACCTGTCACAGCGTTGATCGGTCTCACCTCCTGCGGTTTGATGCGGTGCACGGCGACGCCGAAGTTATCACAAGGGGGCCGCTCACGTTCCGCGAGGGCGAGCGATGCCTGACGCGGCACCAGGGCCGGCGGACGGTCAAGGAACGTCGCGGGCGACGAGGCCGTGTTCGTGGGCGTAGATCGCGGCGTGCACGCGGGTCCGCAGGCCGAGTTTGGTGAGAATCCGGTTGACGTGGGTTTTGACCGTGCCTTCCTCGATGGTGCATGCCGCGGCGATCTCACCGTTGCTCAGTCCTCGGGCCAGGAGGCGTAGCACGTCGTGTTCGCGCGGGGTCAGCAGGTCGAGTTCAGGTGTGGCGGGGCGCGGGGACAGTGCGGCGAAGCGGCTGATCAGGCGGCCGGTGACCTGCGGGTCGATCAACCCCCGGCCCTGGTGCAGTTCGCGGACCGCCGTGACGAGCACGTCGGGATCACTGTCCTTCAGCAGGAAACCGGCCGCTCCCGCGCGCAGCGCGCCGAACAGGTACTCGTCGAGGTCGAACGTGGTCAGAGCGAGCACCCGGGAAGCGGATTGGGCGCCGGCGAGACGGTCAATGGCCGCGATGCCATCCATGCCGGGCATCCGCAGGTCCATCACCACCACATCCGGCCGCCGCCACAGCGCCTGGTGCACCGCTTCGGCGCCGTCGGCGACCGTCGCGACCACGTCGATGTCGGGTTCGCCGTCGAGTATGCACCGCAGCGCCTCCCGCGCCGCCTCCTGATCGTCGGCGACCAGCACCCGGATCGTCACCACGCGCTCCCTTCCCCGGGCAGATCGGCACGGACCCGCCAGCCGCCCGTCTCGACCGGTCCCACCGACAGTGTGCCGTCGAGCAGGCGCACCCGTTCCCGCATGCCGCGGATGCCCTGGCCCTCGGCCTGGGACGGCGGCGCCGGGGCGCCGTTGTCGAGGACCTCAACGCGCAGGCCGCGATCGTCCTGACGTAGGTCGACGGTGACCTCGCTCGCGGTCGAATGGCGTACGACGTTCGTCAGCGCCTCTTGGACCACCCGGTAGGCGGTGTGGTCGACGGCCGGCGGCAGGACTCCTGCTGTCCCCGTACGGCGGATGGTGATCCTTCGGCCGGCGGAGGTGAGCTGCCCGGCCAGCCGCTCCAGGTCGGCGGTGCCGGGCTGAAGGGCGGCCGGGTGCTCGCTGAGCGTCCGTAGCAGGTCACGCACCTCCGTCAGCGCGGACAGCGACAGGTTCGAGATCACTTCCAGGGCCCGCGTCGCCGAGGTCTCATCGCGTGTTCGCCGGGCCGCCGCGGCCTGCAGCCGGATCGCCGTCAGGTGGTGGCCCACGCTGTCGTGTACGTTCCTGGCCAGCCAGGTACGCTCCTCGGCCAGCACGCGCTCCGCCTCGGCCCGCTGCACGCGCAGCGCCTGACCGGCCCGGTCCCGGTGCAGCCGCAGCGCGTAGCCCGTGGCCACCGGGGCGACACTCATGATCACTATGCTGGTGAGCGCCAACCCCTTTCCGCCGGTCACCATGCCGATGCCCGTCACCCAGCACGTGGAGATCGCCAGCACCAGAGCGGGACGCTGCGGCCGGTGGTAGACGGCCGTGCAGAACACGGCCATCGTGACCAGCATCCCTTCCCAGCGGTGCAGTTGGACCATCCCGGCCAGCGCGATCACCGCGGAGGCCACCGCGGCGGTCAACGGCAGCGCCCGCCGGACGAACAAGGGGAGGCTGACGCCGACGCTGAAGACGATCAGGAGCGGCATGTCGGGCGGGACCGACCCTTCCAGTGCCGTCAGCAGCGCCGCAGCGGTCGCGGCGCCGGCGACGAGCAGAACCTCCCTCAGCCAGCGCATGTCACGATGATGCCGGACCGCAGGTCGTGCCCATGGGCGGGAGTTGTCCGGTGGTCAGGTAGCGGTGCACATGATCGCGGATGCAGGGGTTGCCGCTCAGGTAGAGCGCGTGACCGCCCTTGGCCGCCATGTAGCGGGCGCCGTCGAGTTGTGCCGTGATCCGGCGGGCGTACGCGGGCGGCGCCACGTCGTCGTACAGGCCGCCGGCGATCAGGATCGGCGGCGGGCCGCGAGGCTGTACCGGATGGGGCGGGAAGGGCGTCTTTCGCGGGAGTCCGGTGCAGAAGTTGGCCAGCGGCCACGCGATGGTCCAGCCGATGCGCGGCGCGGCGCGCTTCAGCCGCTTCTCCATGGCCTTGACCTCGCCATATGCGGTCGGGTACGGGAAGTCGGCGCACATCGTGATCCTGCTGAAGTCCGGATCGGCCGCGCCGGTGGACGGCTTGGCGAACCGGGTGGCGTCGCCGGCGTACGCCTCGGCCAGGGACTTGGCCAGTTCGGGCCACGTCGCATCGAACGTGACAGTCGCGCGGGAGGCGATCAGGGTCGCACTGGCCGCTGCTCCGGCGCCGGCACCGGGCGCGGGGATCGGCCGCTTGGCGGCGCGGTCCATGACCTCGTCCCAAACCTGGAGTACGTCGCGGCCGTGGAGCGCGCAGCTCTGGTCGGTGGCGCACCACTCGGCGAAGCGATGGAGGTTGTCCTCCTTGACCTTCGCCTTGGGCAGGAGCCATTCGGCCCACGATCGGTTGGTGTGGTCGATCGGGCTGTCCAGGTACATGCGGCCGACACGAGAGGGGAACTTCTCGGCGTAGGCCACACCGAGGACGGTGCCGTAGGAGTTGCCGTAATAGAGGAGTTTCTGTTCGCCCAGCGCCACCCGGACGGCCTCCAGGTCGTGGGCCCCTTGACCGGAGTCCAGGCTGCCCGCGAGCGGGCCGGCGGCCTCGGCGCAGCCGAGGCCGAAGCGGTGGTTCTGCTCTGTGTACCGGGCGTAAGCGGCGCGGTCGGGGAACACCCACTCCGCGTTCGCAGCCCACGGCGCCCGGTCGGGGCAGCGCACCCCGGTGCTCGCCTCGAATCCGCGCGGGTCGAAGACCACGATGTCGAACCATTGGGTCAGGTCGGCGAAGGCCTGCTTCGCCTGACGCATGACCGAGATCTGCTGGGCGGGGCCGCCCATGTTGAGCACGAGCGTCCCCTTCTTGGCGGCCGGGTCCCTGGCGGGCAGCTTGGCGAGCCCCAGCGTGATCTGCTCACCCTTGAGGACGGCCCAGTCGGCGGGTACGGTGAGCCGGCTGCATTGCAGGCCGTCTCCGCAGTCCTGCCAGGAAAGCTTGGCGCCTGCCGTCGCTGTCGCCGGTGCCGCCGCCACCGTGGAGAGCAGCATCGTGCCGAGCACGGCGAGGATCGTCTTCTTCATGACCCTCAGCCTTGCCGGACGGCCTGCTGCCGGTCGTCCACCTTTCGATAGATCCTCGCGTGCGCACTGGCGAGCGCGGCGACCCGCGCCTGCCCTGGGTATGGCCCTCCGCCCGCGTGGCATCGGACGTACCCGTAAAGACTGATTAGTAGCTAAGCGTGACGATGACCACACTCGCATTCTCAGAAATGAGGAGTTGTGGAAGCGGGAAGACCCCGGCAATGTGCGGGAGATCGCCGGGGTTCTTGATGTTCACGTCGGCGGCTGGGGGCGCGTTTCCGCCGGCCGGCTCACCTCATCTCTTCATGTCTTGTTCGGCGTTGCCGGAGGCCACTGGCCAGGCGTGTAGGTTCACCGCCATGCTGAGAGCTTCACTCGGCGGGGCGGCAGACGGTGCCGGGTGGAGGGAGGCGCAGGCTGGTCAGATAGCGGTTGACGTGGCCGATGATGCAGGAGACGTCGCTGTTGTAGAGCGCGTGGCCGTTCGACTGGTATTGGACCGCCACCGAGCCGGGTACGTGCCGTACGAGGTCCGCGGACGAGACGAAGTCGCTCCAGGAGCCGACGCCGAGGAATGGCGGCAGTCCCTTGGTGGGCAGCGGCTCGAACGGGTTGGTGACGGGGGTGGGCCAGCCGACGCAGCCGAGCCGGTGCCACAACTCGATACCGGAGAAGTTGGGCAGCAGCCGCTCGCCCTTACGGCGCTTTTCGCGGTATTCCTCGTAGGAGTTGTATCCCATGCCATCAGGGCAGTGGGTCATGTTCCCGCCGACGACCGACGGGACCTTGAGGCTGTACGTGCCTTGCCGGACATAGTCGGCGAATCCGGAGGCGTCGCCGCCCACGGCCCGTTTGATCGCTTCGGCGAGTTGCGTCCATCGCGGATAGTCGGGCTTTTGACCAGGCGAGATGATGCTGGGTGCGGCGGCCTCCTTGATGTCGAACCCGCTGTAGGCGACCTGCGACTGCTCTCCTCTGATCGGGATCGGCGAGCGGTCGGCGCGCTTGATCAGCGCCCGCCAGACGTCGCCGACGTCCTGGCCGTGCAGGGCGCAGGCGGTGGTCGCCGCGCACCAGGCGCCGAAGCGTTCGAAGGACTTCTCGCTGGTGAGCATGATGAACTCCGCGTTGTCCATGGTCGGGCTCATCGTGCCGTCGACCACCACCGCCCGGACGCGGGCGGGGAACAGGCGGGCGTAGGTGACGCTGGGGATACCGCCGTAGGAGGAGCCGATGAAGCTCAGCCGCTCCTCGCCCAGCGCGACACGGATCGCCTCCATGTCACGCGCCACGGACGCCGAGTCGAGGTGGTCGAAGTACTCCGGGTCGGCGGCGCGGCAGCGCTGCGCGGCCTCCCGGTTGCGACGGCCCAGCTCGGCGTACTCGGCAGGGCTGTCGGGCAGAGCGATCCACGGGCCACCGATCAGACACTTGTCCGGCAGCACGCCCTTGTCGACGGTGTTACGCGGTTCGACGGTGACGATGTCGAAACGTTCGCGCAGCTCGGAGAAGCTGCCCGCGTACTTGCTCAGGTCCTTGACACCAGAGCCGCCCGGGCCGCCGGGGACCGCGAACACCGCGCCGATGCGGCGTTGGACACCTGTGTTCGGCAGCATGCCGACGGTCAGGCGGATCTTCCTGCCGGATGGCTTGGACCAGTCCACGGGCACCTCGATCGAGGCGCACCTCATCTCCTTGGACAGTTCCTTGTCCGCGCAGGCCGCCCAGTCCAGCGAGGACGGGCCAGAGCCGGGCGAACCGGACGCGGCGGCGGGCACCGCCGACACCAGGACGGTGACAGCCGCACCGATGGCCAGGGCCCTGATCCGGCGTCCCCTGAGCGTGATCGCCGTCGCGCCCGCCGTCAGTGCGGCGATCACGTACGCGACCAGCAGCCCCGCCGCGGCCGCGGGCGACAGCTGCCCGCCGCCGACCCCCGCGATCTGGAGCGGCAGATTCTCGATCATGAACGAGCCGACCTGGGCGCGCAGGGGCGAGGGCAATGTCTTGGCCACCACCGGCAGCACCACGATGATCACGGTCAGCACGACCAGGGCGCCGGGGGTGGAGCGGACGGCGGCCCCGACGCCCAGCCCGATCAAGGCGAACGCCGCCATCGACAACCCAGCGGTGATCACCGAGGCGAGCACGCCCGGCTCCGACAGTGGCGTGCCCAGCGTCTGGCCGTCGCGGAGCAACTGGCCGGCTCGGTCGCCGAGCACCACCATGGCGGCCGCGTGCATGGCGAACGCCAGAATCTGACCCGCCACCAGCGCGACCGCGGCCAGACCCGGGATCTTGGCCAGCAATAACGCGTGCCGGCGCGGCACGGCTACCAGGCTCGTCTGGATCATCTTGGTGCTGTATTCGGAGGTGATCGTGAGGGCGCCCAGCGTGGCGAACACGAAGTAGGCGACCGCGATCCCGTTGCCGAGGCCGTCGCCGTTGCCGGGGAAGGTCATTCGCTCGTCAGGCGACTGGTTGTCGAACCCGCGGCCGATCATGAACGCCACGCCGGCGCAGGCCAGGACGGCCGCCACCGAGCAGGCCAGCAGGTAGAGGTTCGAGCGGAGCGAGCGGAGCTTGAGCCACTCGGAAGCGATCACATCGATCATCGGACGGCCTTCCTGCCACCGGCCTTGTATTCCGTCATCGGATGGCCTCCCCGGCACCGGCCCGGTATTCCGTGCTGTCCTCGGTGAGCCGCATGAAGGCCTCCTCCAGGGAGGCGCCGCGCGGGGACAGCTCCGCCAGCGCGATACCGCCGGAGAGCGCCAGTACGCCGATTCTGGCCGCGTCGAGATTCCGTACGGACAGGGCGCCGTCGTCCTCGGGGATCACTGTCGCACCGTGCGTGTCCAGAAGGGCGGTCAGGCGGGCCGGGTCGGGCGTGCGGACCAGCACGTCGCGCTGGTAGTGGCCGGCCAGGGCATCGATGGGGGTGTCGGCGATCAACCGGCCCCGTCCGATGACGATGACATGGTCGGCGGTGAGCGCCATCTCGTTCATCAAGTGGCTGGACAGCAGCACGGTGCGGCCCTCGTCGGCCAGCGAGCGCAGCAGGTCGCGCAGCCAGCGGATGCCCTCCGGGTCGAGGCCGTTCAGCGGCTCGTCGAACATCAGCACCCCCGGGTCCCCGAGGAGCGCAGCCCCGATCCCCAGGCGTTGCCGCATGCCCAGCGAGAAGCCGCCGATCCGCTCGTCGGCGACGCCGGTCAGGCCGACCTGCTCGAGCACGGCGGCCACCCGGGCCCGGCCGATGCCGTTGCTGCGGGCCAGGCAGGCGAGATGCGCCCGCGCGCTGCGGCCCCCGTGCACAGCCCCGGCGTCGAGCAGCGCTCCCATTGAGCGCATGGGCCTGGACATTGACGCGTATGGACGGGCGTTCACCAGGGCCTTGCCCGCGAGGGGCACCTCCAGGCCGAGCACGACGCGCATGGTGGTGGATTTGCCCGCGCCGTTCGGGCCGAGGAAGCCGGTTACCAGTCCCGGTTTCACGCTGAACGTCAGGTCGTCCACGGCGACCTTGTCGCCATATCTCATGGTCAGCCCGCTCACTTCGATCACGGCCTGGCCTCCCTTCGTCGATTGACGGCCGCCAGCTTTCCGGCTCGGGCCGTCGATCTCGATGGGCGTGCGCCCACCGGCCGGGGCGAAGATTCCCACCTCCGGAGGTAGGCCTAGACCTACCGACCGCGCGCCGCGCATCGGGCAGACTTCTGGCGTGACCGGCATTCGACACCTCATCGCCGCAGGTGGTGGGCTGCTGCTCAACGTGTGGCCGCGTTGGTGCTGCTCGCTGCTCGACGCGCTCGTTCATGGTCGTCCGGATGTCGCCGTGGTCGATGTGCGGCTGCCGCCCCGCTGAGCCGGCGCTGGTGACGGGGGCGGAGGGCGGGGCGCTCCTGTGGCGTGGATGACTCCTCTGCATGGTTCCACCGGGCGCCCCGCGCGGTGCTACAGGACCGCGCCCGTGCCCTGCCGGCGGCGTTTGCGCGGCTGGGGCGGCTGGGGTGGGGGTTGCTTGCTGAGGCGTTCGAGCTCGATCGCGAGGGGGCCGGCCACGAACGATGACGACGCGGTCCCCACCACGATGCCGAAGATGAGCGCGATGGCGAAGTCGCGCAGCGTGTCACCGCCGAAGACGGCCAGCGCGGTGAGGATGAACAGGGCGCCCAGGCCGGTGTTGACGGTACGCGGCACGGTCTGCAGGATCGCCGCGTTGACGATGCCGGGGAAGCGTGCCTGCCGCGAGGCCTGCCATAGTTCGCGGACGCGGTCGAAAACCACCACCTTGTCGTTGATTGAGTAGCCGATGATGGTCAGCATGGCTGCCAGGAAGACCCCGTCGATGGGTTTGCCCAGCCAGGCGAACAGGCCGAGCACAGCGAGGGTGTCCACGACGAGGGCCATCACGGCGGCGGCGCCGAACGTCCAGCGGAATCTGACGGCCAGGTACAGCAGTTGTGCCGCCAGCGCCACGGCGAGCGCGATGAGCGCGTTGCGGCGCAGTTCGTCGCCCAGGCTGGGGCCGATGAGCTCGTCGCGTTGCTTGGTCACTTCGCCGAGGTGGGTATCGAGTGCCCGCTCGATGGCGGCGGTGTCGTCGGCGCTGATCTGGCCGGCACGCACGGACACGCTGGTGCCGGAGCTTTGCACGTTGGCCGCCGGGTGGCCGGCCTCGGCCACCGCCTGCCGCGCAGTCTCGGCGCTCACCGGTTGCGCGGCTGTGTACTCGAGCATCCGACCGCCGGTGAACTCGATGCCGAGGTTGAGCCCGTGCAGGGCCAGCCCGGTCACGGCTGCGGCGACCAGGGTGGCGGCCGCGGCCAGCCACCGTCGGCGCCCGGCCATCATGGACGGGTTGCGCCGGGTGATCCAGGCCCTGACCCGGCCGTGCACCGCCAGCCCGGACAGCCGGGCCAGCCGGGGGCTGGTCCCGCTGAGGATGAGGTGGGTCAGGACACGGGTGATGAGCATGGCGGAGACGAGTGAGGCAAGGACGCCGACGGCCAGCGTCACACCGAATCCGCGCACCGGCCCTGAGGCCAGCCAGAACAGCAATCCGGCGGCCAGGAGCGTGGTGATGTTGGAGTCGGCGATGGCGCTCCAGGCGTTGGCGAAGCCTCGGTCGAGGGCGGCGCGCAGGCCGCGGCGCGGCGCGCGGCCATACTCTTCACGCGCTCGCTCGAAGACCAACACGTTGGCGTCGACCGCCATGCCGATGGCCAGAACGAACCCGGCCAGGCCGGGCAGGGTGAGCGTCGCGCCGAGGGCGAGCAGGGCGGCGTAGGAGATGAGCCCGTAGGCGGCCAGCGCGAGGGTGGCCAGCAGCCCCGACAGCCGGTAGGTGAGGATGATGAACAACGCGGTGAGCAGGACACCGGCGATGCCTGCCTTGGCGCTGGCCTCGATGGCCTGCGCGCCGAGTGTGGGGCCGACGGTGCGCTGCTCGATCAAGGTGAGCGGGACGGGCAGGGCGCCGCCCTTGATCAGCACGGCCAGGTCTTGTGCCTCCTGGTGGGTGAAGGAGCCGCTGATCTGGGTGGATCCGCCGGGGATGCCGATCTGGCAGGGCACGCTCGCATCGACTTGGGGCGAAGAGATGATCTCGTTGTCCAAGACGATGGCGACCCGCCGCTGGGGGTTGCTCGGGCTGTGGCAGGCGGCCTCGCCGGTCAGCCGCTGCCAGGCGGCGGCGTCGCGGAAGTCGACGGTGGCGAACCAGCCCGGCCCCTGCTGCGGGTCGTTGCGTGCGGTGGCGTCGCTCACCCCGTCGCCGGTGATCGCGGCAGGGCCGAGCCGCAGGCGTTGCCCGCCTTCGTCGGCCAGGACTTGCCCGGACGCGCCGATGCCTCTGCTGGTGGGGGTGCCTTGATCGGCGCTGGTGTCGTCGGCTTGTTCCAGGACCGGGTGGAAAGTGAGCTGGGCGGTCTTGCCGATGACTTCGGCGGCCTGGCGGGGGTCGAGCACCCCGGGCAGCTCGACGATGATGCGCCGATCGCCGGAGCGCAACAGGGTGGGGTCGACCACGCCGAGCGCGTCGGCGCGCCGGCGCAGCACGTCCAGGGCACGGTCGGTGGCCTCGGCGTCGGCCTTGACTGTTGAGGCGTCTCGGGTTTCGAAGACGAGTTGGGTGCCACCGCGCAGGTCCAGCCCTAGACGTGGCGGTGTGGTGACGGTGAACAGCAGTGCGGTGGCGGCGATGGCGCACGCCGCCACCGCGCGCCAAAAGGGCGCGCGGGACATGAAGCCTCCACGGGCTGTCGAAGAAGGAAAGGGGACGTCAGCGCGTCGTGGAGGGTGGCGCTCGGGCCAGCGCCTGACGGGCGGGCGGCTGAGGTGCCGCGGTGAAAGGCCGGGCGAGGGTCGTCAGGGGCCGTGCCCGTGGCCCGGGCCGTTCGGTGGACGGCAGTACGGCCGGCCACATCGGCAGCGCGGGCGCGCTGCGGGCGGGATGCAGCCGGGGCAGGGCCGCGTCCTGCACGGCGTGCTCGGACGGGCCGCTCCACCAGGTCGCAGGCGTTGCGGTGACGGGCAGCTGGGCGCTGCCAGGCGCGGGGCCCAGCAGGAAGGTCGACAGCAGCAGGAGCAGGACGGCGGGCAGTCTGCTGCGCACGTCTCCTCCTGACAGGTCACGGGTCGGGTCTTGGCGGTCACCGTACCCCGGCCCCGGCGCGGATCGCACCTGCGATGGAACGGCATGCCCTTTTTCGCGCCGTCTGGGCTATGGTCTGCCCTATGACGGGACCGTGGAGAACACCACGAGGGTCCATCGCGTTCGCCGGCGTGATGGGTCTGGTCCTGCTGTGCTTGGTGCTGGCCGGCGCCACCGGCAGTGCGAGCGCCGACGGCCCGATCGCGCCTGAGAATTCGCTGTCCGGCCTGGCATGGACCCCGGACGGTGGGGGCGGTGACCTGCCCGGTCTGCCCCCACAGGCGGGTAGCGCCCGTGAGCACCACGTGCTGGCGCTGTGGCCGCCGTTGCGCGGCGAGCGTCACGATGAGCCCGCTTATCTGGCGCTGTCGGCGTCGCCTGGCTCGAAGGTCGATGAGCTCCGCGATCCGCAACAGCTCGCGCACCGCACTGCGGGATCGCGCAGCCCGCCGCTCATCTAGCTGACGCTACCTCTCTCCGAAGGGCTGCGGCCGCTCGTGCCGTGGATCCTGACGCCGCATGTCCCGAGCCCATGGACTGCGCCCTGGTGGGGCTGGTCCATGCTCGCCGTCGCCTTCGGAGCCCTCTCGCGGTCCCTGCAGCAGGGCCGTGTTCCTGTACTGCCTTGTTCCTGTACTGCCTTCCTTTGGCCTCAGCAAGGAGCCGATCATCGTCATGTCCGTTGTCGAATCAGTTCACGCCTGGCCGCGGCCGGAGCGGCCACATCCGGCATCGCCGGGAGGTGCGAGGTGAGCACCGCGCAGCGCTTCGTGGCGCTCGACCTGGGTACCGCGCGTACCCGGTCGCTGTCATTGAGCGGGTTCGCCATCGTGGACCGGCCGTCGTCGGTCACCCGGCCGCCGGCCGGCTCCGGCCTGGCGGCCGCGCTGTGGCCCGTCCGGCACGGCATGGTGGCCGACCCGGACGCCTGCCGGCGGCTGGTGCAGCGGCTGCTGCAGGACGCCCAGGTATCGGGGAGCCGGCCGCGATGGGTGCTGGCCGGCGTGCCGGTGGCGGCCTCGCCGGGCGATCGCCGGGCGGTCCGCGCCGCGGTCGCCGAGGCCGCCGGATGCGAAGTGGGCCTGATGGAGGAGCCGCTGGCCGCAGCCGTCGGCGCCGGCCTGGACATCCTCGATTCCCGGCCCTGCCTGGTCCTGGACGTGGGGGCGGGCATTGTCGAGGCCGTCGCCATCGCGGACGGGGCCGTCACCGACGCGGTCGCCCTCCAGCTCAACGCCACCACCGGCGAGGGGCTGGTGTCGTATGCGCTGGAGGGCGTCATCGAGATGACGGCGGGCCTGGTGCGTCGCCTGCCCGCCGCTTCGCGTCCGGCCGCGCGCGAGCGGGGTCTGACGGTCACCGGCGGGGGCGCTCACCAAGAGCAGCTGCTGGCCCGCCTCCGCGCCGCGCTTCGCCTGCCGGTCACAGCGACGCACCAGCCGCAGCACGCCACCATCCGCGGCCTGATGCGCCTGTGCCTGCAGCCGGCTCTGACGGCCGCCCTCGCCCCGCGCGTCCGCTGACGTCTTCGCTTCGCAAGAAAGGACCTTCGATCATGACCGACAGCCACGCGACCTCACACCTCAGCAGCGTGCAGCTTGAGTCGCTGCGCCAGGAGCTGACCCAGCAACGGGAGCAGCGCAGCCGGTACCTGGATAGGCTGAGGGCACAGGAGCAGGACGGTAGCGGCGCCGACGGCACCTGGCAGGAGCTCCTCGCCTCGATCACCGCCGCCGAGCGCGCCGTCGCCGAACTCGCTCAGGCCTACGACAGGCTGGAGGCCGGCACCTACGGCCGTTGCGGCCACTGCCAGGCGGCCATTCCGTTCGAACGGCTCAAGATCCGGCCGCTGGCCCGCAATTGCATCGACTGCCAGCGGCGGCACGAGGCCGCCTGACAACCAGTGAGAGGGGAGCGGGGTCGCCCCGCCCCCTCTTGGCATCCGGAGCCGCACATGATCACATTGGACCGCCTGGTGAACGTGCTCGGCGGGTACGGCGTACGGTTGTGCGGCCGTCCCGAGACCCGCTCGGCCTGGCTGCGCAGCGTGGCGGTGCCGGATGCCACCGACCGCCACGTCACCGGTGATCTGCTCCTGGCCGTCGGCACCTCCTCGATCGCCGAGGCGGTGCGGTGGGCGGCCGCCGCCCGCGCCGCGGCGGTCCTGGTCCGCCCCGTCGAGACCGCGACCGGGACCGGCGCTGACGCCCCGTGCGCCTCGCCGAGCGCGGGGGGCGCGCGCGGGGCCCCCGC
>NZ_JBEZDU010000027.1:0-140746 GCF_040648495.1 Nonomuraea sp. NPDC049129 | reverse complement strand
TTCTGCGAGAGATCCACATGGTGACCCGCCGACCTTGCCCGATCATGATCAGCTTGTGGTGATCTGACACGCCGAGCGGGCAGGATAGCCCTCGTCCCCCTCACGGACTGACCACACCAGATCCGAAAGTCAACCCCCGAGAGACTTCCAGGCAAGGCCACTTAGCGCCCTGCTCAACAGGTCCGCCGCGTCCGCCCGTACAGCTGAGGCGGGTTCTCGGCCGGCTTGGGCGGGTTCTCGGCCGGCTTGGGCGGATCCTCGGACGCGATGCTGGAAGGCCAGGCGGGAGACGACGGTGGCCGCCTGGTTGCACAACAGCACTGCCGCCGTCAGGGCGTCGGCCTGGGCCGCAGTGGGCGTGAGCCGCGCCACCATTCAGATGAAGAGCGTCGTGGAGAACCGGCCCCTGCCCCTGTGAGCCGCCCGGCCGCGCAAACTACGCATAAGCTTCTCTTTCATGACTCTGAGTGCAGTAAGGGGCGAAACCGCGTGACCGGCGCTGTAGACCGTGGCGTGAGAATCTCGCGGCGCGCACAGGCTGTCGCGCCGTTCTTCGCGATGGAGTTCGGCAAGCACGCCGCGGCGCTGGAGTCCCAGGGGCATCACGTCATCAAGCTCAGCATCGGCGAACCGGACTTCGGCGCGCCCCCGGCCGTACTCGACGCGATGCGCGAGGCCATGGACGGCAGGCCGATGCCCTACACGGCGGCACTCGGGCTGCCCGAGCTGAGGCAGGCGATCGCCCGGTTCTACCGTAACGAGCACGGCGTCGAGGTCGACCCTTCCCGGGTCGTCGTGACCGCGGGAGCCTCGGCCGCCTTGGTGCTGGCCACCGCGGCACTCGTCGACACGGGCGACGAGGTGCTGATCGCGGACCCGTCGTACCCCTGCAACCGGCAGATCGTCGAAAGCTTCGGCGCCCGTGTCACGCTCGTCCCCGCCACCGCCGAGACCCGCTTCCAGCTGGACGCGGCATTGGTGAAGGAGAACTGGACGGACCGGACCCGAGGGATCATGATCGCCACCCCGTCGAATCCGACGGGCACCTCGGTTCCGGCCGGCGAACTGGCCGCGATCTGCGAACTCGCCCGCGAGCGTGACGCGTGGCGCCTGGTCGACGAGATCTACCTCAATCTGAGCGACCACGACGAGCGGGGCCGGCCACCGCGGAGCGTGCTGTCGTTCGATCCCGGCGCCATCGTCATCAACAGCTTCTCGAAGTACTTCGGGATGACCGGCTGGCGACTCGGCTGGTGCGTCGTCCCGGAGATCCTCGTGCCGGCGATGGAACGCCTGGCCCAGAACTACTTCCTCTGCGCCTCCGCGCCCGCCCAGCACGCCGCTCTGGCCTGCTTCACCCCCGAGTCCCTGGCGGTCTGCGAGGCACGCCGCGTCGAGTTCGCCGAGCGGCGCGCGCTCGTCCTCGACGGGCTGGCGCGGATCGGGCTGCCGGTTCCCGTCCCGCCCGACGGCGCGTTCTACGTGTACTTCGACGTCGGCCGCACCGGGCTCACCTCCTGGCAGTTCTGCGAGCGCGCGCTGCGGGAGGCGCACGTCGCTCTCACGCCGGGCAGGGACTTCGGCGTCCACACGGCGGAGACCCACGTCCGGCTCTCGTACGCGGCACCGGCGGACGATCTTCGCGAAGGGCTCACCCGGCTCGGGAAGTTCGTGTCCACCCTTCAGTGAGGCGCGCGGCCGGCGAGCGACGCGTCACAGGTTGAAGGTGATGTCGTCTTGGTCGTCATGTTGAGGCCGTAGCTGCCGTAGGGTGGCGCGGTTGTCGACGTACGCCTGGTGGAACAGTTCGGGGTCGTGGGCGGCCAGTTCCCGGTACAGGTCGACCGCTTCCTGTGCCACCCGCAGCCGCTCGCCGTACTCACCTACCCGGTCCAGCGCGGCCGACAGGTTGCCCAGGGCTTCGCCGAGGACACGGCGGTGGGCGGGGTTGCCGTCCACCAGCTCACGGCACAGGCCGACCTCTTCCCGTGCCACCTGCAGCTGCTCGCGATGCTCACCCACGTGGTGCAGCGCGAACGACAGGTTGGCCAGGGCATCGGCGAGGTCGGACCGGTAGGCGGCGTTGCCGTCCATCAGCTCACGGCACAGGCCGACCTCTTCCCGCGCCACCCGCAACTGCTCGTCGTGCTCACCCACCCGGTACAACGCGACCGACAGGTGGCCCAGGGCTCGGCGGAGGGCGGGCCGACGACCGGGGTTGCCGTCCGCCAGATCGCGGCACAGGCCGACCGCTTCCCGCGCTACCCGCAACTGCTCGTCGTGCTCACCCACCCGGTTCAGCGCGGTCGTGCATTCGATCAGGGCCTCGGCGAGGTCGAATCGGTGGGCGGCGTTGCCGTCCGCCAGATCGCGGCACAGGCCGACCACTTCCCGCGCCACCCGCAGCTGCTCGCGATGCTCACCCACCCGGTTCAGCGCGGCCGACAGGTGGATCAGGGCGTGGGCAAGGGTGGGCCGGAGGGCAGGGTCGCCGTCCGCCAGCTCACGGCACAGGCCGACCGCTTCCCGCGCCACCTCTAACTGCTCGCGATGCTCACCCGCCCAGTGCAACGCGACCGCGAGCCTGATCAGTGATCGGCCGAAACCGGGTCGGTGGGTGAGGTCGTCGTCCGTCAGCCCGCGCCGCAGGTCGACCTCTTCCCGCGCCACCTGTAGCTGCTCGCGAGGGTTACCCGCGTGGTGCAACGCGACCGACAGGTTGCCCAGGGCTCGGCCGAGGTCGCGCCGATAAGCGGGGTCGCCGTCCGCCAGCTCACGGCACAGATCGACCGCTTCCCGCGCCGCCGACAGCTGTTCGCGAGGCTCACCCGCCCCGTTCAGCGCGACCGACAGGTTGCCCAGAGCCTCGGCGAGGTCGAATCGGCGGGCGGGGGTGCCGTCCGCCAGCCCGCGCCGCAGGCCGGCCGCTTCCCGTGTCACCAGCACCTGCTCCCTGTGCTCACCCACCCTCTCCAGCGCGGCCGCGAGGTCGGTCAGGGCGTCGGCGAGTTCAGACGGGGTGCCGGTGACGCGGGTGTCATGCAGGCGGTGGCGGGCCAGCGTGAGGGCGCAGCGGGGCAAGGCGTACGCGGGGGTGAGCCGCAGCAGCCGGGTGGTGGTGTCGGTGTCGAGGTCGGCGGCGGCAAGAGCGGTGGCGGTGGTGTGGTCCAGCTCGCGACGGTTCGTGGCGGTGGTGAGGGCGGCGTAGATGGCGTGGCGGGCCAGCCGTACCGGGTCGCCGCCCAGCAGTTGCTCGAACAGCAGCCGGGCGGGTGGGTGATGTTCGCCGGCGCGGGCCAGCAGGGTCAGGATCCGGGCGGCCTGCTCCTCGGTCGGGTCGTTCAGCAGGTGGCGGGCGAAATGGCGGTCGCCCTCCGTACGGGTCAGGCTGGTGGTGATGAACCAGTCGGCCAGCAGGTTCGGGCCGATCCGCACTCCCGCCCCCGCGGCGGGCGGGTAGAGGGAGTGAGCCCAGCGGACCAGGTTGGTGACCCGTTCGGTGGGGGCGTCGGCCAGTTCCGGGACGCGCCTCAGCACCCCGATGGCCTCCGGCTCGTCGGCGGGGGCGAACAGGGCCAGGGCGGCGATGATCCGGGCCAGCAGCACGTCGGTGACCGGGCCGACCGCCCACCGGTCCAGTGCGGCGGTGCCGCGCCACCAGCGTGCCTCGTGCTCGAACAGCACCCCGGCGACCTCGTCCAGGGGCGCGGGTGAGCCGGTCGGCGCGGCTCGGCGTAACACCGTCACCATCGCCTGGGTCAGCACCTCGACCATGGTCTGGCCCTCCCGGACCGGCGCGATCGTGTCCGAGACCGGGGGCGCCGGCGTCGCCCGCGCGGCCGCGAACGCGCCTACGGCCTCGCCGTACCAGCGGATCAGGTCAGAGGTCTCCCCCAGCGGCAGCAGCGACATCACCGGGGCGTTCTTCACCGTCAGGGCGTGTTGTTCGGGGAGGTGAGCTTGTAGCGCCTGGCCGAGTTCGACGCCGTGCCGGGCGATCAGCACCACCCGCAGCCGGGCCCGCCCCTCGTAGCGCGCCAGTGCGCCCAGCAGGCTCGCCAGGTCGGTCCGGGTGTCGGCGTTGTCGACCAGGACCAGTACCCGAGAGTCGGCCACCGCCGCGGCCGCGTCGACCAGGTCGGCGGCCTTGCCCTCGCGCAGCCAGCCGGCCACCCACCCGTCCGCGACGACCTCCTGGGCGGCCCGTAACGCCAGCCGGGTCTTGCCGCACCCGCCCGGCCCGTCCACCACCAGCAGCCCCGGCATCGCCTCCTCCTGGCACCAGGCCCACAACCAGTCCCGCTCGCCGCGCCGCCCCCAGAACGGGGTGGGGCACGATTGCGGCAGCAGCAGCTCGAACACGCTGCGCTCTCCGCCGGCCGGGCCCTGCGGGTGGTGGATCAGCGGGTCCAGAGCCAAGCGCAGCGCCTCGATGGCCGCGGCGGCGCTCTCGGCTCGGGTCAGCACCACGCCGAAGTACGATCCGCTGGCACCGGCCAACGCGGCCGCCACGACCGCGATCAGCGCCCGCCCCACCAGCGGCCACTCCCCCGGCACCACCAAGGGCAGCACCCCGGCACCGATGCTGGCCACCGCGCCCAGCACCCACGGGTTCTTCAGCCGGCTGAGCGTCTTCAGCCTTGCCGGGTTCTTGAGCCCACGCCCCATCACACCAGCATCCGCGCTCGCCTGCCCTCTATGCCAGGGCCTCACCAAGACGAGCCTCAGCAAAATAAGCCTCAGCGAAATAAGCCTCAGCGAAATAAGCCTCAGCGAAATAAGAAGGGCGACGCCTGTGCGGCGTCGCCCAACGTACTGGCCCGTTCAGCCTGGTATCACGCGCCGATCGCGTGGGCGCCGCCGTCCACGTGGACGATCTCGCCCGTGGTGGCGGGGAACCAGTCGGACATCAGCGCCACGCACGCCTTGGCGGCGGGAACAGTGTCGGACAGGTCCCAGCCCAGCGGGGCGCGCTCCGGCCAGCTTTCCTCGAACTCCTTGAAGCCCGGGATCGACTTGGCCGCCATCGTGCGCAGCGGCCCGGCGGCGACGAGGTTGACGCGGATGTTCTGCTTGGCCAGGTCGCGGGCGAGATAGCGGTTGCACGACTCCAGGCCCGCCTTGGCGACGCCCATCCAGTCGTAGACCGGCCACGCCTTGCTCGCGTCGAAGTCGAGGCCGACGACCGCGCCGCCCTCCTTCATCAGCGGCAGGCAGGCCACGGCCAGCGACTTGTAGGAGTAGGTCGAGATGTGCAGGGCCGTGGCGACGTCTTCCCAGGTGGTGTTGAGGAAGTTGCCGCCGAGGGCGCTCTGCGGGGCGAAGCCGATGGAGTGGACGACGCCGTCGAGGCCGTCGACGTGCTCGCCGACCCGGTCGGCCAGCGTGTCGAGGTGCTCGGTGTTCTGGACGTCGAGCTCGATCACCGGCGGCGTCTCGGGCAGCCGCTTGGCGATGCGCTCGACCAGGCTCAACCGGCCGAACCCGGTGAGCACCACAGTGGCGCCCTCCTCCTGGGCCAGCTTGGCCACCGAGAACGCGATCGACGCGTCGGTGAGCACGCCGGTCACCAGGATCCGCTTGCCTTGGAGAATTCCCACGTCAGTGCCCCATTCCGAGTCCGCCGTCGACCGGGATCACGGCCCCGGTGATGTAAGAGGCGTCGTCACTGGCCAGGAAGCGGACGACGCGCGCGACCTCGCTCGGCGACGCCTGGCGCCCGAGCGGGATGTTCTTGGTGATGGCCTCGACGTCGAGGTCGGCCGTCATGTCGGTGGCGACGAAGCCGGGCGAGACCACGTTGACGGTGATGCCGCGCGAACCGTACTCGCGCGCCATGGACCGGCCGAAGCCGATGAGGCCCGCCTTGGAGGCGGCGTAGTTGGTCTGGCCCGCCGAGCCGGACAGGGCGACGACGGAGGAGACGAGGATGACCCGGCCGCGCTTGAGCTTCATCATGGGCCTGATGGCCCGCTTGGCCACGCGGTAGGCGCCGGTCAGGTTGGCGTCGATGACGTCGGTGAAGGTCTCCTCCTTCATCATCGCCAGCAGCGTGTCCTTGGTGACGCCGGCGTTGGCGACCAGCACCTCGACCGGCCCCTGCTCGGCCTCGACCTTGTCGAAGGCGGCTTCCACGTCGGACATGCTGGTCACGTCGCACTTGACGCCGAACAGCCCCTCCGGCGGCTCTCCCGATCGATAGGTGACCGCGACGGCGTCGCCAGCCGCGGCTAGTTCACGGGCGATCGCGAGGCCGATGCCGCGATTGCCTCCGGTGACGAGTACAGAGCGTGCCATGACACCTGACGCTATCTCCTACCGGCGGGTATCCACTTGTCCGGGGGATACAAGATCGCAGGGTTAGGATCGTGGACATGCGCCAGATCGATTCCGATTTCCTGGAGCTGCCGATGCGGCAGCTGGCGGACGCCGCCCTGCAACGCGCTCGTGACCTGGGCGCCGAGCATGCCGACTTCCGGTTGGAACGCGTGAGAGCCGAGTCGCTCAGCCTCTACGACGCCCGGCTCGAAGGAGCCATGGACGCCGACGACCTCGGCTACGCGGTCCGCGTCGTCAAGGGCGGCACGTGGGGCTTCGCCGCAGGCATCCATCTCACGCCCGAGGCGGCCGCGAAGGTGGCCGAGCAGGCCATCCGGGTGGCCGAGGTGAGCGCCCCGATCAACCGGGAGCCCATCGAGCTGGCCCCCGAGCCGGTCCACTCCGAGGTGGTGTGGGTCTCCGCCTACGACGTCGACCCGTTCGAGGTGCCGTCGGCGGAGAAGGTGGCGCTGCTGGCCGACTGGTCGGCCGGGCTGCTCAAGGGCGCCGACCACGTCTCGGCCCGGCTGCTGCAGGTCAAGGAGCAGAAGTTCTACGCCGACACGGCGGGCACGGTCACCACGCAGCAGCGCGTACGGGTGCATCCCAAGCTCAACGCGATGAAGGCGGCCAACGGCGGATTCGACGACATGTCGACGATCGCGCCTCCGGTCGGCCGCGGCTACGAATACCTGACGGGCACCGGCTGGGACTGGGCCGATGAGCTGGCCCAGCTGCCCGGGCTGCTGGCGGAGAAGCTGGCCGCGCCCTCGGTGGAGGCGGGCGACCACGACCTGGTGATCGACCCGTCCAACCTGTGGCTGACCATCCACGAGTCGATCGGGCACGCCACCGAGCTCGACCGGGCGCTCGGCTACGAGGCCGCCTACGCGGGCACCAGCTTCGCCACCTTCGACCAGCTCAACGAGCTCGTCTACGGCTCGCCGGTGATGAACGTGACCGGCGACAGGACCGTCACCCACGGCCTGGCCACGATCGGCTTCGACGACGAGGGCGTGCAGGGGCAGAGCTTCGACATCGTCAGGGACGGCATCCTGGTCGGCTACCAGCTCGACCGGCGGATGGCGCTGATGAAGGGGTTCGGGCGGTCCAACGGGTGCGCGTTCGCCGACTCGCCGGGGCACATGCCGATCCAGCGGATGGCCAACGTCTCGCTGGCCGCCGCGCCTGACGGGCCGTCGACCGAGGAGCTCATCTCGCGGGTCGAGCGGGGCCTCTACATCGTCGGCGACAAGAGCTGGTCGATCGACATGCAGCGGTACAACTTCCAGTTCACCGGGCAGCGGGCCTATCGGATCTCGCACGGCCGGCTGGCCGGGCAGGTGCGCGACTTCGCCTACCAGGCGACCACGACGGACTTCTGGCAGTCGATGGAGGCCGTCGGCGGGCCGCAGACGTACGTGCTGGGCGGCGCCTTCAACTGCGGCAAGGGCCAGCCGGGCCAGGTCGCGCCGGTCAGCCATGGCTGCCCGTCCGGCCTGTTCAGGGGCGTACGGATCCTCAACACCGTGCAGGAGGGTGGAAAGTGAGCGAGCAGCGATCCGGGGCGGGCCATACCGGTCTGCCCGTTCAGATCTCTCCGCAGGACATGGTGGAGAAGGCTCTGGAGCTGTCCACCAACGATGGCTGCGTCGTGCTCGTGGACGAGGGGTCCACGGCCAACCTGCGGTTCGCGGGCAACACGCTCACGACCAACGGCGTGGCCCGCTCCGCCCGGCTGACCGTGATCTCGATCGCCGGCCAGGGCGTGGGCGTGGTCTCCCGTGCCGCCGTACGACCGGATCAGCTCGCCGACGTGGTGGCCGCGGCCGACCGGGCGGCGCGCGAGGCGCAGCCGGCCGAGGACGCGCGGCCGCTGGTCGAGGGCCTGCCGGCGAGCGCCTCGTGGGCCGAGCCGGTGACCCCGACCGACATCGGGGTGTTCGAACGGTTCGCGCCCGCGCTCGGCGACGCGTTCGCCGCCGCGGAGGCGGGCGGCAGGAGGCTGTACGGCTTCGCGGAGCACTCACTGACCTCGACGTTCCTCGGCACCTCCAGCGGGCTGCGGCTGCGCCACGACCAGCCGTCCGGGCGGCTGGAGCTCAACGCCAAGTCGGCCGACCTGAAGCGCTCGGCATGGACGGGCGTGAGCACCCGCGACTTCTCCGACGTGGACGTGGCGGCGCTCGACGCGTCGCTGGCGCAGCGGCTGGAGTGGGCCAAGACCCGGGTGGACCTGCCCGCGGGCCGCTACGAGACGCTGCTGCCGCCGAGCGCGGTGGCCGACCTGATGGTCTACGCGTACTGGTCCGCGGGCGCCAGGGACGCGCTGGACGGCCGCTCGGTGTTCGCCAAGCCGGGTGGCGGCACCCGGGTCGGCGAGCGACTGGCCACGCTGCCGGTGACGCTCGCCAGCGATCCGGCCGCACCGGGCATCGAGTGCGCGCCGTTCGTGGTCGCCCACGCCTCCAGCCGCGAGAGCTCGATCTTCGACAACGGCCTGCCGCTGTCGGCGACCGACTGGGTGCGGGACGGGCAGCTCACGGCACTGCGGCAGACGCGCCTCTCGGCCGAGCTCAGCGGGCTGCCGGTCACGCCCTCGATCGACAACCTGATCGTGCGGGCCCCCGGCGACGGGCGCTCGCTGACGGAGATGATCGCCGACACCGAGCGCGGCCTGCTGCTCACGTGCCTGTGGTACATCCGCGAGGTCGATCCGCAGACGCTGCTGGTGACCGGGCTCACCCGTGACGGGGTCTACCTGGTCGAGCACGGCGAGGTCGTGGGCGAGGTGAACAACTTCCGCTTCAACGAGAGCCCGGTCGACCTGCTGGGGCGGGTCTCGGAGGTGGGTGCCAGCGAGCAGACGCTGCCGCGCGAGTGGGGCGACTACTTCAGCCGTACCGTGATGCCCGCCATCAGGGTGCCGGACTTCAACATGTCCACGGTCAGCCAGGCGAGCTGACCCTTTCGCCGTAGCACTGGCTCATGAGCGCGTCCAGGTCACCTGGGCGCGCTCATGGCCGTTTCAGCGCTCTGCTCGGGGCCGTCAGGCGTCCTCGAGGCGGAAGCCCACCTTCATGCCGACCTGGAAGTGCGCCACCTCGCCCGCGTCGATGTGCCCGCGTACCTCTGTCACCTCGAACCAGTCGAGGTGCCGCAGCGTCTCCGACGCGCGTCTGATCCCGTTGCGGATGGCCTGGTCGATGCTCTCACCCGACGTGCCGACGATCTCGGTCACCCGGTACGTACGATCCGTCATCTCCACACTCCTTACTCGAAGGCCATGATCGCATGACCGCTGCCGCCGCCCCTGGTCGCTGTCGCGGGCGGCGCACCCGGGGTCTACCGTGGATGTCATGAAGGGGTGGCGCAAGAAGCAGGACGTCCACCAGGTCACGGACGCGAAACCGTCGCTGAGCTCGGACATCCACCGGCGGGAGATCAGCTACCTCATCAAGATGGGGATCCGCACGCTGTGCCTGATCCTGGCCGTGGTCGTCCCGGTGCCCGTGCCGTACCGGCTGCTGTTCATCGCCGCGGCCGTCTTTTTGCCATACATAGCCGTAATCGGGGCCAATGAGAGGGGCAGGGATGCCCCTCCCCCTACCTTTCACACACCGGAAGCTAACCAAAGCGAGATACCAAGGCATCGACGCGAGATCGGGTCGTGACTAAGTCTTGACGCATCCCATGGGTTGTAGGTGTACGCTTTAGGCAAGCGCTCCGGTCCCCCGTCGGAGTGCTGGTGCCGGCGTTCCGGGCCCCCGTCGGAACGCCGATGAAGCGACGCCGGGTGGTTTGCCCCCGTAACCACCCGGCGTCGCCCTTTTCCTGGGGAAACTCTCACTCGGACGATCAGTCCAATGCCCCGGAACCCGGTTGGGTAGGGCCGCTTTCCCAAAATCGTTTACGCTCTCTGCCGCTCATTATTCGCAGAAAATTGGCAACTTTGAGCATGGCTTGACACCAACAGTTCGTTGGGGTGTCAACTCTCGGTCAGCGTCTCGGTCGTGGCCGCGCCCCAGTTCTTGGCGAGCGCGGTAATCCGGGCGACGGCGTCCTCGGGCGCGGTGCCGGCGCCCTCGGCGAGCCCCAGCAGATAGGCGGTCAGCGGCGCGGCGGGCCTGGCGACGCCGTGCGCCACCTCCTTGGTCAGGTCCAGGATCAGGTCCCGGTCGACGCGGGCCGGGTCGATGCCCAGCTCCTCGCAGGCCAGGGCGGTCCACTCGTTCAGCACGTTCATGCGAGCCTCCTCTAGATCGTCCATTGTGTCGCAGTCGAACCACGCCCGGCCGGACAGCGCGACGCGCGCGCGGATGAGCGGGCCGAGCAGCCCTTTCAGTGAGCGCCCGGTGTAGCCGTCCAGCGCTCGACGCAGTGTTTCGGCAGGCCACAGGCTCAGCAACCACTGCTCCCGCCCGCCGTCGTCCAGCGCCACCACCCCGCCACCGACGCTCCCGACGTCCAGGCCACTGACGGCGGCCGCGCCTTCGCCGCTGGTGCCCGCCGCGCGAGCCGAGGCACGGAACAGTTCGGCGACGTGTCCGGCTCTGAGGTACGGGAGATCTCCGGCGAGCAGCACCACCCGTGGCGCCGTGACCTCGCGCAGCCCGGCCCGCAACGCCGGAACGGGCCCGCCGCCCGGCGGATCCTCCCGCGCGAAGAACACCCCTGGCAGCGGGCGTTCGGGGCCGACCACGATCACCCTGCGGGCTCCGGCGGCCGCCAGGACGACGCTCTCGATCATCGCCCGCGCCCCGACACTCAGGCCGGGCTTGTCCACGCCGCCCAGCCGCCGCGCCTGTCCCCCGGCCAGGATGACCGCGTCGTACTCTCCGCCGATCGTCACGCCCCCACGGTACGCACCCCGGCCACGGCTCTCGGCCGGCGGGGCAGCGCCCGCACCGCGTACGGATACGGGCAATGCACGGCTAAGAGGGTTAGCCGCCGATCGCCGACATCGGGCGGGACGGCTGGAGGAAGGACGGGTCGTCGATGCCGTGCCCGGCGCGCTTGCGCGATACGGCGGCGATCCAGCGAGCGGCGAGTTCCTCGTCGGAGGCGCCGGCCCGCAGGGGCGTCTTCAGGTCGGACTCCTCGGTGGCGAACAGGCAGTTGCGGATCTGGCCGTCGGCGGTCAGCCGTACGCGGTCGCAGGCGCCGCAGAACGGGCGCGTCACCGACCCGATCACGCCCACCCGGGCGGGGCCGCCGTCCACCAGGAAGCGCTCGGCCGGGGCGCTGCCGCGATCCTCGAGATCGTCGGCCGTGAGGTCGAACGAGGCCGACAGCATCGCGAGGATCTCGTCGGCGGTCACCATGTTCTCGCGGCTCCAGCCGTGCTGGGCGTCGAGCGGCATCTGCTCGATGAAGCGTAGTTCGTAGCCCTGTTCGAGGCAGTAGCGCAGCAGCGGCACGGCCTCGTGGTCGTTGATGTCGCGCATCAGGACCGTGTTGACCTTGACGGGACGCAGGCCCGCCTCGTGGGCGGCGCTGAGCCCGGCGATGACGTCGTCGAACCTGTCGCGGTGCGCGAGCCGCTTGAAGGTGTCGCGGTCGAGGGTGTCGAGGGAGACGTTCACCCGGTCGAGGCCCGCTTCGACGAGCACTCCGGCCAGCCGGGCCAGCCCGATGCCGTTGGTCGTCAGCGACACCTGCGGCCTGGGTTCGAGCGCCACGGTGCGGCCGACGATGTCGGGCAGCTCGCGGCGCAGCAGCGGCTCGCCGCCGGTGTAGCGGACCTCGGTGATCCCCAGCCGCTCGACGCCGATCGTGACCAGCCTGACGATCTCGTCGGCCGTGAGGAGCTGGGCGTTGGGCAGCCAGTCGAGCCCTTCGGGCGGCATGCAGTAGGTGCAGCGCAGGTTGCACTTGTCCGTGAGGGACACCCGCAGATCCGTCGCCACCCGTCCGAACGAGTCTCGCAACATGGCGTCACCTCCAATCCGTCGCCAGAGCCCAGCCTATGCCGGTCTTCCAGCCGCTCCCAAACCCGACAACTCACCGGACGACAACGCGGTTCGCGATCAGGTGATTCCTCACTGAGCGTTCCGGAACTCGGCGGCGTGGCGGGTGATGTGTTCGATGTCCGTCAGGTAGAGGTCGGCGTGCCCGTCGGCCAGGTGGGCGGCGAACGCCTCGTTGCCGGCCGCCGCCTGCCGCCGCATGTGATCCACCATCGCCCGCAGCCGTTCGGCCGCCATTTCGGGCAGCGCCGTACGCTCGGCGCCGGAAAGGCCATAGGCGTCGGCGAGCAGCCGGAGCCGCCTGGCCTGCTCGGTCACCGGCGTCACGGCCTCGCCGTTGCCGACGGCCGTGAGTGGGACGAACCGGTAGGCGGCGTAGGCGACGTCCCACAGGCGCGGCCCGGGATGGGCGGTGTCGAAGTCGATGAGCGCCACCGGCAGGCCGTCGCGGTAGACGCAGTTGTAGGGCGCGATGTCGCTGTGGCAGACGACCTCGGCCGGCTCGCGCGCCGGGAAGTACCACTCGGCGTCCGGTGCCGCGAAGCCGGTGGTGGCGTCGTGATAGGCCCGCATGAGTACGGCCAGAGCCTCCAGCGCGGCGTCGCTCCAGGCGTAGGCGGGCACCGGGTAGTGCGCCACGTCGCCCGGGACGAAGTCGAGGATCTCCCGGCCGGCCTCGTCCAGCCCGTACGCGCGGGGCGCCCCGTCGAACCCGGCGGCGGCCAGGTGATCCAGCAGACGGTGTACGGCCGGCGTCCAGGGACCGGTCGGCCGCCGGACGGTGTTCCCGACCCGGACGACCGTGTTGACCCCGCCACCCGCCAACGGCTCTTCGATCATCCGCGGGACTCTACGCCATCACCGGTTGAGCCATGCGCCTGCCTGGGTGGCGCGCACCTAGGAACAGCGCTGCCTGTCAGCGGACAGAGACGGGCGGAAGACTGACAAAGGAACAGAGAACCGACGAGGGGGGATCCGATGTCCGACGTGAACGTGGTCGGCATGTGGGTGACGGCCGACGGCCACATCCGGCAGGAGCTTCTGCCGGACGGGCGCTACGACGAGGCCCGCGGCGACCGGCGCAGCGCCTACACCGGCCGCTACACCGTGACGGGCGCCCATCTGGACTATGTGGACGACACCGGGTTCACCGCGACAGGCGACATCCGCGACGGCGTCCTCTACCACGAGCACCTGGTGCTCTACCGGAAGGAGCCACATTCCGGAAAAAGCGCTCCGAAAGCCTAAAGACCAGAAATGCCCGGCCCCCGTAACGGGGACCGGGCATTTCTCAAGCCGCGTGCGGTCAGTAACGGCGGCCGACGACCTTCACCCAGTCGGTGGCCTGCGAGCCGTCGAGCCACTCGGCGCCCTCGAAGACCGCCTTCCAGGTGCCCGAGGTGTAGGCCGGGACGCGGGTGGAGAAGTAGCCGTCACGGCTGGTCCGGACCGACTGCACGTACTCCCACCGGCCGCTGCCGTCGGCCTTGAAGAGGATCGAGATCCGCTTCCAGCCGAGGCGGTGCCACGACTCCGACTCCTTGCAGTAGTCGGCGTGGTGGACGGACACGAAGCCGCTGATGTAGTCCTCTTCGCACTGCACCGACAGCTTGCCCTCGAGGTTGAGGGGCTTGCCGCGCCAGGCTGGTTCGGGGTTGGCGTCGAACTGCAGGGCGGTGTGACCACCGTCGGGCTCGGGATCCGCCAGCGCCGGAGTGGCGGCGGTCGCCACGACCGTGGCGCCCAGAGCAGCCGCAGCCAGTCCGGCGGCGAGACGTCGCATCATGAATGAACTTCCTTCCCCGTGTGGAGAACGCGCCCCAAGGACAGGGCACGTCAACACCATTGACGCGGTTGGGAAAGGAAAAGTTGCGAAAGCCCCGATAACCATCTTGCAACGACAATTCACCCGACGGGCTTTATGGCACCGTTTTTAGGTGTTTATCCCGCTTTCATGGATTTTCGAGACCTTTGGGGCGTAATGGTCGGTTCCCAGGTAGCGGGCTCGCCAGTAGCCGCCGGGGCGTCCCCGCACCGTCCTGCCGAAGTCGCCCGTCTCGCCGGTGGTCGCGATCGCCACCCGCTCCCAGGTGTCCTCGGCCTCCGCGCGCCACAGGATCTCCACCTGCTGGTCGGCGAACGGTGCGTAGTCCTCGTAGCCGCGCGGGTCCACCCTGGTCAGGGAGCCGCGCAGCCGTACGGAGTCGGCTCCGCCCGCCTTCTCCGCCCGTACGGACGACATCTTGGTCTCCCGCTTGAGCTGGAACGTCTGGTTGCGCGTCACGCTCTGCCCGTCGTCACCCGTCGCGGTGGCGGTGATCGTCCAGGTGCCCGACGGGTAGAAGCGGGTGAGGACCTTGTCGGGCATGAACCGCCAGGTCTGCCAGCCGTCCAGCATCCGCATCCCGACCGGCACCGTCCGCCACTCCGGCATGAACGGCAGCGCGGGCTCCACGGTGATGGGCCGCGGCTGTGGCCGCCTGGCCGACGCCCAGATGTCCGGGCCGAACCAGGCCGGCCACCCCTCCCCGACCGGCCGCGCCCCGCTGTCCACGGCCTGGGCGGGATCCACGACGGCCGCTCCGCCCGGAGCGGTGACGCGCAAGGCGCCTCGGTGCCCGACGAGTCCCGGGCGCGGAGCCGCCGTACCACGCCGGGCCGCCCCTGTCGGACCGGGCGCGAGCACCCCGGTGCCCGTGGAGGGGGCGGGAGGCGTACCGGGGACCGATGGTACGGCGCCGACGGGTGATCCGCCGGTGATGGGCGTCTGGCCCGTGGCGCCGGGCGTGGAGCCGGGCTCCACCTTGATGGTCACCCCGTCCCTGCCCTTCACCCCCTTGGCGACCACGTCGATCACCAGGCGGACGGTGTTCCCGGCTCCGACGACGGGGCTTGCGGGCCTGATGTTGATCTCACGAATGGCGAGCTCGGTCGCTGCGGAGGACGCCGGTATGGGCACCGCGAGGGCCCCCGCCGCGAGCGAGACGAGAAGAAGACTTCTGGTCATGATCGAGACGCTAGGAAGCACCCGGTAATGACCAGGACCACGACGCACGCCCCGAACGGCAAAGGATCAGCCGGAGTACAGGCCCTCGATGACGTCGGCGTACTTGGCGTGGATGACCCGCCTCTTGAGCTTCAGGCTGGGCGTCAGCTCCTTGGTCTCGGCCGTCCACTCGGTGCCGAGCAGCGCCCACCGCTTGACCTGCTGCACCCTGGCCAGCTTGGCGTTGGCCACCACGACGGCGGCCTCCACCTCCTTGAGCACGGCGGGGTGCTCGGCCAGTTCGGCGAGCGAGCCGAAGGTGATGCCGCGCGCCTGAGCCCAGCCGGGCGCCACCTCGGCGTCGAGCGTCAGCACGGCCACCGGGTAGGCCCGGTTGTCGCCATAGGCGAGGGCCTGGCCGATGAGGGGGTGCTCCTTGAGGTGGTTCTCGATCTCGGCCGGGGAGATGTTCTCGCCGCCGGCGGTGATGATCAGCTCCTTCTTGCGGTCGACGACCCGGTAGAAGCCGTCGTCGTCGACCGAGCCGATGTCGCCGGTGTGCAGCCAGCCGTCGTCGTCGATCAGCTGGGCGGTGTCCTCGGGACGGTTGTGGTAGCCGCGGGTGTTGAGGGGGCTCCGGGTGAGGATCTCGCCGTCCTCGGCGATGCGGACCTCGACGCCCGGCTCCGCCCGACCGACGGTGCCCAGGCGGTAGCAGGAGGGGCTGTTGCCGGTGAAGGCGCCGGTCGTCTCCGTCATGCCGTACACGTCGATGACCTTGAGCCCGAGACCGGCGTAGAAGCGCTGCACCTCGGCGGGGAGCGGCGCGGCGCCCGTGGCGGTCCACCCGGCGCGGTCGAAGCCGATCATGCCGCGGATGACGGACAGCAGCGAGGAGTCGGCCTGCTCGTAGGCGGCGGTGATCTCGGGGGTGAGCGTGCCGCCGTACTGGCCTGCCTCGACATAGGCGACGCCGGCGGCCATGGCCCGGCGTACGGCGTCCTGCTGCTCGTCGGTCTGGGTGGCGAGGACCGCCAGCAGGCGGGCCATCATCTTCTCCCACACGCGGGGCACGCCGAAGAACATCATCGGCTTGACCTGCCCGAGCGCGGCTCCGAGGTTGGCCAGGTCGGTGCAGAAGTGCACGTGGGAGACCTTCACCAGGGGCAGGTAGAGGCTGAGCACCCGCTCGGCGATGTGCGCGTAGGTGAGATAGGAGATCTGCGTGCCCTTGATGGGCAGCGAGGTGATGCGGTCGGTCGACTCGACCTCGTAGAAGACGTTCGCGTGGGTGAGGGGGACGCCCTTGGGCCGGCCGGTGGTGCCCGAGGTGTAGAGCACGGTGACCACGTCGTCCGCCGTCACGGCGCGCCAGCGGGCCTCGACCTCTTCCGGACGCGCGGCCAGCGCGGCGCGGCCCAGCTCCAGGAAGTCCGTCCAGGACAGGAACCGGTCGTCGTCGGGCGCGCCCTCCAGCATGATGATCTTGCGGAGTCCCGTCAGCCGGTCGAGCACCGGCTGCCAGCGGGTCAGCTCGGCGGGGCCGCCGAGCACCGCGATCCGGGCGCTCACGTCGGCGGCGACGAACGCGATCTGGTCGGGCGCGAAGGTCGAGTAGACGGTGCAGCCGACGCCGCCCGCGTGCACCGCGCCGAGGTCGGCGAGCACGTGCTCGCTCCTGTTGACCATCATCAGCGCGACGGATTCGCCGGGTTCGAGGCCGAGCGCGGCGTATCCGGCCGCTATCTCGAGCACCCGCTGCCTGGCCTCGCCGTAACTCAGCGTGTTCCAGCCGCCGTCGACGGGGTCGGAATAGGCGGGCGCGTCAGGGTAACGCTCGGCCAGCTCGCTGAGCTGCCCGCATACCGTACGGCCGGCGATTAAACGGTCGATCTCCGCCCGGACTTCGAGGACATCTGCCATGGCACCCGCCTCCAGTCAGTAATCACTTGCTCAGCTGGGATGCATCGCACCACACCGCCGGGGTAGCGGCAAGACCTCGGCATCGTCGTCACGTAGAGTGATGGATCGCGCACAAAGGCGGGAGGGCGCATGGCCAAGGGCGAAAGAACGTTCTTCGGGCATCCGTGGGGCCTGGCGACGCTGTTCGGCACCGAGATGTGGGAGCGGTTCAGCTGGTACGGCCTGCGCGCCATCCTGGCCACCTTCATGGCGGCCTCGCCCGCCCAGCACGGCCTCGGCATGACCGAGCAGACCGCGCAGGCGGTGGTCGGCGTCTACGGCGCGCTGATCTACCTGGTGGCGCTGCCCGGCGGCTGGATCGCCGACCGAATGCTCGGCCCGCGCAGATCGGTCTTCCTGGGCGGCTTCATCATCATGTGCGGCCACATCAGCATGGCCCTCCCGGTCGGCGGGTCGTTCTTCGTCTGGCTCGGGCTGCTGCTGATCATCGCGGGCACCGGCCTGCTCAAGCCGAACATCTCGGTCATGGTCGGCCGGCTCTACCGCGACGAGGACGACGGGCGCAGGGACGCCGGGTTCTCGCTGTTCTACCTGGGCATCAACATCGGCGCCTTCCTCGCGCCGATCGTGGTGGGCGAGCTGGCCAAGGGTGGCCGCTGGCATCTGGGCTTCGGCGCGGCGGCGGTCGGCATGGCGCTCGGCCTGCTGCAGTACACACTGGGCAGGAAGAGCCTCAGGGGCGTCGGCGACGAGCCGGGCCTGCCGCTGACGCCGTCCGAACGGGCCAGGGCCGTCAAGCTCGTCTCGTTCGCGGTGGCGGTGACCGTGGTGGCCATGGCGATCTGGGTGGCGACGGGGACGTTCACGCTGTCCAGGCTCACGGTCGTGGTGACGGTCGTGGTGCTGGCGGTGCCGGTGCTCTACTTCGGCTACATCATGCTCGGCAGCCACGACCTGACCGAGGACGAACGGTTGCGGATGAAGGCCTACATCTGGCTCTTCGTGGCGGCCGCGATCTTCTGGATGATCTTCGACCTGGCGCCGAGCAAACTGCTGTTCTTCGCCCAGCACAACACCGTCCTGTCGCTGTTCGGCATCCCCATCGAGGCGGCGACGACGCAGTCGTTCAACTCGCTGTTCATCCTGCTCCTGGTGCCGGTGTTCGCGGCGCTGTGGACGAAGCTGGGGACCCGGGTGAGCACGCCGCAGAAGTTCGCGTTCGCGCTGTTCATGGCGGGTCTGAGCTTCGTGGTCATGGCGCTGGCCGCCAAACTGGCCGAGACGGGCAAGATCTCGGTCTGGTGGCTGGTGCTGGTCTATCTGATCCAGGTGTTCGGCGAGCTGTCGCTGAGCCCGGTCGGGCTCTCGGTCACCAGCAAGCTGGCGCCGCGGGCGTTCAAGGGCCAGATGCTCGGCATCTGGTTCATCGCGGTGTCGGTGGGCGACGCGGTCGGCGGCCAGACCGGGCGGCTCAGCAACGTCATGTCCGAACCCGCCTACTACCTGCTCCTGGCCTCGACGGCGGTCGTGGCGGGAGTGGTACTGCTGGTGTTCACCCGGCGGCTGCGGGTACTGATGGCGGAGCACCACACCAAGCCGCTCCGGTAGAAATCTCTCTCGTGTCGGAAATTCTCGATCTCGTAGGCATCTTCGTCTTCGCCCTGTCGGGCGCGCTGATGGGCGTACGCAAACGGCTCGACGTGGTGGGCATGGCGGTGATCGCCGAGATGACCGCGCTGGGCGGCGGCGTCGTGCGCGACCTGATCCTCAACGTCCGGCCCACCGCCTTCCAGAGCTCCGGGTACGTGCTCGTGCCGCTCGCGGCCACGGTCATCGTGTTCTTCTGGCATCCGCACGTGGCCAAGGTGATGCCCGCCATCCTGGTGCTCGACGCGGCGGGCCTCGGGCTGTTCTGCGCCGTGGGCACCGAGAAGGCGCTCGACTACGGGCTCGGCCCCCTGCACGCGGCCCTGCTCGGCGTCACGACCGCGATCGGCGGCGGCATGCTGCGCGACGTGCTGGCCGGCGAGATCCCGACGCTGCTGTACGACCGCCAGCTCTACGCGGTACCCGCGACGCTCGGCTCGGCGGTGATGGCCGCGCTCTACACGCACGATCTGCATGGCTGGCCCGCCACGCTGGCCGCCGCCGTGCTGGCCTTCGGCCTGCGCATCGCCGCGATGCGCTACAACTGGCGCGCCCCGCTGGCCAGGGGCGTCAAACCCCCGGAATAAGCCAGGCGCCTCAGACCATCGGCATGAGCGAGTCGGGCAACCGCGGCCTGGTCCCGGCGGCTCCGCGCTCGTGAGCCGCCGCGATCCGGCTGACGGCCTCGGCGAGCACCTGGGGCGAGTGCGTGTACGGCAGGCGCAGGTAGCCCTCCAGCGTCCCTTCCAGCCCGAACCAGGGCCCCGGCGCGAGCCGTACCCCCTGATGGGCCGCGGCGTCGGCGAGGGCGACCGAGGAGCCCCCGTCCAGCCGTACCCACAACGTGCCGCCGCCTTTCGGCACGGTGAAGCTCCACCCGGGCAGCCGTTCGCGGAGCCCGGCGACGAGCGCGTCGCGGGAGGCCCGCAGCGTACGGCGGCGCTCGGCCCTGGTCTGCTCGATCCGGTCGAACAGCCGCGCCACCACGAGCTGCTCCAGCACCGGGCTGGCGATGTCCACGGCCCCGCGGTGGACGGCCAGGCGGCGGGCCAGCGCGGCCGTGGTACGCACCCAGCCGATGCGCAGCCCGCCCCACCACAGCTTGGAGGCCGAGCCGATGCTGATCATCCGGCTGTCGGTGTCGAAGGCGGCCATGGGCGCCGTGCGCGGCACCTCCTCCAGGGCCAGCTCCGACCAGGTCTCGTCGACCACGAGCACGGTGTCCGTACGCCTGGCGGCCCCGGCGATCGCGGCCCTGGTGGCGTCGTCCATGAGTGCGCCGGTCGGGTTCTGGAAGTCGGGCATCAGATAGGCCAGCCGGGCCGCGGACTGGCGCATGGCGCAGGAGACCAGGTCGGCCTGCCAGCCCTCGTGCGAGATGCCGACGGGCACGATCCTGGCGCCGCGCTGGCGGGCCACGTCGATGGCGTGCGGGTAGGTGGGCGACTCGACGAGCACCGGGTCGCCCGCGCCGACGAGCAGGCCCAGCACGAGCTGGATCGCGTGCTGGGAGCCGGTGGTGACGAGGATCTGCTCCGGCCTGGTGGCCAGCCCGCGGCCGGTGTAGTGGGCGGCGATCCGCTCCCTGAGCGCGGGCAGGCCCATCGGGTCGTAGCCGTGGCCCATGCCGTACCTGGGCAGGTCCGCCACGGCCTCGGTCATGGCCTCGGCCAGCGCCGACGGCGCGGGCGGGGCGGCGCAGTGCAGCGGGATGAGCCCGTCGCCGTCGACGGACAGCCACGGGTTGTCCGCCGACATGGCCGGGTCCGGCAGCGCGGTCCAGCTGCCCGAGCCCTGCCTGCTGTCCAGGTAGCCCCGCTCGCGCAGCAGGTCGTAAGCGGCCGTTACAGTGGTGCGGCTGACCTCCAGGGTCTTGGCCAGGTCACGTTCGGCGGGCATGCGCACCCGCACCGGCAGCTGCCCGTCCATGATGAGCGCGCGCACGGAGTCGGCGAGCGCGCGGTAATAGGGCCGGGCGCCCGCCGGGACGTCCACCAGCCTGGCCACCTGAGTCGCCGACAAATGCCTCATAAAGGCCACTTTCCGGGATTGGCCCTGTTTTGGCAAGCCATGTCCCTGCCACTCTGGGACCACTATGAGTGAAGCGACCGTCCCACGCCCGAACACCCTCCCCGTCCGCCTACTGCGTCTTTACGGCGGTCTGGCGCTGTACGGGCTGGGCATCGCCTTCCAGCTCGTGTCCGGGCTGGGCAACGCCCCGTGGAACACCCTGCACCAGGGTCTGGCCATGCGGACGGGCCTGTCGGTCGGGACGATCATCCTCGCGGTCGGCGTGCTGGTGATGCTGCTGTGGATCCCGCTGAAGGAGAAGCCCGGCCTCGGCACGATCAGCAACGTCCTGTTCGTCGGCCTGTTCGCCGACGCCGCCTTCTCGGTGCTGCCCACCGCCACGCATTGGGCGGCGAGCTGGCTCTACCTGGTGCTCGGCGTGCTGTCGATCGCCCTGGCCACTGTCCTGTACATCGGCGCGGGGATGGGCGCGGGACCGCGTGACGGCATCATGACCGGCCTGACCCGGCTGGGCCTGTCGCTCCGGCTCGCCCGCTTCCTCATCGAGATCATGGTGCTGGCCGCGGGCTGGCTGCTCGGCGGCACGGTCGGCGTCGGGACCCTGATCTTCGCGCTGGCCATCGGCCCGCTGACCCAGCTGCTCACCCGCTGGTTCCCCATGACGTGATCTCGCGGCCGTGCCCGCTCGCGACGCGACGTGCGCGGAGCGGCCGCGAGATCGCCCTTCCGCCGGTAGCGTCAATACATGCGGATCGAGGACTATGCGCTCATCGGGGACATGCAGTCGGCGGCCCTGGTCGGCAGAGACGGCTCTATCGACTGGCTCTGCCTGCCCAGATTCGACTCCCCCTCCTGTTTCGCGGCCATGCTCGGCAGCGAGCGCAACGGCCACTGGTGGCTCGGCCCCACCGGCAGGCGGCCCGCCACGCGGCGGCGCTACCGGCCCGACACGCTCATCCTGGAGAGCGAGTGGGACACCCCGACGGGCACGGTCCGCATCATCGACTTCATGCCGCCGCGTGACCGCAACCCCGACGTGGTCCGCATCGTCGAGGGCGTCTCGGGCACGGTCGAGATGTCCACGCAGCTCAGGGTCCGCTTCGACTACGGCAGGATCGTGCCGTGGGTGCGCCGCACCAACGGCCACCTGCAGGCGGTCGGCGGCCCCGACTCCATCTGGCTGCACTCCCCCGTCCCGCTCAAGGGCGGCGACTACGCGCACCGCGCCACCTTCACCATCAAGGAGGGCGAGCGGCTGCCGTTCGTGTTCACCTGGCACCCCTCACATCAGCCGATGCCGTCGCAGATCCACGCCGAGACCCAGCTCACCGAGACCGAGACGCTGTGGAAGGAGTGGGTGGCCAAATGCACCTATGAAGGCCCGTACCGTGAGGCCGTCGTCCGCTCGCTGATCACCCTCAAGGGCCTCATCTACGACCCCACCGGCGCCATCGTGGCCGCGCCCACCACCTCCATCCCCGAGGACCTGGGCGGGGTGCGCAACTGGGACTACCGCTACTGCTGGCTGCGCGACGCGACGATGACGCTCGACGCCCTGATCAACTCCGGCTATCTGGACGAGGCCGCCGCCTGGCGGGCGTGGCTGCTGCGCGCCATCGCGGGCCGCCCGCAGGACCTGCAGATCATGTACGGCGTCGCGGGCGAGCGGCGGCTGCCGGAGATGCAGCTCGCATGGCTCGACGGCTACGAGGAGTCCCGCCCGGTCAGGATCGGCAACGACGCCGTCAATCAGCTTCAGCTGGACGTCTACGGCGAGGTGATGAGCTGCCTGTTCTTCTCCAGGACCTCCGGCGTGGCCGCCGACGACCGCGCCTGGGCGATCCAGCGCCAGCTGCTCGACTACGTGGCCGAGCACTGGGACGAGCCCGACGAGGGGCTGTGGGAGGTGCGCGGCCCGCGCAGGCACTTCACCCACTCCAAGATGATGTGCTGGGTGGCGCTCGACCGTGCCGTGAAGTATGTGGAGAAGTTCGGCAGGACCGGCCCCGTCGACCGGTGGCGGGAACTGCGCGACGTCGTCCACTCCGAGATCTGCGAGCGGGCCTACGACCCCACGCGCAACACCTTCACCCAGTACTACGGCTCGACGGCCCTCGACGCCTCGCTGCTGCTCATGCCCATGGTGGGGTTCCTGCCGGCCGACGACCCGCGCGTGGTCGGCACGGTGGCGGCCATCGAGAAGGAGCTGATGTCCGACGGTTTCGTGCTGCGCTACCCGGTGGCCGAGGACAACGACATCGACGGCCTGACCGGCGGCGAGGGCGCGTTCCTGGCGTGCAGCTTCTGGCTGGTCGAGGTGATGGCCATGCAGGGACGCAAGGAGGAGGCGAAGCAGCTGTTCGAGCGGCTGCTCGCGCTGCGCAACGACGTGGGGCTGCTCGCCGAAGAGTACGACCCGCGATACGAACGTATGGTGGGAAATTTCCCCCAGGCGTTCAGCCACGTCCCCCTGGTGCACGCCGCCCGCGCGCTCTCCCGGCTGGGCTAAGCGGCGAGCCGGGCCAGCACCTTGGCGAACTCCGGCGGCGGCGCCACCACGAGGCGGGCCAGGCCGTCCTGCAGGACGATGTCCGCCCTGATGAGGGTCAGCCGCCCCTCGTGCCACCAGTAGACCTGCGGGCTGAGCCCGTCGGTGCGTACGGCGTGCACGCGCAGCCGCTCCAGGGCCCGCACCACGCCGATCCCGTCGACCGGGTGCACGATCAGTGTGTACGGGTCCGGCAGCACCACCAGCACCCCGTCGGCGGGCAACGGCAGATAGTCGCCGAGCCAGCGCAGATGGGTGGCGGCGGCCGGGGTGCGGCTGGTCAGGCGCCACACCGGGGTGCCCGACAGCTCGATGGACTCGATCTCCAGCCGCTCGTCCCGCCCGACGTTCGTGACGGCCAGCTCCAGCGCCCTGCCCGACGGTACGGGCCAGCAGCCGGCCTCCTCGGGGCGTACCGGCCTGGAGCCCACCGTGAGCAGTTCGACCAGGTCGCCGTTGAGGTGGCGACCGACCACCCTGGTCAGGTCGGCGACCTCGTCGACCGCCTCGACGCGGGTCCGCAGCAGCGGCTTGACCTGGTCGAGGTCGCACACGTCGAGCCGTTCGTCGGCCGCCGCGACCGCGTTGGCGAGGTGCTCGGAGACCAGCATCGGCCAGTCGTCCCTGGGCCTGCGGCCCGCCTCGCGGCGCAGCCCGGTGAGCCTGACCAGGATCTCCCTGCCGCCGCTCAGCGTCAGTGAGGCGCCGTCGGCGGCGAAGACGCAGGTGAAGCCGAGGGAATCGGCGACGAGCCCGAGCAGGGAGTCGAGATCGGTGTCCTCGATCGAGCGTCGCGAGGGCTCCCGGTCACGCCTGAACAAGTTCACGCGCCGTGTCCCCTCTGTCCGTTTTGTCGGTATGCGTGTCTTCCTACCTTGCCTGCTCCTCGTCGCGGAACAGACCAGCCAGCGAGCACGATTCGGTATCGATAGCCCCAAGAGCCCCAAGCCACACACTCATCTGTGGTGTGCCGTGACCCACCGGCAACCCCGCCAGGACAGGCACTCCGAGCGGCAGCAGCCGGTCTTTAAGCACGGGATAGGGGTCTCCGCAGTCCACCCACGAACCGAGGGCGATCCCGCGCACGCCGTCGAAGGCACCCGCCTGCAAGAGCTGGGTGAGCATCCGGTCGATGCGGTAGGGCTCCTCGCCGATGTCCTCCAGCAGCGCGATCTTCCCGGCGAACGACGGGTGGTAGCGGGTGCCGCACATGGAGGCGAGCAGCGACAGGTTACCGCCCGCCAGTATGCCCTCGGCCCGGCCGGGAGACAGCACCTGGTCGCCGACGACGGGCGGCGCCTGGCGGGCCAGGGCGGCCCGCAGGTGCTCCCAGGTGCGCGGTTCGGCCCGCTTCTCGTTGGCGATGACGTCGCAGGCCGGCATCGGGCCGTGCAGCGTGGGCACGCCCAGCTCCGCCGCGATCGCGTGGTGCAGCGCCGTGATGTCACTCGACCCGATCAGCGTCTTGGGCCCCGCCGCGCGCATGAGGCCCCAGTCGAGCAGGCCGAGCAGCCTGGCCGCGCCATAGCCGCCCCTGGCGCAGAACACCACGGAGACGGCCGGGTCGCACCAGGCGGCCTGAAGATCGGCGGCGCGGGCCGCGTCGGCTCCGGCGAGATAGGGAAGGTCCTGGCTGCCGAGAACGTGCTCGCCGACCACGACCTTCAGCCCGAGCCCCTCCAGGCGCTCGACCCCCCGCCTGAGCAGGATGGCGTTCGGTGGCCCCGAGGGCGAGACGACGGCGACGGTGTCACCCTGCCGCATTGATCAACTCCCGGACGGGCGGCGACGCCGACGTTGGCTTTTTCACTCGCCAAACGGTGTCACACTTACCTCTCGTATGCGACTTCCGCCCCACATCCTCGTGGTCAACGGCATCAAGGTCCGCAGGCCGGTCTTCCTGCTCGGTGCTCCGCACTCCGGCGCGGACCTGCTCGCCCGCGCCCTGAAACGCTCCCCCGGCTTCCACGTCACGATGGGCCGCGCGTCCGTCGCCCACGTGGTGTACGCCTTCGCCCGCAAGCCGTCGATCGGCCAGACGTCAGGTGCCGTGCGGGTGCTGCGCGACGCGCTGGCCGAGTCGTGGCAGGTGCTGCCCCGCTCGTGCGGCCAGTGCGCCGCGGCGTGCCGGGAGGCGGGCGGCGTGATGAGCATGGGCCCGTGCGTGGCCACGAGCGAGGTGACCAGGTTCGGCGACGGCAGCCCCGACCTGCTCTACAGCGCGCCCGTGCTGCTCCGGGCCTTCCCCGACGCGCGGTTCGTGCAGCTCATCCGCGACGGCCGCGACGTGGTCGCCGACATGCTCGACGACCCGGACTGCCTGGCCTGGTTCAAGCCGGTGATGCTGTCGGAGGAGACCGAGTTCCCCAACCCGTTCCTCGGCGTCAACCGCGACGAGCACCGCGACCGCTGGAAGGGCATGCCCGCCGCGGGCAAGAGCGCCCTGCGCTGGCGCAGCGCCGTACGGCTCAGCGCCACGCTGCGCAAGGAGCTGCCGCCCGGCCAGCTCCTCACGCTGCGCTACGAGGATCTCGTGCAGCGGCCCGCGGAGCCGGTGGCGGCGCTCACCGAGTTCCTGGAGACGCGCGTCTCCAAGATCGGCTTGTACGCCCCGCGGGTCTCCGAGGTCGGCTCCTGGCGCACCCGCCTGCGGCCCGGCGACCTCACCCTGGTGGAGAAGGTCGCCAGGCAGGAGCTCACGCGACTGGGCTATCTGAAGCGCTGAACTGGGTGCGGTAGAGCTCGGCGTAGAGCCCGCCGCGCGCCAGCAGCTCCTCGTGGCGGCCCCGCTCGGCGATGCGGCCGTCCTGCACGACGAGGATCTCGTCGGCCTCCCTGATCGTCGAGAGCCGGTGCGCGATCACCAGCGAGGTGCGGCCGGCCAGCGCGGTCTTCAGCGCCTGCTGCACGGCCGCCTCCGACTCCGAGTCGAGGTGCGCGGTGGCCTCGTCGAGCACCACCACGCGCGGCGCCTTCAGCAGCAGCCTGGCCAGCGCCAGCCGCTGCTTCTCGCCGCCGGACAGCCGGTAGCCGCGGTCGCCCACGACCGTGTCCAGCCCGTCGGGGAGCGCCTCGATGAGGTCACCTATCTGCGCGGCCCTGAGAGCGTCCCAGATCTCCTCATCGCTCGCCCCTGGCCTGGCGTAACGGAGGTTGGCCCCGATCGTGTCATGGAAGAGATGAGCGTCCTGCATGACCACGCCCACGGTGTCGCGCAGCGAGGCGAGTGTGGCCTCGCGCACGTCGAGCCCGTTGATCCGCACGGCGCCCTCGTTGACGTCGTAGAGCCGGGAGACCAGCGAGGTGATCGTGGTCTTGCCCGCCCCCGAGGGACCGACCAGGGCGATGAGCCGGCCGGGCCCGGCCGTGAACGACACGCCGCGCAGCACCTGCTGGGACGGGCCCGTGTCCTGCCTGGCCACCGACTCCAGGGAGGCCAGCGACACCTCCTCGGCCGCCGGATAGCGGAACTGGACGCCGTCGAACTCGATCGTCACCGGCCCGTCCGGCAGCGGCCGCGCGCCCGGCTTCTCCGACACCATGGGCTTGAGGTCGAGGATCTCGAAGACCCGGTCGAAGCTGACGAGCGCGGTCATCACGTCCACCTGCACGTTCGACAGCGAGGTGAGCGGCCCGTACAGCCGCATCAGCAGGGCGGCCAGGGCCACGAGGGTGCCCAGCTCGAAGGCGCCGCCGACGGCCAGCACGCCGCCGATGCCGTACACCAGCGCGGTGGCCAGCGCCGCGACCAGGCCGAGCGCGACCCGGAACACGGTGCCGTACATGCCGACCGTCACGCCCACGTCGCGCACCCTGGCGGCGCGGGAGCTGTAGACGGCGGTGTCGTCCTCGGGGCGGCCGTAGAGCTTGGCCACCATCGCGCCCGCCACGTTGAACCGCTCGGTCGTGACCGAGCTCATCTCGGCGTCGAGCTGCATCTGCTCGCGGGTCAGCGCCGACATGCGCCGCCCGACCCACTTGGCGGGCACGATGAAGATCGGCAGCAGCACCATCGCGACCACCGTCACCTGCCACGACAGCGCCAGCATCGCGCCCAGCACCAGGACCAGGCTGATCACGTTGCTGACGACCGAGGACAGCGTGCTGGTCACGGCGCGCTGGGCGCCGATCACGTCGCTGTTGAGCCGGCTGACCAGCGCGCCGGTCTGCGCGCGCATGAAGAACGCCACCGGCATGCGCTGCACGTGGTCGAACACCTCGGTGCGCAGGTCGTAGATCAGCCCTTCGCCGATGCGCGCGGAGAACCAGCGCTGCACGAGCGTGAGAGCCGCGTCGACCAGCGCGAGCGCGGCGATGGCCAGGGCCAGGCCGACCACGACGCCGCTCCGCCTGGGCAGGATGCCGTCGTCGATGATCGCCTTCATCAGCAGCGGGTTGGCGATCACGATCACCGCGCCCGCCATCACCAGCAGTAGGAACGCGGTTATCTGCCCGGTATAGGGCTTGGCGTAGCGCGCGATGCGCCGGACCGTGCCCGGGGTGAGCCGCTGCTTGGTCACGGAGCCGTCGCGCCGCAGGGACGCCCATACCTGGGGGCCGAAGCCCCCTCCCATCATCGCCATTCGGGGGTCCTCCTCCCCCGGCTCAGCACCCGGGAGCCCCGTGGGATTCCCGGGTCAGCTCAGCGCGAAACGCGGGCGCCGCCGGGCCGGCCCAACGCGGCACCCCAGCGGCTCCCGAGCCGGCGCGCCGCTCAGGTTCCGCCGAAGAGCGCCTTGAGGCGCCGCGCCTGCTCGACACCTTCCGCCACGCTCTGCTCCTCCAGGGTGCGCGCCCGCGCTCCCTGGAGGAGTCGCTTGGTCGCCGCCGCCGCCTCCCGGTTGGTCGACAGCAGCTCCGCGATCTTGTCTTGTACGGCTCGCGCCAGGTCATCCGCCGCGACCACGCGTTCGGCGAGGCCGATCCGCATGGCCTCCTCCGCCCCGATCGTCCTAGAAGTCAGGCAGATGTCGATCGCCTTGGCCAGCCCCACCAGCTCGACCAGTGGCTTGGTGCCGGTCAGATCGGGCACCAGCCCCAGAGCGGGCTCCTTCATGCAGAATTTGACGTCGTCGGCCACGATGCGCAGGTCACAGGCGAGCGCGAGCTGGAACCCCGCGCCGATCGCGTGCCCCTGCACGGCCGCTATGGAGACGATCTCCGGTCGGCGGAACCACAGGAACCCTTGTTGGGCCTTCCTGATCTGCTTCTCGAACGCTGTTGTGTCGAGTTGTGCCGCCGAGCTGAACGAGCCCTGTCCGGGCACTCCCTCGGGCGTGAACATTCGCAGGTCGATGCCTGCTGAGAAGGACGGTCCCTCGCCTTTCACGACGACGATGCGCACCTGCTCAGGCAGGTTGCCCCCGATGTCAGCCAGTGCCGCCCAGGTCGCGAACGTCTGTGCGTTTCGCTTACTGGGCCGATCCAGCGCGATCGTCGCGATCTCACCGTCCACCTCGAAGCGAAGTCCGATCTCCGCCAGCCTTTCGGCAGAGACGTCCTCCATGTACCCCCCACGCTGTGGCGCCTGCGCTTCCGCCATCGCCCGCTCCCTCATTGCCTTAGCCGTCGCGCCCGAGCCTACAGAATGTCATTCTGGGACTCGGGCGCGACGGCGGCTGACTTGGGACGAGCGGCTGCGGTCGCACGTTCCGAGGCGGCCGTCAGCGCTTGGACTTGCCTCGGGTCGCTCCGCCGCGCCCGCGCAGAGTCACACCGGACTCGCTCAGGATGCGGTGGATGAACCCGTAAGACCGACCGGTCGAAGCGGCCAGGGCGCGGATGCTCTCGCCCGCGGCGTAGCGCTTCTTGAGATCGCCGGCCAGTTTTTCACGATCGGCCCCGGTTACCCGGGTGCCCTTCTTCAGTGTCTCGGCCACGAGTACCTCCTGTAGTGCCGGACTTCCGCAGCGTTACTCCGCCATGATCAGTCATTTCAGCGGGATCGGCTACCTACTCCACGGGAAAAGATCCGTACCCACCCAAATTAAGATCAGGCAAGTGCCACAAGATCGGAAAATTCCTCGCTCCACGCGTCTTCAGTTCCGTCTGGTAGCAAGATCACCCTATCCGGTGACAAGGCGTCAACGGCACCCTCGTCATGGGTGACGAGCACGATCGCTCCTGAATATGACCTCAGAGCGTTCAGAACTTGCTCGCGGCTGACCGGATCTAGGTTGTTCGTGGGCTCATCGAGCAGAAGTACGTTCGCACTGGACAGCACCAGCATGGCCAGCGCCAGCCGGGTCTTCTCGCCGCCGGACAGCACGCCCGCCGGCTTGTCGGAGTCGTCGCCGGAGAACAGGAAGGAGCCGAGGACCTTGCGCAACTCCGTGTCGGTGAACTTGTCGCCGGCCGAGCGCATGTTCTCCAGCAGGGTGCGCTCGCCGTCGAGTGTCTCGTGCTCCTGGGCGTAATAGCCGATCTTCAGGCCGTGGCCGGGCCTGATCTCGCCACTGTCGGGCTTTTCGACCCCGCCCAGCAGTCTCAGCAGGGTGGTCTTGCCCGCGCCGTTGAGCCCGAGGATCACGACCCGGTGACCTCGGTCGATGGCCACGTCGACGTCGGTGAAGACCTCCAGCGAGCCGTAGGACTTGGACAGGCCCGTGCCCGTGAGCGGGGTGCGCCCGCAGGGCAGGGGGTCGGGAAAGCGCAGCTTGGCGACCTTGTCGCTCTGGCGCTCCTCCTCCGTGCCGGCCAGCAGCCGGTGCGCGCGGCGCATCATGTCTTGAGCGGCCTTGGCCTTGGTGGCCTTGGCCCGCATCTTGTCGGCCTGCGACAGCAGCGCGCCCGCCTGCTTCTCGGCGTTGGCCCGCTCGCGCTTCCTGCGCTTCTCGTCGGTCTCGCGCTGCGCCAGATAGGCCTTCCAGCCGACGTTGTAGTGGTCGATCACACTGCGGTTGGCGTCGAGGTGCAGCACCTTGTTGACCGTCGCTTCAAGAAGGCCCACGTCGTGGCTGATGATCACCAAGCCGCCCTGATGCGATCGCAAAAAATCACGAAGCCACCCGATTGAGTCCGCATCTAGGTGGTTTGTCGGCTCGTCAAGAAGGAGAGTTTCCGCTCCGCTGAAAAGAATGCGTGCCAATTCCACGCGCCTTCGCTGGCCGCCAGAAAGCGTTTCCAGTGGCTGCCCGAGGACCCGGTCGGGCAGGCCCAGACTGGAGGCGATGGAGGCGGCCTCGGACTCGGCCGCGTAGCCGCCGAGCACGTGCATCTGGTCCTCGAGCCGGCCGTACTGCTTGACGGCCTTGTCGCGGGTGCGCACGTCGGCGGAGGACATGCCGAGCTCGGCCTCGCGCAGCTTGCGCAGCACCTCGTCGAGCCCTCTGGCCGACAGGATGCGGTCGCGGGCGAGCACCTGCAGGTCACCGGTGCGCGGGTCCTGCGGCAGGTAGCCGACGGCGCCGCTGGTGGTGACGCTGCCGGCGGCGGGCATGCCCTCGCCGGCCAGCACCTTGGTCAGCGTGGTCTTGCCCGCGCCGTTGCGGCCGACGAGCCCGATCTTGTCGCCGGGATTGACCCGGAACGAGGCGTTCTCTATGAGTAGCCGCGCGCCCGCGCGCAGCTCGATGTCACTGGCGATGATCATGATTGACGGAACACTCCCGAGCTAGGGGTAAGAAGAGGTGGGCGTGGGGGGACGCCGGTCAATCGGGAGTGTGCATACAGATCAGTGTAGAGCCCCCGCCGGGAGCCCCACCTCTGCTTAATCGGCCGGCAAGTGGTCTCCGATCAGCGCGAGGTTCTGGATCGCGGCCAGGCCGTACTGGGCGGCGTCGTTGGTGGAGACGAACGGCGCCTCCAGCACGTACGCGAGGACATGGGGCCCCTCGACGCGGGTCAGGCGCCAGTCCGGCTCGCGCTGCAGGGGGTTGCGGTTGAGCTGGTCGCCCTCGTCGAGGAAGAACTTGCGCCAGGCCAGGTCCGCCAGCTCGGCGTCGCCCGAGCGGGCCGCGGCGTACGCGGCCAGGCGGCTGTGCGCCTGCACCAGAGAGATGCCGCTCAGCGGGTGACCCACCTCGGCGGCCTGCCGCTCGGCGGAGGCCAGGTAGAGCCGGCAGTAGTCCAGCCACGCCTGCTCGAACCCGGGGACGTCCAGGTCGAGCGCGATGAGCTCGGAGCACATCTCGGGCAGCCCGAACACCGACGACAGGTGGGAGACGGAGATCTGGTCCCGCGAGGTGTCGAAGCGGCCCGTGGCCAGGTCGAGGCGGGCCTCGCCGGTCAGGAACCCGCGCGGCAGCGCCCCGATGCCGGCCATCGTGCCCAGCAGCCTGTCCTTGGCGTGCTCGTCGCCGTACCGCTCCCACCGGGTGAGCCAGGCCGCCGCGAGCGCGCCCCAGTCGGTGCCGAGCCCGACCGCCAGGGCGGACGGATCGGGGGTGTAGACGTCCTCGCGCACCTTGCGCGTGGGGTCGATCACGAGGAACGTCTCCTCGGGCCTGGCCAGCTCGTCGAGCAGGTCGCCGGTGCGCTCGTCGGCGGTCAGGTAGTACAGGAAGCGCCGGTAGGCGGCGTTGGAGATGCGCAGCTGCTTGGCGCTGCAGCCCCAGTGCTGCACGTTGTGCCTGGTGCCCAGACCCTTCCAGCGGCCGAGGTGATAGACGTCGACCTCGCCGGTGTGGCGGGTCATGGCCTCGGCGAAGCGGAAGACGTCGGCCCGTCCCGTACGCAGATACTGGTACCAGAGCCACAGGTCGGGCGAGAGCTCGGAGTTGTCCCAGGCGTAGCCGCCGACGTCGTAGCGCCAGGTGTGCCGGTCGGCGTCATAGGTGTGCATGACGTCGCCGTAGTCCCAGAACCCGTACCACCTGCGCTGCTCCCGCTCGCGCCGGTAGAAGTCGAACAGCAGGTCCAGCCGGTCCTCGATCGCGGCCTGGGCGGGCGTGGCGCGGTCCGGCAGTGCCCAGTCGCCGAACACGCCCGCCTCGCGGACGCGTTCCGGGGCGGCGGCCAGCAACGCGGGCTCGTTCATCGCGTCGGCGTGCCCGGCCAGAGACTTTGCTGACGGCGTGGCGTCGTGGACGCGCAGGGTGAGCTCGTGAGTACGCGCGATGCCCTGGGCGTGGCCGAAGCCCGGCTCGTAGTCCTCATAGGTGATCTCCAGGCCCTCCAGCTGCTCGGCGAAGGTGTCCTGGCCCATGCCGTCGTGGTAGAAGCGCAGGTCCATGGCGGGCGCGGAGGGCGACCAGAGCCAGACGGTCGCGGTGGCCAGGTCCGTGGCGGCGCCTCTGACGTCGAGCCGGGTCGGGTGCAGCCGCCAGAAGTCGCGCAGCCCGAAACCGAGGCCGCCGCTCGCGCCGCCGAGGTAGCCGTACCCGGCCGAGCGGGTGCCCGACGGAACGGTCACCCAGGCGTGGCCGTCGGCGGTGCGTTTGCGCAGGGTGAAGCCGTCGGCCGAGGTCTGGTCGAGGGTGTAGTCGTTCCACGCGGGGATGAGGTGCAGGCGATCGGCCACCTCGGGGTTGCCGATCGGGCCGCACGGCCTGCCCTCGACCTGGGCCCGCCGTACGGCTTCCCCCGGGTCGCGGCGCAGCCCGGTCAGGCCGCGTACCGCCTCGGTGAGGAAGCCGTCCTGCCCGGCCAGCCGTACATGGCGGTCGTGGAGCTCGTCGCGCATGACCACGTCGGCGCGCAGGCCGAGCCCGGCCAGGAAGTCGCGCTCCGGGTCGCCGTCCCAGACGAAGGTGTGCATGACGCGCACGTCCTCGGCGCCCGCGTAGAAGTACAGGCGGACGGTGAACGGCAGCCGGCCGCCGTGGTCACCCGTTAGGCGGATCACGGCCCGGACGGGTCCGTCCTGCTCGACGGCGACGTCACGGACGATGCCCGTGGCCGGCTCGCGGGTGACGGTGCCACCCTCGTCCGGGGTGGGGCCGTCCTGGTGGAGGCTGATCAGGCGGACGTCCCTGGCGATCTCGCGGGAACCGTGGGAGACGGAGCGGGCGAGCGTGTCGCCCGCCTCCTCGATCGTCCAGGTGACGGGTCCGGTGCTGACCCGCAGCACGCCGCCCGCACGGACGACGGTGACGGGCTGCTCCGGCACTCCTGCCGCGTCGTCCTGGTCGGCGGCCAGCCGTCCCGCCGTCAGCTCGTACGACGCGGCGGGCTGGGCCTGCGGCCCGATGGCGTGTGCCGACCACTTGACCGACCCGTCCGGCCAGGTGGCGGTCACCCAGCTCTGCACCGGCACCGCACGGCCCTCGGGGTCGGTGAGCGCGAACGGGGAGTCGCGCTCCACCGTGCCGCGCGCCCACGGGACCCCCCAGGTCACGCCCTGTTCCTTGGGCCGGTCGAGCCAGTTCAGCGTGGTCAACAGATCTCCTTGAGTCGCCCGGCGACGATCGCCGCCACCTCGTCGGCGCCGCGAAAGCAGAAGTGGGTGTCGTCGGCGACGCCGTCGGGATAGAGCGGGTGCTCGCCGGGCGCGAAATGGGTGAACAGGGCCTTGGAGCCCTCGGGACCGAGCCGCTCGTACAGCTCAGTGGTCGCGGCGGTCAGGTCGATCAGCGGCAGACTCTCGGCCGCCGCCAGCTCGCGCACCTGGCCGGGATAGTCGCCATGCGTCGGCACCAGCCGGTCGCCGTCGAACCTGCGCCGCTGCACCGGCGTGCACAGCACCGGCAGCGCCCCCGCCCTGCGCGCCTCCTCGACGAAGGGGCGCAGGTTGTCGCGGTACGGCAGATCGGGCTCCTTCTGATCGTTGTGCCCGAACTGGAGCACCACGACGTCGCCGAGGGCGGCCTCCCGCAGGAGCGCCGCCCACAACCCTTCCGCCCGGTGGCTGGCCGTGGTGGCGCCACCCTTGGCGAAGTTGCGCACCGGGCCGCCGACATGGGCGCCGAGCTGCGCCCCCCAGCCCGACATCGGCGCCTCGAACGCCGGGCAGGAGGCGACCGTCGAGTCACCGGCCAGCAGCACGGTGCGGGTCACTCCTTGACCGACCCGAGCAGCACGCCCTTGCTGAAGTGCTTCTGCAGGAACGGGTAGAAGAACAGGATCGGCAGCGTCGCGATGACGACCACCGCGAACTTCAGTCCCTGGGTGGGGAAGAACACCGACTCCAGCATGGCCATCGCGTTCTGGGCGTCAGGGCTGGTCAGCTGCCTGACGAGCACCTGCAGCGTCCACTTCTTGGAGTCGTCGATGTACAACAGCGGCGACATGTAGTCGTTCCAGATGCCCACCGCGTAGAACAGCGAGAACGTCGCGATGATCGGCTTCGACAGGGGCAGCACGATCTTGAAGAAGACGCCCATCTCGTTGCAGCCGTCGATGCGCGCCGCTTCTTCCAGCGCCTGTGGCAGCTCCTGGAAGAAGCTCTTCACGATGATCAGATAGAACGGGTTGATCGCCAGCGGCAGGATCAGCGCCCAGTAGCTGTCGAGCAGCCCCAGGTCCCGCACCACCAGGTAGGTGGGGATCATGCCGCCGGTGAAGACCAGCGTGAAGATGACCAGGTTCAGGACGAGTGTCCGTCCCGGCAGGTACCGCTTGGCCAGCGGGTAGGCCATCGTGAACGTCAGCAGCACTTGCACCACCGTGCCCACCGCCGTCACGCAGATCGTGGTGAGCAGTGCCCGGACGAACGTGCCCGAGTCGAAGATGTACTCGTAGGTGGTGGTGACGAACTTCTCCGGCCACAGGAAGAACGGCCGCGAGGCGATCTCCGCCTCCGAGGCGAACGATCCGGCCAGCACGTACAGCAGCGGCAGGATCGTGATCAGCGCCAGGAACAGCAGCACGGCGATGTTGAGCACATCGAACACGCGGCTGCCGAGCGTGTGCTGGTGTGTGGGCGACTGGTTGGGCATTCAAGCGCTCCTTAGAACAGGCCACGCTGGCCGAGGCGCTTGGCCAGCCAGTTGGAGCCGAAGATCAGGAGGACGCCCACCAGTCCCTTGAACAGGCCGACGGCCGTGGAGTAGCTGAAGGCGCCCTGGGTGATGCCCATGTAGTAGACGAAGGTGTCGAACACGTCCGCCGACGAGCGGTTCAGCGCGCCGGTCATCAGCCAGATCTGCTCGAAACCGGTGTCGAGCAGGTGACCCGAGGTCAGGACGGCCATCACCACGATCGTGGGCCGGATCGCGGGCAACGTGATGTGCCAGAACTGCCGGAAGCGCCCGGCGCCGTCCATGCGGGCCGCCTCGTACAGGTCGGTGTTCACGCCCGCCAGCGCGGCCAGGTAGATGATCGTGCCCCAGCCGGTCTGCTTCCACAGCAGCTGGAAGACGATGATCGGCCGGAACCAGTCGGGCTGGGCCACATAGTCGACCTTCTTGCCGCCGAGCAGCTCGTGGAAGAAGGTGGCGATCACCCCGAAGTCCACGGAGAACAGCAGATACGTCAGCGAGGCGACGATCGTCCAGGACAGGAAGTGCGGAATGTAGACCAGCGACTGGATCGACCGCTTGAGCACGCTGTGCCGCAGCTCGTTCAGCATGAGCGCGACGATGATCGGCGCCGGGAAGACGAAGACCGCCGTCAGCAGCGCCAGGATGAGCGTGTTGAACATCAGGCGGCCGAAGTCCGGCCCGTTGAACAGCTCCTCGAAGTGCTTGAAGCCGACCCACGGGCTGCCGGAGTAGCCGAGGAACGGCAGGAAGTCCTGGAAGGCGATGGTCACGCCGTACATCGGCAGGTACTTGAAGACGACGAAGTACGCGAGACCGGGCAGCAGCATCAGGTACAGCCAGCGGTAACGCAGCATGGCGGTCCGGAAGGTCAGCCTCTCGCGGGGACGCCCGGGCTTGGTGGCCGCCTTCACGGGAGGCGGCGCCAGGTCGGTGGCCACAGCCACCTCCTTTCACAGAAGGGGCCCGGGAGTGTCCCGGGCCCCTTGGGCGAGATCAGTTGCCGAGCTTGGAGACCAGGTCGTTGGTCTCAGCGGCGATCTGGGTGCCGCCGTTGTCGTACCAGCGCTTGATCTCCGCCTTCAGCCCCGCCTCGTCGATCGCGCCGGAGATGAACTTGATCCGGGCGTCGGTGATGATCGGGTCGAGGGTCTGGCCCTTGGCGATGGTGGTGGGCGCCATGACCGGGAGCGCCGGGTTGTGCACGGCGGTCTTCAGGTCCTCCTCGGCCAGCTTGGTGCGCAGCGTGACCTGGTCCTGGTGCGGCTTGTCCGGGTACAGGTCCGGGTAGGCGCCGAGGCCGACGCTGGCGGTGGTGCCGAGCTGGATGAACGCCTTGTCCACGTCCTGCTGGATCTGCTTGACCTTGGGGTCGTCCTGGTTGACGCGGGCGGCGTAGCCGTCCTGGACCTTGAAGTTGCGGCCCTCGAGCCCGTTGCTCAGCAGGATCCCGCCCTCCTTGGAGGCCATCTTGTTCAGGACCGTCAGCACCTCGTCGAGTTGCTGCTCGGTCTGCACGCTCTGCCGCGGGATGGCGATGACGCCGTTGTAGCCGGTGAACGGGGAGGAGAACTTCTTGCCGTCCGAGCGCTTGAGGTTGCCGACCGTGAGGACCTTGTCGAAGTCGTTGGGGTCCTGCTCCTTGAGCAGGTCGAGGAGGTTGGTGCCGCGGACGTTGACATCGATGATGATGCCGCCCTTGCCCTGGATGAACGGGTCGTTCCACTTGGCCGAGTCGAGGGTGGCGTAGTCGGGGTTGACCAGCCCCTCGTCGACCATCTTCTTGACGAACTTGTTCGCCTCGACGAACTCGGGGGTGTCGAAGCCGGGGACGAGCTTGCCGCCCCGCTCACCCCAGCCGTTCGGGGCGCCGAACCAGGTCTCGATCACGTCGTACGGGCTGGAGCTGGCGTACTGCGGGGACGGCCACTTCGGGATGATCAGTCCGTAGGTGTCCTTCTTACCGTTGCCGTCGGGGTCCTTCTCCGTGAACGCCTTGGCGATGTCGTAGAGGTCGTCGACGGTCTCCGGCGTCTTCAGCCCGAGCTTTTCCATCCACTGCTTGTTGATCACGACCGCCGAGCGGAGCAGGGGGCGGATCCGGTAGAGACCGTAGATCTTGCCGTTGGTGGAGGAGTTCCGGACCGTCTGCGCGTCCCGGTTCTTCAGGTTCGGGAACTTGTCCAGCTTGTCGGTCAGGTCCCAGAACGCCCCGGCCTGGGCGGCGCGGACGAACGACGAGGTCTTGTCGCCCTGGATGACCATGATCTGCGGCATCTTGTCCGAGGCCAGCGTGACGTTGGTCTTGTCGTTGTAGTCGGCGTTGGGCACCCAGGTGATCTGGAGCTTCTTGCCGACGAGCTTTTCGACCGCCTGCTGCATCTCGCCCTTGGGGTCGGGGGCCGTGCCGAACAGCGGGACCATCATGGTCACCGTGCCGCTGTCGGCCTCACTGCCCCCACCGCCGCTGGAGCACGCGGACGCGAGTAGCGCCGCCGTCAGCGTTAGTGCACCGGCGACCAGCCGGCGACGAGATGCGCTCATGAGTTCCCTTTCGAATGCAGGCGCGCCTCGTTCTCCTCGAAGAAACGCAGGCAGAGCCACGTGTTGAGATAGATCCACGCACCGATGCTGATCACCGCGGTGAGAACGGGCGCCGCCGAGGTCACGAAGACGATGGTTGCGAGCGCGAACAGCAGCACCACTGACGAGGCCGGCCGGGTGAGCGCTAACAGCGACGCTTTGGGCAGGTAGGCCCACAGCGGTAGCTCATAGTGCGCGTAGAGCGGCCCGAGATAGGTTCCCACCCCGGCCAGCGCCACCATCGCCACCAAGGTCGCGATCCGCAACGCTTCCGAGCCGGGCCCGAGAGCGGAGAAGTACAGGTAGTTGCCCACGAGGATGGTGCCGAGCACCGCCACCGGCAGGATCAGCAGCGAGGCTCGGACGAACTCCCGCCGGTAGACGGTCCAGAATTCCGGCCAAGCCTGAAACGATTCACCCTGGCTGTGCCGCCGGGCCAGCGTGTAGGCGGCGACGGTGGCGGGCCCGAGCCCGAGGATCACGCCACCCAGGAGGGTGAACACGATCCAGAGGAGGTTCAGCCGGGCCGCCCAGATGAGCTCTGAGCAGGCAGCTTGAATTCTGATCGACGTGGCGGGATGGTTCATCCGGCACCACCTTCTCGTGGCGTGTGCGCGGACACGGGGGTGGAGTGTTGCGCCGCCGTTCCTAGTCCGTTTCGTACGGGTGAACGGCGGTTGGTGCGAAATTAGTGTTGAATCGACTCAATGTCAATGACGTGAAACCCGCAGATTCGCATACTCCCCGATCATCGGGGCCATCTGCCGGAATCCGATCTTGCCGCCACGCAGCGCGGGACCACCCGTGCTCCCGTCGTCCGTCCAGCGGAACGAGACCACATCGTTGATCGAGAAGGTGATCTCGCCGTCCAGGACGTCCAGGCGCACGGCGTACGGCCCGACGGCGTCCAGCGCCGCGGGCAGCGGGTCGGCGCCCTGCGTGACCAGGTGAAACCCGTGGCTCTTACGCAGATTGCAGGTGTGCAGAGCGCGCTCCGACGGCCACATCCGCCGGAAATAGGACACGTGGTAGGCATCGATGTCGCCGTGGTGATATTGCTCGTACGGCCCGTTACGCGGCGCGAGGCCCGGATCGAACAGATCCTCACCACCCCGGCCGCGGGCATGGAAGAACATGATGCACAGCCCCGGCTCCCTGACCGGCCAGAAGTCCCATTCGATCCGTACGTCGGCGGGCAGGTCCTCGGGGCACCACAGCACCACGTTGGCCGCCTGCCCGTCAGCGGGCGGTCTGAGGCTCTCCAGCCGCATCCGCCCCATCGGGAACGTCGTCGCCCCGTCCCCCTCCAGCCGGAATCCCGCCAGGTCGTCGGGGCCGGCGAGTGGGTTGCGGTAGATCTCCGTCAAGGTGGGCTCCTGTGCGGGTCGTCGGGGCCGATCTCCATCAAGGTGGGCTCCTGTGCAGGTCGCTGGACTGCCGCACCACCAGGTCCGGCTGGAAGATGACCTGCCGATGCCGGTGCAGCTCGGGCTCCGCCACCTCCTCCAGCAGCAGGTCGATGGCCGTACGCCCGAGCAGCTCGCGCGGCTGGCCGACCGACGACAGGGGCACGGTCGCCGCCGCGGCGAAGTCGATGTCGTCGTAGCCGACGATCGCCATGTCATGCGGCACTCGCAGCCCGTGCGCGGCCATGGCCTGCAGGAACCCCAGGGCGAGCAGGTCGTTGGCGCAGAAGGCGGCCGTCGGCCGCTCCTCGACAGGCAGCGCCGCCACCCGCTCGCCCGCGATCCGCCCGTGGGCCACGCTCAGCGCGGGCATGAACCAAGCGATCAGCTCGACCCCGCCACCCGGCCCGCCGCCGGGCTCGACTCCCCCACCCGGCTCGGTGTCCCGCGCCTCGGAGACGGCGCTCGTGATCCCTAAATGCCGGTCCCCCACCTGCTTGATCGACCGCGGCCCGCCGACGAACAAAATCTTGCGATGGCCCCGCTCGATCAGATGAACTCCGGCGATGTGGCCGCCGAGCCGATCGTCGACCGCCACCGAGCACTGGAGCCCGGTGGCCGCGCTGTCGACGAGCACCACGGGCGTGCCCCTGGCGGCGAGCTCCGCCAGTCTCGGGCTGCTCGCGTCGACCGGCGTGATCAGTATGCCCATGACCCGCTGCTGTTCGAGCTGGTCGAGATGGCGCAGCTCACGGGCCGGGTCGGCGGCGCTGTTGCACAGCACCACCATGGTGTCGTGCTCGTCCGCCAGGGCGTCGGCACCCTGCGCGACGTCGGCGAAGAACGGGTTGGCCACGTCGAGCACGATCAGGCCGACCGTGCGGCTGCGGCCGACCCGCAGGTGGCGGGCCACCTCGTTGCGGACGAAACCCAGCTCGCGGATCGCGTCGAAGACGCGCTTACGCGTGGCGGGGGAGACGATCTCGGGGCGGTTGAGCACGTTGCTCACAGTGCCCACGGAGACGCGTGCCCGCTGCGCGACCTCCTTGATGTTCGTGGTCGACATTGATCCTCACGAGGCCGCTCCAACGTTGAACGCGGCTTATCATAGCCTTACTCATGATCTTTTTGAATCGACTCAAGACACCGATCTTCCGGCGAGCATACACTCACGGTCAGTGCTCCCCCGACGGGCGTTGCTCTCAGGGGTCACCGCTGACGATGTCGCCTACGATTCATCGCCCGTAGCGGGTGGGTCCACCACGCGAATGCGTACCGCGCGGAACAGCGCGGGCGTGTCCTTGAGTACGGCCAGCTTCGGGTCGGGGACGACGAGGAACGGCTCCGTCTCCAGTGCCAGCAGGCCGGCCAGACGCCGGTCGGCGCGCAGCGCGTCCACGGCCCGGCGATCGCCGCCGAGCACGACCGCGTCCAGCTCGCCCAGGCACGGCGACAGGACGCGCACCACGGTCTCGGCCGCCGCCTCGAAGGCCTGATCCGCCTGGTTCTGGCGGCGTCTGGCGAAGCGCTGCTGCGACCACCCGCCCGCCGCGGTACGCCCCTGGACAAGGCGAGACCCGACCTTGGACACCACCAGCCGCGACCCGTGGAACATGCCGGTCGCGTAGCCGCCCATCCGTACCAGGATCACCCCCACACGCCGATCGGCCCGCGCGTGGGTGACGAGCCTGGTCACGTACGGTGGCCCGAGCGGCAGGGGCGGGAAGGGCACGTGCAGCTCCGCCAGCGCCCCGTCGACGGCCACCAGGCGCACGACCTCCTCGTCACCGGCGGCCTCGAACGGGCCGTGCCGGTCGGCGAAGCCGTCGATCCACGGGTGCACGCGCTCGGGCACCACGGACACCCATCGCCCGCCACCCTTCGCCGGTCGCGCACTCATGCCGGAAGGGTAACTGACCGGAGACCGCGCCCACGCTTCCCCTGGGGTCGGGAACTCAGGGAAAGATATAGGTGAATTCCATTTCAAACCCCTTCTGCCCACGGTGGCGCGCCCCGATCATCGCTACCGGGTTCGCGTCGGCAGTGCTCTGGCCGTCAGGCCGGGGGTGAAGCCGACCAGCCCGCGTAGCGGGGTAAGAACAGCTGATTCGCCGCCGGGCGGATCGGCGTCTCTTCGGCTCAGACTGGTCGGTTCTGCTGCTCGATGTATTGGCGCAGGATCGACATGGTGCACCACCGAGGGATCCGGCGAAGTAGGAGCCTGACCACAGCTTGACGGCCCGGTAGTAGTGGGCGGCCAGGTCGGGGAACTATTGCCGCGCCCGCCAGGGCGACACACATTTGAGGAGCTGTCGATCAGCCTAGACAAGGCGATCTTGGGTGGGAAGTTCACAAGGAGATGGACGTGGTCGTCATGGCCGTTGAACTATCGGAGTTCGGTTTCCGAAGTTGGCGCACACGGATCTCATAGCTCTTTCATCTGGACCAGCTGTGAGGAAGCCACCGAAATGCCGCATGACACCATGCGGCACAGGCGGAATCCCCGGGATCCATTCCGGAGAGCGCGTCAAGTGTCTTCCCTGCTCACTCCCCCCGTAGTGGGCCTCGACACGGGAGCCGTGATCGTGCGCCCGGCAGTCATCGACGCGGCGGGCTACCTCCAAGCCGATTTACTGCCCATGGCGCTCGAGCTGCCCATGCGGATCGTGCTGGCGGGAGCGGACGTGCTGGCTCCGCTGCACGAGGCGATGCGAGGGTCGGGGCAGGCACCCGCGCGAGGCCATCGTGCTGCTTACAGGCCCGAGCGGGCCAGCCGACCGGCCGGTGCTGAAGAGGGCGCTCGACGGGCTGCGTACGATGCCGGAGGGCACCCCCACCGTGGCGGCCATGCAGGCGGCGGGCCGGGGCTCGGGCCGCGTCTACGACGGCCTCGTGGTGACCGACGAGCTGAACCGCTGCCTGGGCATCGTGCGGGTGTCGGACCTCATCCGGCACGTGGCCTGGGCAGGATGATCAATACAGGATAAAAGTAGTGGCATGGACTGGGCCCAGCCGTACGGACCGCTGATCGAGACCACCATGCGCGTGCTGACCTGGAACGTCTGGGGCGAGTACGGCCCGCACGCCGAACGGTCCGCGGGCATCGGCAAGCTCGTCGGCGACCTCGACCCCGACGTGATCACCATGCAGGAGTGGGCGGGCCAGGCTACGGGCCTCGGCTACCACGCGTACGTGGCCGCGACCGCCTCCCGGCGGCATCCGGCACTGGTGTGCGGCGACTTCAACGCGCCGCCGGACAGCGACGAGATGAGGATGCTGACCGGCAAGAGCGCGCCAGGCACGCCCGGTGTGGTGTTCTACGACGCCTGGGAGGTGGCCGGTCCCGGCGGTCACGGGCATACCTGGAGCAACGCCAACCAGTGGGCCCGGCCCGGCCTGTACCCGCCTCGCCGCATCGACTACGTGCTGAGCGCCTGGCCGCGGGCAGGCGGCGCGGGCCACCCGGTGCGCTGCGAGGTGGTGGGCGACGGGCCTGAGCCCGCCTCCGACCACTACGCGGTCCTGGCCGAGCTGCGTTATTAGAACCTCAGAGCCACCCTTGTGACTTGGCGCGCTGGACCGCCTCGATGCGGTTGCGGGCATGCGTCTTCTGGATGGCCGACGACAGGTAGTTGCGTACGGTGCCCTCCGACAGGTGCAGGTGCCGGGCGATGTCGCCGATGGTCGAGCCGTCCACCGCGGCGGCCAGCACGTCCCGTTCGCGCGCCGACAGCGGATTGGGCCCCGCGCTGAGCGCCGCCGCCGCCAGGCCCGGGTCGATGACGCGCTCCCCCGCGTGTACGCGCCTGATCGCCGCCGCCAGCTCCCGGGCCGGGCTGTCCTTGACCAGGAAGGCCACCGCCCCCGCCTCCATGGCGGTCCGTAGGTAACCGGGACGGCCGAACGTGGTCAGGATCATCACCCGGCAGCCGGGCACCTGTGAGGTGATCTTGGCGCTCGCGCTGAGGCCGTCCATGACGGGCATCTCGATGTCGAGCAGCGCGATGTCAGGGAGTTTCTGGACCGCGACGGCCACGGCCGCCTCGCCGTCGGCCGCCTCGCCGACGACCTCGATGTCGGGCTCCAGGCCGAGCAGCGACGCCAGGGCGCCGCGCACCATGGCCTGGTCCTCGGCCAGGATCACGCGGATCACGCCGCCGCTCCCCTGGGGACCAGCACCCGCAGCCGGAAGCCCGCCTTGGCCCCCGGGCCCACCTCGACGTTCCCGCCCGCTTCGCGCACCCGCTCGGTCAGCCCCTGTAAACCGCTGCCGAGCCGGAGCGGCTCATCGCCCTGCCCGTCGTCCATGATCTCCAGGATGGCGTGTTCGCCGTCGTACGTCACCTCGATCCGGCAGCTACTCGCCCGCGCGTGCCGTACGACGTTGGTGGTGCCCTCGCGTACCGCCCAGCCGAACAGGCCGTCGAGCAGGCCGGGCAGCGGCGTGCCCGAGACCCGCACCAGCGGCTCCACGCCCGCCGCCCGCAGCACGGCCCTGGCGTTGTCGAGCTCTTCCGGCAGGCTGCGCTGCCGGTAGCCGGTGACGGCCTCGCGCACCTCCGTCAGCGCCTTCCTGGCGACGGTCTCGATGTCCTGGATCTCCTGGAGCACCTTCGGGGAGTCCTCGGCCAGCCGCCCGGCCAGCTCGCTCTTGAGCACGATCAGCGACAGGCTGTGGCCGAGCAGGTCGTGCAGGTCGCGGGCGATGCGCAGCCGCTCGTCCGCCGCGGCGAGCCGGGCCACCTCGCCCTGCGCCTCGCGCAGCTGCACGGCCAGCAGCCTGGTGTTGCGTACGCCGATGAACAGCACGCCCAGCGTGACCACCTCCAGCCCCAGGATGAGGAGGGTGGTGCTGTCGGAATGGTGCAGCAGCCCGCTGCCGACGACGACCGCCAGCATTCCGGCGATGCCGAAGCCCGCCCGCCGGGGCGGGAGGATCATGGCGAAGAGCACCGTGGAGTAGATGGGCAGGGCCAGCCAGCCGCCGCCGAAGACGAACGCGCCGACCACCGCCTGCGCCGTGGTGAGGGCGAGCAACGGGTACGTCGACCGCGACCGCTCCGTCATGCTGCGCGGGCTCACGACGGTCGCCAGGTACGAGAGCACGAACGCGATCAGCGACAGCCACGCCCAGATGGCCTTGGCCCCGGTGAACTCCCCGCTCAGGATCTCCGCCACCAGGAGGTACAGGTAGACCATTCCGAAGCAGATCCCATACAGCCGCCGGTAGCGGGACGATGTCTCACCCGTCCCGCCGAAGGTAAACCGGTTGGTCCAGCTCATGCCCGAACAGTAGCCCGCCGGTAGGCGTAGGCGGCCGCGCCGCCGAGCACGATCCCCCACACCACCACGATCAGCGCGTCGGACATGGACACGCCGTGGCCCGCGATCACGTTCCAGCCGAGGCTGGCGTAGTGGTAGGACGGCATGAAGCCGGCGATGGTCCGCATCGTGCCGCCGATGGCGTCGATGGGAAACCAGAGGCCGCCGAGCAGCGACAGGGCGAACATACAGATCATCGCGGCGGGCTGGGCGGCGTCGGCGCTCAGCAGGGAGCCGATGAACAACCCGAGCGCGATGAACGGGATCGCCCCCACCCACAGCGACAGCAGCAGCGCCACCCACTGCCCGGCGGGCATCGACACGCCCTGCTGCAGCACGGCCGCCACGCTGACCAGCAGCAGGGACGGCAGCACGAGGACCATCGCGGCGCCGAGCTTGGTGACGATGATCGCCCAGCTCGGTAGCGGGGTGATCTGCAGCTGACGCAGCCAGCCGGACTGACGCTCCTGCGCCCAGGGCACGGCCGAGCTCATCATGGACGAGGCGAGCGCGCCGTAGGCGGCCATCGACACCAGCAGGTAGGTGCTCATCCGCACGCCGGCCGAGTCCGTCTGGGTGCCATAGATGTTGGCGTTGATCAGGTAGAACACGACGGGGAACAGCACCACGAAGATGATGTACCGGCGGTTGCGCAGCATCCGCAGCGCCTCGGTCTTGGCGTAGTAGAGCATCAGGACTCCCTGGTGAGGGCGAGGAAGGCGTCCTCTAGGTCGGCGCCGGCGAGGTGGAGGCCGCGCACGTCGAGCGTGGTGCCCCGGTAGAGGCCGGCGAGGGTCGCGTCGGCGTCGGAGGTGCGCAGCGTGGCCGTGCCCGCGGCGATCTCGACCGCCGTGACGCCGGGCAGCAGGTCGAGCCCGGCCGCGGGCTGCTCGCCGAGGGTGAAGCGGATGACCTGCCCGCCGACGCCCGCCTTGATCTGCGCGGCGGTGCCGTCGGCGACCACCTTGCCCCTGGCGATGACGATCACCCGGTCGGAGTGCTCGTCGGCCTCCTCCAGGTAGTGCGTGGCGAACAGCACGGTCCGGCCACCCGCCGCGTACGCGCGCATGCTCTCCCAGAACCGCAGCCGGGACTCCACGTCCATGGCCGCGGTCGGCTCGTCCAGCAGCAACGTCTTGGGCGCGCCCGCGATCGCCAGGGCGAACCTGACGCGCTGGGACTGGCCGCCCGACAGCTTGTTCGCGCGCCGCTTCACCAGGTCGGTGAGGTCGGCCAGCTTGAGGATCTCCGCCAGGTCCAGCGGCTGGGGGTACAGGTTGCGGACCAGGTCGATGAGCTCCTGGACCGTCAGCTCAGGGATGAGCTGGCCGCTCTGCAGCATGGCGCCCATCTGGCCGGCCGCGACGGCCTGGCGGGGAGTGCGGCCGTACACGCTGACCGTCCCCTTGGACGGCCGCAGCAGGCCGAGCAGCATGTTGATGGAGGTCGACTTGCCCGCGCCGTTGGGACCGAGCAGGGCCACGGTCTTGCCGGGCTCTATCTCCAGGGACACATCATCGACGGCAAGGACGTCCCCGTAGTCCTTGCTGACGTGGTCGAACACGATGGCGTTCATGACATCAACGCTAGGGCGGTGGATCTTGCCTGGTTAGTGCGTTACTTCCGGGGTTGACGGTGACATTTGTCAGGCGACGCGCCGCACCAGTCCCGTGTCGAGGCTGTAGTAGGCACCGACCACGGTGGCCTTGCCGGATAACAGGGTGTCGGCCCTCAGCCCCGACACGGTCCGTACGATGTGCGCGCGCACCATCGCCTCCACCTCACCTCCCGAACCGGTGTAGACGGGTTCGAGGGCGGCGACGATGCTGGGCAACTCCCCCGGCAGCGTCTCCCGCTCGCGCAGCGCCCTGGACGCCGCGGTGACGGCGCCGCAGCGCTGGTGTCCCAGGACGACGACGAGGCTGGCGCGTAAGTCCTGCGGCCCGTACTGGACCGCCGCGGTGACGAGCCGGTCGACGGTGTGCGCCGCCGTACGGACGACGAGCAGATCGCCCAGCCCGGCGTCGAAGACGACCTCGGGCGGCACCCGCGAGTCGATGCACGACAGCACCACCGCGTAGGGAGACTGCCCCGCCGCGACCTGCCTCCTGCGGGCGGGATCCTGGCGGGGGCGGCGGGACGCGCCCGCCGCCCAACGCCGGTTGCCGCGCTGCAATGCCTCCCAGGCCTGCGAGGCGGCAGCGTCACAGAACGGGACATAACTACGAGCAAGCGTTTCGTCACCCACAGCTAGCTGATTCCCGGACGGGACATCACCTAGCGGACAGATCTCAGAGGCGGCAGGCGTAGATGTCGGTGGCCAGGATGGCCCTTGCCCCGATCTCCCAGAGCTGGTCCATCACCTGCTGGTGCCCGCGCCGCCGGACCATCACCCGGACGGCGACCCAGCCCTCGCGGTGCAGCGGCGAGACCGTGGGCCCCTCCATGCCGGGCGTGAGCGCGATGGCCTCCTCGATCCGCTCGGCGCGGATGTCGTAGTCCATCATCACGAAGTCGCGGGCGTGCACGACGCCCTGCAGGCGGCGCACGAGCTGCTCGATGCCGGTGTCCGCGCCGTTGCCCTGCTGCCTGATCAGCACGGCCTCGGAGCGCATGATCGGCTCGCCGAACACCTCCAGGCCGACGTTGCGCAGGGTGGTGCCGGTCTCCACGACGTCGGCGACCGCGTCGGCGACGCCCAGCCTGATGGCCGTCTCGACCGCGCCGTCGAGCTTGATGACGCGGGCGTCGACGCCGGACTCCGACAGGTATTTGCCGAGCACCCCGGCGTAGGAGGTGGCGATGCGCAGGCCGTCGAGGTCCTTGACCGACGTCATGGCACCCGCCCTGGCGGCCAGCCGGAAGGTGGAGCCGCCGAAGCCCAGGGGCATGATCTCCTCGACGGGGGCGCCGGAGTCGACGCGCATGTCCCGGCCGGTGATGCCGGCGTCGAGCGTGCCCTCGCCGACGTAGACCGCGATGTCGCGGGGGCGCAGGAAGAACAGCTCGCAACCGTTGTCCTCGTCGACGACGACGAGCTCCTTGCTGTCCTTGCGGGACCGGTAGCCGGCCTCCTTGAGCATGGTCTGGGCGGCCTCACTGAGCGCGCCCTTGTTGGGTACGGCCAGACGCAACATGTCCGTGGTGTCCTTGGTGTCTCGCGGGATGTTAGGTGTACGGGCTGACGGGCGCGGGCGCCCTAGAGATGCTTGTACACCTCGTCCAGCCCGATGCCCTTGGCGAGCATGAGCACCTGAACGTGGTAGAGCAGCTGGGAGATCTCCTCGGCGGCTCGGTCACTCGACTCGTGCTCGGCGGCCATCCAGCTCTCGGCGGCCTCCTCGACGACCTTCTTGCCGATGGCATGGACGCCGGCGTCGAGGGCGGCCACGGTGCCCGAACCCTCGGGTCGGGTGCGTGCCTTCTCTGACAGCTCGGCGAACAGCTCTTCGAAGGTCTTCATGATCTCTCTCGTCGGTCGGCTGGCATGCGTGACAAGCCTAGTCTGCGCGCACGGGTCACCAGGCCCCTGTCCGCCACCCGAGACGGCAAGTCCTTCCCGCCAACGGAAACCAGCCACGACCAACCGGCTCCTTCCCCTCCCCCGAAGGGGGTATCCCCCTCAAAGGACCCCGGCCACAACGGACCGTGCGATTTGACCTTGCCGTAGCGTCAACGTGTCCAATAGGCCCCATGAGGATCGGCGAGCTTGCCGCACTGGCCGGGGTGTCCACCCGGACCGTGCGCCACTACCACCACTTGAACCTTCTCCCCGAGCCAGAACGGCTGGCCAACGGGTACCGGGAGTACCGGTTGCGAGACGCCGTGGCCCTCACCCGCGTACGCAGGCTGGCCGAGCTGGGCATGTCCCTGGACGAGATCCGCGACGTCCTGGCCGACGACCAGGGCCGGGAGCTGCGGGAAGTGCTCCTGGAGCTGGACGCCGACCTGGCCCGGCAGCAGGAGACGATCGGCGTCAGACGGAACCGGCTGGCCGCGCTCCTGGCGGAGACGGACCTGCATCCCGACTCGACGGTGTCGCCGGAAATGGCGACGGTCCTGCGCGATCTCTCCGTCGAAGGCTCGAAGTTCGCCGAAATGGACCGGGAGCTGCTGGCTCTGATGGACACCGTGGCCGACCCCGCCGACCGGGCCGAGTTCATCGATCTGTTCCGCCCGCTCACCGAGCCCGAAGCGCTCGCACGGGGACACGCCCTCTACGCGCGGCTGGACGAGCTCGCCGACGCCGACCCCGGCGACCCCCGCGTCAGCACGCTCGCCGCCGACCTCGCCGCGCACTTTCCCGACGAGATGGCGACGGCGATGCTCGCGAACCTGGACTCGGCTCCCGAGCACATGCGCCCGGCCACCCCCGAGGACGCGGATGGCGGGCAGTGGCTGACGACGATGTACGGTGAGCTGTCCGCCGCCCAGGCCGAGGTGTTCCGGCTGGTCATGGTCATGCTGAAGGAGCGAGCGTGATGGTGCGGATCGCGCGGGCCGTGCTGTTCGCCATGCTGCCCATGGAGCTGCTGCTCGCGGTCCTGCTCGTGTCCGGCGTGCCGCTGCCCGGCCCGCTGGTCGCCGCGGCCGAGGCGGCCGTCGTCGCCGTGCTCGTGCTGGAGGCGGCGACCCTGTACCGGCTGTTCGGCGCCGAGCGCCGGGGCGGCGCGGACCGGCGGACGGCGTTGCGGGCGGCCTATGGCCGGCTGGTCCCCGATCAGGTGCGGCGGATCGTGGGGTTCGACGCGAAGGGCATGGTCAGCCTCGCCCTGTGGGTCGCGCGGCGCCGCCATGGCGTGCCGCATGGCGCCACCGCCCTCTCCTATTCCCGCGCGCAGACCTCCACGATGATGATCTTCCTGTTCGCGATGGTCATGGAGTTGATCGTCGCGGAGATCTTGCTGCGGGCGTTCGGCGCGCCGGTCGGCCTGCGCGCCGTGTTCCTCGTGGTGGACGCCTATACGGTCCTGGTCGTGCTCGCGGTCATCGCGGCCTGCGTCACCCGGCCCCACGTCGTCTCCGCCGACGAGGTACGCATCCGTTACGGCGCGTTCTTCGACCTGCGCGTCCCGCGCGAGCGGATCGCCCAGGTACGCCAGGTCCGCAACTTCAACGAGAACGGCACGATCAAGGTGGAGGTGAAGGGCGATCGGCTGGTCGTGGCGGTGGCCTCCCAGACCAACCTGATCCTCGAACTGACCGAACCGATCACCGCCGTCCGCCCCCTCGGCCGCCACGCCGAGGCCAGGGTGATCCGCTTCTTCGCCGACGATCCCGGGGCCGCGATCCGCGCGCTGCGGCCCCGCCGGGAACACGTGCCCGACTCCTGAGCGGAAACGGCGCTGCCCGCCGTACCCCCGATGAAGGGGTACGGCGGGCAGCGCCGTGCGTTGATCAGCGTCGGCCACCGGCGTTCACCGGTGGCCCGCCGGGGTCAGCGGTCGAAGCGGCGGCCGGTGCCGCTGCGGAAACCGCCGTTGCCACGGTCGTCGGAGCGGTAGCCGCCACGCTCGTCCGAGCGGGCACCACCGGAGCGGTAGCCGTCGCGCGGACGGTCGTCGGTGCGGGCGGGACGGTCGCGGTCGGCCGAGAACGGGCGGCCACGGTCGCCACCGGCGGCGCGGGAGCTGCGGTCGTCGGAACGGAAGCCACCCTGACGGTCGTCCGAGCGGTAACCGCCCTGACGGTCGTTGGAGCGGTAACCGCCCTGACGGTCGTTGGAGCGGTAGCCGCCACCCTGACGGTCGTCCGAGCGCGGTCCGCTCTGACGGTCGTCGGAGCGGTAGCCGCCGCGCGGGGCGTCCGAGCGGGCCGGGCGGTCGTCGCCGCGGTAGCCGCCGCCACGCGGGCCACGGTCACCGCCGCGGTAGCCGCCCTGGCCGCGGTCGCCGCCCCGGTCCTCGCCGAAGGTGCGGGGCTCCTGCGAGCCGCCCTCGGCGTGCCGGCGCGGGTAGCGGTCGTCACCGTCGTGACGGCGGGGGCGCCGGTCGTCGCCTGAGGCGAAGGGACGCTGCCCGTCCTCGTGGCGGCGCGGACGGCGCTCGCCGTCGAACTCGCGGCGCGGACGGCGCCCGCGACGCTCGGAGCCACTGTGGCCGCCTTCGCGGCGGGGACGCAGCGGCTTGCGGACGTCGGGCTCCCAGACGGGGATGGGCTCGCCACTCGGGACGCGGGCGCCCGTCACCTCGGCCAGACGGGGGTGGCCCGGCTCGGCCTTGAGGCGGAACGGGTGGATCCCGGCCCGGCGGGTGAGCTGGTCGGTCGAACGGCGCTCGCTCGGCAGCACCAGGGTGACCACGGTGCCCTTCTCGCCGGCGCGGGCGGTGCGGCCGCCGCGGTGCAGGTAGCTCTTGTGGTCCTGCGGCGGGTCGACGTGCAGCACGAGGCTGATGTTGTCGACGTGGATGCCGCGCGCCGCGACGTCGGTGCAGACGAGCACGTTGACGGAGCCCTCACGGAACTCGGCCAGGATGCGGGTGCGCTGGTTCTGGCGCTTGCCGCCGTGCAGGCCGCCCGACTTGATGCCGACGCGGGCCAGCTGCTTGCACAGCCGGTCGACGCCGTGCTGGGTGCGGACGAAGATGATCGTACGGCCCTCGCGGTTGGCGATCTCCGCGGTGACGTCGAACTTGTCGTCGCGCGTCACCTGGATCACGTGGTGCTCCATGAGCTCGACCGGGGAGGTCGCGGGAGCCACCGAGTGCGTGATCGGGTCCTTGAGGAAGCGCCGCACCAGCTTGTCGACGTCGCCGTCGAGCGTGGCCGAGAACAGCAGCCGCTGCCCGTCGGCCGGAGTCTGCGCGAGCAGCTCGGTGACGACGGGGAAGAAGCCGAGGTCGCACATGTGGTCGGCCTCGTCGAGGACGCTGACCTCGATGTCGCCCAGCGAGCACTCGCCCTGCCGGATGAGGTCGCCCAGGCGGCCGGGGGTGGCGATGACGACGTCGACGCCGCGGCGCAGCGCCTCGATCTGCTTGCCCATCGACATGCCGCCGACGATGACCTTCATCCGCAGGCCGAGGCCCCGGCCGAGCGGCTCGAGAGCGTCGTGCACCTGGAGCGCGAGCTCACGGGTGGGGACGAGGATCATCGCGCGGGGGCGGCCCGGGGTGGGCCGGACGCCGGAGATGCGGGCCATGAGGGGCAGCCCGAAGGCGAGGGTCTTGCCGGAGCCGGTCTGGCCACGGCCGAGCACATTGGCGCCGGTGAGGACGTCGGGGATGGTCGCGCTCTGAATCGGGAACGGGCTGGCAATGCCCTGCTTGGCCAGCCCGGTGACGAGCGGCTTGGGCAGGCCGAGCTCCTCGAACCCAGGACCCGCCTCCGGGGTGCTCTCGTCGAGCTCGGGCAGGACCTCGTTGAACTCGGGCAGGACAGCATCAAGCATGGTCACGAACTTCGTGCCTTTCAGTCGAAGTGGCGCGTCACTTCTGCGAAAAGGACGAGCCGGGACGTACGGCGGTGCCGTACTTCATTGCGAGGCGCAGGTGGTCGGCACCTGCTGGGTGGGGACTGGCCCGGAGGACAGGCCGTCTACGCGCACCCATTTGCCGGCCGCAGGCGGCGTTGAAACGCACATTGGTGCGCTAGGTGCACGTGTTGCCAACACGAGGAAGACACCATGTATTCCCCGACTTGTCTGAATTTCAGACTTTGGCAGGCTGAAGCGGCTGACACCGAGATGCCAGCCGTACAGCAACGATCAGACGTTGAAGCCTAGCATACGAAGTTGCTCGCGCCCTTCGTCAGTGATCTTGTCCGGTCCCCACGGCGGGAGCCAGACCCAATTGATCTTAACATCCGAAACCATGCCCTCAAGCGCGGAATGCGCCTGATCCTCGATGACATCGGTCAGCGGGCAGGCCGCGCTGGTCAGCGTCATGTCGATGGTGGCCACGGGCCGGCCGCCCTCGGCGGGGTCGAGATTGAGCCCGTAGATCAGGCCCAGGTCGACGACGTTGATGCCGAGTTCGGGGTCGACGACGTCCTTGAGCGCCTCCATGACCTCGTCGACGGTGGCCTCACCGTCGAACCCGGTCGGTGTCTCCACCGGCTTGCTCATCGCGCAGCACTCCTCACTACAGCGTCCTTGTAGGCCATCCACGACAGCAGCGCGCACTTGACGCGCGCCGGGAACTTGGCCACGCCCGCGAACGCCACCGCGTCGCCGAGCACGTCCTCGTCGGCCTCCACCTTGCCCCTGCCCTGCATGAGCCGGGTGAACTCGTCGACCACCGACAGCGTCTCCTCGACCGTCGAGCCGGTGGTCAGCTCGTGCAGCACGGAGGCGGCGGCCTGGCTGATCGAGCAGCCCTGCCCGTCGTAGGAGACATCCTCGATCTTGCCGGCGTCGCCCAGCTTGACCCGGAGCGTGATCTCGTCGCCGCACGTGGGGTTCACGTGGTGAACCTCGGCGTCGTAGGGATCACGCAGCCCCCGCCCCTGCGGGTGCTTGTAGTGTTCCAGGATCAGTTCCTGGTACATCGACTCGCCGATCATGGCTATGCGAACACCTTCTGAACGTGATGGAGGCCGCGGACCAAGGCGTCGATCTCGTCCGTGGTGTTGTACAGATAGAACGACGCCCTGGTGGTCGCCGGTATTCCGAAACGCAGGTGCAGCGGTCGCGCGCAGTGGTGGCCGACCCGCACCGCGATGCCGAACTCGTCGTCGAGCAGCTGCCCGACGTCGTGCGGGTGGATGCCCTCCAGCGTGAACGACAGGGTGGCGCCCCGCTGGTCGAGCGAGTCGGGCCCGATCAGGCGCAGCGTGGGCACCTGGCGCAGCGCGTCGAGCGCGTAGGCCGTCAGGCCGCGCTCGTGCGCCTCGATGGCCTCCATGCCGACACCGGTCAGGTAGTCGACGGCCGCGCCGAGGCCGATGGCCTCGACGATCGGCGGCGTGCCCGCCTCGAACTTGTGCGGAACCGGCGCGTACGTCGAGTGGTCCATCCAGACGGCCTCGATCATCTCGCCGCCGCCCATGAACGGGGGCATGGCGTCGAGCAGCTCGGCCCGGCCCCAGAGGACGCCGATGCCCGAGGGGCCGACCATCTTGTGGCCGGTGAAGGCCACGAAGTCGGCGCCCAGCGCGGCCATGTCGACGGCGTGGTGCGGGACCGACTGGGAGGCGTCGAGCATCACCAGCGCGCCCACCTCGCGGGCCCGGCGCAGCACGTCGGCGACCGGGTTGATGGTGCCGAGCACGTTGGACTGGTGCGCGATCGACACGATCTTCGTGCGCTCGGTGATCAGTCCTGAAATATCCGAAATATCGAGGCGGCCGTCGTCCGTGACGCCGAACCACTTCAGGGTCGCCCCCGTACGCTGCACCAGGAACTGCCACGGCACGATGTTGGAGTGGTGCTCCATCTCGGAGATCACCACCTCGTCGCCGGGGCCGAGGGTGAAGCGGGGGTCGGTGTTGCCCGGGTTGCCGAAGGAGTAGGCGACCAGGTTGAGCGCCTCGGAGGCGTTCTTGGTGAAGATCACCTCGTCGCGCGATGGGGCGCCGATGAACCCGGCCACCTTGTCGCGCGCGCTCTCGTAGGCCTCGGTCGACTCCGCGCCGAGCGCGTGCATGGCCCGCCCGACGTTGCTGTAGTGCATCGCCAGGTGCTCACGGATGGTCTCGACGACCGCCGTGGGCTTCTGTGAGGAGTTGCCCGAGTCGAGGTAGACGAGCGGACGCCCGCCGGGCAGCTCGCGGGAGAGAACCGGGAAGTCCTTCCTGATCCTCTCCACGTCCAAGCTGGTGGAAGTCATGCAAGCGCCTTCGTGTACTGCTCGTAGCCTTCGGCCTCGAGCTTGTCGGCCAGCTCCGGCCCGCCCTCCTCCACGATCTTGCCGCCGGCGAAGACGTGGACGAAGTCGGGCTTCACGTACCGCAGGATGCGGGTGTAGTGCGTGATCAGCAGGATGCCCGTGTCGCCCGCGGCGCGGAAGCGGTTGATGCCCTCCGACACCACGCGCAGCGCGTCGACGTCGAGGCCGGAGTCGGTCTCGTCGAGCACCGCGATCTTCGGCTGGAGCAGCTCCAGCTGGAGGATCTCGTGGCGCTTCTTCTCGCCGCCGGAGAAGCCCTCGTTGAGGTTGCGCTGGGCGAACTCGGCGTCGATGGCCAGCGCGTCCATGCCGGTCTTGAGGTCCTTGGCGAACTGGCGCAGCTTGGGCGCCTCGCCGCGGACCGCGGTGACCGCGGAGCGCAGGAAGTTGGAGACCGACACGCCGGGCACCTCGACCGGGTACTGCATGGCGAGGAACAGGCCGGCGCGGGCCCGCTCGTCGACGGTCAGCTCCAGCAGGTCGACGCCGTCGAGCAGCACCTCACCGCCGGTGATGGTGTATTTCGGGTGACCGGCGATGGCGTAGGCGAGCGTGGACTTGCCCGAGCCGTTCGGCCCCATCACGGCGTGGGTCTTGCCCGACTGCACGGTGAGGTTGACGCCGCGCAGGATTTCCTTGTCCTCGACGGCGACCTTCAGGTCACGGATCTCAAGGGTGGACATGTGTTTATGACTCCTTCGAGAGCGAGACGAGGACGTCGTCGCCGTCGATCTGGACTGTGTAGACGTTCACGGGTCGGACGGCGGGCGGGCCGGTGGGCTTGCCCGAGCGGATGTCGAAGCACGAGCCGTGCAGCCAGCACTCGAGTGTGCCGTCGTAGACCTCACCCTCGCTGAGCTTCACCTCGGCGTGGGAGCAGACGTCGTGCAGGGCGAACACCTCGCCGCCCTTGCGGACGAGCGCGACCGGGGTCTCCCCGACCTCGAGGCCCAGGACCCCGCCGTCGGGGATGTCCTCGACCTTGCACACCTTCTCGAAACTCATCGGGCGAGCTCCGCCTCCACCGCGTTCATGACGCGGTCACGGATCTCCGCCACCTGGATCTTCTCGATGAGCTGGCCGAGGAAGCCCCGGATGACCAGGCGACGGGCCTCGTCGAAGGGGATGCCGCGGGCCTGCAGGTAGAAGATGTGCTCGTCGTCGAGGCGCCCGGAGGCGCTGGCGTGGCCGGCGCCGGCCACCTCGCCGGTGAGGATCTCCAGGTTGGGCACCGAGTCGGCGCGGGCGCCGTCGGTGAGGATCAGGTTGCGGTTGAGCTCATAGGTGTCGGTGCCCTCGGCCTCGACCCTGATGATCACGTCGCCGATCCACACGGCGTGCGCGTCCTCACCCTGCAGGGCGCCGCGGTAGTCGACGTTGCTCTTGCAGTGGGGCTGCGAGTGGTCGACCAGGAGGCGGTGCTCCAGGTGCTGGCCCGCGTCGACGAAGTAGACGCCGGACAGGTCGGCGTCGCCGCCGGGGCCGGTGTAGGACACGCTCGGCGACAGGCGCACCAGGTCGCCGCCCAGGGTCACCGCGAAGCCCCTGAACGTGGCGTCCTTGGCGAGCTGGGCGTGGTGGTGGGAGACGTGTACGGCGTCGTCGTCCCAGTCCTGCAGGCTGACGACCTTGAGCGTGGCGCCGTCGCCGACGACGAACTCGATGTTGTCGGCGTAGACCGCGCTGCCCTGGTGCTCGATGACGACCACGGCCTCGGCCAGCGGTTCGACCACGACCACGATGTGGCCGTAGGTGGCCCCGTCGTTGCCGCCGCCGCGCACCTCGATGCGGATGTGCTCGGCGGGCACGGCCTCCTTGGGCACGGTCACGACCAGCGCCTTCTCGAAGGCGTTGTAGGCCTGCGCGCTGACCCGGTCGGCCGGCACGTACGCCTTGCCGATGCGCGCGTCCTCACGCCCGACCCACTCGGCGGTGACGCCCGCCGGGGTGTAGGCCTGGGTGAGCACCCGCCCGGTGATCTCCGCCTTGCCGCTGTGCAGGCCCTTCAGGCGGGACAGCGGCGTGAAGCGCCACGCCTCTTCGCGCCCCGTAGGGACCTCGAAGTCGTCCAGGTCGTAGGACGCCTTCTCGTGCAGGGTCGACAAGGGCTTCTCGGTCAGGCCCATCAGCCGACGGCTCCTTCCATCTGCAGCTCGATGAGGCGGTTGAGCTCGAGGGCGTACTCCATGGGGAGCTCGCGGGCGATCGGCTCGACGAAGCCGCGCACGATCATCGCCATCGCCTCGTCCTCGTTGAGACCGCGGCTCATGAGGTAGAACAGCTGGTCCTCGCTCACCTTGGAGACCGTGGCCTCGTGACCCATCGAGACGTCGTCCTCGCGGACGTCGACGTAGGGGTAGGTGTCGGAGCGGCTGATCTGGTCGACCAGGAGCGCGTCGCACTTGACCGTGCTGGCGCTGCCGTGGGCGCCCTCCTCGATCTGCACGAGACCGCGGTAGGAGGTGCGGCCGCCGCCGCGCGCCACCGACTTGGAGATCACGGTGGAGCTCGTGTGCGGAGCCAGGTGCACCATCTTGGACCCGGCGTCCTGGTGCTGGCCCTCGCCCGCGAAGGCGACGCTCAGCGTCTCACCCTTGGCGTGCTCGCCCATCAGGTAGACGGCCGGGTACTTCATGGTGACCTTGGAGCCGATGTTGCCGTCGATCCACTCCATGGTCGCGCCCTCGTAGGCGACGGCGCGCTTGGTGACCAGGTTGTAGACGTTGTTGGACCAGTTTTGAATGGTCGTGTAACGGCAGCGGGCGTTCTTCTTCACGACGATCTCGACGACCGCGGAGTGCAGCGAGTCGGAGGAGTAGATCGGCGCGGTGCAGCCCTCGACGTAGTGGACGTAGCTGCCCTCGTCGACGATGATCAGGGTCCGCTCGAACTGGCCCATGTTCTCGGTGTTGATCCGGAAGTAGGCCTGCAGCGGGATCTCGACCTCGACGTTCGGCGGCACGTAGATGAACGAGCCACCGGACCACACGGAGCTGTTGAGGGCGGCGAACTTGTTGTCGCCCACCGGGATGACCGAGCCGAAGTACTCCTTGAAGAGCTCCTCGTGCTCCCTCAGGCCCGTGTCGGTGTCGACGAAGATGACGCCCTTCTCCTCGAGGTCCTCACGGATCTTGTGATAGACGACCTCGGATTCGTACTGGGCGGCGACACCGGCGATGAGGCGCTGCTTCTCCGCCTCGGGGATGCCGAGCTTGTCGTAGGTGTTCTTGATGTCGTCGGGCAGCTCGTCCCAGGAAGCGGCCTGCTTCTCGGTCGAGCGCACGAAGTATTTGATGTTGTCGAAGTCGATGCCCGTGAGGTCGGAGCCCCAGGTGGGCAGGGGCTTCTTGCCGAACAGGCGGAGGCCCTTCAGGCGAAGGTCGAGCATCCACTCCGGCTCGTTCTTGAGCGCGGAGATGTTGCGGACGACCTCCTCGGACAGGCCACGCTTGGCCACCGCCCCTGCGGCATCCGAGTCGGACCAGCCGAACTTGTAATTCCCGAGGCCTTCCAGCTCCGGGCGGTCGGTGACAGTCACCTTCCGGTCTCCTTGCTTTTGTCGCTATGGGTGGCCCTGCTCGTCGCAAGACCCAGCGCGTGCGGGCTCACATGTGTGGTGCAGACCCCGTCGCCGTGCGCGATCGTGGCCAGGCGCTGCACGGGGGTGCCGAGCAGCTGCGCGAACGCCTCGGTCTCGGCCTCACACAGCTGCGGGAACTCCGCGGCCACGTGCGCCACCGGGCAGTGGTGCTGGCAGAGCTGGTCGCCGCCCAGATTGGCCTTGGTGGCCGAGGCGGCGTATCCATCCGCCGACAGCGCCTGCGCCAGCACTTGTACGCGCTGGTCGGCCGGCACCGTCCGCATGACCGGCTCCAGGCGCCGCAGCAGGCTGGACACCTGCGAACGGGCGAAGTCGGTCACGGCTTCCTCACCCACGCGCTCGGCCAGAAAACGCAGCGCGCTGCCGGCCAGGTCGTCGTAGGCGTGCTCGAAAGCACTGCGCCCCGCGTCGGTGATGGCGAACAGCTTGGCCGGCCGCCCTCTCCCGCGCTGCCCGTGCGGACGCACGGTGCGAGGCTCGATCATCCCGTCGGCCAGCAACGCGTCGAGATGACGGCGGACGGCGGCGGGCGTGAGCCCGAGCCGCTCGCCCAGCGCGGCAGCCGCGACGGGACCGTGCTCAAGGATCAGCCGAGCCACACGGGCGCGGGTGCCGCGCTCGTGTCCGGGCTCGATCGACGTGGGCACGTTTTTCACAACATCAGTGTGCCGTAATTCCTTCCCGATTCACAAATGGATCCAGGAAGACGGAGGAATGGAATTTCTCACGCAGGGTAGGCTTACCTAACTCTGCCGATGACCAGGAACGACACGGCCGAGCAGGCGATGAGCCCCAGCATCACCGACGCCATCGGCACCGCCGTACCCGATCCCACCAGCCCGACCAGCGGCGCGGCCAGGGCGCCCAGCGCGAACTGGAGCACGCCGAGCAGGGCGGATGCGCTGCCCGCGATCTGCTGCGGCTGGCTGGCCAGGGCCAGCGCGCCGGTGCCGGGAAGCACCAGGCCCTGGCCGCACATGATGACGAACAGCCCGGCGACGATGCCCGCCAGCCCCATGCCGATCATGGCCGCGGCCAGCAGCAGCGCCGCGCCGGTCAGGCCCACGCACAGGCCGATGGCCACCAGCCGGGCCGGCGGCACCCGCCCCGAGAGCCGCCCGCCGACCTGGGCCATGAGGGTCAGGCCGAGCGCGTTGAGCCCGAAGATGAGCGAATACTGCTGCGGTGTGGCGTGGTAGACCTCCTGCAGCACGAACGGTGAGCCGGAGATGTAGCCGAACATGGCGGCGAAGGCCAGCCCGGCGGTCAGCGCGCCGCCCATGAATGAGCGGTCGCGCAGCAGCTGCCAGAAGGTGCGCACGGTGTGGCCGAGCCCGCCGCTCTCCCGCTCGTAGGCGGGCAGCGTCTCACGCACCCCGCCGAGTACGGCCACGAGCAGCACGATCCCGGCCAGGCTCAGCGCGACGAACACCCCGCGCCAGGAGGTGAAGCCGAGCAGCTGCGCGCCCGCGATCGGGGCGAGGATCGGCGCGAGGCCGCTGACGAGCATGAGGGTGGCGAAGATGCGGGCGATGGCGGCGCCGTCGTACAGGTCGCGGACGACGGCGCGGACGATGACCAGGGCCGCGCCGCCGAGAATGCCCTGCAGCAGGCGGAACACGATGAGCACCGGCACCGAGGGGGCGAAGGCGCACAGCAGCGAGGCGAGGGTGTAGCCGGCCACGCCCACGATCAGCGGCAGCCGGCGGCCGCGTACGTCGCTCACCGGCCCGGCGACCACCTGGCCGACGGAGACGCCGATGAGGCAGGCGGTCAGGGTCAGCTGTACCTGGGCGGGCGTGCTGACCAGCTCGCCGGTGATGGCGGGCAGCGCGGGCAGGTACATGTCGATCGAGAGCGGGCCGATGGCCGACAGCGCTCCGAGGATGATTAACAGCAGTCCGCGGCGGTTCCCCTTGACGACAGGTGACGTGAGTGGCGTGGCTTCTGCCACGGACATGCGTGAACCCCTCTCCCTCGCAGGCGTGTGGCCCACGAGGGCCGAGGGATGGAACCTAGATCCGGTCTACCTAATTCCCGGTTATGGGATATTTAGCTGACTTCGTGGAGTTGGATCACGGACAGTGCCGCGCCCTGCGGGTCGGTGAGCATGGCGAAGCGCCCGGGAGGCGCGTCCATGGCCCCGACGAGGATCGTGGCGCCCGCGCGCTCGGCGGCGGCGACGGTGGCGTCGAGGTCGTCGACGGCGAAGTACGTCATCCAGTGGGACGGCGTCTCCGGCGGATAGTTCGGCGACAGCTCGATCATGCCGGCGATGCTCGCGTCCCCGAGGTGCCACTCGGTGTACTTGACGCCGTCCGTCTCCTGGTGGTGCGGGGTCCAGCCGAAGACGGCCGGGTAGAACCGCTCCGCGCTCGCGACGTCGCGGGTGACGAGCTCGTTCCAGCAGAACGCGACCGGCTCGTTGACCAGCTCGGCGCCCTTGTGGCGGCCGGCCTGCCAGACCGAGACGAACGACCCGTCAGGCGCCTGGAAGACGGCCATGGTGCCTTCCTCGAACACCTGCATGGGCTCCATGATGACGGTCCCGCCCGAGTTCTTGACCCGGTCGGCCGCGGCGGCGGCGTCGTCGACGGCGATATAGGTGTTCCAGGTCGAGGGCATGCCCTGCCCCATGGCCGGGCCCACGCCGGCGACCTTCTCGCCGTCGTAGGTGAACTGGCCGTAGCCGCCGGCCGCCGGGTCGTCGATCATCTCCGCCTGCCAGCCGAAGACGTCGTCGTAGAAGCGGGCGGACGCCTCGACGTCGGTGCTCGACAGATCCACCCAGCACGGAACACCGGGCTCATAGCCACTGCGCTGTGACATGGCAACCTCCTGTGATGTGGACGTCACTCTCAGACTTTCACTCCTGGTGAGGACTTTCCGGGAAACGGCCGGGTCAACAGCTGTCCATATCCGGCCACACGATCAGTCACGCGATCGGCCCCGCGATCGGCCCCGCGATCGGCCGGGTGCGGCCGGGCAGGGTTGCCAGGCGGACCGCCGCGGACAGTCCCTAAACTCGAGGCCATGGAATCCCCAGCCGTCGAGCTCATCGACCTGGTCAAGCGTTACGGCGGCGCCACCGCGGTCGACGGCCTGTCGCTGCGCGCCGAGCGGGGCGCGGTCACCGCCGTGCTCGGGCCCAACGGCGCCGGCAAGACCTCCACGGTCGAGATCTGCGAGGGGTTCCGCGAGGCCGACTCCGGCACCGTACGCGTCCTGGGCCTGCCGCCCGACCAGCCCAAGCTGCGGCCCCGGGTGGGCGTGATGCTCCAGGCGGGCGGCGTGCCGCCCGCGGTGCGCTGCGGCGAGTGGCTGCGCCTGGTCTCGCGCTTCTACGCCCACCCGCTCGACGCAGGAGCCCTTCTGGTACGCCTCGGCCTGGCCGACCACGCCCGCACCCCTTACCGCCGCCTGTCGGGCGGCCAGCAGCAACGGCTCTCCCTGGCCGCGGCGGTGATCGGCCGGCCGGAGCTGGTGTTCCTCGACGAACCGACGGCCGGGCTCGACCCGCAGGCCAGGCACGCCTGCTGGGATCTGGTGGGCGAGCTGCGCGCCGCGGGGGTCTCCGTGGTGCTCACCACCCATCACATGGACGAGGCCGAACGGCTGGCCGACCATGTGGTGATCATCGATCGGGGCCGGGTGGTGGCCGAGGGCAGCCCGGCGTCGCTGACCGGGGCCGAGCGGCAGCTGCGCTTCCGAGCCCGGCCGGGTCTCTCGCTGGACGAGCTGCTCCATGCGTTGCCGGGGGGCAGCGCGGCCAAGGAGTCGCCCGCCGGCCACTACATCATCGAGGGCCAGGTGGGCCCGGCTCTGCTGGCGACCGTGACGACCTGGTGCGCCGCCGAGGGCGTCATGGCCGACGACCTGAGCATCGAGCGCCGCACGCTCGAAGACGTCTTCCTGGAGCTGACCGGCAGGGAGCTGCGATGACCACGCTCGACTTCACCCCCGCCCCGGCGGCGGCGCCGTTCGCCCGCATGGTGCTGGCGCAGGCGGCGGCCGAGACGCGCGCGACGCTGCGCAACGGCGAGCAGCTGCTGCTGACGCTGATCATCCCGGTGCTGCTGCTCGTCGGGTTCTCGCTGGCTCCGCTGATCGACGTCGGCGGGGGCCGGCGGATCGACTTCCTCGCGCCGGGCGTGCTAGCGCTGGCGATCATGTCTACGGCGTTCACCGGGCAGGCGATCGCGACGGGCTTCGAGCGCCGCTACGGCGTGCTGAAGCGGCTCGGCGCGACTCCCCTGTCCAGGGCCGGGCTGCTGCTGGCCAAGACGGTGGCGGTGCTCGCGGTCGAGGGTGTCCAGGTCGTGGTGATCGTGGCGGTCGCGCTGGCGCTCGGCTGGCGGCCCCAGGGCTCGCCGGTGGGCGCGCTGCTGCTCGTGCTGCTGGGGACGGCGGCGTTCAGCGGGCTGGGGCTGCTCATGGCGGGCGTGCTGCGGGCCGAGGCGACGCTGGCCGCGGCCAACCTCGTCTATCTGGTGCTGCTCGGGGCGGGCGGGGTGATCTTCCCGCTGACGAAGTTCCCCGCCGGGATGCGGCCGGCCCTGGAGGTGCTGCCGATCTCGGCGCTGACCGGCGGGCTGCGTTCCGTGCTCGCCGGGGGCGCGGCCGTGCCGCTGGGGGCGCTGGGAGTGCTGGCCGCCTGGGCGGTGCTGTCGCTGGGCATCGCCGCGCGCACGTTCCGCTGGGAGTGAGCGTCAGGCGCGGCCGGTGACGCCGTAGCGGTGGCGGCCGATGACGGCCACCACGGTGAGCGGCACCGCCACGGCCGCCGAGACGCCGAACAGCAGCGCGTACCTGCCGTCCTGGGCGGCCGGGCCGCCCGCCCACGACGACACCGCGCTGCCGACGAACAGCGCCGCGGCGAAGAAGGCCACGCTGGTCCCCCTGGCGTTGGGCGCGACCGTGGTGATCCAGGTCTGCAGCGAGGAGTGCATGAACGACCACCCGACGCCCAGCAGCAGCGCGGTGGCGCCGACGGTCGCCAGGCTGACGTGGACGGCCACGAGCGCGTACCCGGCGCAGAGGTGCGCTCCCCCGACGGCGATGAGCACGGGCGGGGACCATGTCCGCGACAGGCGTTTGACCAGTCTGGTGAACACCCACAGGCCCACGCCGTAGGTGGCGGTGGCCAGACCGGCGACCGCCGCCCTGACACCGTTGTGCTCCAGGGCCGTGGCGAGGAAGGCCATCGTGCCGAGCAGCACCGCGCCCTCCACGAAGGCCAGCCCGAACACCAGCAGCGCCCACGGCTCACGCAGCACCGCGCCCACGTGCCTGCCCAGCCCGCCGATCTCGGCCCGGGGCGGCTCGGGCAGGGAGCGCAGCGCGAGCGCGCAGGCCAGCGCGCAGGCCGCGGGCACGGTGAACGCCACGTGCCAGTCCACCAGGTCGGCGAGCACGCCGCCGAGACCGGTGGCCATGGCGATGCCCAGGGCTCCCGCGCCCATCAGGTCCGACAGGGCGCGCTGCCGTACGACGGGCGCGACCGTGTCACCGACGTACGTGAGCGAGGTGGGGATCACCGCGCCGAAGCAGGCGCCGGCCACGATCCTCGACACCACCAGCGCGCCCAGCACCGGCATCAGGGCGGAGGCCACCCCGGCCAGCGCGGCGCCGAACATCGCCGCCCGCATCACCCGCACCCGGCCGAACCGGTCGGAGAGCACGCCCCACAGCGGCTGCGTCAGGCCGTAGGCCAGGTAGTAGCCGCTGGCGACCGCGACCGCCGCCGACAGCGGGACGCCGAGGTCGGCGGCGATCAGGACGAGCATGGGGTTCACGGCGAACCGGTCGAAGCTGCTGACGAAGGTGGCCACGGACAGCACGAGCGGGGGACGGACGAGGGAGGCCGGGGGTGCGGTCATGGCTCCATGGTCGAATTATCGGCTTCAACGGTTCAGTGCGTATAAGTACCACCCTAGTGGGGAATGTCGGCCCAGCTCGGTACCGTTCTACCCGCCGTCCCGCTACTGAGCCCGCCATGCCTACTGAGGAGTGCTGTGAGCGCCTTCGTCCTGGATGATCCCTTCGACCGGGGATCCGGCCTGCCCAGACCCGGCAGTGTGCTGCGCAGCGCCGCCGACTCCATCCCGCCTTCCGGGCTGGTGCTGCTGGCGATCTTCTCCGTGCAGCTGGGGGCGGGCTTCGCCAAGGAGCTGTTCGCGGCGCTGCCGCCGAGCGCGGTGGTGTTCCTGCGCATCGGCGCGGGCGCGTTGATCATGGGCGCGGTGGCCAGGCCCAAGCTGAAGGGGATGTCGTGGCGTGACCTCGGGGTCGGGCTCACCTTCGGCGTGACGCTGGCGCTGATGAACCTGTCGTTCTACGAGGCGATAGCGCGGCTGCCCCTGGGGATCGCGGTGGCGATCGAGTTCCTCGGGCCGCTGGGCGTGGCGGTGGCGGCCTCCAGGCGGCGGCTCGACCTGGTGTGGATCGGCCTGGCGGCGGCGGGCGTGGCGCTGCTCGCGCCCTGGGGCCAGTCGGCGTCGGTGAGCTGGGCCGGCATCGGGTTCGCGCTGGGGGCGGGAGTGTTCTGGGCGGCCTACATCCTGCTGTCGGCCTCGGTGGGGCGGCGCTTCCCCGGCACCACCGGGCTGTCGGTCGCGATGATCGTGTCGGCCGTGGTGGTCGCCCCGGTGGGCATCGCGTCGGGCGGCGGCGACCTGCTCCAGCCGCATCTGCTGCTGATCGGGCTGGGGGTGGGGCTGCTGTCGTCGGTGATCCCGTACTCGCTGGAGCTGCAGGCGCTGCGGCGGATGCCGAAGCACGTGTTCGGCATCCTGATGAGCCTGGAGCCCGCGGCGGCCGCGCTGGTCGGCGTGCTGGTGCTCAGCGAGATGCTGCACGCGCAGCAGTGGGCGGCGATCATCTGCATCGTGGCCGCGAGCCTGGGCACGACCCGCGCGACGAAGAAGAAGTAGCCTCCCGGACGTGATCGGTGCGGGCCGGTCCGAATACCGCGGCCGCGATCAGCGCGGGCCGGCCCGAACAAGTGATCAGTGCGGGTCGGCCCAGATGCCGCGGACGTGCTGGATGTGCTCGGACATGATGTGGCGAGCCGCCTCGGTGTCACCCGCCTTGAGCGCGTCGAGCAACGCGACGTGCTCGCGGGCCGAGTCCGACAGCGTGCCGCGCTCCGACAGCTGCGACAGGCCGTAGAGCCGGGCCCGGTTGCGCAGGTCCTTGACCACCTCGACCAGGTGGGCGTTGCCCGACAGCGTCAGCAGCTCCACGTGGAAGCGCAGGTCGGCGTCCACGTACGCGAGCAGGTCACCCCGCTCGGCGGCGGCGACGATCTCCTCGGCGACGGGCCGCAGCCGCTCGAAGTCGGCCGCGCGCGAGGAGTCGGCCAGGCGGGTCACGGTGGGCACCTCGATGAGCTGCCGGATCTCGGTCAGCTCGTCGAGATCGCGGTCGGACAGCTCGGTGACCCGGAAGCCCTTGTTGCGCACCGCCTCGACCAGTCCCTCCTTGGCCAGGTCGAGCATGGCCTCACGGACCGGCGTCGCGGAGACGCCGAACTGCGCGGCCAGCACCGGCGCGGAGTAGACCACCCCCGGGCGCATCTCACCCGTGATCAACGCGGCGCGGAGCGCGTGCGCGACCTGCTCGCGCAAGCTCTGCCGCTCGCCCACCATCGGCAGGTCGAGCCGGTCCTCGGCAGCCATCCGGCCATCCCTTCGCTCAGTACACGCCCGCTGATCACCCCCGCTGGGGCGCCCCGCTAAACCCACGCCTCGTACGCGGCCGCGGCGACCACCAGGTCCTCCCACGCCATCCCGGTGCTCTTGAACACGCGGGGACCGGTGCCCGCAGGAACCCGGCCGGCGATCAGGTCGGCGAGGTTCCCGGCGAGATGACCGGTGGTGATCGTACCTTGGCGCACCGGGATGACCACATCCCCCGCTTCGGCCAGCGCCGCCGACCTGGCCTCGACGACGACCGTGGCGCGGGCGACGAGGTCTCCGGCCAGCTCGCGCGCCTCCGGTTCGTGCGATCCGACCGCGACCACCGTGGCGTCGTCGCGGACCAGCTCGCCGGGAAAGAGCGGCTCCCTGGCCGTGGTGCAGCAGGCGATCAAGTCCGCCTCCGCCACGGCGCTCAGGTCCGGAGCCTGGCCGTGCACCGCGCGGGCCGGCAGGCCGTGGTCGCGGCAGCGGGCGGCCAGGCTCTCGGCGCGTTCGGGGTCACGGCCGACGATCGTGACCCGTTCGACCGGCCGGACCGCGCCCAGCGCGAGGATGTGCCCCCACGCCTGCGGGCCCGTGCCGAACACCACCAGATTACGGGCGTCCGGCCCGGCCAGGTGCTTGACGGCGAGCGCCGAGACCGCCGGAGTGCGCAGCGAGGTGAGCGTGATGCCGTCCATGGCGGCCAGCGGGCTCAGGGTGTCGCCGTCGAGCAGCAGGTACGTCCCCTGAATGCGGGGCAGCCCGCGCTCGGCGTTGCCCGGCGCGATGGTGACCGCCTTCACGCCCGCGTACCGTCCCGCGGCGGCGGGCATCAGCAGGAGCTGCCCGGCGGGCAGCTCGACGATCGGCCGCAGTGGCGTCTCCTCCGGATCGAGCCCGTCCCGCAGGGCCTCTTCCAGGATGCGTACGGCCCGCGCCACGGGCACCAGCCGCTCGATGGTGGCGGCGTCGAGGTAGGGCAGCGCGTTCACCGCAGCACGAACCCGGTGCCGAGGGGGTCTTCCGGATCGAGCTCGAAGGTGTGCCGCCCGGTGCGGTAGGCCATGCCCTCGATCTCGGCGACCACGCCCTGGTCGGTCACCTTCCCCACGGTGGCGACGAACGTGCCGCCCGCGATGCCGGTGTGGATCAGCGGCCCCTGGTGACCGTCGTCGTAGAGCAGGGCGAGCCGGGCGGCCGTGCCGGACCCGCACGGCGAGCGGTCGACCTCGCCGTCGGCGAACACGGTCACGTTGCGCTGGCGCAGTCCTTCGCCCGGGACGTCCTCGTAGAAGATCACCCCATAGACGCCGGACAGCCGGTCGTCCGACGGGTGCCGCGTGGCCGGGTGGCCCGCCAGGGCCGCCTTGATCCGGCGGCCGTGGCCGACGAACTCCGTCAGGCTCCCGGCCTCGACGGACAGGCCGACGGTCGAGGCGGGCAGGGTGGCGTAGATGGCTCCGCCGTAGGCGAGGTCGACCTCGACCCCGGCGACGGGGAGGGCGCGCGCGATGGCGTACGACGGGACGTTGACGAAGGTCACCGACTCGACGCGGTCCCGCGAGCCGCGTACGCGGGCCGTGACGCGGCCCGAGGGCACGTCCACGACCACGTCCGTCTCACCGCCGGGGTCCGCCTCGACCAGGCCCTCGCGGACGGCGTGCACGCCGAGCGCGATCGTGCCGTGGCCGCAGGCGGTGGAGTAGCCGTCCTTGTGCCAGAACAGCGCGCCGAAGTGGGCGCCGGGGTCGTCGGGCGGAACCAGGAAGCAGCCGTACATGTCGGCGTGGCCGCGCGGCTCGTGGCAGAGCAGCCGCCGCACCCGCTCGGCCGGGCCGTCAGGTGCGGCGGCCCGGCGTTCGAGGACGGTGGCGCCCGGGATGTCCGGGGCGCCACCGGTGACGATCCTGAACGGCTCGCCGGCGGTGTGGTAGTCGACCGTGGTGACGCTCACAGCTCGAATCCCTCGGGGAACGGGTCGCGCGGGTCGAGGAAGTATTGGGCGGTGCCGGTGACCCAGGCACGCCCGGTGATGGCCGGCACGACCGCGGGCCGTCCGCCGACGGTGGTCTCCCCCAGCAGACGGCCGATGAAACGGGTGCCGATGAACGACTCGTTGACGAACTCCCCGCTACCCGGCCCCTCGCTCACGGCCAGCCGGCCACGGGCGTGCAGCTGGGCCATCCGGGCGCTGGTGCCGGTGCCGCACGGCGAGCGGTCGAACCAGCCCGGGTAGATGGCCATCGCGTGCCGCGAGTGGTGCTCGTCCGAGCCCGGCGCGGTGAAGTAGACGTGGTGGCAGCCCCGGATGCGGTCGTCCTCGGGGTGCACGGGCTCGTCGGCCGCGTCGATCGCCGCCATCGTGGCCAGCCCGGCGGCCAGGATCTCGTTCTTGGCCTTGCGGTCGAAGGGCAGGCCGTAGTCGTCGAGGTCGACGATGGCGTAGAAGTTGCCCCCGTACGCCAGGTCGTAGCGGATGTCGCCGAAGCCGGGCACCGTGACGACGGCGTCGAGCCTGTCGCTGTAGGCGGGCACGTTGCGCAGCGTCACCGACATGGCCATGCCGTCCTTGACGGCCACGTCCACCTCGACGAGCCCGGCGGGCACCTCCAGGCGCACGGTGGTGACCGGCTCGACGACCTCCACCATGCCGGTCTCCACCAGCACGGTCGCCACGCCGATGGTGCCGTGACCGCACATCGGCAGCAGCCCGGACACCTCGATGAACAGCACGCCCCAGTCGGCGTCGGGCCGGGTGGGCGGCTGCAGGATGGCGCCGCTCATGGCGGCGTGGCCGCGCGGCTCGTTCATCAGCAGCCTGCGGATGTGGTCGAGATGGTCGCGGAAGTAGACGCGCCGCTCGGCCATGCTCGCGCCGGGGATCACGCCCACGCCGCCGGTGATGACGCGGGTGGGCATGCCCTCGGTGTGCGAGTCGACGGCGTGGAAGACCCGCTTCGTCCTCATCGCATGCCCTCCGCGAGCGCCTTCTCCGTCGCACCGCGTACGGCCGCCTCCTGCGTCTCGGTCAGCGGCACGCGCGGCAGGCGGCAGGGCCCACCGTGACGGCCCGCGATGTCCATCGACAGCTTGATGGCCTGCACGAACTCCGTCTTGGAGTCCCAGCGAAGCAACGGGTGGAGCGTACGGTACAGGGGCAGCGCGGTCTCGAGGTCACCGGCCAGCGCGGCCCGGTAGAGGGCGACGCTGGAGGCGGGCAGCGCGTTGGGGTAGCCGGCGACCCAGCCGACGGCCCCGGCGATCGCCAGTTCCAGCAGCACGTCGTCGGACCCGATCAGCACGTCGAGGCCGGGAGCCAGCTCGCCGAGCTCGTAGGAGCGGCGCGGGTCGCCGCTGAACTCCTTCACGGCCACGATCAGGCCCTCGCCGTGCAGGGTGGCCAGCAGCGCGGGCGTCAGGTCCACCTTGGTGTCGTACGGGTTGTTGTAGGCCACGATCGGCACCCCGGCCTTGGCCACCTCGCGGTAGTGCGCGATCACGGAGCGCTCGTCGGCCCGGTAGGAGTTGGGCGGCAGCAGCAGCACCGAGCCGCAGCCGGCCGCGGCGGCGCGCTCGGCCCACAGCCGCGACTCCGCCGCGCCGTACGCGCCAACGCCCGCCATCACGTTCGCCCCGCCGACCGCCTCGACGGCCGTCTCGATGACCTTGGCCCGCTCCTCGGCGGTGAGCGTCTGGTACTCGCCCAGCGACCCGTTGGGGACCACGCCGTCGCAGCCGTTCTCGACCAGCCAGCGGCAGTGCTCCGCATAGCCGTCGAAGTCGACGGACAGGTCCTCACGCAGAGGGAGAGCCGTGGCCACCATGACACCGTGCCAGGATTTAATGCGATTTGTCATTAAAGAGTCCTCCAAATCAGGGTGTATCGAGCTCGAGCTCGGCGAGAGCGCCGAGAGAGATGGGTTGCGCGATGGGGCGGCGAGGGGGCCGGGGCGACTCCCCTGCCAGGCAGGCGACCGCGTAGCCGCAGACGCGGCCCTGGCACCAGCCCATGCCGGGCCTGGCCAGCAGCTTGACCGAGCGCGCGTCGGTGGCGCCGAGCTCCAGCGCCGCGCGTACACGGGCGACCGGCACCTCCTCGCACCGGCACACCAGCGTGTCGTCGCGCAGCCAGCCCTGCCAGCCCGGTTTGACCGGATACGCGTGATGCAGCGCCTCGCCGAACGCGCGCATCCGCCGGCGCCGTCTGGCCAGCACGCCGGGCACCGGCTCACCGGCCACGGCCAGGCCGGCGATACGGCCCTCCAGCTCGGCGAGGTACCGTCCGCCCACGCCGACCGGCTCGCCCGCCGCCCAGACGCCGTGCGCCGTGGTGCGCTGGCGGCCGTCCACCGCGATTACGGGCATGCCGTCCGCGTCCTGGCGGGTCTCACAGCCGAGCTCGACGCCGAGCTCGATCTGGGGGACGAAGCCGTAGCCGACGGCCAGCGTGTCGCAGGCCAGCTCACGGGTGGCGAGCACGTTCCAGTCGGCGTCGAGCCGCGCGACGGTGACCGCCTCCAGCTCGCGCTCGCCGTGGGCGGCGATCACCGCCTGGTGCGTCCGGTACGGCACCCGGTGCCTGGCCATGGCCAGCCCGTAGCCCGCCGCCTCCCCCGCCTTGCCCGCGGCCAGCAGCGGATGCCGAGCCAGGCCCAGGCCGCCGTTGGCCTCGAACACGCCCAGCACCTCGGCCCCCGCCCCCGCCAGGCCGGTGGCCACGGGCAGCAGGAACGGCCCGGTGCCGGCGACGACCACCCGGCCCCCCGCGACGACGCCGTTGCCCTTGAGCAGCGCCTGGGCGCCGCCCGCCGTCAGGACGCCGGGCAGGTCCCAGCCGGGGAACGGCAGCGGCCGGTCGTGGGCGCCGGTGGCGATCAGGAGGTCACGGCAGCGGACCGCCACCGCGCGGCCGTCCGGCGTCTGGCAATGGACGGTCAGCCGGTCGCCGTCCCGCGTCACGGTCCACACCTGATGCCCGAGCAGGACCTCGGCCCGCTCGCCGAGCGCGCGGGCCTGCCTCAGGAACCGGTCCAGACCCGGTGTGCCGCCGCGCGCCGCTCCGGCCGGGTGGCGGAAGTACTGGCCGCCGAGGCGGGCACCCGAGTCGACGAGGACCACGCTCAGGCCGCGCAGCGCCGCCGTCAGGGCCCCCGCCACTCCGGCGGGCCCACCACCGATAACGGCGAGATCGCAGCTCACACTCACATAGTCGTCGCGAGCACGGTCATCGCGAGCGCGTTCATCGCCACGAACACGGTCGTCCCGAAGGCCGTCGTCGGGGCTGCGGTCGTGGGGCGCGCCCACACGGTCGTCGGTCGGGCTCATGCGGTCGTCACCTCGTCTCCGGGCCGGGCCTCCAGCAGGCAGGCGCGTTCTGGTGGGCGGCCGTTCACCGTGATCAGGCAGTCGAAGCAGACGCCGATGCCACAGAACAGGCCGCGCGGCCGCCCGCCGAAGCGGGTGGTCCGCCAGGCGCGGACTCCGGCGGCGTGCAGGGCCGCGCCGATCGTCTGCCCCGGCTCAACCGGCACGGCCCGGCCGTCGATCGTGATCTGGAAGGTCACGCGGACTCCTCGGTCGCACGGGAGGACCCGGCGGGCGTCTCGGTCGGGGACCCGCCATGGGTCGCGGTCGGGGACCCGGACGAGCTCCCGGACGGGGACCCCGACGAACTCCCGGACGAGGATCCGGCCGAGGTCGCGAAGCGGTCCGGGCGGAAGGGGGACAGGTCGAGTTCGGGGCGGGCGCCGGTCAGCAGCTGGGACAGCAGGAGCCCGGTCGCGGGCGCGAGCCCGATCCCGGCCCCTTCGTGCCCGCACGCGTGATACAGCCCGGGCGCGCGCGGATCCGGCCCGATCACCGGCAGATGGTCCGGACAGTACGGCCGGAACCCGCAGTACGACCTGATCACCCGCACCTCCCGCAACGCCGGGAACAGGGCGACGGCCTGGGTCGCCAGCCGGGCCAGCACCCGGGGCGAGGTCGTGCGGTCGAAACCCACCCGCTCCCGGCTCGCCCCGATGAGCACCGTCCCCGCCGGGGTGCCCTCGACGACGGCCGAGGTCTCCAGGTCGGCGGAGTCGCTGGCCACGTTGGTGACGTAGGCGGCGGTGTAGACCTTGTGCCGGATCAGCGGCTCGCGCAACGGCTCGGTGACGAGGATGAACCCGCGCCTGGGCAGGATCGGCAGCGCCACGCCCGCGAGCCCGGCGATCTCGCCGCCCCACGTGCCGGCCGCGTTGACCACCGCGCCGCCGAGGATGTCGCCCTGGTCGGTGCGTACGCCCGTCACCCGGTCCCCGGACCGCGTGAACCCGGTCACGGTGACGCCGGTGCGCAGGTGAAGCGTGCCGTGGCCGTAGCTCTCCGCGCCGTGCCGGAGCAACTGCGCGGCGGCCAGCATGGGCTGCACCTGGGCGTCCTGCGGGTAGTGGACGCCGCCCGCGAGCCCTTCGGCCAGGTGCGGCTCGTAGCCGGGCAAGCCGTCGGCGGGCACGACGGCGTACTCGACGCCCTGCTTGCCCGCCAGCTCGACGAGCTGCCGCTGGACCTCGTCGGTCTCGGCGACGACCAGGCCGCCCTTGGGCTCGTACTCGAACCCGCCCAGCGCGGCCAGCTCCCCCCACAGGCGGTTGGACAGCAGCGCGAGGTCCAGCTCCGGGCCCGGCTCCTTGTCCGAGACCAGCACGTTGCCCTCGCCCGCACCCGTCGTGCCGCCGGCCACGGGGCCGCGGTCCACCACGGTCACGTCCAGTCCGGCCCGTGCGGCGTAATAGGCGCACGCGGCGCCCACCACTCCGGCGCCGATGACGATCACATCCGACATCCTCACCTCCCAGCTGTAATATGTCACATACCCATGCCGCTTGAGAAGCACGTTCCCGGGTCAAGGACCGGACGACCAGCCCCTTACCATCGATGACGTGAAGCTCGCCGACGTGAAACTACCCACAGACCACCCAAACGCCCTGGTGCGGCGCCTGTTCTCCTTCTGGGCGCCGACCGCCGAGTCGATGCGGGGCTGGGCTCTGGCGTCTGTGGTGGTCAACGCGGGCATCACCGTGACGGGCGCGGCCGTGCGGCTCACCGGCTCCGGGCTCGGCTGCCCGACCTGGCCGAAGTGCACGCCCGACAGCTTCGTGCCCGTCGCGCATCCCGAGATCTCGCCCGTCACCATGGCCGTCGAGTTCGGCAACCGGCTGCTGACGTTCCTGGTGCTGGCGGTGGGGTTCGCCTGTGTGGTGGCGGCGATGCGGCTGGCCCCCCGGCGCCCTCAGCTGCTCTGGCTGGCCCTGCTGCAGCCCGCGGGCATCGTCTTCCAGGCGCTGTGGGGCGGGCTGGTGGTCAGAAGCCTGCTCAACCCGGTCACGGTCAGCGTGCACTTCCTGGCCTCCATCGCGCTGATCGTCGCCTGCTGGACGCTCTATGTGCGGGCGGGCGAAGGCGACGGTCCGGCCCGTCGGGTGACGCATCGCGACATCCGGCGCCTCGGCTTCGTGCTGGTCGCGGCGGTGGCGGTGCTGCTCCTGGCCGGGGCGCTGGTGACCGGCACGGGGCCGCATTCCGGCGACGCGGTGGCCTCCCGGTTCGATCTCGACATCGAGAGTGTGGTGCGCCTGCACTCCGACATCGTCTACATCGTGCTGGGGCTGTCGTTCGCGCTGCTGTTCGCGCTGCACGTGACCGACGCGCCCAGAGCGGCCCGCCGGGCGGCGCTGGCGCTGCTCGTGGTGGAGCTGGCCCAGGGCGTGATCGGCTACATCCAGTACTTCCTGGCGGTGCCCGCCCTCCTGGTGGGCCTGCACGTGCTCGGCTCGACCCTGGTCTGGATCGCCACGCTGAGGGTGGTCACCTCCCTGCGCACCCGCGACCCGCTACCGGCCCCCGCCACCCCCTCCCCCACCGAAACACCGGCCAGAGTCTGACCCGCTGAACCCCTCCCCCACCGAAACCCCAGCCGGTTTTTGACCCGCTATGCCAAGGTATGAGGGACTACCTCCCTCTACCCTGTGAGGTCCCTGAGTGGCTTTGGCCCGTCCCGCTCGGAAGACCCTGCGCCGCCTGTACCAAGGACTGGTGCTCCTCAGCGTGCTCGTCCTGGCGCCGATGACCTGGGCGTGGCTCGACAGCTCGGACCACCGCGAGGTGGCCGACACCGCCGGCTGGCTGGCGCGGGTGCCCACCTCGCAGGTGGCGCTCGTGCTCGGCGCGGGCCTGTACGCCGGCCGTCCCTCGTCCATGCTGGCCCGCCGCCTCGACATCGCGGCCGAGCTCTACCACGCGGGCAAGGTCAAGGCGCTGCTGCTGTCGGGCGACAACAGCCGCAAGGAGTACGACGAGCCGACGGCCATGCGCGACTACCTGCGGGCCAAGGGCGTGCCGGACGCGGTGATGGTGCTCGACTACGCCGGGTTCGACACCTGGGACTCGTGCGTGCGGGCCCGCAAGGTCTTCGGCGCCGAGCGGCTGACCGTGGTCACTCAGGTGTTCCACCTGCCGAGAGCGGTCACGCTCTGCCGTACGGCGGGACTGACGACCTTCGGCGTGGGCGACGACTCCGTCAAGCAGTGGGCGGCGACCACCTACGCCTCGGCCGCCCGCGAGGTGTTCGCCACCGGCAAGGCGTTCGCCGACGCGCTTCTGCTGCACTCCGACCCCGTCTATCCCGGCCCGCGGGAGACCTCGCTGCGCGCGATCCTGGCTCAGCCGGGCGCGTAGCCCGGTGGCGGGGTGCCCCGCGCCGCGGCCCCGAGGTGGGCGGGCGGCACCGGGAAGCTCGCCTTGGCGGTGCTCATGCATTCGAGCAGGGCCCGCTGCTCCTCGTGGAAGGTCTGCTCGTCGATCATCCGCCGGGCCGCCCGCTCGTGCAGCAGGCCCAGCTCGGTCGCCGCGAGCTGGTAGTCGCTCATCGCGCGCAGCCCGCGCTTGCCGCCGTGGACCTTGGCCCACTGCCTGGCCTGCCGACGCCGTGACAGGGCGGACAGCATGTGGATGTCGGCCCGGTTGACCAGCTTGGTCGGCTCGTACGGCGGCAGGTAGCGCTGGATCAGGGCGACGATGCGCCGCCGATCACTGATCACCAGCGCGATCAGCACCACGAGCACGACCAGCAGCACCAGGTAGGCGATGACCAGGCCGGGGAAGCCGCCGTAGGAGCTCAGACCGTTCCAGAGGCCGTGCAGGAGCATCGCGCCGACCCAGCCGGCCAGGATGGAGAAGACCCGGTCCGACCCCTGGCGCTGGGCGGCGTAGGCGACCGCGACACCGATCATCGAGGTGAACAGCGGGTGCGCGAACGGCGACAGCACGCCGCGCAGCACCACTGTGACGGCCAGCCCGATGCCGCCCTGGTCGGAGTTGAGCGCGGCGATGTAGTAGCTGACGTTCTCGCTCATCGCGAAGCCGAGGCCGACCATGCTGGCGTAGATGATGCCGTCGGTCGGCCCGTCGAGCTCGGCCCGGCGGAATCTGAGCAGCCCGAGCAGCACCAGCCCCTTCATCGTCTCCTCGACCACGGGGGCGCCGAAGGTGGCGGCGACGTTGCGCGCGCTGGCCGCGCTGAGGTTGGCCGCGTCGATGATGTAGTGCAGGTTGAGCGAGTTGATCACGCCCGCGACCAGCACCGCCACGCCCGCTCCCCAGGCGAAGGCGAAGATGAGGTTGCTGCGCGGCTCCGGTTCCATGCGGTCCAGCGCCAGCACGGCGGCCAGCAGCAGCGGCACCGGCGCCAGCGCCAGGATCAGCGAGATGAAGAACTGCACGGGCGCGCCGTTGAGCACGTCGAAGGCGAAGGAGACGAGTGCGCACAGGCCGGTCACGATCAGCCCGATGATCAACGTGAACGACGGGCGGTCCTTCAACACCCAGCGTGGATCACGGGACGCCATACCGTGACTGTAACGGATCAAAAAGGCGCTGTCCTGCCCAGGTGGCGCGGTCCGTGCGGGTCCTCACAATGCTCCGTCCGGTCCTTGAGACCGTGGTCCACCTGCAGCGTGGTGTGGCCGATCTCGAAGCGATCGTGCAGCAGGTCAGCCAGGCGGGTGCGGACCTGGTGGCAGTCGGACCCGCGGGCCACGATCACGTGCGCCGACAGCGTCGGATAGCCACTGGTCACCGTCCAGACATGCAGGTCGTGCACCTCGACCACGTCAGGGTCGCCGGCCAGGACCCGGCCGATCTCGTCGGGGTCGAGGTCGGTCGGGGCGGCCTGGAGCAGCACCCTGGACGAATCGCGCAGCAGCCCCCAGCCGGCCTTGAGCATGAGCGCGGCGACCACGAGCGCGGCTATCGCGTCGGCCTGCCGGAACCCGGTCAGCCACACCACGACGCCGGAGATCGCGGTGGCGATGAAGGCGTACATGTCGTTGAGCACGTGCTGGAAGGCGCCCTCGACGTTGAGGCTGCGCCGGTCGGCCCTGGACAGCAGCCAGGCGGCCAGCGCGTTGACCACGATGCCGGCCACGGCCGTGACGACCACGATTGGCCCGGAGACCTCGGGCGGCTCCAGCAGCCTGCGCACGCTCTCGTAACAGAAGTACGCCACGAGCAGCAGCAGGGTGAGGCCGTTGAGCTGGGCCGAGAGGATCTCGGCGCGCTTCCAGCCGAAGGTGTAGGCGCCGCGGGCGGGCCGGGCGGCGAAGCGCATCGCGACCAGGGCCAGCGCGATCGCGCTGGCGTCGGTGAGCATGTGGGCGGCGTCGGAGATCAGCGCGATCGAGTTGGCGATCAGCCCGGCGATCACCTCGATCGCCATGTAGCCGACGATCAGCGCGAGCGCGCCCACCAGGTAGCGCTTGTCGGCGTCGGCCGAGTGGCCGTGCCCGTGACCGTGCCCGTGTCCCTGGCCCATCAGCGCTCCTCCCTCATGTGCTCGCGGCTGAGGTCGAGCAGCATCCGTACGTGGGCGTCGGCCAGCCGGTAGTAGATCATGCGGCCCGCCCGGCGGCTGGCCACGATGCCCGCCGTACGCAGCAGACGCAGGGCGTGGGACACGGCCGTGTCGGTCACCTCGACGGCGTCGGCCAGGTCGCACACGCACAGCTCGCCCGCCTCCAGCAGGGCGTACAGCAGGCGGGCCCGCGTGGCGTCGCCCAGCAGGCGGAACAGGTCGGCGAGCCGGGTCGCCTCGTCCGGCGTCACCAGCCGGTCGCGGGTGGCCGCGACGCGCTCGGCGTCGGGCTCCTGAACGACGCAGCCGTCGAGCGAAGCCACAACACCTGAAGAGCTGTTCATGTGTTCACCATAACGACAGCACGAAGCCCACCGCAACGGGCGGTGGGCTCAGCTCAGCAGCGGGTCGATGGCGACGGCGAGGAACAGCAGCGCCAGATAGGCGTTGGACCAGTGGAAGAAGCGCATCGGGCGCAGGTCGACACCGGTCTTGCCGGAGTTGAGGCGGGCCAGGAGGCGATGGACCTCCCACAGACACATGGCGCCCAGGGCGGCGGCGGCGATCGGGTAGAACAGCGTGGTGTGCGCCACCGGCCACAGGGCCAGCGAGCAGAGCACGGTGGCCCAGGTGTAGGCGATCGACTCCAGGATCACCCGGCGCTCGGTGGCCACCACGGGCAGCATCGGCACCTTGGCCGCCGCGTAGTCCTCCTTGTAGCGCATGGCCAGCGTCCAGGTGTGCGGCGGCGTCCAGAAGAACACCACCCCGAACAGCGCCAGCGGCGCCCAGTCGAGCCGCCCGGTGATGCCCGCCCAGCCGATCAGCACCGGCATGCAGCCCGCGATGCCGCCCCAGACGATGTTCTGGGCGGTGCGCCGCTTGAGGATCATCGAGTAGACGATGACGTAGAACAGGATGGCGCCGGTGGAGAGCATGGCGGCCAGCCAGTTGGTGGTCAGCCAGAGGCCGACCAAGGACAGCACGCCGAGCACGATGCCGAAGACGAGCGCGCCGGTCGGCGAGACCTGGTGCCTGGCCAGCGGACGCCGCCTGGTGCGGCGCATCTTCTGGTCGATGTCGCGGTCCACGTAGCAGTTGAGCGCGTTGGCGCTGCCCGCGGACAGGGTGCCGAACACCATGACCGATATCGACGTCCACAGCGGCGGCAGCCCGCCCGCCGCGAGGAACATCACGGGGAGGGTCGTGATCAGCAGGAGCTCGATGATCCGCGGCTTGGTCAGAGCGATGTAGGCCTTGACGAGCATGCCGATCGTCCTCGGCGGCTCGGCCGCGGGAGCGGGGGCCGTCGTCTGCCTGTTCGTCAGCACCGTCAAGGCGCTTCCAGCACGTGCGGAGTCAACGCGTAACCTCTGATTGGAGCGGAATCTCATGGACGGACGCCACGGCGTCCCTGTGATGACAACGAGAACAACCAAACTGTAGTAGCAGGGTCGTCCGGTCCGGCCAATGGGGGGACACGCACGGGGGTGGAAGGGGAATCTTTCGCCGACTCCACTCAGTTAGGGTCCGGTGTGGCGGGATATGCCAACCGGTACCACCAATGACAACTAGATTCCGGAGACCGAGCACTTGAGCACCGAACTCGTGCCAGACCTCGAATGGACCGACCTAGACAAGCAAGCGGTCGACGTCGTTCGAGCCTTGGCCATGGACGCAGTCGAAAAGGCGGGTTCGGGTCACCCGGGCACCGCCATGAGCCTGGCTCCCGCCGCGTACCTGCTGTTCCAGCACGCGATGCGCCACGACCCCACGGATCCCACGTGGCTGGGGCGTGACCGCTTCGTGCTGTCGTGCGGGCACTCCAGCCTGACGCTGTACATCCAGCTGTTCCTGTCCGGATACGGACTCGACCTGGACGACCTGAAGGGGTTGCGCCAGTGGGACAGCCTGACCCCCGGTCACCCGGAGCACGGGCACACGGTCGGTGTTGAGACCACCACGGGCCCGCTCGGCCAGGGCCTGGGCAACGCCGTCGGCATGGCCCTGGCGGCCCGCCGTGAGCGCGGCCTGTTCGACCCCGACGCGGAGGCGGGCGCCTCGCCCTTCGACCACCACATCTGGTGCATGGTCAGCGACGGCGACATCGAGGAGGGCATCAGCCACGAGGTCAGCTCGATCGCCGGCCACCAGAAGCTGGGCAACCTCACCGTCATCTATGACGACAACCACATCTCCATCGAGGACGACACGCTGATCGCGAAGTCCGAGGACGTGGTCAAGCGCTACGAGGCCTACGGCTGGCACACGCTCAGCGTCGACTGGACCGAGTCCGGTGAGTACGTGGAGGACATCCAGGCGCTGCACGCGGCGCTGGAGGCGGCTCGCGCCGAGACCGACCGGCCGACGTTCATCCGGCTGCGCACGATCATCGGCTGGCCCGCCCCGAACAAGCAGAACACCGGCAAGATCCACGGATCCGCCCTCGGCGCCGACGAGGTCGCCGCCACCAAGCGGGTCCTCGGCATGGACCCGGACAAGAGCTTCGACGTGCCCGCCGAGGTGCTGGAGCACGCGCGCGAGGTGGCCCGCAGGGGTCACGAGGCGCACGCCGCCTGGCAGAAGGGTTACGACGCCTGGCGCGAGGCCAACCCCGAGCGGGCCGCCGAGCTGGACCGCATCTCCCGCCATGAGCTGCCCGCCGGGTGGACCGAGGCGCTGCCCGCCTTCGAAAAGGGCGGCTCGATGGCCACCCGCAAGGCGTCGGGCGAGGTGCTCAACGCGCTCGCGCCGGTGCTGCCCGAGCTGTGGGGCGGCTCGGCCGACCTGGCCGAGTCCAACAACACCACGATGAAGGGCGAGCCGTCCTTCATCCCGGAGGAATACCAGACCAAGGAGTTCCCCGGTAACCGCTACGGTCGCACGCTGCACTTCGGCATCCGCGAGCACGGCATGGGCGCGATTCTCAACGGCATCGCCCTGCACGGCGGCACCCGGCCCTACGGCGGCACGTTCCTGGTCTTCTCCGACTACATGCGCCCCTCCGTGCGCCTGGCGGCGCTGATGAAGCTGCCGGTCACCTACGTGTGGACGCACGACTCCATCGGACTGGGCGAGGACGGCCCGACCCACCAGCCGGTCGAGCACCTGTGGGCGCTGCGCGCGATCCCCGGCCTCGACGTGGTGCGCCCCGGCGACGCCAACGAGACGGCGTACGCCTGGCAGGCCGTGCTCGAGCACGACGACCGGCCCGCCGCGCTGGCCCTGACCCGGCAGAACCTGCCGATCTTCGAGGGCACCAGCGCCGAGGGCGTGGCCAAGGGCGGCTACGTCCTGCACGAGGCGTCCGGCGGGCAGCCCCAGGTGATCCTCATCGCCACGGGCAGCGAGCTGGAGCTGGCCGTCAACGGCCGCGAACTCCTCGAAGCCGAAGGCATCCCGACGCGGGTCGTGTCGATGCCGTGTGTGGAGTGGTTCCAAGGGCAGGACATTGCGTATCGGCAGAGTGTTCTGCCGTCAGCGATCAAGGCCCGGGTCGCGGTCGAGGCGGGCATCGCTCTGGGCTGGCGTGAGTTCGTCGGCGAGAGGGGCGAGGTCGTCAGCCTTGAACACTTCGGCGCGTCGGCGCCGTATAAGACGCTGTACGAGCAATTCGGGCTGACGGCGGAGCGCGTGGCCGCCGCGGCCAAGGCGAGCCTCGCCAAGCTGGGCCACGACAAAGGCGAGACGACGGGAAACTGAACGAAATGAGCGAGAACCTCAAGAAGCTGTCCGCCCAGGGCGTGTCCATCTGGCTGGACGACATCAGCCGTGAGCGCCTGCGCACGGGCAACCTGGAGCAGCTGATCCGCGAGAAGAACGTGGTCGGCGTCACTTCCAACCCGACCATCTTCGCCGGCGCGCTCAGCAAGGGCGACGCCTACGACACCCAGCTGCACGACCTGGCCGTGCGCGGGGTCGACCTCGGCGAGGCCGTACGCGCCATCACCGCCTACGACATCCGCTGGGCCGCCGACGTCCTGCGCCCGGTCTACGACGCCACCGCCGGCGTCGACGGCCGCGTGTCCCTGGAGGTGGACCCGCGGCTGGCCCGCGAGAGCGACAAGACCGTGGCCGAGGCGCGGGCCCTGTGGTGGCTGGTCGACCGGCCCAACCTGTTCATCAAGATCCCGGCGACCCTCGAGGGGCTGCCCGCGATCACGCAGGCGCTCTCCGAGGGCATCAGCGTCAACGTCACGCTGATCTTCTCGCTGGAGCGCTACCGCGCGGTCATGGACGCCTGGCTGGCCGGCCTGGAGGCCGCTCAGGCCAAGGGTCTCAACCTGGGCTCGATCGAGTCGGTGGCGTCGTTCTTCGTCAGCCGGGTCGACACCGAGATCGACAAGCGGCTCGACCAGCTCGGCCGGCCGGAGCTCAAGGGCAAGGCGGGCGTGGCCAACGCGCGCCTGGCCTACGCGGCGTTCGAGGAAGTGATGAACTCCGAGCGCTGGCAGCGGCTGCGCGCCGCCGGTGCTCGCCCGCAGCGCCCGCTGTGGGCCTCGACCGGCGTCAAGAACCCCGACTACTCGCCCACGCTGTACGTCGACCAGCTCGTCGCCCCCGGCACCGTCAACACGATGCCGGAGAAGACGGTCGACGCGACCGCCGCCGGCGCCAACATCACCGGTGACACCGTGCGCCCCTTCTACGAGGACGCGTGGAACACCATGGCGGCGCTCAAGGAGGCCGGCGTCGACTACGACGACGTCGTCAACGTGCTGGAGGACGAGGGCGTCGAGAAGTTCGAGGCGTCCTGGAACGAACTCCTCGAGAGCGTCAGCAAGAACCTGGCCCGCTGATGACCGTCTCGTACCGCGAGGAGGGGGTGGCCAGCGCCGCCTCCTCCGCCGCGGGGCGGCTCGTCGCCGACGGCGTGCCCGCGCGGCTCGCCGCCGGCGATCCCACACTGTGGGGCAGCGACGCGGAGGCGGGGGCGGCCGTCCGGCTGGGCTGGCTGACCCTGCCCCGCACCTCGCGCGAGCTGCTGCCCGAGCTCGGCAAGCTGGCCGAGCGGGCGCGCGCCGAGCACCTGACCAACGTGGTGCTGGCCGGGATGGGCGGCTCCTCGCTGGCGGCCGAGGTGATCTGCGCGAGCGCCGACGTGCCGCTGACCGTCCTGGACACCACCGACCCGGGTCAGGTGCGCCGGGCGCTGGCCGAGCCGCTGGAGGCCACGATCGTGGTCGTGGCCAGCAAGAGCGGCTCGACGGTCGAGACCGACAGTCACCTGCGCGTCTACGAGGAACTCTTCCGCCAGGCGGGCATCGACCCGGCCGACCGCATCGTGGTCGTCACCGACCCGGGCTCGCCGCTGGAGCAGGCGGCCGTGGATGCCGGCTACCGCCTGGTCCCGGCCGTGCCCGACGTGGGCGGCCGCTACTCGGCGCTGTCGGCCTTCGGCCTGGTGCCCAGCGCGCTGGCCGGGGCCGACGTCGAACGGCTGCTCGACGACGCCGACGAGGTGCTGCCGCTGCTCTCGCTCGACGCCGGCAACCCCGGGCTCGACCTGGGCGTGGCGCTCGGCGGGGCGGCGCTGGCCGGACGCGACAAGCTGATCGTCGACGACCGGCTGTCGGTGATCAGCGGGCTGTCGGACTGGATCGAGCAGCTCGTCGCCGAGTCCACGGGCAAGAACGGCCTGGGCATCCTGCCGGTCGCCGGCGCCGAGCCGAACGGCGCCCGTGACGAGCTGGTCGTCGGGATCGACTCCGACGACGGCGACGTGCGCGTCGACGGGCCGCTCGGCGCGCAGTTCCTCATCTGGGAGTACGCCACGGCCGTGGCCGGGCTGCTGCTGGGGATCGACCCGTTCGACCAGCCGAACGTCGCCGAGTCCAAGGACAACACGGCCGCGCTGCTCGACATGGAGGCGCTGCCGCTGGGCGAGCCGGCCTTCGTCGACGGGCCCGTGGAGGTGTACGGCGCCACCAAGGCCAGGGATCTGCCGGGCGTGCTGACCGAGCTGCTCGAAGCGGTGCCCGAAGACGGCTACCTGGCCGTGATGGCGTATCTGGACCGGCTGTCGGCCTTCGATGTGTTCGTGCCGGACGGCGCCGACTTCGAGCAGATGACCGACGCGTGGATGGCGGCCGACCCGGCCACGCTGCGGGCGCTGCTGGCCCTGCGCACCGACCGGCCGGTCACCTTCGGGTGGGGGCCGCGGTTCCTGCACTCCACCGGCCAATATCACAAGGGCGGCCCGCAGAACGGGGTGTTCCTGCAGATCACCGGTGCCGTGGCCGACGACGTGCCGGTGCCCGGCAGGCCGTACACGCTGGGCGGGCTTGAGCTCGCGCAGGCCCTCGGCGACCTCGGGGCACTGCTGCGGCGCGGCCGGCCGGCCGTACGCCTGCACCTGACCGATCGCGCGGCCGGAGTCGCGCACCTGCTCGCAGCCGCACAGGAGGCTTGAGATGAAAGACCCGGAAACACCCTCGGAGGAGGCGCTCGACTTTGAGGAGACGATCGCGGCCACGGTAGCCACCTCGGCCGCGGCCACCTCCACCACCTTGGAAGTGGCGGCCGCCAACCCGCTGCGCGATCCGCGCGACAAGCGGCTGCCCCGGGTGGCCGGACCGTGTGTGCTGGTGTTGTTCGGCGTGACGGGTGACCTGGCCAAGCGCAAGTTGCTGCCGGCGATCTACGACCTGGGCAACCGAGGGCTGCTGCCGCCCGGTTTCTCGCTGGTCGGGTTCGCCAGGCGTGACTGGAAGGACCAGGACTTCGCCCAGGTGACGCATGACGCCGTCAAGGCGCACGCCAGGACGCCCTTCCGTGAGGAGGTCTGGAAGCAGCTGCGCGAGGGCATCCACTTCGTGCCGGGCGAGTTCTCCGACGACGGCGCGTTCGACGCGCTGGCGATGGCCTTGAAGGAGATCGACGAGACCCGGGGCACCGGCGGCAACTATGCGTTCTATCTCTCCGTGCCGCCGAAGTTCTTCCCCGTCGTGGTGGAGCAGCTCAAGCGGACCGGCGTGTCCCAGGCGCCTCCCGGGTCGTGGCGGCGCGTGGTGATCGAGAAGCCGTTCGGGCACGACCTGAAGTCGGCGCACGAGCTGAACGAGATCACCACCTCGGCCTTCCCGGAGAGCTCGATCTTCAGGATCGACCACTACCTGGGCAAGGAGACCGTCCAGAACATCCTGGCCCTGAGGTTCGCCAACAACCTCTACGAGCCCATCTGGAACCGTAGCTTCGTCGACCACGTGCAGATCACCATGGCCGAGGACATCGGCATCGGCGGCCGGGCCGGCTACTACGATGGCATCGGCGCGGCCCGCGACGTGATCCAGAACCACCTGCTCCAGCTGCTCGCCCTGGTGGCGATGGAGGACCCGACGTCCTTCACCGCCTCCGCGCTGCGGCGGGAGAAGGAGAAGGTGCTCAAGGCCGTACAGCTGCCGTCGGACCTGGCGCTCAACACCGCGCGCGGGCAGTACGACGCGGGCTGGCAGGGCGGCGAGAAGGTCGTCGGCTACCTGCAGGAGGACGGCATCTCCGCCGACTCCACGACCGAGACCTACGCGGCCATCAAGCTGGAGATCGCCAACCGGCGCTGGGCGGGCGTGCCGTTCTACCTGCGCACCGGCAAGCGCCTCGGCCGCCGGGTCACCGAGGTGGCCGTGGTGTTCCAGCGGGCGCCGCACCTGCCCTTCAGCAAGGACGACACCGAGATCCTCGGCCAGAACGCGCTGGTCATCAGGGTCCAGCCGGACGAGGGCATCACCGTGCGGTTCGGCTCCAAGGTGCCGGGCACGGCCATGGAGGTACGTGACGTCTCGATGGACTTCGCCTATGGGGAGTCGTTCCTGGAGTCGTCCCCCGAGGCGTACGAGCGGCTGTTGCTCGACGTGATGATCGGCGACCCGCCGCTCTTCCCGCACCAGCGGGAGGTCGAGCTGTCGTGGAAGATCCTCGACCCGATCGAGGAGTTCTGGGCCACCCAGGGCCAGCCCGAGGGCTACCCGTCCGGTTCGTGGGGGCCGCCGTCGGCCGACGCGATGATGGGCGACGGCCGCGTATGGAGGAGACTCTGATGACCACCTTCATGCTCACCGACACGACAGCGGGGAAGATCTCCTCGCAGCTGACGCAGCTGCGCCACCAGATGGGCGCGCCCGCGGTCGGGATGGTGCTGACGCTGATCGTGGTCTGCGAGGAGCGCGACCAGTACGACTCGCTCCGCGCTGCCAGCGAGGCGGCGCGCGAGCACCCCTCGCGCATCATCGTGGTGATCAACCGCGAGCCCGACGAGACCAACCGGCTCGACGCGGAGCTGCGCATCGGCGAGTCCACGCCGGGCGAGGTGGTCGTGCTGCGGCTCTACGGCGAGCTGACCGAGCACGCCGACTCGGTGGTCAGCCCGCTGCTGCTGCCCGACACGCCGGTCGTGGCCTGGTGGCCGGGACTGGCGCCCGAGGTGATGTCCAAGGATCCGGTCGGGATGCTCGCCCAGCGCCGCATCTCCGACGCCAGGGGCTCGCGCGACGGCGGGGTCGAGTCGCTGGTGACCAGGGCCAAGGGCTACGCGCCCGGTGACACGGACCTGTCCTGGGCCCGGCTGACGCCGTGGCGCAGCCTGCTGGCGGCGGCCTTCGACCAGCCCACGGGCAAGGTGCGCAAGGGCACCGTGGAGGCGTCCCCGGGCAACCCCAGCGCGCCGCTGCTGGCCGCGTGGCTGTCCGAACGTCTCGGCGCGCCGGTCAAGGTGGCCGACTCCAACGGGCCCGGCCTGACCGCCGTCCGGCTCACGACGGCCGACGGCGTGCTGGCGGTGTGCAGGAGCGACGCCCGGCTGGCGACGCTGTCGCGGCCCGGCCAGCCGGACCGGAACGTGGCCCTGACCCGTCGGCAGACCGCCGAGCTGCTGGCCGAGGAGCTGCGGCGGCTCGACTCCGACGAGATCTACCAGGCGGCGGTCAAGCGGCTGGCCCGCTCGTACAAGTCCTGACGCCTCCTCCCACCGGTCGTGGCGGGCCCTGTCTTTGCGAGGGGGCGCGTCCCGGCCGGTGGGCACCGATCGTGAAAGAGTGAGTACGTGAGCGTTCCCAATGTGGTCGTCCATCGTGACGGCGACGTCCTGGCCAAGGCCGTGGCGGCGCGGATCATCACCCGGCTGGTCGACGTGCAGTCGGCCAAGGGGTCGGCGTCGCTGGTCCTGACCGGCGGCACGGTCGGCCACGCGACGCTGGCCGCGATCGCCGCCACGCCGGCGCGCGACGCGGTCGACTGGCACCACCTCGACATCTGGTGGGGCGACGAGCGCTTCCTGCCGACCGGCGACCCCGAGCGCAACGAGACGGGCGCCCGCAAGGCCCTGCTCGACCACGTCGACCTCGATCCCGACCGGGTGCACGTCATGGCCGGGCCCGACTCGGGGATGTCGGCGGAGGAGTCGGCCGAGGCCTACGCGGCCGAGCTGCGCAAGGCGGCCCGGCCCGAGGACCACGGCCCGGTGCCCGGCTTCGACGTGATGCTGCTCGGCATCGGGCCCGACGCGCACGTGGCGTCGCTGTTCCCCGGGATGCCCGCCCTGTACGACACGCGGCCGGTCGTGGCCGTGCACGGCGCGCCCAAGCCGCCGCCCACGCGCATCTCCCTGACGCTGCCGACCATCCAGGCCTCGCGCGAGGTGTGGGTGGTGGCGGCGGGCGAGGAGAAGTCGGGTGCCGTACGCCTGGCGCTGTCCGACTCCGGGCCCGTGCAGGTGCCCGCGGCCGGGGCCAGGGGGCGGGTGCGGACGCTGTTCCTGCTCGACCGGACCGCCGCCGCCAAGCTCCCGCCAGGGTTGGGCCGCATCGCCTCTCCCTGAGTTTTCGTAGCGTCCTCAGTTGGTGAGCGCGTCGATCTCGGCCAGCAGGGCCTGCTTGCGCGCCGGCGGCAGGAAGGACGCGTTCACGCCGTTGCGGGCGAGCTGGGCCAGCTCCGGCTCGCCGAGGCCGAAGACGTGCGCGGCGACGCGATACTCACCGGCCAGGGTGGTGCCGAACATGGGCGGGTCGTCGCTGTTCAGCGTGACGAACAGCCCCTCCTCCAGCAGCCTGGGCAGCGGGTGCTCCTCGATGCGGGCCACCTGTCCCGTACGGAGGTTGGAGGTCGGGCAGACGTCCAGCGGCAGCTGCGTCTCGCGCAGGTGAGCCACCAGGCGCGGGTCCTCCAGGCAGGAGATGCCGTGCCCGATGCGCTCGGCGCCCAGCCCCTCGATGACCTCCCACATGGTCTCGGGACCGGTCATCTCGCCGCCGTGCGGCACGCTGTGCAGCCCCGCCGCCCGCGCCGCCGCGAACGCGTCGCGGTAGGCGTCGCGGTAAGGTGCCCGGCTCTGTTCGATCCCGCCCAAGCCGAAACCTACCAATGCGGCGGGAGGTTCTTCCAAGGCGTGTGCGAGCGTGATCCTGGCCGCCTCCTCGCCGAACTGGCCGGGGATGTCGAAGATGTAGGCCATCTCCACCCCGTGCTCGGCCTCTGCCTGGCGGGCGGCCAGGTCGAGCGCCTCGGTGACCTCGCGCATGGGCATCCCGACGATGCTGTGGGCGTACGGGGTGACCTGCAGCTCGGCGTAGCGGGCCCCCTGGGACGCCAGATCGCGGGCCAGGCCGAGCACGAGGGCGGCGATGTCCTCCGGCTCCCGGACCAGCGCGTTGACGGCCTGGTACACCTGCGCGAAGTGGGGGAAGTCGCGGAAGGCGTAGAACGCCCGCAGCTCCTCCTCCGTGGTGGGAACCGGGCCGCCGGGGTGGCGGCGGGCCAGCTCCAGCACGGTGGGTACGGAGGCGGAGCCGACCAGGTGCACATGCAGCTCCACCTTGGGGAGCGCGTCGATGAAGGCGTCAATGGGGGTCGTCATGGCGACGACCCTAAGCCCGACTTTTCGCCTCAAGCCATGGCTTGAGGCAAAATATCACACAAGAATGTTAGGTTTACTGCGCCCAGGCGCGCACCAGCGGCAGCAGGACCTCGTCCACCGATTCCGCGACGAAGGACTCGTCGAACAGCGGCCCGAGGAAGATCATGCGGTGCCAGACCAGCGCCTCCGCCACCCCGAACAGACGGCCGGGATCCACGGGCCCCGGCAGGTCGCCGCGCTTCCTGGCCCGCTCCAGCAACGCCTCCACCCCACCGAGGTCCTTGGCCGGCATGTGCTCGCGCAGCGTCCTGGCCAGCTCCTGGTGCGAGACCAGCGTCGAGGACAGCCCCATGATGAGCCCGTGCTTGCGCTCGACCGCGCCGCACAGGCCGCCGAGCACCGAGGCGAGGTCGCCGCGCAGCGAGCCGGTGTCCTCGGCGGCCGGCGTGTCCATGTCGAACCGGCGGCAGATGACGTCGACCACCAGCTCCGGCTTGCCCGCCCACCGGCGGTAGATGGTCGCCTTGCTGGCCTTGGCCCGCTTGGCGATCTGGTCGACCGACATACGGTCGTAGCCCATCTCGGACAGCAACTCCAGCGTCGCGTCGAGGATGGCCCGCTCCCGCTCGGGGTCGAGTGGTGGCACGTGCACGTCCTCAGCTGTAGGCGATCTCCTCGAATCGTACGCCGGTCAGCCGCGTGGAGACCTCCCACAGGTCGGCGGCGAGCTGCTCGGAACGGGCCGCCTCCGACGGCGTGAGCAGCTGGGTCTTGGGACCGACGAACTCCCCGCCGTGGATCTCCGGCGAGGTGGCCGCGTAGAGGGAGGACACCGCACCGGCCGCCGCGCTCTTCAGGAACAGCCCCACGAGGGGCTGTAGCGGCCCCACGCTGAAGAAATTGGTGGCCGTGGCACCAGGATGGGTGGCGACGCTGACGAGGTCCACCTGGGCCCGCTGAGCGCGTCGTTGGAGTTCCAGGGTGAAGAGCAGGTTGGCCAGCTTGGAGCGGCCGTACGAGCTCATCTTCTTGTAACCGTGCTCCAGGCCCAGGTCGTCGAGGTCCAGCCTGCCCATCTTGTGCGCGTCGCTCGAGACGTTGACCACCCGCGCGCCGGGACGGGCCAGCAGCAGGGGCAGCAGCAGTCCGGTGAGCGCGAAGTGGCCCAGGTGGTTGGTACCGAACTGCATCTCGAAGCCGTCACGGGTCAGCTGGCGCGGGATCATGCCGACGCCCGCGTTGTTGACCAGCAGGTCCACCCGATCGACGCCCGCCGCGAAGCTCCTGACCGAGGCGAGATCGGCCAGGTCCAGCGTGCCGTGCTCGACCTGGGCGCCGGGGACGGCCCGGCGGATCTCCTCGACGGCCGCGCCGCCTTTAGCCGCCGAGCGGGTGGCGACGACGACGCGGGCGCCGTGCCTGGCGAGTTCGAGCGCGGTCGGCAGGCCGATGCCGCTGTTGGCGCCGGTCACGATGGCCGTCTTGCCGCTCAGAGCGGGCATGTCGGCGGGGGTCCAGGTTCTCATCGCCACTCCAGGTGTACGAGACCGTTTCGTACACCTTAACCTATGCGGTGCCGAGCGTGCCGCTCCTCCCGTTTGGCGACCTCCAGCCGCTGCGCACTCTCGGCGAGCCGCTTGCGGGCCTTGGCCAGCTTCCGCTCCAGCCCCGCGACCCGCTCGGCGCGCTCGTCGTGCTCCTGTACGGCCTGTTCCAGGGCGGCGACCCACTCCCGGTGGGCGTCCAGCGCCTCCTGTCGTTCGGCGGCCTTCCTGGCTTCAGCCTCCGCCCGCCTCTTCGCCTCCGCCTCTTCTCGCTTCTCGGCCTCCGCGCGCTTCGCCTCCGCACTCTTGGCCGCCGCGCCCTTCGCCTCCGAGGCCGATTCGGCCGATGCTGTCGAGTCCGTCGGCTTCTTGGCGGGCTTGCCGCGCGGCGCCGCCGGGGCTGGGGCTGGGGCGAAGCCGCTGTAGCTGAGCGGCTTGGCCAGGCGGCCGCGCCGTACCTCCTCGGCGGCGCCCGCGTCCACGACGGCGGCGTCGAGCGTCTGCTCGGCCTCGGCCGCCGCGGCGGCCGACAGCCCGGCCTCCCGTCTGACCAGCCGGGACAGCCGTCCCGCCAGTTCGCTGCGCCGCCGGGTCAGCTCCGCCAGCGCCTCGGCGTCGTGCCTCTCCCACGCCTCGCGCAGCTCCTGCCCGAGCGCCAGCAACTCGCCGAGGTCGTCCGGATGCTCGCGGGCCAGCCGGTTCACGGCCGACGCGGAGACCGTGGGTTTGCGCAGTCCGGCGATGTCGCGGGCCAGCCGTACGTCGCCCGCGTCCTTGGCGGCACGAGCCTCGGCCTCGCGCGCGGCGGTGAACTCGGACGGCGGGAGCCCGTACAGGCGACCGGCCACCTCGTCAAGATCCACACCTGTCAATTACCCCACATCCGCTGGTTTGTAGCGCATAGTGGAGACACGCCACCCGAACGGAGGCCTTCGGTGTTCGAGCGCTTCACTGACCGTGCCCGCCGGGTCGTCGTCCTCGCCCAGGAGGAGGCGCGGACGCTGAACCACGCCCACATCGGCACGGAGCACATCCTGCTCGGCCTCATCCACGAGGGCGAGGGCGTGGCGGGCCTGACACTCGACAGCTTCGGCATCGAGCTGGGGAGCGTGCGCGCCTTCGTCACCCGCGAGGTGGGCCAGGGCGACGAGGCGCCGAGCGGGCACATCCCGTTCACCCCGCGCGCCAAGAAGGTCCTGGAGCTCTCGCTGCGCGAGGCGCTGCAGTTGCGCCACAACTACATCGGCACCGAGCACATCCTGCTCGGGGTGATCAGAGAGGGCGAGGGGCTGGCCGCCCAGGCGATCGTGGACGCCGGCGTGGAGCTGGGCGAGCTGCGGCACCGCGTGCTCACCCGGCTCGGGCAGGGGACGAAGGACCGGCCGACCGAGATGTTCTTCGCCGGCGGCATGGCGCTGGGCGAGCGGCTCACGCAGATCCAGGAGAGCCTCGAACGCATCGAGCGCCACCTGGGCATCCGGCAGCCGGACCAGGCGACGCCCGACGCGGAACCGGCAGAACAGGACTCCGGGCCGGACGAGGACGAGCGGGGCGAAGAGCGGGGCGAGAGCGCCTCAGGCTGACGCCATCGCGCAGACCGGCAGCCTGGCCTCGATCACGCCCGGGTCCTCGGTGTAGCCGAGCGTGGCGCCCAGCGACAGCAGCAGCCGCCGCATCCGTACGTTGTCGGACAGCATCGTGGCCCTGACCTCGGCGTAACCGAGATCGCGCGCCTCGCGCACCAGTGTCCTGGCCAGCTCCGTGCCCAGACCGCGCCCCTGCCAGCGGTCCTCGACCAGGAAGGCCATCTCGGCGATGCCCGGATCGGGGGTGAACATCAGGGAGGCCATGGCCACCACCTGGCCGTCGTGCCCGGCGACGATCGAGCGACCGCGGCTGCGGTCGCAGAGCCGGTCGAACATCCGCGGCGGCAGCTCGGGCATCGAGGTGAAGTAGCGGAACCGGCGCGCCTCGGGCGAGCACCTGTCGTGCAGGTCGCGGACGGCCTCGCGGTAGATCGAGGTGAGCGGCCGGACCGTGACCTCCTCGCCGTCGGCCAGCTTGACCGTGGGGTCGGCGGCGTCCTGCTCGACCGGCGGTTGCGCGAGCCGGACGAAGGAGGCGGCCCGAGCGGCCTCGGTCAGGGTGAAGGGCAGCTCGGCACGGCGCAGCCGGACGGCGCGCCTGGGTGCGACGGGCACCACGAGCAGGGTCGGGTCGGGAAGATCACTCACCGCTTCACCATAGATCCACCTGGCATCGTCGGCGCGCAGCAACTCGGCCAGGAACTCCGGCAGCCGCCACGGCATCGACCGCAGCCGGGAGGCCAGCAGCAGCGCGCGGGTGGGCTCGTCGGTCAGCTCGTGCGCCGTCGCCGGGACCACTTGGACGCGGCGGCCACCGGCCTCCTCCAGGGCCGCACGCACGGCCTCGGGCGCGGCGGGGATGTCGGCGACGAACTCGTCGACGGTGCCGTCCGCGTCCGACTGGACGCTCAGGCCGAGGATGTTGCCGCCCCTGTCCGCCAGGGCCGCGGCCAGGGAGGCCAGTCGTCCCGGACGCTCGTCCACCGTCGTGCGAATGCGCAAGAATCCCATAGGAAGAGGATGCCGGGGAGGTGTTACCTGGCCGCTAACGCCGTGTTTCGAATGCGAGTTTCGTAGCTAGATGCGGCGTATAGGAGGATACCGGCCATGAACGCGCATGTCTCCCTGTCGTCCGGATTCGTGAACGGCGACGTCTCCTTCTGGTACCGCTCCTCCGGCGTACCTGCCCCTGGTCCGCGACTCGACGGCGACCTCCAGGCGGACGTGGCGATCGTCGGCGCGGGCTACACGGGGCTGTGGACCGCGTACTACCTCAAGCAGGCCCAGCCGTCGCTGAACGTCGTGGTGCTGGAGAAGGACTTCGCCGGGTTCGGTGCCTCGGGGCGCAACGGCGGCTGGCTGACCGGCGACCTGGCCGGCTCGCATCAGCGCTACGCCAGGACGCACGGGGTGGAGGGGGCGCGGCGGCTGCAGCGCGAGATGTACGCCTCGATCGACGAGGTGATCCAGGTCTGCGAGAAGGAGGGCATCGACGCCGACGTCGTCAAGGGCGGCGTGGTCAACGTGGCCCGCACTCCCTCTCAGGCGGCCCGCCTGCGGGCCTCGGTGTCGGCCGCCCGCGCCTGGGGCATCGAGGAGGCGGACCTGCGGCTGGTCGATCCCGCCGAACGGCTGCGGGTGGCGGGGGCCGTGGCCGCCTCCTGGAGTCCGCACTGCGCGCGGGTGCAGCCCGCCAAGCTGGTACGAGGGCTGGCACGCGCCGTACGGGAGCTCGGGGTGACCGTCTACGAGCGGACGCCCGTCACGGAGATCGCCCCGGGGCTGGCCGTGACGCCGTTCGGGACGGTCCGGGCGCGCCACGTGCTCCGCGCGACCGAGGGGTTCACCTCGCGGCTGAAGGGCCTGCGGCGGCAGTGGCTGCCGATGAACAGCTCGCTGATCGTCACCGAGCCGCTGCCCGCCTCGTTCTGGGAGACGGTCGGCTGGGCGGGGTCCGAGCTGCTCGGGGACATGGCCCATTACTACATGTACGCGCAGCGGACCGCCGACGACCGCATCGCCTTCGGAGGGCGCGGCCGGCCGTACCTGTACGGCTCGCGGGTCGACGCCAGGGGGCACACGCACGAGCAGACGGTCGAGGCGCTCTGGCGGCTGCTGATCGACTTCTTCCCCGCCGCGGCGTCCTCCTCGGTGGCGCACGCGTGGTCGGGAGTCCTGGGGGTGCCGCGCGACTGGTGCTCGACCGTGCACGTGGACCCGGCCACCGGCCTGGGCTGGGCGGGCGGCTACACCGGGCACGGGGTGACGACGGCCAACCTGGCCGGCCGGACGATGCGGGACCTCGTCCTGGGCGAGCGGACCGCGCTGACGGAGCTGCCGTGGGTGGGCCGCCGGGTGCGGGCCTGGGAGCCGGAGCCGCTGCGCTGGCTGGGGGTGCACGCGATGTACCGGTTGTACCGGGTGGCGGACCACCGGGAGCGGTCGATGCCGGGCACGTCCGTACTGGCCCGCATGGCCGATCTGATCACCGGCCACTGAATCACGTTGAGATTGGGGAGCACTATGAACACGCTCTTTCGAGGGGGACGGGTCTTCACCGCGAAGACCGGCTTCGCCGAGGCCGTGCTGGTCCGCGACGGCGTGATCGCCGCCGTTGGCGACGAGCGGGACCTGGTACGGCTGGCGCCGGGGCACGAGACCGTGGACCTGGACGGGGGTCTGCTGGTGCCCGGGTTCACCGATGCGCATGTGCATCCGGTACAGGCGGGCCTGGAGCGCGCCAAGTGCGATCTATCCGAAATTTACGGACTCGATGCCTATTTGGCGAAGATCGCTGACTATGCGGCGAAAAATCCTGAAAAAGAGTGGATTGATGGCGGCGGGTGGGACATGTCGGCCTTCCCGGGTGGGCTGCCGCACCGCGACCAGCTCGCCTTCGCCGACCGGCCCATCTACCTCATCCAGCGCGACCATCATGCCGCCTGGGTCAACGCCCGTGCCCTGGAGCTGGCCGGCGTCACCGCAGACACCCCCGACCCCGCCGACGGCCGCATCGAACGCGACGCCGACGGCACGCCCAGCGGCGTCCTGCACGAGGGCGCGATGGACCTCGTCGGCCTCCTCACCCCGCGCCCCTCCCCTCGCGACCTGGACCGGGCGCTGGCGGATGCCGAGCGCTACCTGTTCTCGCTCGGCATCACCGGCTGGCAGGACGCCATCGTGGGCTCCTACGCGGGCTCGGTGGACCAGCTTCCCACCTACCTGTCGGCGGCCGGCTCCGGCAGGCTACGGGCCCGCGTGGTGGGCGCGCTGTGGTGGGACCGTACCCGTGGCCTCGACCAGATCGACGACCTGACCGCGCGCCGCGCCTCGGCGGAGGGGCTGGACCGGTTCCGCGCGACCTCGGTGAAGATCATGCAGGACGGCATCACCGAGAACTTCACCGCCGCGACGCTGGAGCCCTACTGCCTCTGCGGCGGCACGGGCCTGTCCTACGTCGACCCGGACAAGCTCAGGACGTACGTGGCCGAGCTGGACCGCCTCGGCTTCCAGGCGCACGTCCACGCGATCGGCGAACGGGCCGTACGCGAGGCGCTGGACAGTTTCGAGGGCACCTCGCCCGCCAACCGGCACCACATCGCGCACCTGCAGATCATCGAGCCGTCGGACGTGCCCCGCTTCGCCGCGCTCGGCGTGACGGCCAACCTGCAGCCGCTCTGGGCGACCCACCACGCGCAGATGGACGAGCTGACGCTGCCGTTCCTGGGCGAGCCCCGCTCCTCGTGGCAGTACCCCTTCGCCGACCTGCTCTCCCACGGGACGCGGTTCTGCGCGGGCAGCGACTGGCCGGTGTCGAGCGCCGACCCGCTGCAGGGCATGCACGTGGCCGTCAACCGTACGGAGCCCGGCAGCTCGGTGCACGCCGGCTACCCCACGGCACAGACGCCGTTCCTGCCCGGCCAGCGCCTCGACCTGGCGACCGCGCTGACCGCGTACACGGCCGGTTCGGCCTGGATCAACCGTTCCCCCGCCGGGGTGATCGCACCGGGCCGCCCGGCGGACCTCGTCGTCCTGAACCGCGACCCGTTCACGCTGCCGGAGCGCGACATCTGGACCACCGGGGTACGCATGACGTTCGTGGACGGCGTCGCCGTACACGAAAGGTAGGCCAGGGTGGGTGCGCGATCCGGCGCTACGGAACGCGCACCCTTCCCGCGTACGGTCGCCTCCGACACAAGTGGAGGCTGACATGGTGATGCGGCGAACGTGGGCCGTCGCGGCGCTCGCCTGCGCGATGACGGTGACCATTCCCGGCGTCGCACAGGCGACGACCCAGAGCGGCAGGGACGTGGTGATCACGTCCAGGCGCGGCTGGCAGGACACCGGGATCTACGTGTACGCGGGCGACCGCGTCCGGGTCGCGCAGGTGGGCGGCAGCTGGACGGTCGACAACAACTCCTTCCCGTGGGTGGGCGCCGACGGCTACGACTGGGACACCGACTCGCACATCTACCAGGGCTGCAAGATCCACGACAGCTCCCCCTACGGCAGGCTCCTGTCCCGGATCAACGGCGGCTCGCGTGCCCTGGGCGCGCACCGGAGCTGGCAGGCCGGTTCCGGTGGCCGGCTGTTCATGAGGATCAACGATCAGAACCGCTGCCTCGGTGACAACGCGGGCGCGCTGATCATCAGGATCTGGCACTAGCCATCAGGTCGGGAGTGTAATGACCGTGTGACGGGGACACACGGCAAGCGCGTGGTCGTCGTGGACGACGACGACATCAGCCGCACCGGCATCGTCGCCATCCTGTCCGCGACGCCGGGTGTGGAGGTGATCGCGGGACTCGATCATCGGGCGGCGGCCGGCTGGTCGTACGAGGGCGTCGACGTCGTGCTGGTGGACGCCGCCGACGAGCGCAGCCCCGACGACCACTTCCCCGGTGTGGCGGTCGTGGAGGCCGTCCGCCGCGTCCGGAGCCGTCAGCAGACCACGGTCATCGTGCTCACCGGCCACTTCCTCGACGGCGCGGTCCGGCGGCGCATGCGGGAGGCCAGGGCCGACTACTTCTACCACCGCAGCCAGCTCGGGGACGCGGCCCGCCTGCGCGCCGCCGTACTCCAACCGTCTGGGGGCGTGCCCGGCCCCGCCGATCCCGAAGAGGAGATCAGGCTCGGCGTCTCCCCCGTCAGCCGGGTCAACGCGGCCGTGGCGCACGCGCTGGCGGAGCACCTGCCGGAACGGCTGGGCGAGCGGGTCAGTCCCCGGTCGCGGGCCTGGATCCGGTTACGGGAGCGGTTCAACCGGCAGGCCCGGCTCGCGCCGACGACCTCCGACGGCCGGGCTCCGGACCGCACCCAGTCATTGCCGTCGCTGCCACAGATCGCCCGCTTCCTGACCTGGGCGACAAGAGTGAAAACACCGCCACCGCCACCGGATGAATGAATCGCTCAGGGGCGCCACGCGGTCCACCTCGTTCACCGCCGTCCGTCTCTTCCTCAACCTGCGGCTGGCCTCGCGGGTGACGATCTGCGTGACCCTCTGGGAGACCCTCACGCCACCCGTGGCGCTGCTCACCCTGCTCGCCTCGTGCCTGTACGACGTGCTGGTCTTCCGCGCCCTCAGACGCCACGGCATCCCCGTCCCGGTACGGCTGGCGCTCGACGTCGCCGACGTGGCCGTCTGGTCCGCGCTGGCCGGCGACCCGATCGACGCCCCCGCCCTGCTGGCCGCACCCCTGGCCTACGAGCTGGCCTTGGCGCACGGCTGGACGGCGCTGGCCGTACCGCTCACGTCGGGCGCGGTGGCCAACGTGGCACTGGCCGTGGCGGGCTGGTCGTACAGTCCCGCGCCCCTTCTCTGGCCCGCCGGCGGCGTGGCGGGCGGTGTGTTCATCGGCCGGTACCTGCGCGGGCGGCTGCGGCAACGGCTGCGCGTGGCCGCGGCGGAACGTCAGGCGGCCAGGAGCCGCGCCGAGCTGGCCGGTCGGCACAGCGTGGCCATGGGCGCCGACACCGTGGTGGACCTGCTGACCCGTACCTGGCCACTGCTGGCGGGACCGGGCCGCCCAGTGGCGTCGCCTCTGTCGGCCTGGCGGCAGCGGCTGGCGGAGGAGACGGCCGATCATGCCGAGTACCTGGCGGTCGCGTTGCTGCGCTGGGAGCAGCGCCACAACCTGGCCAGCCCGGACCTCTCCCGCGACGTGGAGTTCCGTCCCACGGACGAGAGCGGCTCGCTGCTGCTCTCCCCCGCCCAGACGGCCGCCCTGCACGACGCCCTGGTACGCCTGGCACCCACGGGCTCGCTCACCGTCACCGCGGACGAGCCACGGCCGCTCGGGCGACGGCAGGAACTGCGGATCGGCTCCAGGAAAGTGGTCCTGCCGGAGGACGCCCGCCCGAACACTCCGCCGTTCGACGCGGGACCGATCGCCATCGCCCTCGGCGCCGTCGGCTCGCTCAGCCACTCGTGGCGCGACATGGACGGCGTGCCGCTCCCGGCCTGCGCGGCCCTCACGGTGACCGGACTGCTGGTCGCCTTATGGGCGCACCGGCACGTACTCGCCCGTGGCACGGCGGCACACGCGCGGGTGCTGGCCGCGGGACTCTGCTTCGGCGCCGTGGACGCGCTGGTCTCGACGTCCCTCATGCGGACGATGGCCGCCGGCGGGCTCACCCGGATGCCGTTCCTGCACGCGATGCTCTTCGCCGTCCCGCTGACGGTCATGTACTGGCGCGACCTGGGGCTGGGACGCCGGATCGCGGCCGTGGCGTCGGTGGCGTCGATCCTGTGCGGCTGCGTGTGGCTGCTGCCCGTACCGCTGCACTGGGCCGACCTGGCGGGACTGGTATGGCCGCTGGCGTTCACGATCGGCGCCTCGGCGGTGCGCGACCTGCTGGACCTGGACACCAGCGGGGTGGACCACGAACTGGCCGCCGAACACGCGGCGGCGGTGCGCGAGGGCTACCTCAGCGGCCGGGCCGACGTGCTGCGGCTGGTGGAACAGGTCACGGACGAGGCCGCCCACCGCCTGAGCGCGGACCGGGACTCGCTCGACCCGCGTTTCCTCCCGGAGATCGAACGCCGCCTGTCCCAGGTCCGCGACCGCGTCTCAGCCCTACGGCACCAGCCAGATCCCTGACCACTCCACAGAGCCCGGCACCCCGAACCCGCCAAACCCCCCCAGCATCCCGCGCACCCCACGGATCCGGCACCCCGCCCAACCCACGACGCAGGTGGCCGCCCATGGCACCGCCGAACCCCATCCGGTGAAACCCGGGGGTCGCCCGTGACGGCCCACGCCACGAACAGCGAAGGACCCCGGCGCAGTGTGCCGGGGTCCTTCGGAGATAACTCTGAGCTAACAAGGTCCTACCAGGGGGACTTGTTGTTGCGCAGACGCTCCAGCGCTTCCTCGAGGATCGCCTTGCCGTCCTTGTCGCTCCTGCGCTCCTTCACATAAGCCAGGTGCGTCTTGTACGGCTCGTTCCGGGGCGGGGCAGGCGGGGCCTGCTCGTCCTGGCCGGCCGGGAGGCCGCAGCGCGGGCAGTCCCACATTTCGGGCACCGCCGCATCGCTGGCGAAGCTGGGCCGCGTCTCATGCATGTTGGCGCACCAGAACGAGACCCGCACTCTCGGAGCTGCCTCGCCGCGCTCGGCCTCCCCCATCGGGCCGGCGCCGACACGGCTGCCACGGATCGCGTTGCCACTACCCACGGATGAACTCCTCGCTCGATCGCCCCGTGACACACGGGGGGAGAATCACTGTCACGCGTCAATCTGACTCAGGGCCGCAGAAGCAGACCCAGAGCGATGATGCAGACGAACCAGACGGTGCCCGTGATCACGGTCAACCGGTCGAGGTTACGCTCCACCACCGAGGAACCACCGAAGTTCGACGAGAAACCGCCGCCGAACATGTCAGACAGGCCACCACCCTTGCCCTTGTGGAGCAGGACGAGCAGGATCATGAGACAGCTCGCCAGGATGAGGGCGATGGAGATTCCGATTTCCACGGTATGCCTAGTCCTTCAATGCTCTGTCACGCGTGACGATTCAAACTTGCTTCTAGAGGGTACGGCTTGTTGTCAAGTCGCACCCCCGGAACGACTCAGTTAGCCAGACATATCGGAGAAACGGCAGATCTTAACGAACTCCCCGGCATCGATGCTGGCACCGCCCACGAGCGCGCCGTCGATATCGGGTTGAGCCATGATCCCAGCGATGTTGCCTGACTTGACCGACCCTCCGTAAAGGATACGTACTGCGGAGGCCACTTCGGGGTCGTACAGCTCAGCGAGTCTTCCTCGCAGCGCCGCGCAGACCTCCTGGGCGTCCTCGGGAGTGGCCACCTCGCCGGTGCCGATCGCCCACACCGGCTCGTAGGCCACTACCATCGATTGTGCCTGCTCAGCGGAGACTTTGCGCAGTCCGCCGTCAAGCTGAGCCAGGCAATGTGAAACCTGCTCGCCCGCCTGGCGCACGGGCAGGCCCTCGCCGACGCACAGGATCGGCGTGAGCGAGTGGCGGAACGCGGCGTGCACCTTGGCGTTGACCAGGTCGTCGTCCTCGCTGTGATACTGCCGCCGCTCCGAGTGGCCGGCCAGGACGAACGTGCAGTTCAGCTTGGCCAGCATCGCGCCCGAGATCTCGCCGGTGTAGGCGCCCGCCTCGTGCTGGGACAGGTCCTGGGCGCCGTAGACGATGCGCAGCTTGTCGCCGTCGACGAGCGTCTGGACGCTGCGCAGGTCGGTGAACGGCGGCAGGACGGCTATCTCCGCCTTGTCGAAGTCCTTGTCGGTGAACGCGAAGGCGAGCTTCTGGACCAGCGAGATGGCCTCAAGGTGGTTGAGGTTCATCTTCCAGTTGCCGGCGAAAAGCGGCTTTCTCACGGTCAGTCCTCCAGGGCGGCGAGTCCGGGCAGGGTCTTGCCCTCGAGATATTCCAGGCTCGCGCCACCACCGGTGGAAATGTGCGAGAAGCCGTCTTCGGGCAGGTCGAACTTGCGTACGGCAGCCGCCGAGTCGCCGCCGCCGACCACCGTCAGGGCGTCGGCCCCGATCAGCGCCTCGGCCACGGCCCGGGTGCCGCCGGAGAACGCGTCGAACTCGAAGACGCCCATGGGGCCGTTCCAGAAGATGGTCTTGGCGTCGGCCAGCTTGGCCGCGAACAGCTCACGGGTCCTGGGACCGATGTCGAGCCCCTCACGGTCGGCCGGGATCGCCGTGGCCTCGACCACGTCGTGCGGCGCGTCCTCGGCGAAGCCGGTCGCGGCCAGCACATCGACGGGCAGCACGAGATCGACACCGCGCTCGGCGGCCTCGTTGAGGAAGCCGCGCACCTGGTCGAGCTGGTCCTCCTGGAGCAGCGACTTGCCGACCTCATAGCCCTGGGCCTTGAGGAAGGTGTAGGCCATGCCGCCGCCGATCAGCAGCCGGTCGACCTTGGCCAGCAGGTTGGCGATGACGCCGAGCTTGTCGGAGACCTTGGCGCCGCCCAGCACCACCACGTAGGGGCGCTCGGTGTCCTCGGTGAGCCTCCTGAGCACCTCCAGCTCGGCCACGATGAGCTTGCCCGCCGCGTGCGGCAGCAGCCGGGGCACGTCGTAGACGCTGGCGTGCTTGCGGTGGACCGCGCCGAAGCCGTCGCCGACGTAGAGCTCGGCGAGCCCCGCCAGCTTCTCGGCGAACGCCCCGCGCTCCGCCTCGTCCTTGGACTCCTCGCCCGCCTCGAACCGGAGGTTCTCCAGCAGGGCGACCTGGCCCTCCTCCAGCGCGTCGGCGACGCCCTGGGCGCTGTCACCGACCACGTCGGTGGCGAAGGCCACGTCCTCACCGAGCAGCTCGGCGAGGCGCTCGGCGACCGGCTTCAGCGAGAGGCCGGGGTTGGGCCGCCCCTTGGGGCGGCCCAGGTGAGCGCAGACGACGACCTTCGCGCCCGCGCCGGTCAGCGCCTTGATCGTCGGCACCGACGCGCGGATGCGGCCGTCGTCGGTGATCGTCTCACCGTCGAGTGGGACGTTGAGGTCGGCGCGCACGAGCACGCGCCGACCCTTCACATCGAGATCGTCGAGCGTACGCATCAGAGGTCCGCGCCCACCAACTGGATGAGGTCGACGAGGCGGTTGGAGAAGCCCCACTCATTGTCGTACCAGCCGACGACCTTGACCTGGTTGCCGATGACCTTGGTCAGGCCGGCGTCGAAGATGCAGGAGGCGGGGTCGGTGACGATGTCGCTGGAGACGATCTCGTCCTCGGTGTAGCTGAGCACGCCCTTGAGCGCCCCCTCGGCGGCGGCCTTGTACGCGGCGTTGACCTCTTCGACGGTCACGTCACGGGAGACCTCGACGGTCAGGTCGGTGGCCGAGCCCGTGGGGATCGGCACGCGCATCGCGAACCCGTCGAGCTTGCCCTTGAGCTCGGGCAGCACCAGGCCGATGGCCTTGGCGGCGCCGGTCGAGGTGGGCACCACGTTGACGGCGGCGGCGCGGGCGCGGCGCAGGTCCTTGTGCGGGCCGTCCTGCAGGTTCTGGTCCTGTGTGTAGGCGTGGATGGTGGTCATCAGGCCCTTCTCGATGGTGAAGGCGTCGTTCAGGACCTTCGCCAGCGGAGCCAGGCAGTTGGTGGTGCAGGAGGCGTTGGAGATGATCGTGTGCTTGGCGGCGTCATAGGTGTTGTCGTTGACACCCATCACGATCGTGACGTCTTCGTTCTTCGCCGGGGCGGAGATGATGACCTTCTTGGCGCCGTTGTCGGCGTGCACCTTGGCCTTGGCCGCGTCGGTGAACAGGCCGGTCGACTCCAGCACCACGTCGACGCCGAGGTCGCCCCAGGGCAGCTTGGCCGGGTCGCGCTCCTCGAAGACCTTGATCGTCTTGCCGTCGACGGTGATCTCGTCGCCGGAGACCTTCACCTCGTACGGCAGGCGGCCGAGGATGCTGTCGTACTTCAGCAGATGGGCGAGCGTCGCGTTGTCGGTCAGGTCGTTGACCGCAACGATCTCGATGTCCTTGCCACTGGCGGCCACCGCACGCCAGAAGTTGCGACCGATGCGGCCGAAGCCGTTGACGCCTACGCGGATGCTCACGGGAACCGATCTCCTCGTACGTGATGGCGAGCTAAAAACCTCAATGCCAAACCCTATCGGAACCAAATTGGTTTAGACCACTCGACTCCCCCTACCGTGAATCCGCGATCAGGCGGCGTAATTTGTGAGCTTCGAGTAAAGTGCCCGACTCATCGGAGTAAGTTCCGGCATTCTCTGGGGGCTGAGATGTCACAACCTAGGTCCGGCCTGCTGTCTGGCCTGATCGTGGGTTTCGTTGCCACGCTCGTCTGCGCCATCGCGCAAGCGGCGGTACTCCTGTACGGAGACCGCTTCATCCCGGCTGCCTTCCTGACCGCCGGCGACGGCCTCTGGGCGATGACCACGATCGCCTTCGCCTCGGCCCTGCTCCTGTCTCTCCTGGTATGCCTGTTCAGGCCGGGCAGCCGGCTCCTGCCGTGGTGGTCGGGCCTCTGCTCGGCGGCGGCGGTGGCCCTGGGATGGACCACCGCCCGCGCGATGACCACCGGCGGCCGGCCCGACCTGAGCCTCGACCGCCTCATCACCAACTTCCCGGCCGAGCTGGCAGGTCTCTGGCCCTCGCTGAAGGACTCGTGGGAGCCCTGGCTCCCGCTGGTGGTGGCGGCCTTGACGGCCTATTTCCTCGTACGCATACGAGTACGCCGCGTCCGAGCCCGCCGAGCCTCCCTCACCCCACCGGAGGACCCGACCCCGGCCGAACCGGAATACCGGGCCCCCTTCGAGCCTCTCCAAAGCCCCACCAACCCCTCACGCCCCACAGGCGACCTCTTCACCCCGAGGGACTCGGGCCGGTCCTGAACCGGCTCACCGGCCCGATCCACGGAGACGGCCAAGCATGCGCACGTCACGGCGGGAAGTCCCGCCAACGGAGGAGCGTTCCCCTGGACGGGGCCCAGCCCACGACGGCGATCGGCGCCCACCGTGCCTGCCGTAATGCATGAACCGCCTTGACGGAAAGACACACAAGGCAGAGCACCACGGGGAGAACCCGAAAGCGATCCCCGCGCAGAGAAGCCCGCCCAGAACCCAGCGACCTCCGCACGCGCAAACCCGCCCAGAACCCAGCGCCCCCCGCACGCGCAAACCCGCCCAGAACCCTCAGAACCGCCCTGCCACGCTCCCGGAGACCCCTCCCCGGCACGCACGCAGTCCCGCGCCAGCAGACATATGCCTGCAGTCACCGGGCCCCAGTCACATGCCCGCAGTCACCGGACCGCCGCGCCGCACACATAACGCCTGCACTGAGTCACCGCACCGCACAGAGAACGCCCTCCTCACTGGCCGCCGCACCGAACAGAACCCTTCACCTTGCCCGCCGCACCGCACAGAGACCGCGCCGGACAGAGACCGCACGGAGGCAGAGGCAAAGGCAAAGGCCGCTCAGAGAACGCTCACTGGGCGAGCATGTCCACGGTGAGGTTCGCCTCGGTGTTGGGGATGCCCAGGTCGGTGGCACGTTTGTCGGCCATCGCCAGCAGCCGCCGGATGCGTCCGGCGATCGCGTCCTTGGTCAGCGGCGGATCCGCGATCTGCCCCAGCTCCTCCAGAGACGCCTGCTTGTGCTCCACCCGCAGCCGCCCCGCGATCACCAGGTGGTCGGGCGCCTCCTCGCCCAGGATCTCCAGCGCCCGCTGCACCCGCGCCCCCGCCGCCACCGCGGCCCGCGCCGAGCGGCGCAGGTTGGCGTCGTCGAAGTTGGCGAGCCGGTTGGCCGTGGCCCGCACCTCGCGGCGCATCCGGCGCTCTTCCCAGGCCAGCACGCTGTCGTGCGCGCCGAGCCGCGTCAGCAGCGCGCTGATGGCGTCGCCGTCGCGTACCACGACCCGGTCGACGCCCCGCACCTCCCGCGCCTTGGCGTGGATCTTGAGCCGCCGCGCCGAGCCCACCAGCGCCAGCGCCGCCTCGGGCCCCGGGCAGGTGACCTCCAGCGACATGGAGCGCCCCGGCTCGGTCAGCGAGCCGTGCGCCAGGAACGCCCCGCGCCACGCGGCCTCGGCGTCGCAGGCGGCCCCCGCCACCACCTGACGAGGCAGGCCGCGGACCGGGCGCCCGTGGTTGTCGATGAGACCCGTCTGCCGGGCCAGCGCCTCACCGTCGCGGTAGACGCGCACGACATAGCGTGAGCCCTTGCGCAGCCCGGCGGGTGCCAGCACGAGCACTTCGGCCTTGTGACCGAACACCTCCCCGATGTCCTTGATCAGCCGCCGCGCGGTGGCGTTGGTGTCGAGCTCCGCCTCGATCACGATGCGCCCGCCCACCAGGTGCAGCCCGCTGGCGAACCGCAACAGCGTCGACACCTCCGCCTTCCGGCAGCAAGGCTTCAGCACCGGCAGGCGGCTCAGCTCGTCCTTCACCACACCCGTCATCGCCATAAGCGTTAGTCCTCCCCCATTCAGACCGGCTCTCAGCAGTGTCTCGCACCTTTGCGCCGCGCCGACCAGGATCAACGCTTCTGGAGGAAAATCTCGTCCAGGACGGAGGCAAGACGTCGTGAGTCATGCCGGGGGGAGCCGTCGGCGGCCGCGACGTCGGCCATGACGAGCCGCCCGCCGAGCGCGGTGGCGGCCTTCTCCACTGCGTCGCGGTCATCGACCACGCCGGTGTCGGCGAGCACGACGTCGACGCGCAGGCCGGGCGCGTGCTGCCGGAGCACCTCCAGGTGCTGCTGGGGTGAGAAGTCGTCGGTCTCGCCGGGCTGCGGCGCCAGGTTGAGCGTCACCAGCCGCTGAGCCTTCGACTCATGCAGCGCCCGAGCCAGCTCGGGCACCTTGAGATGCGGTAACACGCTGGTGAACCACGACCCCGGCCCGAACACCAGCCAGTCGGCCTCCAGCACCGCGCGTACGGCCTCGGGCCGCGCCGGCGGATCCTCCGGCACCAGCGAGATCGCCTGCACCCGGCCCGGGGTCAGCGCGCAGGCCACCTGCCCGCGTACGGTCGAGGTGACGCCGTCGAGCTCCACCTCGGCCACGATGTCGAGCGGCACCGACGCCATCGGCAGCACCCTGCCATGGGCGCCGAGCAGCCGGCCCACCCAGTCGAGGCCCGCCACGGGGTCGCCGAGCAGCTCCCACAGCGCCACGATGAGCAGATTGCCGACGGCGTGGCCGTGCAGGTCACCCTCGCTGCGGAAGCGGTGCTGGACGACCTCGCTCCAGGTGCTCCCCCACTCGTCGTCGCCGCAGAGCGCGGCCAGCGCCATCCGCAGGTCGCCGGGAGGAAGCACGCCCAGCTCACGCCTGAGCCGCCCGCTGGAGCCACCGTCGTCGGCGACCGTCACCACCGCGGTCAGGTCGCCCACCACGCCGCGCAGCGCCGACAGCGAGGCATAGAGCCCATGCCCCCCACCCAGCGCCACCACCCGCGGCCGATCATCCGGCGGCGCCCCGGCCACGACGGTGTCACCCAGCGCCGCGCCAGCCACAATCGCCTCACCCGGCGTCGCTTCGGCTACGGCCGCCTCGCCCTGGTCTTGGCCTTCATCGGTCACTCCCGCCCCACATCCCGGTGGCTGACCTGGACTTCCATGCCGCGGTCACGCAGCCGGCCGGCGACCTGCTCGGCCATCGCCACGCTGCGGTGCTTGCCACCCGTACAGCCCACCGCCAGCGTGGCGTAGCTCTTGCCCTCGCGCGCGTAACCGGCGGCGATCACCTGCAGAACCTCCTCGTACGCGTCGAGGAACTCCTTGGCGCCCGGCTGGCCGAGCACGTAGTCGCGCACCGGGGCGTCGAGCCCGCTCATCGGCCGCAGATCCGGCACCCAGTGCGGGTTGGGCAGGAAGCGGCAGTCGACCACGAGGTCGGCGTCGACCGGCAGGCCGTACTTGAAGCCGAACGAGACCACGTTGAGCCGCAGCCCCGGCCGGTCCTCGCCGCCGAAGAAGTTGACGATCTTGTTGCGTAGCTCGTGCACGTTGAGCGAGGAGGTGTCGATCACCAGGTCGGCGTTGGCGCGCACCTCGCGCAGGATGCCGCGTTCGCGGGCGATGCCGTCGACGAGCCGGCCCTCGCCCTGGAGCGGGTGAGGCCTGCGTACGTTCTCGAACCTGCGCACCAGCCCTTCGTCGCTGGCCTCCAGGAAGACCACGCGCACCCGCACGCCGCGGCCCTCGAGCTCTTCGATGGCGGCGTTGAGATCGCTGGTGAAGGCCAGGCTGCGCACGTCGACGACGGCGGCCACCTTGTCGGCGGCCAGCTTGACCTTGCCCGCCTCCTCCGCCATGGCGAACAGCAGTCCTGGCGGCAGGTTGTCGATGACGAACCAGCCCAGGTCTTCCAACGCCTTGGCCGCGGTGCTGCGACCCGCGCCTGACATGCCGGTGACGATGACGAACGCCGGCTCGGTGTTCATTGCCTCACTCCGTTCGGCGGGCTCACTGTCCCTCCCCCTTCAGCGTCGACGCGATCACCTCGGCGATGGCCGGGCCGATGCCGGGGACCTCGCACATTTCGGCGGCGGTGGCCTCGCGCAGCTTCTTCACGGAGCCGAAGTGTTTGAGCAGCGCCTGCCGACGCGCCGGTCCGAGGCCGGGCACGGTGTCGAGCGCGCTCTCCTTCACGGTCTTGGACCTCTTAGCACGATGGTAGGTGATGGCGAACCTATGTGCCTCGTCCCGCACGCGTTGCAGCAGGTAGAGTCCCTCACTGGAGCGCGGCATGATCACCGGCTGGTCGTCGCCGGGCAGCCACACCTCTTCGAGCCGCTTGGCCAGGCCGCACACGGCGACGTCATCGATGCCGAGCTCGTCGAGCGCCCGCTGGGCGGCGGCCGCCTGGGGACCCGCGCCGTCGACCACGACCAGGTTGGGCGGGTAGGCGAACTTGCGCGGCTTTCCGGTCTCCGGATCGATCGGCCCGTTGGGTCCGTCGGCGTCGTCGTCGGCCGCCAGTTCCCCGGTGTTCGAGCGCTCCTCCAGGTAGCGCCGGAACCGCCGCTGGATGACCTCGTAGATGGAGGCGATGTCGCCTTCCTTGGTCTTGACGGCGAAGCGGCGGTATTCGCTCTTGCGGGCCAGGCCGTCCTCGAACACCACCATCGACGCCACGACGTTCTCGCCCTGCAGGTGGGAGACGTCGTAGCACTCGACACGCAGCGGCACCTGGTCGAGGTCGAGCGCGTCGGCGATCTCCTGCAGCGCCTTGCTGCGGGTGGTCAGGTCGCCGGCCCGGCGGATCTTGTGCTGGGCGAGCGACTCCTTGGCGTTGCGCTCGACGGTCTCCATCAGCGACTTCTTGTCGCCGCGTTGCGGCACCCGGACCTCGACCCGGGCGCGGCGCTGCTCCGACAGCAGCTCGGTGATCGCCTCGTTGTCGGGCGGCAGCACGGGCACGAGGACCTCGCGGGGCATCGACTCGGCACCCGCCTCGCCGTACATCTGCAGCAGGAACTGCTCCACCAGCTCACCCGGCGAGCTCTCCTCGACCTTGTCGACCACCCAGCCGCGCTGACCGCGGATGCGGCCGCCGCGCACGTAGAAGACCTGGACGGCGGCTTCGAGCGGGTCCTCGGCCAGCGCGATCACGTCGGCGTCGGTGCCCTCGCCGAGGACGACGGCCTGCTTCTCGAGCGCGCGCTGCAGGGCCTGGATGTCGTCGCGGAGCCTGGCGGCCCGCTCGTATTCCTGCGCCGCGGCGGCCTCGCGCATGTCGCGCTCCAGCCGCTTGATGAAGCGGCCGGTGTTGCCCGCCATGAAGTCGCAGAAGTCTTCGGCCAGGGCCAGGTGCTCGTCCGGGGTGACCCGGCCCACGCACGGCGCCGAGCATTTGTCGATGTAGCCCAGCAGGCACGGCCGGCCGATCTGCCCGGCGCGCTTGAACACTCCCGCACTGCACGTGCGTACGGGAAAGACGCGCAGCAGCAGATCGACGGTCTCGCGGATGGCCCAGGCGTGGGAGTAGGGGCCGAAGTAGCGGGTGCCCTTGCGCTTGGCGCCCCGCATCACCTGCACGCGCGGGAAGTCCTCGCCCATGGTGACGGCGAGGTAGGGGTAGGACTTGTCGTCGCGGTATTTGACGTTGAAGCGGGGGTCGAACTCCTTGATCCAGGAGTATTCGAGCTGCAGCGCCTCGACCTCGGTGCCGACCACCGTCCAGTCGACGTCGGCGGCGGTGGTGAGCATGGTCTGCGTGCGCGGATGCAGGGCGGAGAAGTCGGCGAAGTAGGAGTTGAGCCGCTGCCGCAGGCTCTTGGCCTTGCCAACGTAGATCACCCGGCCATGCGCGTCCCTGAACCGGTAGACCCCCGGAGAGTCGGGAATGGACCCCGATTGGGGGCGGAAACTCAGGGGACTGCGCACTGATCTCGCCACGTTCAAAGACTAACGGGCCCCACCGACAAGGCGGCCCGCCGTACCAGTCGTCCTGGTACGGCGGGCGTGCGCCTAGGCGAGCGTGATCTGGTCTCCCTCGACCTTGATCTGCTGCTCAGGAAGCGGCTTCTTGGCCGGTCCGGCGGAGACGGATCCGTCGTCGATCTTGAACTTGCTGCCGTGGCACGGGCAGTCGATCATCCCGTTCGCGACGCCGCCGACCGTACAGCCCTGGTGGGTGCAGATCGCGCTGAACGCCTTGAACTCGCCCGACTTGGGCTGCACCACCACCACTTTCTGCTCCTTGAAGACCGTCCCCCCGCCCACGGGGATGTCGGAGGTCTTCGCCAATGCGCCACCCGCGGCCGCCGGAGCACTCGACTGCGTGTCGGCGGTCGAGGTCTGCGCGCCGCTCGCGGCGTCGTTACTGCCACACGCGGTCAGCGCCAGTGTCAGGCCACCCACGCCCACACCGGCGATCATCGCCCTGCGACTCTGAAAGTCATCTCCCATGAGCTCACCCAACCGCACACAGGTGAGAAATTCATGAGGACCCGCTAGGCAAGCGTGATCTTACCGTCGCTGACCTTGATTTTCTTCTCCTCGAGCGGCTTGGAAGCCGGGCCACCTGCGACGGAACCGTCCGAAATCTTGAACTTGCTCCCGTGGCACGGGCAGTTGATGGTGCCGTCCGCGACCTCGTCGACCGTGCACCCCTGATGGGTGCAGATCGCCGTGAACGCCTTGAACTCCCCCTCCGTCGGCTGGGTGACGACCACCTTCTGGCTCTCGAAGACCTTGCCGCCCCCGCTGGGGATGTCGCCGGTTTCGGCGAGCGCCTTGCCGCCGGCGGCCTTCTTCTTCTTCGGGGCCGCGGACGACGGCTCGTCGGCCGCGGGTGCCTCACTCGCTTGGGTCGTCGGCGAGCCGTAGCTCGCGCAAGCGGTCATCACCACTGCGAGCCCGGCGCCTCCGGCCCCGAGCACCACCGCCCGGCGCGTCGTTTCGGTCATATTGCGTCCTCTCAGGTCTAGTTCTCACTTCAGGTACGGCCAGCGCCCTCGCGCCGGTTCAGCGTGCCGTACGCCAATCCCGGGAACCACGCAGAATTACCTGTTCAGGCCACCACGACGCCGTCACCCACGACTTTGATCTTGTAGGCCACGAGCGGCGCGGTCGCCGGCCCCTTGAGCGCCTTGCCGCTGTCGGCGGCGAACTCGCTGCCGTGGCACCCGCACGTGATCACGTTCTCCTCGGGCGAGCCGACCGTGCAGCCCTTGTGCGTGCAGACCGCGCTGAACGCCTTGAAGACGCCCTTCGCCGGCTGGGTGACCACGATCTTGTACTGCTCCACCAGGACGCCGCCGCCCACGGGAACGTCCGCGGTCTTGGCGAGCACCTGCCCCTTGATCCCGGCCGGCTCCGCGCTGGCGCCGCCGCCACACCCCGCGACCGCGAGACCGCACACCGCCAGTCCGGCCGCGCCCAGCGCCTCGCGACGCCCGATTTCGGGCATGGCGCTGCCCAGCTCCGTAATCCCCATGGTGTCAGCCCTTCCCCGTGGCCACTGACCCCCTGCAGGCCAGGCCGCTATCGTCTGGTCAACTTTATTGCCGACACCCCTCGGTCCCCCGTCCGGGTCATCGCCGCAAGGCCGAGAATCCCGAGCCGGCGCCCCTCACCCGACGTAGACCCCGCAGGCCCGCCCGGCCGCCATCCCATGACGCCCCCTCAGGCCCCGGCCATCACCAGGCCGAGCTCCGACCGTCCCGTACCGACGGACACGGCCGATCCCCGGGTTTCTGTACGGCAGCCACCCGCCGTACAGAAAGACCCTGGAGGAAAGGGAACCTCAGAGCGAGAGGATCTTGCGCAGGAAGCGCCCCGTGTGGCTCTCGTCCACCAGCGCGATCTCCTCAGGCGTCCCCGTGGCGACCAGCGTGCCGCCTCGCGAGCCACCCTCGGGCCCCATGTCGATCACCCAGTCGGCCGTCTTGATGACGTCGAGGTTGTGCTCGATGACGATCACCGTGTTGCCGCCGTCGACCAGCCGCCCGAGCACTCCGAGCAGCCGCCGGATGTCCTCGAAGTGCAGCCCGGTGGTCGGCTCGTCGAGCACGTAGATCGTCCGCCCTGTCTGCCGCCGCTGCAGCTCGGAGGCCAGCTTGACGCGCTGCGCCTCGCCGCCGGACAGGGTCGTGGCGGGCTGCCCGAGCCGTACGTAGCCGAGGCCGACGTCGTTGAGCGTCTGCAGGTGGCGCTTGATCGCCGGAATCGCGTCGAAGAAGCCGAGCGCCTCCTCGATCGGCATGTCGAGCACTTCGGAGATCGTCTTGCCCTTGTAGTGGACCTCCAGCGTCTCCCGGTTGTAGCGGGCGCCGTGGCAGACCTCGCACGGGACGTACACGTCGGGCAGGAAGTTCATCTCGATCTTGATGGTGCCGTCGCCGGCGCACGCCTCGCAGCGGCCGCCCTTGACGTTGAAGCTGAAGCGGCCCGGCTGGTAGCCGCGCACCTTGGCCTCGGTGGTGGCCGCGAACAGCTTGCGTACGTGGTCGAACACGCCGGTGTAGGTGGCCGGGTTGGAGCGCGGGGTGCGCCCGATCGGCGACTGGTCGACGTGGACGACCTTGTCGACCTGGTCGATGCCGTTGATCCGGGAGTGCCGCCCGGGCACGGTGCGCGCCCCGTTGAGCTCCTTGGCCAGCGCGTTGTAGAGGATGTCGTTGACCAGGGTCGACTTGCCGGACCCCGACACGCCGGTGACCGCGGTGAACAGGCCGAGCGGGAACTCGATGTCGACGCCCTTGAGGTTGTGCTCGCGCGCGCCCTTGACCGTGATCTGCCGCTTCCTGTCGCGCTTGCGGCGCTTGGCGGGGATCGGGATGCTCCTGCGCCCGGACAGGTATTGGCCGGTCATCGACTCTTCGCTGGCCAGCAGCTCCTGGACGGTGCCGGACACGACGACCTGGCCGCCGTGCTCGCCCGCGCCCGGACCGATGTCGACCACCCAGTCGGCGGCCGCGATCGTGTCCTCGTCGTGCTCGACGACGATCAGCGTGTTGCCCATGTCGCGCAGCCTGATCAGCGTGTCGAGCAGCCGCATGTTGTCACGCTGGTGCAGGCCGATCGACGGCTCGTCCAGGACGTACAGGACGCCGACCAGACCGGAACCGATCTGAGTGGCCAGCCGGATGCGCTGAGCCTCGCCGCCGGCCAGGGTGGCGGCGGCGCGGTCCATGGTCAGGTAGTCGAGGCCGACGTCGAGCAGGAAGCCCATGCGGGCGTTGATCTCCTTGACCACCCGCTCGGCGATCTGCATGTCGCGGTCGGACAGCTTGAGCTCGGACAGGAACTCCGCGCACTCGCCGATCGACATGGACGACACGTCGGCGATCGACTTGTCCGCGACGGTGACGGCCAGCGTGACCGGCTTGAGCCTGGCGCCCTTGCAGGCCGGGCACGGGATCTCGCGCATGTAGCCCTCGAACCGCTCGCGGGTCGAGTCGCTCTCCGCTTCGACGTGCCGTCGCTGGACCCACGGGATGACGCCCTCGTAGGTCGTGTAGTAGGAGCGCTGCCTGCCGTAGCGGTTGCTGTAGCGGACGTGCACCTGCTCGTCGTGGCCGAACAGCAGGGACTTCTGCGCGGCCTTGGGCAGCTTCTCCCACGGCGTGTCGAGGGTGAAGCCCATGGTGTGGCCGAGCGCCTCGACGAGCCTGACGAAGTATTCGCTGGTGTGGCCGCCCGACCAGGGGTGGAGCGCGCCGTCTCGGAGCGTGGACTCCGGATCGGGTACGACCAGGTCGGGGTCGACCTCCATCTTGGTGCCGAGCCCCGTGCACTCCGGGCAGGCGCCGAAGGGCGAGTTGAAGGAGAACGAGCGGGGCTCCAGCTCCTCGAACGACAGGTCGTCGTAGGGGCAGTAGAGATGCTCGGAGTAGAAGCGCTCCCGGTTGGGATCGCCTTCGGGCAGGTCGACGAACTCCAGCGTGATCGTGCCGCCGGACAGCTGCAGCGCGGTCTCGACCGAGTCGGTGAGCCGCCGGCGCGACGACTCCTTCACCGACAGCCGGTCGACGATGACCTCGATGTCGTGCTTCTCCTGCTTCTTCAGCGTGGGCGGCTCTTCCAGCCGGATGATCACGCCGTCGACCCGCGCCCGGGCGAAGCCCTTGGTCTGCAGCTCTCGGAACAGCTCGGCGTATTCGCCCTTGCGGCCCCTGACGACCGGGGCCAGCACCTGGAAGCGGGTGCCCTCCTCCAGGTCCATCACGCGGTCGACGATCTGCTGCGGCATCTGCCTGGCGATCGGCCGCGCGCACACCGGGCAGTGGGGCTTGCCGATGCGCGCCCACAGCAGCCTCAGGTAGTCGTAGACCTCGGTGATCGTGCCGACGGTCGAGCGGGGGTTCTTGCTGGTGGCCTTCTGGTCGATCGACACCGCGGGCGACAGGCCCTCGATGAAGTCCACGTCGGGCTTGTCCATCTGGCCGAGGAACTGGCGGGCGTAGGCCGACAACGACTCGACGTAGCGCCGCTGGCCCTCAGCGAAGATCGTGTCGAAGGCCAGGCTCGACTTGCCCGATCCGGACAGGCCGGTGAAGACGATCAGAGAGTCTCGCGGCAGGTCCAGCGAGACGTCTTTGAGGTTGTGTTCTCGTGCACCACGCACGATCAGGCGGTCTGCCACGGCGATCCCGGATGTCGAAAGGCGGATAGGTCCACGGGGGATGGTAGACGGGGGCTCCGACAATTTCGGCGGCCCGCTCGTCGAACCCCGAAAATCCGTCGCTACCAGGTTACGGCCTACTCCCACCCCTGCAGGTGGCCTTTAGCTGTCAACCGCGTGACCAGCCATTTTATGCCCCCAGCGGCCCCCAGAACCCCCCGGATGATGAAATATCCGGCATGACCGTTCTGCTGACGCTCCAGGCCGAGCTGGCCGCGTCGACCGCCCGTTTCCAGGCCACGGCGGCCTCCCTCACCGAGGACGACGTCGCCGCCCCCTCGCTCCTTCCGGGCTGGTCCAGGGGCCATGTGCTCGCCCACGTGGCGGGGAACGCCGACAGCCACATCAACCTGCTGACCTGGGCCAGGACCGGCGTCGAGACGCCGCAGTACGCGACCGGCGCGGCGCGGGAGGAGGGCATCGAGGCGGGCGCGGGCCGTACCCCCGCCGAGCACGTCGCCGAGCTGGCGGCCGCCAACGCCCGGCTGGCCGCCGAGATCCACGACCTCCCGGAGGCGGCGTGGCGGGCGACCGTCTCGGGCATGCGCCCGCCGCCGCACCCCGCCTGGTACATCCTCGTACGGCGGCTGCGCGAGGTCGAAGTGCACCATGTGGACCTCGGCGCGGGCTACGGCCCGGCGGACTGGCCGGAGACATTCGTCGACCGGGAGCTCCACGACTGCCTGCGGTGCTGGCCGTACGCGCGAAGCACCGTCAGCGAGATCACCCTGCGCGGTGGGCGGACGTGGCGCGACCTGGGCCCCGGGCCGGCGGTCGAGGGCGACGCGGCCGACGTTCTGGCATGGCTCATCGGGAGATCCGACGGCACGGGCGTTAGGGTGGTGACGGAGGGGCGGCTGTCAACGCCGGTTCCCGTGGCGCCGCCCTGGATGACGATGCCCGCCCCCGCTGATCTGCCCGCGACGCCCCCGAAGGACTATCCATGACCTACACAGGTGACGTCCAGGTCGGCGGTCCCGCCGACGTACGCGAGCTCCCGAAGCTGTCGATCTGCAAGCTGGCAGTGGGGCCGTTCGACAACAACGCCTATCTGCTGCGCTGCACCCAGACCGGTGACGGCCTGCTGATCGACGCCGCCGCGGAGGCCGACCGGCTGCTGGCGCTCATCACCGACCAGCCGATCAGCGCGATCGTCACGACCCACCAGCACGGCGACCACTGGCAGGCGCTGGAGCAGGTGACCAAGGTGACGGGCGCCCAGGTGATCGCGCACCCGCTCGACGCGCCCGGCCTGCCGATCCCGGTGGACCGCACGGTCGAGCACGGCGACCGGATCACGGTCGGCGTGGCGGACCTCGAGGTGATCCACTTGCGCGGTCACACGCCGGGTTCGATCGCCCTGCTGTACGACGGCGGCGACGAGGGGCGGCACCTGTTCACCGGCGACTCGCTCTTCCCGGGCGGGGTGGGCAACACGCAGAAGGACCCGGAGCGCTTCGCCCAGCTCTTCGGCGATGTCGCCGAGCGGATCTTCGACCGGCTGCCCGACGACACATGGGTGTACCCGGGCCATGGCAAGGACACCACGCTCGGCGCCGAGCGCCCGTCCCTGCCGGAATGGAAGGCCCGAGGCTGGTAAGACCCGCCAACCTCAGCGGTTCGCCAGGACTCGGGCGATCCGCTGAGCCGCCAGGGCAGGATCGTCGGCGAGACCGACGACCTCGCCCCACGACCAGCGGTAGAACCACCCCTCCGGCAGCGGCACGCAGTCGACGGTCTCGACGAGCATCGCGGTGTCGGGATCGCTGACCCGCAGCGCGGGCGGGTATGGCAGCAGGGTGGTGGTCAGCCCGTGCAGCTCCAGCTCCCTGGCCAGCTTCGCGAGAAAGTACGTACGCGTGTGCTCGCGCGGCGTGGCCGACATGGCTCCATCACCACCCGGATGACGGCGGACGTATCCGCTCAGCTGCCGATGCGCTCGGCTTCCCTGCGCTGCTCACGCTTGTAGAACAGCACCCGCAGCGGGATCGCCGCCACGAGCGCGATCTGCATGGTGGCGCCGATCTTGATGGGCAGGTCGCCACCCTCGGGCCAGGCCACCCAGAAGGTCAGGAAGGCCACATTGATCATGATCCACCCGAGCACCACCGCGGCGAGCTGCCCCTTGGGCTTGGGGTATTCGATCCGGCTCACCATCAGCCAGGCCACGCCGAGCACCGCGAGCAACGAGTAAAGGCTCGGCTGGAAGAGCATCACGATCGAGATGACGGTCATGGCGCCCATGGGAATGGGCAGGCCCATGAAGTCGCCGCTCTTGGTCTTGACGCAGGCGAACCGCGCCAGCCGGACGACACCGGCGACCAGCACCGCCGCGGCGGCGGCCACCACAGCGGCGAACGGCACCTTGTCCGTGAAACCACCCCAGATCACGACCATGAACGCGGGCGCGAACCCGAAGCTGATCACGTCGGCGAGGTTGTCGAGCTCGGCGCCCATGGCGGAGGCGCGGAAGCGCCGCGCGACCAGGCCGTCGAACAGGTCACAGGTGGCGCCGATGAGCAGCAGCACCACGGCGGTCGCGAAGTAGCTCGGCGCGGGCGTGAAGTCGCCCCCGGCCTTGAGCGACTGGATCGCCGATGAGGCCAGGACGCACACCGCGAGAAACCCGCAGATGGCGTTGCCCAGCGAGAGCGAGTCCGCCGCGGACAGGCGGAACGCCTTGCCGACGGGTCCTCGAGGTTCTTCGTCGTCGGCCTGCCAGCTGCCGGCGTCAGCCGCGGTCAATTCTGGTCACCCCCGCAACCGTCTTCTCGCCCACGGAAACCGCGGACGAGATCCCTTCGGGAAGGTAGATGTCGACCCGCGAACCGAACCTGATGAGCCCGATCCGCTCGGTCTGCGAGACCTTGGCGCCGACGGTCACGTATGGCACGATCCTGCGCGCCACCGCGCCTGCGATCTGCACCATCTCGACGTCGCCGAGCGCCGTCGCGAAATGCCACACCACGCGTTCGTTCTGGTCGCTGTCCTTGTTGAAAGCCGGCAGGAACCCACCCGCCACATGCTGCACGGAGGTGACATTTCCCGCAAGGGGGGCCCTGTTCACATGGACGTTCAGCGGACTCATGAAGATCGCGACGCGGGTACGCCCGTCGGCCTGCGGGTCGATGCTCTGCACGACGCCGTCGGCCGGTGACAGGATCCGCCCCTCGCCCGGCGTGCGGTCCGGGTCACGGAAGAACCAGAGCATGGCACCGGTGAGGGCGCCCAGCGGCACGGCCGCCAGCGCCCATCGACGGTCCCGGCGCGTCAGCAGCGCGGTGGTGGCCGCGGCGGCGACGGTGGGGAAGAGCCACGGGGACACCCCGCGCGCGAGCCGCACGCGGCCCGTCTTGGCAGAATCGTCTGACACGTACAACCTTCGATGGTGACTGGACTGGGCGCTTTGCCGTGATGTTACAGAGTCAGCAACTATTACACGGCGCAACTTCTCAAGCAAAGCGCCTCGAAAGCCATTTAGCTAGCCCTGCTGGCTTCCTCGCCCTTGCGCACATCGACACGGGCCTTGATCAGGCTGGCCGCGGTGGTGATGACCATGGTGGCGCCGATGACCGTGAGCGAGACCCAGATGGGGATTTCGGGCGCCCAGGAGACCTCGCTGGCATGCAGTGCCTCCAATATGAGCTTAACCCCGATGAAGCCCAATATGAACGCAAGTCCATAGCTGATGTAGACCAGCCTCTGAAGCAGGCCCCCCAGCAGGAAGTAGAGCTGACGTAGTCCCATCAGCGCGAACGCGTTGGCCGCGAAGACGATGAACGGGTCCTTGGTGAGTCCGAAAATGGCGGGAATCGAGTCGAGCGCGAACAGCAGGTCGGTGCTGCCGATGGCGACCATCACGATGAGCATCGGGGTGACCATCCGACGCCCGTCGATCTTGACAGTGACCTTCGACCCGACGTAGCCCTCGGTGGTGGGGAAGGCCTTGCGCACCCACCTGAGCAGGATGTTCTCGTTGAACTCCTCTTCGTCGCCCTTGAGGTGCTGCCGGATCAGGTTGATCGCGGTGTAGACCAGGAAGGCGCCGAAGACGTAGAACAACCAGCTGAACCGCTCCAGTGCCGCCGCGCCGAGCGCGATGAAGATGCCGCGCATGACCAGCGCCAGCAGGATCCCGACGAGCAGCACCTTGTGCTGGTACGCCTTGGGCACCGCGAACCTGCTCATGATGATGAAGAAGATGAACAGGTTGTCGACGCTCAGGCTGTATTCGGTGATGTAGCCGGCGAAGAACTCCCCCGCCTTGGCGCCGCCGAGCGTGGCCCACAGCAGACCGCCGAACACCACGGCGAGCAGCACGTAGAACGTGACCCAGTACCCGGCCTGCCGCATCGAGAACTCACGGGCTTCACCGCGGTCGACGATCCAGAGGTCGATGGCGAGAACGACCAGCAGGCCGCCTATGACGGCGATCCAGGCCCAAACAGGTACGATCACGTGGTCTACCTCCGGCATGCAAAAACAGAGCGCCGGAGGTCTCTCCCGCCCGCCAAGCACGCGGACCGGCAGCCCCGGGGGCCCCGTGGAGCGGGACTACACCGTGATGACGAGGCTGCCGCGAAGGGATACTCCCCTCCCTAACGCACGCAGTATATGAGAACGCGTAAGTCTCGCCTAATCATTCGTGCTGTCTTGACCGTCCGTAGACGTTCAGCACACTTTCCACCGCTTCGTCGGCATCGGGAAGCTCCGCCCCCCGCCGCGCCGCCGCCGCCGCCAGCCGCGCCGCCTCGACGCCGTCTCCGACCACATCCTGTACGGCACCCCGCAGCGCCGCCACGTCCCCGTACGGCACCAGGATCCCCGCCCCGGCCAGCAGATCGGGCACCCCGCCCACCGCCGTAGCGATGACCGGCCGCCCCACCATGAGGGCCTCGCTCACGCTCAACGGCTGGCCCTCCCACCTGCTCGCCCACACCACGACGGTCGCGACGGCGAGCAGGTCGGGCACGTCATCCCGGTTGCCCAGAAGCACCATGGGCAGCGCCTCGGCCTCGATCCTGCGCCGCAACTCGCCGAGCAACGGCCCATCCCCCGCCACCGCGAACAGCGGCGTCTCATCCTCGCCCGCCCAGGGCCCGCGAGCGGCGTCGAGGAGGGTCTCCAAGCCCTTCTGCTGGGCCAGCCTGGCGACGGTCAGGACGATCGGCCGCCGCCCGGCTCCCAACTCGGCCCTGACTTCCTGCGGCGACCGCCGGGCGGCCCGCGGCACGGGCGCGGGCACCACGGCCGGCCCCACCTCCCGCGCCCCCAGCACCCTCATCCGCTCCCCCAGGTCGGGCGAGACGACCAGCACCTGATCGGCCCGGCTGGCCACGATCCGTTCGAGCCCGCCATAGACGACCCCGATCAGCCCTCCGGCGGTGAGCGCGTTGTGCAGCGTCACCACCAGCGGCACCCGGCTCGCCGACCGGCCCCACAGCCCCAGCCCGGCCAGCGCCCCGGCCCGCAGGCCGTGGGCGTGCACCACGTCGGCGTCCTTGGTCACCCGCCGGATCGCGAGCAGGGCACGCGGGTCATTGACCGGATGCGGCCGATCCGACATCGGCGCCTCCACGAACCGGGCCCCGGCCTCCCCGAACGAGAACTGCTCCTCGACGCTCCCCGGCCCCATGACCACCACGCGATGGCCACGCCGGATGAGCCCCTCGACCAGCATCCGGACATGCCGTCCCGTCCCCCCGGACGTGGTACCCAGCACGAACGCCACCCGCACAGCCGCTCCTCACTTCCCAGATCCACGCCTGAACGAACCGGCCACCGCCCGAGCCGTCGGCCGGTCCACCAGCGCCACCACCACGCCACCGGCGACGGCCGCCGCGAGCGCCGCCAGCACGGTCGCCCCGACATTGGGCCAGATGCCCCGCGCCCCCAGCACCCCCACGACCGCCGCTCCAGCGAGGTAACCCGCGCCACCACCGGCGACCGAGGCCAGCGCGGCCCGGCCCAGCTCGGCCACCGCGACGCGCCCCCGCGCCCGCACCACCGAGGCGAGCAGCAGCGCGCCCCCCACGGTCACCCCGGTGGTCATGCCGAGCGCCAGTCCCCCGAGCTTCCAGTCACCGGGAAACGTCAGCGCGAACACGGTCTGCGCCACCATGACGACGCCCCACCCCAGCACGGTGCCCGTCGCCACGGCCCGCCCGCGCCCGGCCGCGTACAGGACACGGCTCAGCTGCGCGATGAGCCCGTAGCCGACGAGCCCGGGCGCGAACAGCGCGATCGCACGGGCGAAATCCGGGGCGGGCACGTCGCTCTTGAAGCCGAGGAACACCACCGCCCCGGGCTCGGCCACCGCGGCGAGCACCCCGGCGGCCAGCCCCGACACCAGTACCACCGCCCGCGTGGTCCGCGCCGCGAGCGCCGCGAACCCCGCCGTGTCACCGCTTCCTGCCTGCGCGGACAGCCGCGGAAAAGCGCTGGTGGCGATGGGCACGGCCAGCACCGCGTACGGCACCAGGTAGATCGCCCAGGCGTAGTTGTAGACCACGATGGCCCCGTTGCCGACCTCCCGGTTGGACAGCACGACCACCATGGCCATGGCAGCCTGCTGCGCGATCAGCGCGGCCACCCCGGCCAGCGCGAGCCTGCGCACCTGGACGGCCACGCCGTCGGGGAAGCGCAGCGTGGGCCGCCACCGCAACCCGAGCCCGGCGACCGGTCCGATCACGGTCAGCACCAGGGCCAGCACCCCGAGGCTGGTGCCCACGGACAGCGCGAGCTCGGCGGGCACCGGCACTCGGCCAGGATCGGTGACGCCCCCGCTGAGCGGCACGAACAGCAGGTAGGCGACGATGACCACGAGACTGGACACCAGCGGGGCGACGGCGGGCCCGGCGAAGCGGTGGTGGGACTGGAGCACGCCGTAGAGGACGACCGCGACGCCGTACAGCGGGATCTGGGGGGCGAAGACGACCAGCATGCGGGTGGCGACCGCGGTCACCTCGCTCAAGTCACAGCCGGGCACCGCGTTACCGAAGAACAGCCCCAGGATCGGCCCGGCGAGCACCGCGGTCAGCACGCCGAGCGGCACCAGCACCACGAGCACCCAGCTCAGCAGCGCCGAACTGATCCGCCCGATCCGCTCCCGGTCCGGGCCGCCGCTCGAATCGTGCCCCGGCCCGGCTCCCGCGAGCACCGGGACCACCATCCCGGCGAGCGCGCCGCCGACGACGACCTCGAAGACGATGTTGGGGATCCCATTGGCCGTGGCGTAGGCCGTCGCCAGGCAGTTGGTGCCCACCGTCTGGGCGAACGCGTATTGCTTGGCGAACCCGGCGACCCGGGCCAGCACGGTGATGGCCCCGATGAGCAGCGCCCCACCGGCGACGCCGCGGACGAGCCGCTCCCTCACCACACCCGCCCCGCCCCGAACCCGATCACGCGAACATCCTGGCAGGCCGCACCGACAATCGCGCAGAGCGCCCCATCACCTAACAGGACACCGACTCACACCACGCCACAGCGACGGGACGGCTACTCACGCCGGGTCGACGGGACGGCGACCGAGCATGTCCAGCCGGTTGAGCACCGGATTGCCGGCGATGACCTTGGTGAAGCTGACCTTCTCCGAGGCCGCCGTCAGCGCCGCCACCGTACCGAGCAGCACGAACCGCCCCCGACGCCCCAGTTTGGTCACCGCGGCCAGCCCGAGCAGCGCGCCCAGCGCGTTGGCCCCGGCGTCGCCGAGCATCGCCCGCTCGCCGAGGTCGTCGGGAAGCAGCGCGGCGGCCGCGCCCAGAGGCACGGCGGTCAGCGCGGCGGTCAGCGGCGCGTCGCGGAAGAGCGACGCCGCCAGCAGCGGCCCGCCCGTGAGCAGGCCCACCTTGATCGCCCGACCGGGTCGCAGGTCGAAGAGGTTGGCCAGGTTGGCGGTGCCCGCGATGGCCGCGCCGTTGACCAGCGTGTCGACCGGCCCCCGCGAGACGAGCGCCGCCGCGACCAGCCCGGTGGCCCCGATGCCGAGGATCTTGACCGCACCGCTGGTCACCTCGCCGCGGCCCAGCGCGGTCAGGTGCCCCTTGAAGCCCTTGGACTTGGTCGTGCCGTAAAGGTCGTCGTAGGCGCCGAGCGCTCCGCTGCCGACCCCGGCCAGCAGCGCCGCCAGGCGTACGCGGGGCGGAAGACCCGGCGCGAGCGCGGCCGCCGCGCCGGAACCGGCCACGAACGCGGGGCCCTCCAGCAGCGTGATCGGCTCGCCGCGGTGGTTGGTGCGGGTCCAGCGGCCCGGCTCCTTCTCGTCGGCGCGCGGCGCCAGGCGGGTGAAGGCGGTGTAGGCGGCGCGGGCCGCGACGGCGCCGATCGCGGCGCCGGCGAGGGCGTAGAGGAGGCCACGAGCCATGTCAGCTCCCTGACTGGGTGGGGGACGGGGTCGCGGTCGGTGCCGCGGGCTGGAATGTAGGAGCTCCCGTGCCGATGCCATAGTGGCCGGCGCGGCCGCTCAGCTGCTCGCGGAGCGCGTCGACGATCACGATCCGACCCGCGGGCATGTCGGGCGTGTCGACGGTCGAGACGCGCTTGGCGACCTCGCTGTCGTCACGCAGCGCGCTGATCACGCCTCCGGAGGCGGCGGCGGTGGCGGCCGAGGCCGTCACCACGGTGCCCTTGCCACCGGCGTCGAGGCCGCCCGCGAGTTTGACGAGGGCGTCGGCCTGGGCTTCGGCGTTCTCGCCTTCGTACGGCTTCTCCGGCGCGAACATCACGGCGAGCGTGGCCCGCTTGTTGGGGTCACCCTCGATGCTGAGGAACCCGCCCTCCTCGAAACCGCCGAGGACGGCCCCGGTGGCCGGGTTGGCGGTGCTGGCCTGAGCCGGGTCGGTGGTCAGGACGGTGGCGGCGAGCACGGCACCGGCCTTCGCGTACGGAGTGGCCGCCGCGGGAAAGGTCATGCCCTCGGGTTTGAGGCTGTTGGCCAGGCCGTCGATCACGCCGCTCTGCTTGGGATCGGCGAACTTCTCGTCCAGCAGGACCCGCCCCGTGACCAGGGCACCCGCCTGGGCGAGCACCTGCTGCTCAGCCTCGCGGTAGGTGGTGCTGGAACCCGGCGCCTCAATGAGCACGACGTGCTGGCCGGTCAGCTCGCCCGCGACGCGTTGCGGGGTGAGCGCGGTAACGAAGGAGTCGTTGCCCGCCTCCCGGCCGCGCAGCGCGTCGAGCTGGGCCCTGAGCTGGGTGTTGTCCTGGGTCATCTGGTTGCTCGTCCGCAGCGCCGACTCGATGGCGGGCGACTGGAGCAACGTGGTGCCCATGACGATGCCGACCGCCAGCGCGAGGAAGATCGCGACGATGGACACGAGGTGATAGCGGAAATCGATCACGAGAAGAGTCCGACCAACCAGAAGATGAAGGCGTTCCAGAAATCTTGCATGCCGTTCAGCCAGGTCTGGCCGATCGGCGACAGGAAGAGCGCGACGCCCATCGTGATCAGCGCGGTGATCACGAGCAGCAGCAGCTGGGACGTCGAGATGCGGCTTCGGTAGAGCCTACTCACTCCCTTGGCGTCGATGAGCTTGCTGCCGACCCGCAGCCGGGTGAGGAAGGTGCTGGCCATCCCCGAACGACCCTTGTCGAGGAACTCCTCCAGCGTGCCGTGGGTGCCGACCGCCACGATCAGCTCGGCGCCCTTGTCGTCGGCCAGCAGCATCGCGATGTCCTCGCTGGTGCCGGTGGAGGGGAAGATCACCGCTTCGCGGCCGAGCTGGTGGACGCGCTCCAGGCCGGGCGCCCTTCCGTCGCGGTAGGCGTGCACGACGAGCTCGGCGCCGCAGCTCAGCGCCTTGTTGGAGACCGAGTCGAAGTCGCCGACGATCACGTCGGGAAGGTAGCCGGCCTCCAGCAGCGCGTCGGCGCCGCCGTCGACTCCGACGAGCACCGGGCGATATTCCCTGATGTAGGGGCGCAGGGTGGCGATGTCTTCCTTGTAGTGATAGCCGCGCACCACGATGAGGACATGCCGGCCCTCCATGGGGGTGCGGATGTCCGGCACGCCGACTCCGTCGATGAGCAGCTTGCCCTCGCCCCGGACGTACTCCATCGTGTTGACGGCGAACGCCTCGATCTGCACCGCGAGACCGGCGCGGGCCTCGGCCATGGCGGCCTCGACCGCGTCGGGGGTCTGCTCCTCGCCCTTGCCGACCACATCACCGTCGAGGTAGACGACCCCGTCGTGGATCCGGACGACGTCGCCGTCCTTGACCCGCTCGAACAGATCCTGGGTGGCGTTGTCGACGAACGGCACCCCGGACTCGATGATGATCTGCGGGCCGAGATTGGGATAGCGCCCACTGATGCCGGCGGCGACGTTGACCACCGCCGAAACTCCGCACGCGACAAGCGCCTCCCCGCTGACCCGGTCCACGTCGACGTGGTCGATAATCGCTATTTCACCGGGCTGGAGGCGCTTGGTCAGCCTCTTAGTCCGCCGATCGACTCTCGCCACTGCCGTGACACCGGGAAGGTCTGTGACCTTCCTAGCGCGGAGGCCCGGCATCCTGCTCCCCGGAACCTTCATCAAGACCATCCTGCCAGAGTGAAGCAGCGCAGAGGCCACGCATTGCGCGGCGTGTCCGCTATGTCACTCAGGATCACCGATCGGCGGCCGCCAGCCCGAGGAGTTCTTCGGCGTGTGCTCTGCCCAGCTCGGAGTCTTCCAGCCCCGCCAGCATGCGGGAGAGCTCGCGTACCCGGCCTTCGTGATTGAGGGTGAGGACGCCGCTGCGGACGACACTGCCGTCACTGGCCTTCTCGACCACCAGATGCTGGTCGGCGAACGCGGCCACCTGTGGCAGGTGGGTGACGACGATGACCTGAGCGGTCCGTGCCAGCCTGGCGAGGCGGCGCCCGATCTCGACCGCGGCCTTGCCGCCCACTCCCGCGTCGACCTCGTCGAACACGAACGTCGGCACCGGATCGGCGCCCGCGAACACCACCTCGATCGCCAGCATGACCCGACTCAGCTCGCCGCCGGACGCGCCCTTGTTGAGCGGGAGCGGCGGCGCGGCGGGGTGGGCGGCCATGCGCAGCTCGACCTCGTCGACGCCTTCGGGGCCGAAGTCCGCGACCTGGGTGAGCTGGACGATGACCCTGGCGTGCGGCATGGCCAGCGCGGTCAGCTCGTCGGTGACGGCTTGGCCGAACCGCTCGGCGGCGCCCTCGCGCACCCGGGTCAGCTCGGCGGCCAGCTCGGTGAGCCGGGCGGTCAGCTCGTCGTGCTCGCGGGTCAGCTCGTCGATGCGCTCGTCGTCGCCCTCCAGCTCGACCAGCCGGGCGGACGCCTCCTGAGCCCACTGCAGGACACCAGCGCTGTCTTCAGCATATTTCCGGACCAGTCCGGACAGCAGAGCCCGGCGGTCCTGCACGGCGGCGAGCCGCGCGGGGTCGGCCTCGATCGACTCGGCGTACGCGGCCAGGTCGGTGGCGACGTCGGAGATGAGGTAGCCGGCCTCGGCCAGCCGGTCGGCCACCCCGGCGAGCTGCGTGTCGTAGTCGCGCACCGCCTCCACGGCCGAGCGGGCCTCGCCCAGCAGGGAGATCACGTCGCGCGCGCCGCTCGCGGCCTCCATCGGGTCGCCGAGCAGCGCCGTGTGCGCGGTCGTCGCGGCACCGCGCAGCGCGTCGGCGTGCGAGAGCCGCTCCTCCTCGCCGCGCAGCTCGACGTCCTCGCCGGCCTTCGGCTCGACCTTCTCGATCTCCTCCAGGCCGAACCGCAGCCGGTCGGCCTCCTGAGCGCGCTCACGCGCCCTGGTGGTGAGCTCGTCGAGCAGCGCTCCCACCTGCTTGTGCCGTTTGTACGCCTGGGAGTAGGCGCGCAGCGGCTTGACCAGATCGTCACCGGCATAGCGGTCGAGGGCGGCCCGCTGCTTGGCCGGCTGCAGGAGGCGCTGCTGGTCCATCTGCCCGTGGACGGCGACCAGGTCGTCGGCCAGGTAGGTCAGCGTGCCGACCGGCACCGTCCGGCCGCCGAGCCAGGCCCGCGACCGGCCCTCGGCCGAGACGGTGCGGGAGATGATGAGCTCGCCGTCCTCGATCTCACCGCCGATGTCCTCGACCTGCTGGGAGACGCGGCCGCCGGCTTCGATGACCAGCGTGCCCTCGATCGTGGCCTTGTCGGTGCCCGGCCGGATGCGGGAAGGGTCGGCCCGGCCGCCGAACAGCAACCCGAGCCCGGTGACGACCATCGTCTTGCCGGCACCGGTTTCGCCGGTGACCACGTTGAAGCCTGGCGAAAGCTCCAGAACGGCCTCGTCGATGACGCCGAGCCCCTGGATGCGGACCTCCTCGACCCTTGGTCGCACTGCCCACTCCCGTCGCTCCGAACGCTTGTGCGATCTAACTGTACGCGCTGCACCTGTAATTGAGTCAGGGACGCACCCTTCCGCGCCAGCCCTGGACGGGTAGTTCGAACTTGGCGACCAACCTGTCGGTGAAGGGGGCGCCGGTGCTCTCCACCCCGTGCAGCCGGGCCAGACGTACCGGCTGGGAGCCGCGGCGTACCTCCACCCGGCTGCCGGACGGCAGGTCGAAACGGCGCCGCCCGTCGCACCAGAGGACGCCGCCGGGTGTGTCGGGCAGGATCTCGACGGCGAGCGTGGACCGCGGCGAGATCACCATCGGCCTGGCGAACAGCGCGTGCGCGCTGATCGGCACCATCAGCAGCGCCTCGACCTCCGGCCACACGACGGGACCCCCGGCGGAGAAGGCGTAGGCGGTCGAGCCGGTCGGGGTCGCGCAGATCACGCCGTCGCAGCCCCAGCGGGACAGCGGCCGCCCGTCGATCTCGGCGACCACCTCCAGCATGCGCTCGCCCTTCTCCACACTGGCCTCGTTGAGCGCCCACGTGTCGGCGAGCACCTGGCCGTTCTGCCTGGCCAGAATGTCGATCGTCATGCGTTCCTCGACGTCGTAGCGGCCCGCGACCACACTGTCGACCGCCGACTTCAGGTCGGCGACCTCGGCCTCGGCCAGGAAGCCGACGTGCCCGAGGTTGACGCCGAGCAGCGGGGTGCCGGTGGGCCTGGCCAGGTCGGCCGAGCGCAGCAGCGAGCCGTCGCCGCCGAGCACGATCAGCATCTCCGCGTCCTTGGCGGCACCGGAATCGCAGGGCACCACTTCGGCGCCGCGACAGCCGATGTCGTCGGCCTCCACATCGAGCACCCTGACCCGGATCCCGGCCGTGACCAGGCGGTCGATGACCAGGCGGGCGCTGTCGACCGCGGCCTCCCGCCCTGTGTGCACGGTGACCAGCACAGTACGGTTCATTGTGGCCCTTCCGCGACGGCCCGCTCGATCTCGGCCTCGAGGTCGGCGACCGGCGGCTCGCCCTCCCCCTTGCCCAGCCAGAGCAGATACTCCACATTTCCCGACGGACCTGGCAGCGGGCTCGCGGTCACGCCGCGCACCACCAGGCCGAGCTCGCGCGCCTTGGCCGCGGCCTGTCGCACCGCGCCCGCCCGCAACACCGGGTCTCGCACCACGCCACCGGCACCCACCAGGTCCTTGCCCACCTCGAACTGCGGCTTGACCAGCAGCACGAAGTCTGCCCGAGCGGCGGCCACCGAGGCCAGCGCGGGCAGCACCAGCCGCAGCGAGATGAACGACAGATCGCCTACGATCAGCGAAGGGGGCTCACCGACCAGATCCGGGGTGAGATCACGTACGTTGACGCGCTCCATCACGGTCACCCGCTCGTCGGTCCGCAACGACCAGGCGAGCTGCCCGTAACCGACGTCGACGGCCAGCACGCGTTCGGCGCCGTGCCGCAGCAGCACGTCGGTGAACCCGCCCGTGGACGCGCCCGCGTCGAGGCAGCGGCGGCCCCGGATCTCCAGCGCGCCGAACGCCTCGATCGCGCCGAGCAGCTTGTGCGCGCCGCGCGAGACGTAGTCGGGACCGTCGGCGGACTCGGCCACGACGATGGCCGAGGCGGTGTCGACCTGGGTCGCCGCCTTGCCCGCCCGCCGTCCGCCGACCGTGACCCGGCCGGCTTCGATGAGCTGGCCGGCCTGCTCACGCGACCTGGCCAGGCCGCGCCGCACCAGCTCGCTGTCCAGCCGGATGCGTCGGCTCACCGGTCGCCCGTCCGGCCGTCCACCTGGCCGTTCACTTGCCCATCCACCTGGCCGTCCACGGCCCCCAGCGCGGCCTCGAGCCCGGAGAACGCCTCGTCGAACACCGCGACGTGCTCACCCACCGGCCGCCCGGCCAGGTCACCGAGACCGGCGAGGACCGCGTCGACTCGCTCGTCGCCGGTCTCCTCCGGTACCTCACTCATGACAACGACCGTAACGCCTCATGCGAGCACCCGGCACCTTGGCAGGTGTGTCACACGTTGAAGGGTCACACGGGGGTGCCACTGATGTGGAACGCTACCGTCCTGAAATGGAAGAAAGGATCCCAACATGGCAAGCGTCGAGGAGTGCCGGGCGGCACTGGCCAAGCTCGTCGACCAGTTCGACGAGATCGGCGAGGAGGACCGGGCCAAGCACGTGGTCGAGCGTACGGTGAGCTGCCGGGTCTCCGACCTCGACTTGATCTTCTACGGCCGGCTGCATCCTGACGGGCTGGACCCGTTCAGTGAAGAGCCGCCCTCGAACGGCAGGTCGGCCGACGTGAAGCTGACGATCGTCAGCGACGACCTGATCGCCCTTGTGGACGGGGAGCTCGATCTGGCACGCGCGTTGCTCGGCGGCCGGGTACGGATCGACGCCAGCTTCGGCGACCTGCTCCGCCTACGCCGCCTCCTCTGACCCTCAGCCGATCCGATCCAGCACCGGTTTGACCGCGTCCTCCTCGGCCGGACTTTCGCCCGCATACGTCCAGGCCGCGTCACAGGCGGCCCTCAACCCGTCGATGCGGCTGCCGTCACCCTCCAGCGTGAGGACTCCGTCGGCCCACTGGGCCCGCCATCCCCCGCAGACGCCCTGCCGTACCTCCGGATAGGGCCGCAGCAGCGCGGACAGATCCTCGGCCACGTACGTCGGCCGCTGCTGAGGAGAAGCCGTGAGCACGTCGAGCGGCGTGGCGACCCCGGTGAGCACCAGCAGTCCGTCCACGCCCGCGTTGACGGCGCCCTCGATGTCGGTGTCGAGCCGGTCGCCCACCACGAGCGGCCGCTTCGCCTCCGTACGGATCATCGACTCCCGATGCAGCGGCGGATCCGGCTTGCCCGCGAACACCGGCTCCACCCCGGTCGCGGTGGCGATCACCCGCGCCATCGCCCCGTTGCCGGGCAGCTCACCCCGCCGCGTGGGCAGCGTGCTGTCCCTGTTGGCGGCCACGAACAACGCGCCCTGCCGGACGGCCAGCGCGCCTTCCGCCAGCAGCCCGTACGCGAGACCGAGCGCCATGCCCTGCACGACCGCGACCGGCGCGTCCGCCGCCGTGGTGACGGGCCTCAGCCCTTGATCCCGTACGGCCAACCGCAGTCCGGAACCGCCCACCACGAGCACCGGGGAGCCGGCCGGCACCCGCTCGGCCACCAGCCGCGCGGCGGCCTGGGCCGAGGTCACGACGTCTTCGGCCCTGGCGGAAAGGCCGAGCTCGCGCAGGTGCGCGGCGATGGCGGCGGGGGTGCGTGAGGCGTTGTTGGTGACGTACGCCAGCCGCGTATCCCTGCCCCGCGCCTCCTCCAGCGACTCGACCGCATGGGGAACCGCGTGGGCGCCCAGATAGACGACCCCGTCGAGGTCGAGCAGCAGGGTGTCATAACCGTCGATCAGCACTGCGCCTCTTCCCGTTGACTTGTCACGCCGCGTGAGACTTTAGCGTCGCGTCCGTACTCATCTGGAGAAGGGCTGACCCTGTCCACAGATCCCCCTTCGACTTCCCCCTTCGACCTCCCAGAACCCGCCGATCTGCCCGGCGACCTCAACCCCGCGACGCACGCGGCCAAGACCGAGGAGCGCTGCACGGCACGGATGGCCACGCAGGCGAACGGTGCCCACGAGGCACATGAGGCAGAGGTGCCATATGGGGCGAAGGCCGCGCATGGAGCGCTGCACGGATTCGGGCGGATAGCTGGATGCCACGAATCGGCCACCTGAAAGCAGCCCGCCCGTAATGTCAGATCCACTTTCCGCACACCGCACATGGATTTGATCTCGCACACCGACACCAATGACGGCACCCCATGCGACCGAACGAGCTAAATACCCCAAATATGCCATTTCAGAGCCGTCCACAAGCAGCCTAGTTAAGCCCACTACCCACGCCGAACCCAGCCGCGCGGCAGAATAATCGCTGTGACGAACACCCCCAGCGCGAAGCAGACGGTTCACACGATCAAGGTCACCTTGCGCGGTTCCCGACCACCGGTCTGGCGCCGGTTGGAGGTCGCCTCGGACAGTACGCTGCGGCACCTGCACGACGTCATCCAGGCGTCCTTCGGCTGGCAGAACTACCACATGTGGGTCTTCGACACCGCAACCGGCCGCTTCGGCGACACCGACCGCGAACTGGAGATCCGCAGCGCGGCCTCCACCCGGCTCGACCAGGTCGCTCCCCGGGCCAATGACCGACTCCGCTACACCTACGACTTCGGCGACGACTGGGAACACGACATCCTGGTCGAAGCCATCACCGACGCCGAGCCCGGCACGGCCTATCCACGCTGCCTGACCGGACGCCGCGCGGGACCACCTGAGGACTCCGGTGGCGTCTGGGGCTACGAATATCTCCTCGAGATCCTCGCCGATCCCACCCACGACGAACACCAGGAGCGCCTGGAATGGCTCGGCCTCGATTCAGCCGACCAATTCAACCCCGCCAGCTTCGACGCCAACAAGATCAACGACGTACTCTCCGGCCTGGCGATCGTCCTCACCAAGGACTGACCACCCGCCATCTCCAACGAAATCGAACCACTCGCACGATCAACACGCAGCACCGATCACGGGGGCACAAGGCGGATCAGACGCTCCGGCGCGACCCGTCGTGGGTGTTCAGCAAGGCCCGGTATTCGCCGAACTCACCCTGGACAGAGAGCAGATCCGCCGGCCGTCCACGCTGGACGAGCGCATCCGGACGGTCGGGCCCGAAGGAGGGCCCGTACCCATCGAACGCCTCACGGTGCTCAGCCTCCTCGGCTTCGGCCAGCCGACCGAGCATATGGAGACTCTCGCCAAGCCCGGCACGGATCTCCAGCATGACCACGCCCCCGCGCACGACACGAGCGGGCGGGCGTTGGCTCCGCAGGTAGCTCGCCGCGACGCCCAGCGCCTCCCGACAGCACCGGATGGCGTCCCGCGTGCCGGACGGCTTCCTCCAACTCGCCGTTGATGCGAAGCACGTACGCGAAGTGCTGCCAATCCCTCAGCGATGGACGGTCGTAGGGCGAGGCTCCCGTGAGCTGCTGCCGGTGGTAGGAGACGGCGGCTCCGAATCGGCGGCCCGCAGCAGGACAACACCGTAGTCGAGCACCGAGGCGACCTGAACCGCGAGCCCATCATGCGGCTTGCCGCCCGCTCCAGGGCGCAGCCGATACGAACGCCGATCGCCACCGCTGCGGCCAACCGCCTATCTGGATAGTCCTATCTGGATAGGCGTCTACATCTCACGCCGAGCCCGCAGAGTGGCACGGACGCTCTTCAGCGCGGACACGTAGTGACGCTCATCCGGCCGCATGGCCACAGCGATCGCAAGGGGTTCCTGGGCCCCTTCAATGTCGCCCGTTCGCCACAGCGATAACCCAAGCCCGAAATAGGCGTAATCCTCAGTCGGATTGGCATCGACGATCTGGCGGAAGCTCGCCGCAGCCTCCGCGTACTGCCGCGAATTGAACTGCGCTCGCGCAAGAGCCTCCCTGATGCTGCGCGAATCGGGCTCCGCAGCAGCGGCACGCTCGAGCAGAGCGGCAGCAGCTGCCGGACTGCCCTCTTTCAAAAGCTTCACCCCGCGCTGATACCAGTCGTAAACGCCACCCCCTGGAGCCCCAGGGGATTCATCGTGCACGTTTCTACCTTGGACCATGCGTGAGGCCTCCTTCATCGGCCGACAGGGTTCCGTTGAATTCGCCGCGGAATCAGGAGCGTGGGGAGCTTGGGGGCGACTTTCGGAAGACCCGGACACTTATGGGAGCATGCCCGGTATGGGGAATCCTGAACTGCCAGCGCCTGATGGACTGCTCCTACGCCCCTTCCGCGGCGTCCGCTTCACGGTCGACGATCCCGCCAAGGTGACCTCCCCGCCGTACGACCTGATCGCTGAGGGTGATGAACGCGCCCTCCTGGATTCCCATCCCAACAATGTCGTCCGCCTCATCCTTCCCTGCTCATCGCCACCCCAGTCCCCCGAAGGACACCCACCCGCTCCCGACTCCCCCCAACACAGCGCGACACCTGGCGCCGCCACCCACCACAACAAGACCCCCACCAGTGCCGCCCCTCACCACAGCACGACGCCTGGCGCCACCTCCCACCACGCTGCCACCGCTGCGACGACAGCCGACGAACAACCCGCTGCCACAGCGGTGAGCCCCGCGCTGGACCCAGCGGTGAACACCCGTCCGAGCGCACCTGACGATCAGAGCGCACCCGACGCTGCCGTCACCATCCCCCAACCCCATGACTCCATCAGCACCCACGAGCACGGCGCCGGAATCGCAGCCGGCGATCACGACAGCGACACATCTCCGGCCCCGATAGGTCACCACCCCGCCGGAACACGCGCCGACCCAGCCGTCAGCCAATACGACACCCCGCCGGGAGAAACCGCCGAACAGCTCCACGACGACCACCCCGGCGGCAGGCGGCCTGATGACGAGCAGCCCGCTGACAGTGACAAGCAACTCGACGACATTCGACCCAGCGATGAGCCTCAGGGTGAGGCGCATGGGGATGCAGCGGTCCAGCCGTCTGCCGACACTCCCGAACACTCAGCGAACGAGCGCTATTGCGAAGCTCGCGACACCCTCCTCGCCTGGCTGGACGCGAAGGTGCTGGTCGCTGACGAGCAACCAGCTCTATATGTGTACGAACAGCACGGACCGGGCGTCCTACAGCGCGGCCTCATCGGGGATGTGGCCCTGGCGGACCCGGCTCGACGCATCATCCTCCCCCACGAGAACATCTTCCCCGGACCCGTCGCCGACCGGCTCGCCCTCATGAGCACTACCCAGGCCAACCTCGAACCCATTTTCCTCCTCTACGACGGCGGCCAAGGCACGGCAACCCTCCTGGTGGATCACGTGGCGTCGACACGCCCGCCTCTGGTGACTGCTGATACGCAGGACGGTCTCCGCCACCGCCTCTGGGCAATCACGGATCCGGCCGAGATCGACGCCGTCAACGCCGACCTCCGAAACCGCCAAGCCCTCATCGCCGACGGCCACCACAGGTACGCGACATACCGGGTCCTCCAACGCCAGGAGCACGCGGCCCGTGCCAGCCAGGTCCCCGCCTCCACCTCATGGCCTGCTCCCACAACACCGGCATCCACCACCCCACAGCCTCCGCTCACCTCGCCACTGAACACACCGCACCTCAACGCGCCAGCAGAGCCAACACCCGCGCCGCTCCACGGCGCTCAGCCTTCCGTCGCATCGGCCCAGCCGTCAGCGCCCCCTGCCACACCCGTTCGGCATTCAACGCCCGATGCCGCACCTCCTCAGGTTCCGGCAACCAACCCGACACCAGCTCAGGGCCCAGCAAGCCATACCAAACCAAGCCCAGCAACCAGCACCGAACCAGGCCAGGTGCCAGGACCCGCCACCGCATCAGTGTCTGGCGTCCAGCAGCCCACGGGGCAGCACGCGCGTGGCGGCGAGCAGGGACAGTCCACCTTTGGTCCATGGGACTTCGGGCTGGCGTTGCTCGTCGATTCGACCGCGTACCCGCCCGATCTCAAGGCCATTCACCGCGTCATCCCCGGCCTGCCCCTGACCGAGGCGGCGGCCAAGGCCAAGGGGTCATGGCGTGTCCACGATCATGCCACCCTCGACCAGGGCCTGGCCGCGCTCCAGGCGGCAGGGGAGCCCGCATTTCTGCTCGCCGGCGAAGGAGGCTGCCACCTGCTCACCAACCCTGATCCGGTCCAGCTCGCCCGTGCCATGCCTGCGGACCGCTCCGATCTGTGGAACTCGCTGAACATCTCCATCCTCAGTGAGTTCGTCCTGCCCAAGGTGTGGGGCATGCAGGACGATCAGCAGGCCGTACGGATCGTGCATCATGACCCGGAGGCCGCCCTGCAGCTGGCTCTCGATACGGGCGGCACCGCCGTGATTCTGAAGCCGCTAGCCGTCGACGACGTGCTGGCCATCGCGGCGGGGGGCGAGCGCGTGCCTCGCAAATCAACCTCCTTCGGCCCTAAGCCCATTACGGGCCTCGTCCTCCGTACCTTCGCCACCGGCTGAGGCGAGTCGGGCCACCGCCGATCGCGAGCTGGCCGCGCTCGCGTCCCTCCTGCCCGCTCCGGAGGGCACGAGCGAGGACGGGCTGAAGCGGGCCTTCGGCAGCCTGCTGACCGACAATCCCGCGCTGTTCCGCAAGGACGAATGCCGCCGGCTGGAGCAGCGCTGGCAGCTCGACGACGGCGGCCTGGACGGCTCCATCACCGCATACCACGACGAAGTCCCGCAGAGCGGTGTGGTTTCTCCCCCGCTCAGCCCTGTTCGCCCACGTAGGAAACGCACAGCGAGATCGTTGATCCACCACTGGATGGGACACCACTCAGCACTGTAAAGAGCCCTTCTGAGCGCAGGCTGTAAGTACGAGAATGGCGTAGCGACCAGAGCAGTCACCGCTCAACTGCTCCGTCCTCGTGTACCGCTGCTGATCGGCGACGCAACGGCCCGGCCGGCGCAGTGACCGGAAACGTTCACCGGGTCGCAGCGGCAGGGCAGCGTCGGCCGAAAATCGTTTCACTTCCTTGAGGCGGCTCCCCTACTGTGTACGCCGTGACAACGCAGGTGATCGTGCTCAATGGCGGATCCAGCGCGGGCAAGTCCTCGATCGTCCGGAGCCTGCAGGCTGTACTGCCGCAGCCCTGGCTTGCCATCGGAGGTGTCGACTCGATGATCGAGGCGATGCCCGAATCCATGATGACATCGGACACGGGACTCAAGATCGCCTCCGACGGAGCTGTGACCGTCGGGCCGGAGTTCCTGCAACTGCAGACGGCGTGGCGGGAGGGGATCGCCACGATGGCCCGTGCCGGAGCCCGGGTCATCATCGATGATGTCCTTCTCGGGGGAGGGGACTCCCAGCAGCAGTGGCAGAGAGTTCTAGGCGGGCTCGACGTCCTGTGGGTCGGCGTCAGGTGTGACAGCGCGGTCGCCGCCGACCGCGAGCGGGCTCGGGGAGACCGCATCCCGGGCATGGCCGTGGCCCAGGCGGAGGCGGTACACGACGGTATGGTCTATGACCTGGAGGTGGACACCACGCGTACCGAGTCGCTGGTGTGCGCGAAGACCATCGCCGGTTACATATCGTAAGCCGATGAACGTTTCCGGCCACCGCGGTAGACGATCAATAGCGATACCGACCTCCTGAGTTGCGCCGCACCACGACCTAACTGCACCGATCTGGACGCTTGTGTCCCCGCCGAGCGGTGGATCAACGATCTAATGGGCCTGAGCGCATAAGCCCAGGAGATACGCCTTCGATGGGCCGTCATCTTCTGGACCAGCGACGGCGGTTACCCGCAAGATGACGGCCCATCAAGTGGTGGACTTTCGTCCCCAGCCGAAGATCCATGGCGTCCTCACGAGCGTAGGCGGTTGCCGCGATGACGTCCCGCTGAGTGGTGGATCCACGATCTGGCTGTATGGCTTCTACCAGGGCGAATAGGGCCGAGTGGCTGAGGCAACTACACCAGTCTGCGGGATGTCAACAGCGCACGGGTGGCGAGCAGTGCGACTACCTGTAGGAACGGTGTGGCTCGGCGCGCTCCCCTGTCACTGACCCCCGGCCCCGGGCCCCGCTGTCGATCGTCCGGCGATCGGCAGGCGACCGCCGGACAATTCCACGAGGTGCCACGCCCGAATAGCGAGCTAGCCGGTCGGGGCCAGGTCCGGGGCTGGGCGTGGCGAGGGGATAGACGGGAGGATGTCGTGCTTGTCCTGGATCATCGCGTTTCCGGATGGCTTTGGGGTTGGCGGAGGGGCCGGGCCTCGTCGGCACTCCTGAGCGTCCGGCGGTTCCGGGTCGTTGCCGAGCCGTCGGCTCTGTGCGAGTGGGAAAGGCTTTCGGCGCGGTCGTGAGGGCCTCGGCTGGTCAGCTGGGTCAGGTGGGGCTGCCTTCGCCATCGTGACCTCGACTTCGTAGCGCCAGATCTTGGCGGCGGTCGGGCCGTAGACGTGGCAGCGGAAAGCGCCCTTGATCTCCATGGTGTCGCGGGGTCTGAGGTTGCGGACGAAGGCGGCCGCCTCGGGATCGAAGGTCGCGCATGGCACGCTGTCCGTCATCGTCTGGCCGCGTCTGTTTTCCGGGCGGCGCACGATCAGGCGCCATTTCGTGAGGATGTCGCCGCTCGGCAGGGGCTTTTCCTCTGGCGTCGCGGACAGCCTTCCCACCAGTACGACCTCGTTGCGGTCCACTGTCGTCCTCCCATCGGGGTTCTGGTGAGATCACTCTTTACGATGAGGGGTACGCCGGATCGGCTCGAACGCCATTCTGGGGATAACGGCAGCGGATCAGGAGTGACTGTGGACAACATCACCGCCCTGGGCGGCGACGTCTATGAGATCGATACGAAGATGGCCGGCTATTCGGGCATCACGGCTGGATACCTGATCCTGGGTGACCGCCCATGCCTGGTCGAGACCGGCACCTCGACCTCGGCGCCCGTGGTCCGTGACGCACTCGCCTCGCTCGGCGTGGGCCCTGAGGACCTTGCCACGGTCGTGGTCACGCACATCCATCTCGATCATGCCGGCGGCGCTGGGGACATGGCGAGGTACTTCCCGTCCGCCCAGATCGTGGTGCATGAGAAGGGGGCCAGGCACCTGGCCGATCCGTCCAGATTGATGGCCAGCGCGAGGATGGTGTGGGGTGACCGCCTTGACACGCTATTTGGTGAACTATCGCCCACCGAGGCCGACCGCATCGTCGCGCTCGGCGACACCGGATCCATCGACCTGGGCAACGGAAGGACGCTGAACAGCCACTACTCCCCCGGTCATGCCAAGCACCATGTGGGTCTCATCGATTCCGCCACTGGCGATCTGTACGTAGGTGACGCCGCCGGCGTGTACCTGCCTCAGACCGGGGACCTGCGCCCGGCCACCCCGCCTCCGGACTTCGACCTGGAGACGGCGCTCAACTCGATCTCGCTGTTCAAGGCACTCGGCCCGCAGCGGCTGCTGTTCAGCCACTACGGACCGGTCGGCGCCGTACAGGAGACGCTCGAACGCTCCGCGGAGGAACTTCGCGTCTGGGTCGATCTCACCCGCCAGGTACACACGGAGGGCCTCGACCTCGACCACGCCATCGCCATGGTCAGGGACCGGACCATGGAGCGGTACCAAGCGCTCAAGGCGGACGATGACACGGCGGAGCAGTTCGAGCTCCTGAGTGGCGCTCCGTCTAACGTCGCGGGCATCTACCACTGGCTCGACCGCGTCTCACCCTGACTTCTGGTACGAAGTGCCGTACCAGAACTCCGCCGTACACCGTGGAAGGTGTACGGCGGAGCAGGACGTCAGTCTTCGCGCTGGGAGTCGCGCTTGGCGGCGTCCTCGGCTGGTTCGTCGGGCTGGTCCAGGATGTCGCCGAAGTTGGGCTCGATGAACGCCGGAGTGATGCCTAGCGCCATCGGGGTCTCAATCGCAGAGGCCTTGGGCTCCGGGACGCTCGACTCTGCCGTGCCGGACTCGTCGTCCAGCAGCTCATCGGGCTCGGCATCCTTCGAGGCGTCCTTCCAAGCGTCCTTTGAGGCGCCCTTCGGGACGTCCTTCGAGGCGTTCGCCGAACCGTCCCGGAGCTCGCCGGACTCGGCGGCCTCCTGCTCGGAAGCGGATTTCGCCTGCTCAGGAGCGGATTCCGCCTCGGCGGCAGGCCCGTCCTGCGCGTCGTCGGCGTCCTCCCGGTCAGCAGAGCCGTTCTGCTCGTCGTCGGCGTCCTCCCGGGCGGCAGAGCCGTCCTGCTCACGGATGGCGCCCTGCCGGTCCTCCGCGCCGTCCTGCTCATCATCGGCATCCTGCCGACCGAGCGGCTCATCCTCCTGGTCCTCCGGCTCGGCTTCCGCAGACTGATCGTCGGTGGGCTCGGAGTCGTCGAGAAGGTCGTCTGCCTCAGCCAGGGCCGCGTCCTCGTCGACGTCCTCGTCCAGCTCGATCATGGCGTCGGCCTGGCCGGCCGTACCCGCGTCGTCGGAGTCGTCCTCGTAGTCATCGACGTCCTCGTCGTCGAAGTCCTCTTCGACGTCCTCGATGACGGCACCCGTCAGCTCGGCGTACCGTTCGGCGGCGTCCGTCTCACCGTCCTCGTCGAAGGCCATCGCCTTGGCGAACCAATCGGTCGCGGCCTCCTGATGACCCGCGTCGGCCAGCGCGTCGGCGTACGCGAACGCGAGACGAGCCGACCAGGGCTTCGCCTGCGGATCGCGCAGCTCGGGCAGACGTTGCAGGGTGATGACGGCGGCGTCGTTCTGGCCCAGGTCGCGGCGGGCGCCCGACTCCACGATGGACAGCTCGATGCGTCCCGCCCTGTCGAGGCGTTCGGCTTCGGGCGAGCGGACCAGGTCGAGGGCGCGTTCCGGACGGCCGAGGCCGCGTTCGCAGTCGGCCATGACCGCGAGATACGCGTCAGAACCGGTCATCCGCCTCGCCGCGCGCAGGTCGCTGAGGGCCTCGGAGAAGTGCCCAGCCCGGTAGGCGACGATTCCCGCCGCCTCACGTACGACACCGATGCGGGCCGCGAACCGGCGGGCCACCTTGGTGTGCTCGTGAGCCTGATCGGGGTCGTCCTCCTCCAGCGCACGCTCGGCGGCGACCATGTGCCTGCCCACCAGCTCGGCGAGGTCGCCGGGGAGGGAGCGCAGCTCGTCGCGTACTTCCTTGTCGAGCTCTTCGGCGGTGATGTCGGGCGCGACCTCGGGCAGCGGCTCGCGCTTCGGAGCGTCGTCCTCGGTACGGCCGAACCTGGCACGAGTGCCGCTGGACGCCCGGTCATCACGGGAGTCGCGCGAGAACGGGCGGGAACGGTCATCGCCACGCGGGCCCCGGTCGTCGCGGTAACCACCCTCGCGGGGACCCCGATCGTCACGGGAGCCACCCTCGCGGCGCGGGCCGCCGTAACCGCCCTCGCGGCGAGGGCCACGGTCGTCACGATCCTGGAAGGAACGACGATCGTCGCCACCCTCAGAACGCTCACGGAACCCCCCCGGCCGATGATCGTCACGGTCGCGGAAGCCACCCTCGCGCCGGGGACCCCGATCGTCACGGAAGCCACCCTCGCGGCGCGGACCACCGTAACCGCCCTCACGGCGCGGACCGCCACCGTAACCGCCCTCACGACGAGGGCCGCGGTCGTCACGATCCCGGTACGAACGACGATCGTCGCCACCCCCAGGGCGCGAACCGCGGTCGTCGCGGAACCCACCTTCACGGGGCGGACCGCCGTAACCACCCTCGCGACGGGGGCCACGGTCGTCGCGGTCCCGGAACGGACGGCGGTCGTCGCCGCCACGCGGACCCCGGTCAAAGCCGCCCTCACGGCGGGGACCTCGGTCACCGCCGCCCTCGGGGCGCGGACCCCGGTCGCTGCGGAACCCACCCGGGCGCTGGTCATCACGGTCACGGAAACCACGACGATCCCCACCGCCGTCACGGTCGCGGAAGCCGCCCTCGCGACGGGGGCCGCTGTAACCGCCCTCACGACGCGGACCGGCGTAACCACCCTCGCGACGAGGGCCGCGGTCATCACGGTCCCGGAAGGAACGACGATCGTCGCCACCCTCAGAACGCTCACGGAACCCACCCGGCCGGTGATCATCACGGTCCCGGAAGCCACTCTCACGGCGCGGGCCGCCGTATCCACCTTCGCGACGCGGACCGCGGTCGCCGCCGCGGTAACCGCCCTCGCCACGCGGGCCACGGTCACCACCGAACCCGCCCTCACGGCGCGGCCCGCCGCCGTAACCGCCTTCACGGCGAGGACCAGCGTAACCACCCTCACGACGGGGGCCACGGTCATCGCCGGAGCCGGCGTCACGACGCGGGCCACGGTCGTCACGGTCACGGAAGGGACGTCGGTCATCGCCACCGCGCCCGCCCCGGTCATCACGGAAGCCACCCTCTCGGCGCGGGCCACCGTATCCACCTTCGCGACGCGGACCGCGGTCGCCGCCGCGGTAACCGCCCTCGCCACGCGGGCCACGGTCACCACCGAATCCGCCTTCACGGCGCGGACCGGCGTAGCCGCCCTCGCGGCGGGGGCCACGGTCCCCGCTGAATCCGCCCTCGCGGGCCGGACCGCCGTAACCACCTTCGCGGCGAGGGCCGCGGTCACTACCGAACCCGCCTTCGCGACGAGGTCCCCGGTCATCGCCGGAGGCACCCTCACGACGCGGGCCGCGATATCCTCCGCCGTCGCGCCCGGTGCCCCGGTCGCCGCGCCCCTGGTATCCGGAACGCTCGCCGTATCCGCGATCCTGCGACGCCCCTCGGTCGCCACCGTCGCGTCGTGGCCCTCGGTCGCCGGAGCGCGGCCTGTCGTCAGAACGGAACGGACGGTCGCCCCTGGAGTCGCGCTGGTCGCGCCCGCGGGAGCCATACCCGCCGCTCCTGTCGCCGCCCTGGGGACGCTTGTCTCCGCCGTCGCCCCGTTCGCGCTGTCCGCCGTCCGATCCGTTATCACTGTTCACTTCTGGTCCATTTCGTTGGCTCACTCAGCAGACCCGTGCGTCACATGACGGTCCGCCGTGGCAGGTCGCCGCCCGATTTTCGGGCCTTACGCGACGAAGGCCACCCGCGGTGGGATGGCCCGGTACCACCAGCCTAGCAAGCCGCAGCATGTCACCGAGCCTGGCCCGGCCCGCATATTCGGCCGCGGTGATTGACCGCTTCGGGAAAACTGCTCGACATGTCACTCCGCTTCCATGAGATCGCCGAGGCCCAGCACCGCATTCTGAACCCATCACTGACGAAAAATTGCAACTCCTCGGCGAAATCTGCCGCATCACACCAGGCGCGCGCCACCTGGATCTCGCCTGTGGGAAGGGGGAAATGCTCACCCAATGGGCCGCCCGTTACGGCTCGTACGGGGTAGGCGTGGACATCAGCAAGGTCTTTCTCACCGCCGCCAGAGATCGCGCGGACGAGCTCGATGTGACCGGCCAGGTACGCTTCATCGAGGCGGACGCCGGGACCTATGAGGACGAGCCGCACTCGTACGACATCGTCTCGTGCATAGGCGCCGCGTGGATCGGCAACGGCCTCGCCGGCACCCTCACCCTCATACGCCGCCTGCTCCGCCCCGGCGGACTCGCCCTGGTCGGTGACTGCTACTGGATCAGCCCGCCACCGCCCGAAGCCTGTGCATCGCTCCAAGTGCCGAAAGATTCTTTCGCTTCGCTGTCCGGTACAGCCAAGCTCATCGAAGACGCCGGCTATGAGTTGGTGGAAATGGTCCTGGCGAACCACGACACCTGGGACAGGTACGTCGCCGCTCAACGGTGGACTGAGCGAATGGCTACGCGAAAATCCGGACGACCCCGATGCGTCGGCCTTGCGGCAATTCTTGGACCATGCACGCGACTCTTATCTCGAGTACGGCAGGGACTACATCGGCTGGGGTGTCTTCGTTCTCCGCGGGTAAGCCGTTGATTGTACGATCCGGCGCCTGCGGCTGCTCGGCGGTGCGGTCGGCTACGTCCTGAATCGGCCACACCGCGGTTCAGGGCTGCAATCCGAAGCTTGTACATTTCCTGGCCGCAAACAGGCCACTCCCGTAGAGCAGAGCCCACCGCTGCTTGTGCCCGACCTATTGCGCCTGGCCCACAACGCAGAAAGGGCCCCACGCGCGTGCGTGGAGCCCTTTCTGCAATCAAAGATTGTCCGGCGGTGACCTACTCTCCCACACCCTCCCGAGTGCAGTACCATCGGCGCTGGGAAGCTTAACTTCCGGGTTCGGAATGTAA